>CAZYYU010000020.1:6294-31006 GCA_964651735.1 uncultured Gammaproteobacteria bacterium | reverse complement strand
ACCCGCTTCTTTTAATAATTTAGCTTGATCCACATTTAAAGTCCCTAATGTAACACAGGTTTCTAATCCTAAATCCTTCACTTTTTGAATTGCTTCAAGTACTTTATTAAATTCTTTTGCTGGCGGACTTTTCCAAGCAGCACCCATACAAAATCTGGTAGCTCCATTATTCTTTGCTTCGATAGCATATTCTATAATTTTCTCGATATTCATTAATTTCTCACGTTGCAAACCGGTATCATAATGAGCACTTTGAGGACAATAAGCGCAATCTTCAGGACACCCACCGGTTTTGATACTGCATAAGGCACTGAGCTGAATTTTATTTTTCTTTGAATATTTAGAATGAACTTTCTGAGCCTCTAATAATAGATCAATAAATGGCTTTTCAAATAAATCATTGACATCTTCAAATGAGAATTTTTTTCTTTGCATAAGCTCCAACCCAATTATTTTTTATGTCTTTCGATGTTGTTATACCAGCGAAGACCGGTATGACAACTAGGTAATACATTCCACATTTGACATAGGATGCCTTAATCGGATATTTTAGTCAACTTATAAATTCTTATAGGTTTACTAAAAAGGAAAGCACTATGAATCTCATCCAACGCGACTTGAAACACATTTGGCACCCCTGTTCTCAAATGAAAGACTATGAACTCTATAAACCTTTGGAAGTAGAAAGCGCCGATGGCAGCTACTTAATCTTATCGAATGGCAAAAAAATTATCGATGCCATATCTAGCTGGTGGTGCAAGACCCTTGGTCACGGACACCCTAGATTAAAACACGCCATGAAAAATCAAATAGAAAAATTTGAACATGTCATTCACGCGTACACCACTAATGAAACCATTGTACAACTTTCAGAAAAACTATGCTCTCTAACAAATTCACTAGACAAAATATTTTACACCTGTAGCGGCACAAATGCGGTAGAAATAGCGATGAAAATGAGCATACATTACCGTAAAATAACAGGGCAAAAAAATAAAAATAAATTTATAGTACTAAAAGATGCTTACCACGGAGAAACCATAGGTTCTATGAGTGTTAGCAATCTTCAAACATTTAAAAAGCATTATGAGCCTTTGCTATTCGATTCTTATGTAATTAATAACATTCCTTATGTACAAACAGATAATGAAAAATTATGGCGCAATGCAAGTGATCATTGGGAATCGGTAAAACAAGAACTACTCCCATTGATTGATACAACCACTGCAATAATCGTGGAACCTATTGTCCAAGGGGTTTGTGGCATGAAAATTTACAGCCATGATTTTCTAAAACAACTGCGAAATTGGTCGAGTGAAAATGATATACATTTTATCGCCGATGAAATTATGACCGGCCTAGGAAGAACGGGAAAAATGCTAGCCTGTGAACACGCTGACATTGAACCCGATTTTATGTGTCTAGGCAAAGGATTAACTTCAGGATGGTTAGCATTCAGCGCAGTGTTAACTTCTACTAAAATATACGAGACATTTTATGACGATTACGAGAACGGAAATTCATTTCTTCACTCAGAAACCTTTGGCGGAAATGCTTTAGGTGCAGCAGTCGCTTTAGAAACATTAAAAATTATAGATGAGGAAAAAATTCTCTTAAATGTCCACCGCATGGAAGGCATCATGCTAGAATTTTTTAATAAAATCGCTCGTAATACCGGTAAACTTCAAAATGTACGAAGCATAGGAGGAATAGTCGCTGCAGAATTAATCTCCCACCCCACTATTGAGCGCATAGGATTTAAAGTAGCCTTGAATGCAAGAAAACATGGCGCTCTACTAAGGCCTTTGGGCAACACACTGTATTGGCTTCCACCTCTTAATATTACTTTAAGCATCTTAGAAGAACTTTACCAAATAACTGAAAAATCTGTAGAAATGGCATACAAAACCTAGTGGTTATAATTGATAATTCACTAAGAGAAAGTTACAATAAATCAAATAGTATATTTACTTTTGAGGCTGTAACATGGCACGTGATAATGAAATAGAATTTAGCACTACAACCAATCCTTTCACAAATTCAGATCTAACTACTGATAGTGAAGAAAAGAAATATGCACTGATAATGTTTCACGGTGACTCCAAGGTTTCTCGTATGCTTGTTCAAAAACGATGTGATGAATTAGGATATGAAGCTATTTTTTTCCCTTGCCCGAACACTGAGGATGATGAAAACTCGAGTGAATCAATTGCTCGACTCACTGCTTTCTTATTTGAGCATAATGAGAAAAATATAAAAGTCAGTTGGATTTTGGCCGACGCAAACTATTCTTATGGTGGTGATCGGATGAAAAACCCAAATGTTCCTTTATTGCAACATATTTTAAATTCTGTCAAACCAGATTTTCTCTTTGTAACCAGCGTAACACCAGGATGCTTAGAGAATGTTAAAAATAATACAGAATTAACAGGCATTTACGTCTCTGATATTTCATACCAACTCATCACTAGTACCGTTCCTGTAACCTTAAAAACACAACATCAATTATCTTCAGACTCTAGCACTATGCTCGATGTGAAGACTGAGCTCAAAGACAATGTTAGGAATAATAATAACCATTCTAATAATGATGCTGTTAATAAGCTTGCAGACGATATCGCTTCTTCAGATTTCGCCATTTAATAATTAATCTTTTCTATCTTTGATATTCAATGAAAAATGCCAGCCGATAAGCCGGGTTCTGTCGAGAGTAGTCATTTATCTAGGCCTTAAATCACTCTAAGGCTCAAGCGACCTACCCGGATCAACACGCGGACCACGTTGCATAGCGAACTATGCGATCCCTATTCGGTCTTGCTCCAAGCGGGGTTTGCCCTGCCGCTGATGTTACCATCAACGCGGTGCGCTCTTACCGCACCATTTCACCCTTACCAGCAGCTTGCGCTACGGGCGGTATATTTTCTGTGGCACTTTCCGTAGGCTTACACCTCCCAGGCGTTACCTGGCGCTCTGTCCTGCGGAGCCCGGACTTTCCTCCACTCTCCGAAGAGAGCAGCGACTACTTGGCTGGCACATTATAGTATATCACTCCTTTACTCGTATTGCATTCCGTAATTTTTAGCCTATAATTAGTATTACAATCCGATATAGGGCTTGAAATATGCTAAGTGAACTGTATGAATTCAGTGCGAATTTTCTAGATATTAAGCAACAAAGCTATCAAAGAGACATTTTAAACGAAATCTCTTTGGCAACCCGATGTTGCATTATTCAGGGAGACCGCGGCATAGGCAAAACTACAGTCCTAGTTCAATACTTGCTTAACCAAACTCAAAATAACCGATTTGACCCTCAAATATTATATATTCCAGCTGATCACTTCTTAATGGCAAATAAAACACTCTATGAGATAGCCGATGAATTTTGTAAACAGGGCGGTCGATTTTTAGCGATTGATGAAATACACAAATATCCCAACTGGTCTATGGAATTAAAAAGCATCAATGATTCTTTTATGGATTTAAAGGTATTAGTGACTGGTAGTTCGGCATTAAAAATATTTCAGGGGAGCCATGACCTAGGGCGACGTGCACTTGTTTACAAAATGTATGGATTATCTTTTAGAGAATATTTGGAATTGACATTAGAAGAAAAATTTTCGCCATATGATCTCAACAAACTGGTCGTTAACCACCAAGAATATGCTGCAGACATTATGAACCTTCTAAAAAAACACAATAAAAAAATACTGGTTTTATTTCATGAATATTTACTTCAAGGTTATTACCCCTACAGCCTTATCTTAGATAATATTAACACCTTTCAACTAACACTTGAACAAAGCATTCACACAACCATAGAATCCGACTTTGTCTCCATACATCCCAGCTTAACAGGCCACAGCATCAAAAAAATCATACATTTACTTGCCTACATCGCCAGCAACGTACCCTTCATACCAAATTGGTCAAAATTAAAATCCATCATTGGTGTAGGCGACGAAAGGACTCTTAAAAATTATTTTAGCTACTTAGAAGACGCCGCTTTAATTAGAAGCGTGCAAAAAAGTACTAGTAAAATAAATAAACTTGAAAATGCTGAAAAAATTTATCTTTACAACACTAACATTGCCTCAGCAATAACAACGGGTGAAGTCAATAAAGGCAATATACGCGAAACATTTTTCCTTTCCATGCTAAGCAACAAGCATGAAGTTAGCATACCGAATTCCGGTGATTTTCAAGTTTCACCCAACTATCTTTTCGAAATAGGAGGAAGAAAAAAGAACTTTAACCAAATTGCCAACCTACCAAATGCATACCTGGCTATTGATGACATCGAAATCGGCTCCACCGGTAAAATTCCACTCTGGTTATTTGGTTTTTTATATTAAACCGGCTCATAAAGTTCATGCACAATACACATTATTCCCTATTAATATTCCTTATAAATAACGGCTAAACAAACTTAAGTAGCAGCAATGAATTTTTTGAATTTATAAAATGGAAGCTAGAAAACTATCACGCATATTGCTTAGTTACAGATAAAAAATATACGGAAAAAGACTACATCACCAGAATGGGAATGTTAGGTTATTTCGGGGCAACTCAGCTGCCAAAAAAGACTAGGTTTCCAATTCGAGTCCCAATAATCTACAAAATACCTTGTCACATATTACTGGACGTGTTTACTTAATAAGTAAATCTTTACCAAGTGAATCAAGTCAAAAATTGCTTAGGCTGCTGCTTTTATCTAAATTTTGCATTTCAAATTTTTCAATCAAGGCATGTGCCGCATCTTCTTTTAACTTAATCGTGTATAATTTTGGACAGTAATCACTGCCCGGCACCTGCGGTGAATCTCGACCAGTATCAGGGCGAAAATCTTGTCTGGGAAAGCGAGTGTCATATTTTGATTTGTCAATGGATACATCATCATCAGACACATCCAAAGTTTTAAGATGACTTAAAAAAGAAGGGAAATAAAGCTTAAAGAAAAAATCTTGGGCAAAATCATCTCCAGTCCATCTCCTCCCATTAAGATTAAGCTCTCTGCAAAAATAGAAAAATGCATGGAAATCAATTCGTGATACCTGACTGTCAAGAATCAGCTTGATGATTAACTCACCTTTATTACCCTTTGCTTTATATTCCTCTATTGCAATAGCAAGAAGATGCTTGCAATAATCATCCGAAAGTGCAAGCTTATATCCATTATGATCAACCATATACAACCCTTGAATCTCATCATTAAAAGGAGAGTTAGCCTTCAGCAAATTATTTGGTATTCGATTAGATTTTATTTCAATATAACAATGATTAAACCAAAGATTTTCGTGATTTTCTCCTCCATGCCGGTGTTTCAGGTGATCCGGAATAAGAGAAAATCCTCCTCTTCTAGGATCTTCTGTTTTCGCATGAACAAATACAATATCATCTTCCTGTAGAGTTGGATATTTTTTCAAAAGGCGAGCCTTAATTTTTTCCCCTCTTTTTTCAAGCAATTTATAAAAATCATCATAAAGAGATCTACCCGCCCATAAATCAATACAATAATTCATTAAAGAATCTTTTTCAAAATACAGATCTGGAATAATGTCAATTCTTAAGTCCTGTTGTTCATCTAAGGCATTATATTTCTTTACCGCCAAATAAATATCATGATCAATTTGTCGATAATCTGTTTTAGCTTTTTTAAAAGGCTTAGCATAACTTTTTTTAGTATCTCGCAACTCTTCTTTCTCATCAGACTCTGATGAGCGATGAGCATCAGTCTCTTCAAATGATTCAGAATCACTATGTTGCTTGGCCTTTTCCTCACGCCATGCCTGATATTTTTTCACAAAAAATAAAATGGGATCTTTATCTAACTTTAGCTGAGACCTGCGCTCAACGAAAAAGCGAACTACATAATATATTCCATGAAAAATCCCAAGACTCAAAACACCTATCAAGATATTCCATGCGATATAAGGCTTAGATTGTGACGATGTATTATTGACAGTCTTTTTCATTTTTTACCTATAAAAAACAAATACAGATTATATTATATCAAGTTTTATAGAGCAAGCCAAGCTTAAAGCGATGCCGAAACCATGTCGGAATATACGCTAATAAGGTTAATAACAAAGAAGATTCGATTCCTCAGTTGGATGTAATTACAAGAGCCAAATCATAAACTCTATTTTTATTCACGCCTGTAATTTGAGAGGTTAATTTTACCGCTTGTTTTAAGGGGAGTTCTTTTAAAAGTACTTTAAGAGTGGCTTCGACTTGAGCATCATTGACTTCGACAGGTTGATCGTTACCTTGAACGATGACTACAAACTCTCCTCTTTCTTGGTTAGGGTCACTTTGCATCCATGCTTTAATGTTTTTGAGGAGATCTCTCTTGATGGTTTCGAACTGCTTGGTAAGCTCTCTGGCGATGACCACAGAACGATCCTCTCCAAATACGTTAATTAGCTCATCCACAAACTGCAGAATTCGATGAGGAGCTTCGTAAAACACTAAACTATTAGGCTCCTGTTTCAATGAGGCCAGCTCTTTGAGTCTCGCACCCTTTTGAGTGGATAAAAAACCGATGAAAACGAAGCGATCAGCTGCAAATCCTGATGCAGACAGGGCAGCTATTGCAGCACAAGGTCCTGGTATAGGAACCACACGAACCGTTGCCACATGGGCTTGCTCTACCAAAACCCGACCTGGATCACTCACAAGTGGAGTACCTGCATCACTGATCAAAGCAACAGAAAGCCCCGATAAAAGCTGGTCAATCACGTATTGGGTAGTCTTTTTTTCGTTATCCCCATGCAAGGAAACCAGGGGTACTGATATCCCATAATGTTGTAGAAGCTTCTTGCTGTGGCGGGTGTCCTCAGCTGCGATCAAATTGACAGACGATAAGGCCTCTAAGGCACGCTGAGAAATGTCCCCCAGATTTCCTATTGGGGTCGCAATAATATACAATATACCTTGTCGCATCTTACACCATGTGAGTTACTTATGAAAAAATTAACGATTATTCTAGCATGCTTCTTGGGCTTGATGATAAATTTATCAACCTATGCCCAGAATCCTGAGCGCAGAGAAAATTCTGTGACCCTGTCTGCTGAAGAATATTTACAACTCGCTGCAGCGGCACTTCCACCACGCCAGCAGTCTTATCAACTTCGAGCGGCTCAACAGTTATATCGTGAAAATAATTTAAAGCGGGCACAACAAATTGTTGACTCCATCAATTCCAATAACTTGCCCCAAGAAATTTATTTTCAAAAATCATTCCTCTCTGCAAAAATTTTATTAGCAAATCAAAAACCACAGGAAGCACTCAATAAAATAGATGCATTAAAACCCCCGGCATCACTGACACGACGTGAGCGTGCAAACTATCATGAAACTTTAGCCGACATTCATGCACAATTGGGTCATGTTTTTAGGACGATTCATGAACGTAATATATTGGACGATTTACTGACCAATAATGATGCACGTCTACATAATCAAATGATGATATGGAATCAAGTTCAAACACTGCCTGCTGAAAAATTAAATGCTTGGCTTTCAGATCCTTTGTCTCCCAATATGAGAGGATGGTTAAGTTTGGCAAAAATTGTTCATATCGCCAATAGAAATCCAAATCAATTTGAAGCGAACTTGTCGCAATGGCGCGCACAGTTTCCCCAACATCCCGGAAATCTAATTCAATTCAAAATAGCTTATAATCAACAGCCACAGAAAATTTATTTATTGTTACCACTCAGTGGTAAATTTGCAGAAAGCTCTCGAGCCATTCGAGACGGATTTATGTCCTCCTATACCTATGCAACTCAACATCAAAACTCAACTCCAATTTCTGTGAATGTGGTTGACACCACCACCGGCAATATCGCCGATCACTACCAACGTGCTACACAAGAAGGTGCCAGTTTTATTGTAGGACCATTAACCAAAACCGATATTACTGAATTAAGTAAAGCTAAAAAATTAGATGTCCCAACCCTAGCATTAAGTGAAATATCAGGACTTGTAGTTCCCAATCTTTTCCATATTGGCTTGTCTCAACATGAAGAAGCGACTCAAGTTGCTTCTCGTGCTTTTCAAGAAGGTCATCGCAACGCCATCATTATTTCGCCCAAAACGGAATGGGGACTGAGTATTGCCAATCAATTTAAATCACGTTGGCAAAATGACGGTGGAAACATCGTGGATCATTTGGCATTTGAAGACAATGAAAATCTCAGCGATGATATTCGCAAATTATTACGAGTTGACACGAGTGAATCCCGAGAAAGAGAACTCCATAAATTATTAAATAAAAATTTGCGTTTTGTCCCACGACGCCGACAAGATGTTGACATGATTTTTCTAGTGGCCAATTCAAATCAGGCACGAAATATTATGCCCTCACTTAAATTTTACTATGCCAATAATTTGCCGGTTTTTGCGACCTCCACTATTTACCGAGGCGTACCTGAGACGGATTTGGACGGCGACTTAGACCAAATAAAATTCGTAGAAATGCCTTGGGTTTTGAATAATCTTTCTCAGGATTTACAAAATATACAGCAACAAACAAAATTGGTAGCCGGAAATTCTTACAATAAAAACCCTAAATTATATGCTTTGGGTGTAGATGCCTATTTTCTGTCTAATAAAATTGCCCAAACCAATTCATTTCCACATTTGAATATTGAAGGTGCAACAGGGAAACTGTATTTAGACACGAACCGTCACGTATACCGTGAGCTTAGCTGGACACAGATGCGAAATGGACAGCCGGTGTTGTTACACTAATTTCACTTCATTGTCATCCCGGCAAAAGCCGGGGTGACAACCGAAAATATCTCACTATATTCCCCCTCATGAAAACCGCAAAACAAATCAAAGGGAAAAGAGCTGAAGACATCGCTCAGTCTTACTTAGAAAATGCGGGCCTAAAATTATTTCAATCCAACTTCCTCTGCAAATTAGGAGAAATCGATTTAATCATGGAAGAAAAAGAACGCTTAGTCTTTGTCGAAGTGCGATATCGTCATTCGGTAGAACACGGAAGCGGTGCAGACACTATTCAACACCACAAACGCCTTCGAATCATCAGAGCAGCTCAAGTTTTTTTAAAATCCAAAAAATGGACAACTAGTAAAGCGTGTCGATTTGATGTAGTCGACCTGAGTGGTGACCTTTCTCATCCTTCTATACGGTGGATCAAAAGCGCTTTTAGCACCTAAAGATTGATGCCATCTCAGCTCGCAGGTACAATATCTACAATCTTTAATACGAGACACATCATGAATCCAGAAACCCGGGTACGTGAATTATTTCAAGCCAGTATACAAACTAAAATAGCCAGCGAGTCCATACTCGCAGAACCGGTGGCACGAGCAGCAAATTTGATGGTTCAACAGTTGCTCAATAATCACAAAATCCTCAGCTGTGGAAATGGTGGTTCTTCCTGTGACTCTCAACATTTTTCCTCCGAAATGTTAAATCGTTTTGAAAGGGAACGCCCTAGCCTACCTGCTATCGCCTTAACTGCAGATAGCGCAACAATAACATCCATCGGAAACGATTATGCCTTTCAAGAAATATTTGCCAAACAAATTAAAGGTCTTGGTCAAAGCGGTGATATTTTATTAGCCATTTCAACCAGCGGACAATCTAAAAATATTTTAAGAGCCATCGAAGTGGCACATGAACGAGATATGTTTGTGATAGCCTTGAGCGGAAAAGATGGTGGACCCGCTGCACATTTATTAAACGAAAATGATATCGAAATTCGTGTCCCCTCAAACATTACCGCTCGCATACAAGAAGTACATTTATTAGTGATTCATTGTTTGTGCGACAGTATCGATAGAGCATTATTTGGTCAAAAATCACACCCAGAAACTTTAGTAGCGGAGGTTATTTAAATGAAAAAATTCTTAGCAACAACAACTCTCATCTCTCTGTATTTTACGATCCAAGGATGTGCTACCACCGCTGCAGTAGCGGGAGGTGCCGCTGGTGCCACCTTTACTGATCCACGCAGCATCGAAGCACAATATGATGACAAAGCATTATCCTACCAATCACAACGACGCATTAATCGTCACGCCGTACTAAGATTGGACAGCCACATTTCTACCACCACTTATAATGGTGTCATGCTTTTAGTAGGACAAGCGCCCAATGAAGAAGCCAGGGAACTTGCAGAAATTGAATCACAAAGTGTTTTAGGTGCACGACAAGTTTATAATCGCATCACTATTGCTCACCCTATTTCTTTAAAAGAGCGCACAGAAGATACCTGGATAACCACTAAAGTTAAAACTGCTTTATTAGCTGAAACAAAATACAATTTACGAAATATAAAAGTAGTAACAGAAAATAAAGTGGTTTATTTGCTGGGCATGGCAGATGATGCGCAGTCAAGAAAAGCTGCAACGATTGCAAGAAATATTCCCGGTGTTAAAAAAGTCGTGAAACTTTTCGAGTACATCAAGCATGGATAAATTATCACACGCACAATTATTCGCGGTGTGGGCCTTACCTATTCTTTTTGCAATTACCTTGCATGAGGTCGCTCACGGTTGGGTCGCCAATAAACTGGGTGATTCCACTGCAAAAATGTTGGGTCGACTCACTATTAACCCTTTAAAACACATCGATATTGTTGGCACTGTTATCGTTCCTGCCATCTTACTATTTTTAGGAGGCTTTATTTTCGGGTGGGCAAAACCCGTCCCCGTCAACTATAAAAACCTCAAAAATCCTCGTCGGGATATGGCTCTGGTCGCCGCAGCAGGCCCACTATCCAATTTGGCGATGGCCCTGTTTTGGACCTTAATGATCAAAGCGGGTATTCTTTTATTACAGCATCAATCCCAAGCCGGACTGTGGCTGACCTATACCGGTCAAGCCGGATTGACCATCAATCTCATTCTAATGACCCTAAACCTTCTCCCCATCCCCCCTCTTGATGGCAGCCGCGTAGTAGAAAGTTTATTACCCCCCACTCTGGCATATTCCTATCGAAAAATAGAAGCTTTTGGCTTTTTTATACTCTTAGCCCTGCTGTATTTTGGTATATTAAACCTCCTGGTCTTGCCCCCGGTGGTCGCCATTCGCGAATATATTTTGACACTTTTCGGTTTAAACGCTTGACAAACCTGTGAATAAATATTAAAATTTAGCAATTTTCTAGAAGTTAAAGGGTGATTTTCGATATGCGGTATCCTAAGGAACTGAATGACAAATTTAAATCTTTCCAAGCGATTGAGAATAATGCTTGGGGCGATAGCTCAGATGCTAAAGAGATTTTTAGGGTATTTTCATCTCATCAACAAACTCAAGTATTTTCTACCGGTCTTCATTCGGCTGATTACCCTCTCATCGAACTAAGGAAGGGCTATGAAGCAATGTTAAATACACAAGCAAACCTCGTTTATCTTGAACTTAACACTGACTCGAGCCCCCATGAACAGTATCATTTTCAAGAATTTAGAAAAAAACTTGAGGCAGATAACTATTTACCCAATGAGCCCTTACCCGAAGCCTTCTTTATAGCGTTAAAAGAAAGCAACTTCTATGACATAGATTTAGGAGACTATATAAACTTTGAGGGCCTAGTCTTAAAAACCTTCAGCGACTTACCTGAAGCCTTTATCAAAGGCATAAAAAATAAAACCATCGCAATATCCCCTAGCGATAATGAGACATTAAAACGCGAGGCCTACATCAATCGTGTTGCGAAGATATGCGCAGCAATGCCCAAACGGCCATTAACCCTGCTGGTTTATGGCTCTAATCATAATCACACAGCTTCTTATATTGCTCGAATTGATGAGAATAATGAGGTTGAACTCTTAGCCCTTAATTCTCTGCCTGGATACAAAACAATGAATGAAACGATCATTGATCAAATAAGAGAAGGAATTAAAAAGGGCTTAGGATTAGAAGATAAACATTTTAATGAGGCTAGCTACCGAAAAGATCAACAAAGTGGCCCAGATTGTTCTTTTATTACCTCCATGGTGCTATCACATGTAGATCCAGACAAAACTTTAGCGGATCAAGTTAAATTTCTTGAGCAAGTGATGAGAGCATCCATTATTAATATTAAAAAAATCAGGCGATTATACGCAAGAATACTTTGGCTACAGCGAATACATCAATTATTCGGCGATCAATATGGTGAGATTTATCCTGAAAATAATGACGACCATCCTGCCATGCATAACATTTTTAAACAATTATTTTATTTTTTGACGAATTTGGATGCCCCTGAAAAAATGGATATCCCTGCTGAGCATGTAGAAGTCTGCGCAAAATTTTTAGACATTTTTGGCCTTAAAATTAATGATAAGAATTTTTTAAAACTCTTTAATCCCGTTGGGAAAATTGAAGATCCTAACCCAGAAGAAGACTCAGAAAAATCTAGCTCCACCACGTCTAAAGAAAGCGTCAAAAAAACACCGAAAAGTGAAAAAGAGCGAAGTTATTTCAATCCCAAAACATGGCCCACTCACTGTACTGAACTACTTAAAAAGCTCGATATCAACGAAGACAATAAAGCCGAATTGGAGCACGCTCTCAACAACCTCGCCAATCATGCACACCATCATTTAAATTCAGTATTTAATACTGAGCGTGCAAAAATGGGACACAAAAAGTACACACTCATCCAAAATCTTCTTGAAAATTCAGAAGACCTCAACAGCCTTCACAAGAGCATCGAAGAAATATTAAACACCAAAAACCCTGAAAAATCTGATTTACTAAAAAATCGCCGAGGATTTTTTGGGGCTTATAAAACGATTTGTAAAATTGCAAATCATCGAGGTTATAAGAATTATAAATTCAAGACACGAATTGCAATTTCTCGAACTGATCATTATTTGATTGAATTACATCATGCTCTGAATAAATTGATTTCTGAACAAAGCTCAAGCTTATCACAATCTACAATTTAAGGTATTTTTTACCTATCACTTCGTTGCAGTCTTTCTACTGATCACATATAATCATTTTTAGCGTTAACGATACTGAGTCATACAACTATGATTAAACGAATAATCCTAACTCTGATCGCTCTGGCGATTTCATTATCCATCTGGAATGGAAAGTTTAGTGAAACCATTTTATCCTGTCTTGATTCCACTGTACTGACTTTTAAAATCGCAGGCACTTTGGGCTTGACGATTGTACTCTGGATGGGAATGATGCGAATTGCTCAAGCGATAGGATTAATGCAAGGCCTAGGTCAATATATACAGCCGATTATCCAAAAATTATTTCCTGAAATTCCAAAAGACCATCCTGCCCTGAGTCTACTCAGCTTAAACATTTCTGCTAACATGTTCGGAATGGGCAATGCTGCAACACCATTGGGTTTACAAGCGATGAAAGAGCTCGACAAATTAAACCCTCAAAATGGCATTGCTTCCAATGCCATGTGCACTTTATTAGCCATTAACACATCCAGCATACAATTAATTCCAACTGGCGCAATGGCCATTCTCGCTGCCGGTGGATGCTCAGATCCAACCAGCATTATTTTCCCTGCCTTACTCGCCACCATCTGCTCTACCATCGTTGGAGTTTCTGCAGCAAAAATAATGGAAAAACTCCCTTTTAATTTACAACGAGAAAAACAAGCATGAGCATACAACTCGTCACAAAATTAATTCTAGGTGGATTTCTTTTTTCCATTCCCACTTATGCACTCTATAAAAAATTAAATATTTTTTCGCTGTTTAAAGAAGGAAGTATTGATGGAATAAAAACGATTATTAGAATTTTTCCCTATATGCTGGGTATGATAATTGCCATTGGCATGTTGCGTACTGCAGGTGCATTTGAAATCATCGCAAAATTATGCGAACCCTTTTTAATCCTGCTTGGCATTCCCAGTGACATCGTACCTCTCGCCATCACTCGCCCACTCTCCGGCAGCGCATCCAATGCTGTTTTCGCAAATATTGTTAACACGCATGGAGGAGATGCACTCATCTCAAAAATCTCTGCCTTAATCATGGGCAGCACAGAAACCACTTTTTACGTGATTGCGATTTATTTTGGTTCCGTCGGCATTAAAAAGACTCGTCATGCTATTCCTGCAGGATTATTAGCTGACGCTGCAGGCATCGCCGCAGCAATTTTCTTCGGACGACTATTCTTCCTTTGAAGATTTATCAGACTTTACCAGTTGCAAATGTCCGCGTTTTTTAAAAACCTTTTCTTTAGAAGAAGAGAGAGCTGTAAGCGGTTGGTGTTCAACTTCGATTTCTTCATCGAATAAGGGCGCCGTCATATCAATATGTTCAACAAAGCCCATACCCATACCATTTTCTTTGGCAAAAACTTGCAGAACTGCATTGATAGGCACAATGACATCCACCGCAACACCCGAAAAACTCGCATTACACGTCAACACTTTGTTGGTAATACGTAATGATTTTACGGATTCAGGAGAGATATTAAATACCACAGCATTTTTGTTTAAATGTTCTTTTGGCAAACCCACTCCACGCGCATTGGTATCAATCACAATATGTGGGGAAAGCCCATTATCATTTATCCACTCATAGAGTGCTCTTAATAAATAAGGACGACTAGAACTCAGTTTTTTCACGGAGCTCACGCTCAGACTCGCTTAAGCTAGTTTGAAAGGATTCATCAGCAAACATTCGTTCCGCATAATCTTCAATCGCTTTGGCTTTTTTAGGAAGACTAATCCCTAGTTCAGGTAATCGCCATAATAATGGTGCTAAAGTGCAATCCACTAAACTAAAATCTTCATTCAGAAAATAAGGCATATCACCAAAAACTGGTGCTAATGAAATTAAGGTATCTTGTAATGATTTACGAGCTGCTTCAGCATCTTTAGCGCCCGCACGAATGATTTTATAAGCACTGTACCAATCTTGTTCAATTCTATAAATCATTAATCGACATTTAGCACGAGCAACGGGATAAACGGGTAATAAGGGTGGGTGAGGAAATCGCTCATCCAAATATTCCATAATCACATTAGGTTGATAAAGGACTAAATCACGATCAACCAAGGTTGGAACATTTCCATAGGGATTTAATTCACTAAAATCTTCAGGAGGATTATCCAGATCAATGTTGAGCACATCAACACTCACACCTTTCTTAGCCAACACTATTCGCACTCGATGACTATCAAGACCTAAAGCATCTGAATAAAGAGTCATGACTGAACGTTTAATCACTGTACTATTCCTCAACGAAAAAGAAGGAAATATTAACGTTTGGAGAACTGCTTAGCACGACGAGCACCAGAAAGACCGCATTTTTTACGCTCAACTTTTCTAGCATCACGTGTTAGCAAACTTGCCTTACGAAGTTTGGCTCTCAGTTTTTCATCGAATTTTAAAAGTGCACGACTGATTCCCAATTGAATCGCGTCAGCTTGAGCGGAGATACCGCCACCACAGACTGTAATAAAAGTATCAAATTTACCACTGGTTTCAGTTTCCTCAAAGGGCTGATTGATAGCAATCTGAGCCGTTTTTCTGGGAAACATGTCGGTTAATGTTCGACCATTAATACTGATTTGACCTTTTCCAGGGCGTAAAAATACACGCGCTGTAGAAGTTTTACGACGACCAGTACCGAGATATTCTTCTTTCACTGCCATAACTGTTTTCACCTATTTTGAACTATCATCGCTAAGAGCTTGAGGTTGTTGAGCCTCATGAGGATGACTCGCTCCCACATAAATTTTTAATTTTTTGAACATTGCCCGACCTCTAGGTCCTTTAGGCAACATTCCTTTAACCGCTAGTTCTAGAACACGTTCAGGTGCTCTTTTCAGCATTTTCTCAAAAGAGACGGACTTCATTCCACCGGTATAACCTGTGTGATGATGATACATCTTATCCGTACGCTTACGCCCTGTAATACCAACTTTCTCAGCATTAACAACGACAATGAAATCACCCAGATCTAAATGTGGGCAATATTCTGCTTTATGTTTTCCCATTAATCGATATGCGATTTTTGAGGCTAATCGACCCAATGGCGCACCAGTTGCGTCTATTAGAGACCAACTGCGCCTAATATCGTCGGGCTTTGCACTAAATGTTTTATTCATACCTGATGCTCCATTGATCAGTTTCGTGTTGAGCAAGACGTGCGATAATATATCAACTTACCCAAACTTACAAGTCCAAAGGCACCTAAGATTGGGAGTACTTGATTTCGACAAAATGGGCTATAATTAGATTACAACTATTTACTTGGAGGTAAAGGAAATGAAAGTGTTAAGAATATTGGTACTTTGTGGAGCTCTAGGATTGAGCGCTAACGTTGCTAATGCATATACGCATGAATCAACCGAAGCTGGTAACAATGTTGTTGCCTATAATACGGTTTATTATGGTTATAGTCCCTATTATTATCGACATCATGTATATCATCATCCCCATCATAATTATCGCGGTTTTATTTATGTTAGACCTGCATATTATGAAACATATGGACATCATCACCGTCATCATCACCGACATCATCATGGCTATCATCATCACCACCATGCTCATCATGGAAAAGCTGAAGCTCGTCATGAACATGAAGGCAAAAAATAAGATCTTGATGGAAATCTGAGTTTCCAAAGTCGAGAGTGTCTATCTCCGACTTTGGAAATTTCATTCTTTAATTTTACGCTGTTTTTTACGTGCATTTTGAATTTATTCATGTTATCTTCAGCATCCCAACATGTTATTGGGGAAAAGGAGCACAACCAATATCACTGTTTTTTAAGTGAATTGGCGTGCAAATACTGAGATAAAATGAGAGGATATTTTCATGGCAAAAGCTAAAGCATCAAAACGCACTAAATCAAGCAAATCTGCACCAGCAAAAAAAGCAGTTAAATCTGCTAAAGTGGTTAAAAAAGCCGCTGTTTCTGCTCCAGTAAAAGTGGTAAAGGATGCCTATTCTAAATCACAACTTATCGGTTATTTAACTGAACGTACTGCGCTATCACGCAAAGAAGTTTCTGGAGTTATGGAAGCTTATCAAGAAGCTATTTATGCTTCATTGTCACCAAAAAGCGTAGGCACATTCACCATCCCAGGCGTTTTAAAGCTTGTACGTATTCGTAAACCTGCTAAAAAAGCTCGTCAAGGTATCAATCCATTTACTGGTGAACCTACCACGTTTAAAGCTAAACCCGCTAAGAACGTAGTAAAAGCGCGTATTCTGAAGAAAGTTAAAGATTTACTTAACTAAAAATCTCAGCTTATTGTCAGCCTCTGACAATAATAAAGTCCCCCGGCAAGCGCCGGGGTGACAACTCTAGCAATACACTATTCTTAATAATTCCTTAAGCTTATCTCTTTAAAATTTGACAAAAGAAGCTGACTCTCTAGAAGAAAATGCGCTATAATTGAATGAGTAAAATATTTAACATCTAAGAGGTTAACCTATGTCACAAGTCCCTTTAGAATCATCAGAGGAAACTGTAGATGCCAACTCAGGTATTCAAGTAGCCTTACCTCAAAACCCACCTAGAAACCCTAAATCCTTCGCTACCTTTAGGGCTGAGTTCATTGATAAAAATGATGACATTCGTACACGACTTGCCACAATAAAGGGTATGTTGCCTGCAGCTGATCAAAACAGCACGATTATTAAAGCCCTAGAATCAAGCTTTAAACCTTATAATGATAATGAAAATATCCCACCCGCTTTAATTGAACAAAATGTAGATATCAGAGAAGGATTACAAAAACAGCATAATGAGAGAATGGATGTATTAAATAAGCTAAAAGATCAACAAAAAAATAACCCAGATGCCAATCTTAAAGATCAACTCCGAGCCCTAGAACAAGAAATCATGGAACTCCATCAAATGTCCCTAAGTTTTGCTGCTGAAAGAGAAGATACATTACGCGAAGAAAACGTGGACCAAGATGCCAGAGAAACTCTTTTAGGTGCTTATAGAGGTGCCACCGGACGAAATGATTGCACCTTTGAACAAATGTTAAACGATGCAAAACAAACGGGTATCAAATTCAAATTTGGTTTGCAAGATGCTGATCTTACCATCTCAAAAGACCCCGAAGGAAAATTAGTCATTAAATCTTACGACCCTCAAGCAATGGTACAAGCTGCTGCTGCAATGGGATTAAAATCTATCAAAATATTAGATGGTACTTCAACCGCTGATGCTATTGAGATCATGAATGAATGTAATAAGCGTGGCATTCAAGTGAGAAACGCGAACACCTTTCAAGGAAAAGATAACCTTTTGAACAAAATCTATGCTGTTGGTGCCAAATCATCGGACTTTAAGAGCTGGGTCAATAACATGATAAGCTCCGCTACACCGCTGGAACAAGGCAGATTTAAAGACGCAGCACTTACCAATGCTCAGATCTCAAGCAATTGGAAGTTCTCCAACCGTGACGGTCAAACAACCAGCAAAAACGATGTTTTTTCTGATGCCGCTACTACTCGTGAAAATCGCGAAGTTGTTAATATACTTCAAGCGATGAAAAATGGCGCCAGACCCGATGCAATACGACAAATGTTAGTTGATGAAAGCCCTGAACGTCTTGTCGCATTTATACAAAAAGCCGAAGAAATGATTGGCAAACCTAATCCTACGACACATCAAATGGAATATAAGGTTCCTAATGGTGAAACACCTGCTCAATTAATAGACATACAACAATATGTAAAAGAAAAATTACTGAAGAATGATTCTGCAAAATGGGCTGCTGTTGAACGTGCGCCCAATTTTGTTTCACGCATTGTACAGGAAGAACAAGCGCCTACTGTATCTCATGGCGCATCGTCCAGTAGATAAAGGATAAAATAAAAAGCATCTGAAAATATAATAACAATAATATAACATTAACATAATAACGAAAGAATATGATAAGTAAAAAACAACTAAGCAGTTGTGATGATATCCATAAAATTTTGGAAATCACTTCTGGATTAACACTGAATGTGCTTAAAAGCAGGCATTTTAAGCGTGTTACTACAACGCCACCAAAAGTCTGTGTTATCATGGATGAAAACGCCAGCCCAACTCTCCAAAAACTGGTAAAACCCCATAAAAATACCCGACCTCTTTGCGCTACCCCTAAGGGCAGGAATTTTTTCACTCCACAACATAAAACCGCCATGTTTTTATTAACTATTTTTGGTCCTTTTACATTGCTGGATGAGCAAGAAATGGTAGAAGACTGCTCTACTTCTGAAGCAGAAATTCACGCCAATTATAATCACTCCGCAAAACAGTATTTGAAAGATGCTGAAGAAAAAAACATGACAGCAAGCTTTACATTGCATGACATAGAAAAAGTAAAAATAAAAAAGAAAAAAAATGAAGGCAAACGAGAAATCAGTCAAGAAGAGGCCATGATTGCTGATAAAATCGACGCACGATTAGCTTCTGCCAATACTATCGCTCGCAAATCGACCTTATCAACGACTGATCAAAAATCACATGAATGGAACCACTTAATAGCTTATCGATTCTTGGGTGAAGCAGGACAACACTCAAAAAATTTAGTCTTAGCCACCATACAATGCAATTCCTTAATGATGATCATTGAAGAAAAAACGGCCAAACTGCTAAGATTATTAGGAAAAACATTTCCTCGAAAAAAAACGAGTGTAACACTTAATGTAAAAGCGGATACCTTAGAAGGAACACATATAGGCACCTGCATTCACTACCACATTATGGCTTTTGTTGATGGACATTGTGTGTTCAATTTAAAAGTAAAATTTGATCCTAATTTGAAAAAAGAACCACCCCGAACACTGGATATTTATGTGACCGCATTATTTAATTATGCACTCAGTAAGCAAGGAAAATTAATTAGTTTTGATTCACCTTCTCCCAGCGATCTAGCCTCTAAAAGCAAAAGCACTGATGATATTATACCGACCGTTCTTAATTTCTAAAAATGAGTGGGCTCCCAGTGCGAAGATAAATTAGTTGTCACCCCGGCGAAGGCCGGGACCGAGTCTTAATTGAAAAGGATTTAATTCATTAATAATAAGACTGGATCCCGGCCTTCGCCGGGATGACAACTTAAGCAGCCTTCGTCGGGATGACAATTTCGGAAAAAATCGTTATAATCTTTCTTTGTAAAAAAACAAGGATGTTTTATGTATGAAGATTATCAGGAATTCAAAACAGTCATTGTCCAACATTTTCAACAACATGAATTTGATCGAATTATCGAACTTGCCACAATACATCAAGCAAAATTTTTAGCCTTAGCGCATATTATTTTAGCAAACGCCTTTATTAATCGTGCAGTATATCAACGTGCAACACCTAACAAAGATGATTTTATGGAAAGTTTTACTCACATTTTTCTCGCTAAATTTTATTCAAAAGATTCAGTAGATCTCTTTTTAGACAACGATGTTAAATTTTCAGCTGATGCGGCAGAAAAATTTATCAAAGAAAATGTAGTAAAATTTAAAGTACAATTATCAAAAGAAGAATGGGAACAGATTATCAAAAAAGCTGATGATTTTTACAAAGCACACCCTGTCATTGAAGCAATCAAAGTAGGTATATAAAAATTTACTACCGATGGCGGGCGCTTTGTTGAGCCTCATATCGAGCAAGCCTAACTTGTCGGTCTTTGTCCACTTTTTGAGGTTCATAACCGTAAATGGAAACTTTTGCGATTTCAGCCTCTGCCCAAATACACCATTTGATATAAGGTGATCCAGCAACAATATAAATGCCATCCCAACGATCTTTTGCCATCGCCACAAGTTCTTGGGCGGTAAGAAATGACATTTTATAGATCGTACCCTGACCTCTTAAAACAGCACCACCATTACCACCTTCCCCCTCCTCACCGACACCTTCTTCTTGCTCCACCGGTGGAGTACCAAAAAAATTGCCGCTTTGATAAAGCTGCTCACCTGGAGAGCTACTTAGGGCATCACCTAAATCATGTATTTGCCACCCTGTTGAATTGGCTTTAGACACTTTTACGCCTTCGAAATTTTCAAAGTGTGGATCAGAATTGAGCAGTTGAATAAAAGGATAGTGATCAAGAAGATAAATGACTTGCTCGTGGGACACCGCTTCAGTATTAACTTTTATACCCAAAGTCCTGAGTTGTTCAGCGTGTTCATCACTGAACATCTTGTCTAGGCCATCTCCATTACCCTCACCCTCAGGGACTTCCATTTTTTCTTCATCATCCATGATGCACCTCAATAAGCATATGTAATATATTATAGATCATTCCTTGAGAATCTTCAGTAATTCTTCACGCAGGCTGGTTAGATGCCCATGGAAAAAATGACCTATACCGGGGAAACGAATAAGCCTAGGTTTTTCAGCTCGTGAGGCTAGCCATTCAAATACTAGCCCAGAGGGTACAACCTCATCTTCTTCACCCTGAACCACAACCCAAGGACATGAAATAAAAGGAATGTTTTTAAAATCAAAGTTCTGAACTGGGGGAGCTACGCTGATTAATTGGGCCACTTTCCGCTGGCTCGCCGCCTTAGCACTGATGAAAGAGCCAAATGAAAACCCCGCTAGCCATATGTTGTGTTGAGGGTATTCTTTTTGCACCCAATCCATGACCGCATACAAATCCTCAAGCTCACCTACCGTATTTGCATACCCCCCCTCACTCTGACCAATACCGCGAAAATTAAACCGAATTACCGGCATTCCTAATTCCTGCAGAGTACGTGAAAGCGTAGTGACGACTTTATTGCCCATAGTACCCCCATGTAAGGGATGAGGATGACAAACAATGGCAACATTTAAGGTATTAATTTCAGTAGGTTGATCTAATATGCATTCAAGAAGACCGGCAGGACCTAAGATGGTGAATGGTTTTTTCATTATTATTAAAGGCAAATGGACCCCGGATCAGCTAAGGATCCAGGGTCACTGATTGACTTAACCCCTAGCTTTTATTGCACTATGGATAGCATCAAAGGACTTCACCCATGGCCCATGCGCTCTTAAGGCCTTAGGTAATTGAGTCAGAGCTGCTTTAGCTTCATCAATACTATCGTATTGTTTGTAAACCAAGACAAACCATGGCTTGTTATTATTAGTAGTTTCAAAATAGGCCACATCATCAAAACCTAATTGCTGAGACTTGATAAAATTTGCAATGGATTCAGGTTGTGATGAGCCCATCAATTGGATAGTGTATCCCGTCAATCTCAGTAAATCATTTTCTGCATCACGAATATCGTGCAAATCATTTTGAACAACAGCCTCCGTTTTTTGTGGTGCAGCAGCTTGAACGTTTGTTGCTACTTCAGGGCTGGTATTATTTTCAGGGTTCTTCTGAGTAGCTTGCTGTGGGGCTGGAGCTGAAACTGGCGCTTGAGCAACTACATGATTCGCTTTTGCGGGTGGCAAAGCAGCAGGTGTGGCATCTGTTGCCGGTGCAGCTTCATGAAAATTACTCACTTGCTGTTTTAAGTTAATGGTAGGAATATTTTTGACCTCAGCAATTTCATCTTGGGGAGGCATTGCTGCAGTAATTGCATTGATGAGTATTTGTGCAGCTTGAGTGGGAGTGGGGTTATCATGGGCAGAAATTTGCTCAATGTGTGAGTTTGTTGCTACTGTCATTGGTTGAGGTACTATTCGTGTTCTAGCAAATTCAACCATGTTACTAATCATGCCATGCTCCTGCATCCACCACATGACACACAAGGCTGATGTTAACAACCCAATGCTTAGCAACCGTAATTTCCTATCCGCTAACCATGCGATCACATTCGTTTTAAAGTTCATAAAACCTCTCTCATCCTTGTAATTATCCATCAAAACCTGCTGCGCAACCCGGTTGATACGTCCCGGATATCCGCCTGATAAGCGATGAACTTGTTTTATCATCGCTGAAGAGAAGGGTATCTTATCATTAAATCCAACCAGGTTGAATCGGTGCTGTAGATAATCTTGCGTTTCACTTAAAGTTAAGGGAGTTAAACTCACTTTTTGGTGAGGAATAACCAACTCCAACTCTCTGATTAATCCCTCAACATGCACATCAAGTTGAGGATCACCACACAATACAACACGAAATTGCGTTATGTGCAAATCTTGCTGAGACAATAATATTAATAATCCCAGCAATGTTTCTTTGGTTAAACGATGAGCATCATCGATAATCAATAATTGGGCGCCAAGCTCATCATTCAGCAATGCTAACTGTTGTAGCAAATGGGGCGTTGTAAACTTATCACTTAAACAGTTAATTAATTGGTCTAGGCTTAATCGAGGATTAGCGAGGACATAATGAAGTCGAGCAGGATCATTTTGTTCTTTAATGAATTTATGAATGAGGGTTGTTAGACCACTGCCTACCACACTAGGAATAAGGATTAATGAATCTTGACCTGCTCGAAATCGTTGTAGTTTTGAACAAAAAACATCATGTTGTAATGTAGAAAACAACTCACCAGTTGAATTCTCAAAGGGTGAGGTTTTTAATTCAAATTTTTGCCAAAATTTCGGCGTTGCCTTATGTGGCAACTCAGCATCAGCGACACTCCCCAAGGTCGCGCCAAATGCACCTGCACTCATATTTTAGTTCACTCCAAGTGATCTATATTATTTAGTAACTTACGTAAATCAACACTCTTCACATTGTGATAGAGCGTCACGCTTCCTAGCGATTTAAGTAATATTAACGTGAGGCCGTCTTCTTGATTCTTTTTATCCAAGAACATGAGTTGTAATAATTCCAATCCTTGGAGCTTACTAGTGAATTTAATGGGTAATCCCGCTGATGTCAAAAGATTTTTTATTTTAGCCACAACTTTTTCATCCAAAAGTCCAAGCTGTGAAGAAAATGTTGCGGCTAATACCATACCAATGGCAACAGCCTCACCGTGTAAACAATTGCCATAGCCACGGTGGCACTCAATAGCATGGGCAAAGGTGTGGCCAAAGTTCAAATGTGCACGCAGCCCAGTCTTATCAAGGGTATCCGCTTCTATATAGGTTATTTTTAAGTGACAAGATCGTTCAATCATAGTCTGTAGAACCCTAGGTACACGTGCCAATATGTCTGGGAGGTGCAATGCTAACCAATCAAAAAAAGCAGCGTCAGCAATCACGGCTATTTTAATCACTTCGGCTAAGCCCGCTCTAAACTCTCGATCTGGCAAGGTATTGAGGGTATTGAGTTCACAATAAACTGCTGAGGGTTGATAGAAGGCACCGATCATATTTTTTCCATAAGGATGATTGATAGCCGTTTTACCACCGATTGAAGCATCAACTTGTGCCAAGAGGCTCGTCGGAACCTGATAGTAATTGACACCTCGTTGATAACAGGAAGCAGCAAAACCTGTGATGTCAGTGACGACGCCTCCTCCTAATGCAATTAAGGTACAATCTCGACGAAATTTATTGTTGATCAAATGATCAATAATTGTGGAAACGCTATCCCAGTTTTTAGAGGATTCACCTGCGGCTAAAATACACTCAACATATTGATAATCATTAAATATTTCAGCTAGGGTTGGCCCATAATAATCGATAATATTTCTGTCACTAACCACCATCACTTGCTTGTTTTTTAAGGGATCGTGCCATAGCGTCTTGTTTTGAAAAAGAGTTGACCCGATATAGACAGGGTAGTTTTTTTGCGGAGTGTTGACTTGTAATGTTGTAAAGCTCATCGCCTATTATTAACTTTTCTAGAACAAGGAGGCAATATATTCCTCCCCCCTCCGGGGGGAGGTGCCCCGAAGGGGCGGAG
>CAZYYU010000020.1:0-6284 GCA_964651735.1 uncultured Gammaproteobacteria bacterium | reverse complement strand
TTTTATTACTTTTTATTTTTTATTTATTAATAAAGAAAAAGAATTCCTCTCCCCCCCCCCGGGGGGGGGGGGGGCCGCGGGGGGGGGGGGGGGGGGGGGAGGTTCAGCGACAAATCCTTATATAAAATTTTAGCCCTCAGAAGATTCTTTTCGAAGAAATATTATCCCCCCTCAGTCACTTCGTGACAGCTCCCCCGGAGAGGGAGCAGTGCACTCACAACATGTTCCACGGTTTTATTGGAGGTATCCAGACTGATATTTGCAATTTCCTCATAAAGTGGATGACGGATTCCATGTAATTCCTGCAAGATTTTGCTTCTATCTTGGCCGGCTAACAAGGGCCTATCAGTACTATTAGCCAAGCGTTCTAACTGGGTATTAAGATCAACTTGCAAATATACAACATAAGAATGTGATACGATCAAGTCACGATGATAGGGATTTAAAACGATACCACCCCCTGTTGAAATAATGGCTTTTTCTTGCTGTATTACCCGCTCAAGAACGCGGGTCTCCAATTCTCTAAAATATTTCTCACCATAGTTCTGGAAAATTTCTAGAATAGATAAGGCCATTTCTTTTTCGATGAGATCATCTATATCAAGAAATATTTCACTTCGCTGCTCTGCAAGCATGCGCCCAACCGTGGTTTTTCCTGCAGCTACTGGACCAATTAACACTATATTTTTCATGTCACCAACCTGGGTGTGATAAAAATCATCAACTCTTTTCGATTAAATTCGCGCTCTTGATGACCAAACAATTTACCAATAATTGGAATGCATGCCAACCAAGGGACTGTTTGTGAATCATTTTTCAGCTTTTCTTCGTAGATACCTCCCAAAACAACGGTATTTTTTTCTGGCACGACGACAGTAGTTTGTAGGGCCTGAGTCGTAATACCCGGGGAACCATGAACCACTAATGATCCTACTTTATCTTGATTAACCTGAAGATCCAGCTGTATTCGCTTATCTGCTAATATATGTGGACTAACCCCCAAACGAAGCACCGCATTCGCAAAATGTAAACTAGTCCCTCCATGCTCAGTCTGCACCTGATAAGGCACCCGCTCACCTGACTCAATATTGGCAGCCTGTCCATCTGCAACCAGCAGTTTGGGACGTGCAATTACCCTGCCATGACCTTCTTGCTCAAGGGCGCTTAGCAAAAGATCTAACATGGCTCCACTACCAAGCTTTGCTAATACAATGGGGAAATTAAGTCCTTGCTGAGTAATGGAGGGTGTATTGATTTGATCTTTATAGGATGATAAATCAATCCCAAGTTTTCTAGCATATCCCTCATCCACATTCACAATTCGTGCTTCTATCCATACTTGCGAAACAGGCCTATCAATTTTTTCTATTAATTTTCGAAGCTCTTGCGCATGATCCTTATGTATTTTAATCCACAGTGCTTTTTGATCATATAACGCGTTAACGATTTCATTTTTTGATAATGTACCAGATTGATTTTTTATCCAACTTGCGGCTTTATCAGGTGCAATATGTTTCAATGGTAGCATTAAATAAATGAGATCATCATCAGATTTTTCCCTATCACTTGAAAAGATAAAAGGGTCTTTAATTTGAGCACGAACTCCAAGAACCCAACAAAACAGTAGCACTATTAAAGTGGATTTTCGCATACACAGAATTCTCCACAAAAACCCAATAATACCGTGCGAAATTCCAGCGCATTTTCTGATGCATGATTTATCTCGATATCTTGCCATAAAAAAAGATCCCTACGCAAAGCGCTCAACAATTTTAATATGCTTTTAAATTGTGTTTTGGCATTAATTGAAAGCTTAAATAAACATTGTTTTGACACAAGCTCTGAACCTTCTAATTTAATTTCATAATTGTCTATTTTACTTTTATTGAGCAAAGAAATAAGCTTATTTTGGAGACCTTGAATGGTGATAGGAGATAATTGCTGTTTAGGAATTTTTTCATACTCACCCATTTTAATTCGGCTAAAAACACTTTTGCTCTGAACAATTAATTTCTGCTTAATTTGTACATGATGAAGATAGATCATGTGTTTTGACCTTAATAAGGTCGCATACAGTAGCGCAACCAGCATCATAAAAATAATAAACACCATCAGAAGAAGCGTTTTGAAAGAATTATCATTAATGATCTTCTTTAAGTAAAAAATTAATGCCATCATCATTGACTTCCCATTTTCTAAATTGGCATTTATTAACTATTGCTTGAATCTGAACGAGTTTTGCCCAGTCCAATAAAGCGCCCCTATCCTTTGCAATACCTTGCAAGCTCCATTTTCCATCGATGTAATTTAATTCTAGAAATTTAACGGTGCCTGGAACCTGTGAGAGCAATTCCCTTAGATTGTGATATACCTTTTTATTATTTAATTTGATCACTTTCAACAAGGCATTTCCCGATTTGATCAGTTCTATTTTTCGCAGTTTTTCTTGCTCAAAACCTTCTTGTTCTTTCAAATGCTGCAAATCCTTTTCTAAGACTGCGATCTCATCTTTGAGTTGAGCGATATTTTTTTTCAGAAAAGCATCCCCTCCCCACCATCCAAATAGCAGAATAGCCAGCCCTAAAAATATCAACCCTCCTAGATAACTCAGTTTTTGGCGACGTTCTTCAGCTCGCCATGGAATCAGATTGATATTAAACATAGGCAAAGTCTACGTCAGATGAGAGTTTTCAATTACCGCAAAAATAACGGGTTGACTATTACTCCTCCCCCCTACGGGGGGAGGTGCCCCGAAGGGGCGGAGGGGGGAAGTACAACGACAAATCCTTATATAAAATTTTAGCCCTCAGAAGAATCTTTTCGAAGAAATTTTATCCCCCCTCAGTCACTTCGTGACAGCTCCCCCGGAGGGGGAGCGACCCACCCCCCATCATTTAATTATTTCACCCGCCCCATCAATATGATACAATTCTGCCCACATGCATACTAAACCACACAGAACCAAGAAAAGCCTTGGATTGATACTTAGCTTGATCATCGCAGTACCTGCAACGATGATGTTAGTTTATGTATATTTGTATTCACATTTACCTGATGTGAATACTTTAAAGAACGTTCAATACCAAATGCCCCTGAGCGTATATACCAGCGATGGTCAATTGATTGCTCAATATGGTGAAAAAAGGCGTACGCCAGTCAAGCTTGAAGATGTCCCTGAAAAACTGATCCAAGCCATCTTAGCCACTGAAGACTCCCGGTATTACGAACACCAAGGTGTGGATATGCGTGGACTTGCTCGTGCTGTGGTTGCTGTCGTTACCACAGGCCGAAAATCTCAAGGAGCCAGCACCATTACCATGCAAGTCGCTCGAAACTTCTTCCTATCCAGCAAAAAAACATTTAGTCGAAAAATCAATGAGATGCTTTTGGCTATCAAAATCGACGCTACTTTTTCCAAAGATAAAATACTGGAAATGTACCTCAATAAAATTTACTTCGGAAACCGCGCATATGGGGTCGCAGCGGCTGCAGAAGTCTATTATGGTCTAAAGCTCAACGAACTGAATCTGGCTCAAATGGCAATGATCGCTGGTTTGCCACAAGCCCCATCACGCGATAACCCTATCACCAATCCTGAAGCTTCCATGCAACGTAGAAATCACGTCTTGGCTCGTATGTATGAACTCGGTTACATCAATAAAAAAACCTATAAAGAAACCATTAAAACACCCATCTCTACCCATTATCATGGTCAACCCATAAAAGTTAAGGCCCCCTATGTGGCTGAGATGGTTCGGGCAGCTATGGTCGATGTTTACGATGATGAAGCCTATACCAAAGGATTAAAGGTCTATACCACCATCAATTCCAGAATACAAAACGCGGCAAATAAAGCCATTATCTCGGGACTCACGAGCTACGATAAAAAGCGTGGTTACCGAGGACCCGTAGATCACTGGAAAGTTTCTGATAATGTCACCATTGAAGATTGGCAAAATAATATTAAAAAACTCGATGTGGTCAATTCCTCTATTCCAGCGGTTGTTTTAGAAACCAGTGCCGATTCGGTTAAACTCATCATACACGATGGTAACATTGTTGAACTTGATAGCGATGGCGCTTCTTGGGCATTACAAGGCACTCAAAAAAATATTGACAACCTCTTAAAACAAGGGGACGTTATTTATATTGAAAAAAATAAAGATGCAAAATGGCAACTGGCTCAACTTCCAGAAGTTGAGGGTGCATTGGTTGCGCTGAACCCTAATGATGGTGCTGTGCTTGCCTTAGTGGGAGGATATTCCACACAAAAAAGTCATTTCAACCGTGTGACAAAAGCAGAACGTCAACCAGGCTCGAGCTTCAAACCTTTTGTATATTCTGCAGCACTTGCTAAAGGATTTACTCTAGCGAGTGTCATTAATGATGCGCCACTTGTAATGTCAGACAACAGTGAAAATGAATTTTGGCGCCCACAAAATTCTACCCGAAAATTTTATGGGAATACCCGATTACGTGTGGCACTTTCAAAATCACGAAACCTAGTATCTATTCGTTTATTACGCGCGATTGGAATTAGTTATGCTCAAGAATATATTCGACGATTTGGATTTTCAGATGCAGCCTTACCTAAGACCTTAACCCTAGCCTTAGGTAGTGGTTCTGCAACACCATTACAAGTCGCGAGTGGTTTTACCATTTTTGCGAATGGTGGATTTAAAATTAAACCTTATTTTATTCAACGCATAGAAAATGAAAATGGCGAAAAAATTCATCAAGAATACCCACTGACCGTTTGTGAAGAATGTTTAACCAACGATGTCATCGCAGATGAAGAACTGTTTAGAAATAATGTTATTCCTGCACCTCGAATTATCACACCACAAAATGCATTTCTTATTACCTCAGCGTTACAAGATACTATTCAAAGTGGTACCGCTCGAAAAGCTCGTGTATTAGGAAGAAGCGATCTTGCTGGAAAAACAGGAACGACCAACAATCAAGTTGATGCTTGGTTTACGGGTTATAACTCAGATATCGTTGCCACTGTGTGGATGGGTTTTGATAAACCAAAATCATTAAACGAATACAGTTCTGACAGTGCTCTTCCCATTTGGATTGATTTTATGAGTGTGGTTTTAAATGGAATGCCAGAACACAAACTCGCTCAACCTGGTGATCTGGTCAGTGTCAGGATAGATCCAAAAACTGGATTACTCGCACACCCTGAGCAAAAAGATGCTATCACTGAATTTTTCACTCAAGATACTGTTCCTAAAGAACAATCTGAAGCACATTCTGCTTCGATAAGTGACGATTCTACTGCGCAAGAAATATTCTAATTAAAAAAATCCTTGTTGATATAATATCTTTCCGTGCCACGAGCGAGATACTATAGAGACTATTAGCTCAAGTCAATAGCTGAAAAAGATTCCAAGAAATACCGCCAATCCAAACCAATTATTATTTAAAAATGCTTTAAAATAATTTTCTTTATTAGCTGATAACATTAATTTTGCTTGATATATCAATGACATAGAAGCAAATATCAGGCCGAAAAAATACCACCTTGGCATATTTAAAAATTTTCCAAATAAAATCAACAAAATAAGGACAATCGCTAGAAGCACGATAGCGAACAAATTGGCATTTTTTCCAAAAAATAATGCTGTGGATTTTAATCCTAATTTTTGATCATCATCCTGATCAACCATAGCGTACATAGTATCGTATGAGAGGGGCCACAATATTCCGATAAAATATAAAAACCACGCTGCTAAAGGCACTGAATTTTTTACGGCTGCAAAGGCCATCGGTATTCCAAATCCAAAAGCAAAGCCTAAAATTAGCTGCGGAAAATGTGTTATGCGCTTAGTAAATGGATAAAAAACCGCTAAAAACAAGGCAAAAAATGAAAGGATGATCGTGAGTCGATTTAAAAATAAAACCCCCAAAAATGCAAGTATCGCAAATCCACAAAACAAATAGATGGCTTCTACAGCATCTACGGCACCTGTGGCCAGGGGTCTTAGTTTAGTACGCTCTACACTTCCATCAAAATTTTTATCGGCGAGATCATTAATAATACAACCGGCGGAACGCATTAAAAATGTTCCCAGAATAAAAATAAATAAAATTTTCAGTGGTGGTATTCCGCCTGCCGCTATCCATAATGCCCATAAGGTAGGCCATAATAAAAGCAAAGATCCGATGGGTTTTTCAAAACGAATTAATTTGCTGTAATTGGAAAGTTGAGAGACCACTTCCATATTATTTGCCTTCTTTGTTGGCATTTAAAAATCGTGGCAAAAAAACTTCTGTTA
>CAZYYU010000019.1:25761-35642 GCA_964651735.1 uncultured Gammaproteobacteria bacterium | reverse complement strand
CACACACACACACACACACACACACACACACACACACACACACAACGCACACACAGCAGCAGCGTTGAGTGCACAACGCCGCCGGCCGGCCTCTGCCAGACCTGGATCAGGTCGGGGTCGTACACCTTCACAATGTCGTTCTTGCCCGTCTCGTTGGGCTGCGTCGCGTCTCTGCGCGCCACACCGTCCACCGTCACCTTTCACCGCCGCCCAAAACAGACCAAACAAGCCAACGGCGCTGCACTCAACTCCTTCTCGTGGAAGATGACGCGATGCCGAAACGACTGGAACTCCACGTTGAGAAACACCACGTCCTGCGCACCGCAGCATCCGTCAGCACGTCGTGGACCGGGCAGACGAGCAAGCCGTCGCACTTTGCGCCGCTTCTGGATCAGCTCCTCCTGTTGCCGCCGGATCTGCAGCGCAAAGCTCAGCGCAAACAAACAAACAAACAAACGCCGCTTCCAACAGACCTCGGCAAAGGAGAAGGGGTCCAGCCAGTCCACGTGGTCGAGCTTGCGCTTCTCGTACTTGTCCTGGTGCTCGGCCCCGTCAACAACACCACCTCCTCCTCTCTCTGCACACGTCACCAGCAGCTTCTCCAGACGGTCAGACTCGTCCAGCTGCGCGGCGTCCTGGCGGTTGCAAAACGCTCTCAGCGGAAAGCCAACAACAAAGAGCACTCAGGCAACGCACCCACGGCGTGCTGCAGGGCTCGCGACCTGCCCCCTTTTGGTGAGAGGGTGCAGCCGCTGCAGTGCACGCGCACGCACCGTCGCCCTCGCGCAGCGGCCACAGGTACAGCTTCTTCTTGCCCTTCATCATCTTTTGCACTGAGGGGGGGGGGCCGACGCTCTCGTGAGACGACGTCATCGCGCGCCGCAAAGCGCAACGGCCGGCCGCACCCAGCGTCTGCCCCGTGAACAGGGGCACCGACGTGCCGCCAATGGCCGTCGGCTGCCCGTTGGGCCCGCAGTCCCACACTGCAAAGCGTCAGCCCCAAAACGGAGGAGGGGGCGCGCCCAACGCACCAGTGAAGACGGCCATGCAAGAGGGAGGGAGCGCGTCCTGCAGCCAGGTGCTCAGCGCGCAAGGAAGGGGGGCGCCTCTCTCATGCCGTACCAGCGTGACGGGCAACGACAGCCACTCGTTCCACCTTGCGCGCGCGGGCTTTTGAGCGCCAAACCGAGCGCCCCAGCACCGCCCAAATGCTCACACAGGGCGCCCCATGAGCGGCCGATGCGATGTGGGCTCTGGCAGGCTCAGCGGACTCCCGTTGGACCACACCTGGCACGTTACGTCCAAGTCTGCAGGGGGCTCTTGTGATGGGCACAAACCACGGGCAGCACCACAACTCACCCCAAATGGACGGACCACTGCGCTCGCCATGCTTAGAGGCATGCCCCGCCACCGCCGAGCCGCCGCACTTCTCCGCTACGGGCTTGCCGCATATCTCCCGTCCCTCCAGGCCCACTATCTTCACGCGCAGAGGCACGTTGAGGTCTGCAACATGTGGCGGCACGACCCAATGAGCCCAGGCGCAAGCGGCAACGGGAGCGCGGCACCCGAGCTGCGGTAGAAGGCTGGCGCGTTGCTGTCGGGCGCGACCTTGGGTGGCGCGTTGAGCGCGGCCCGACTCATCCACGCGAAGCCCTCCGCCGCTGCCACTTTTTCGCGCTTGGATGAGTGGCGCCACCACCAGCAGCAGCACCACCACCACCGTCGGCGGCAGCAGCAGCACCACTGACGATGGAGAGAGCGAGCACGTCAGGCTCGCAGCGGGCGTGCAGCCAGCGGAGGAGCTACTTCTCAATGCCTCCGAACAGCAACTGCAGCCGCCGCGACGCCGTCCCTGGGTTACGGTGTTGGTGGCAGGGCTGAGCACTGCGTGCTGGCTCATCATGGCCACGGGCATGCCCTTCTACAACACGCTTACGTTCGACTCGTACTTGCCGCCGCACAGCGGAGCAGGCTCCGCGCTCACGCCCACGCTGGTGGAGATGATTGGGGCCTCGGTGTTGCTGGTGAGCGCGGAGATGCTGCGGTTCCTGTTGTGCGGACGGGGCAAAGCACCCCCACCACGTGGCGGCAGCAGACCGTGGCTCTTCGGGCCGCCCCTGGTGCCCAAGCTGCTGTATGTGGGAGTGCCTGCACTCATGTATGCTGGGGTCATGGGCACCACCAACACGTCGCTCAAGGTGACCAGCGTCAACCTGCACGTGATCCTGCGCGCCACGTCCATCGTGTGGGTGGTGTTGTTCGCGCTGCTGTTTCAGCGCGAGTGCCCCACGGTGATTGCGGTGATCTGCTGCTGCGGCCTGGTGGCGGGCACTGTGCTGAGCTCGGTGTCGTTCCACTCGTCCTTCACGGGCGACACTGTGGGGCCCATTCTGCTGACGCTGCTGTCGGCCGTGTTCCAAGCGGGCCTGATTGTGTCCACGCGCCTGGCCCTGACGGCCCGCAACGGCGCCCTCTTCGGGGGCGGCGGCGCCGACGAGCCGTTCCTGCCGCTGCAAGCGGTGGCGCTGAAGATGTGCCTCGCAACCGTGTTCCTGGCGCCCATTGCGGTGGGCCTGGACTGGCAGGGCTGGGTGGCGCTGGTGCACGCGCCGCCGCCCGCGCTGGGCCTGGTGCTGGGCGGCGTGTTCATCACGGCGCTCTTCGCCTCCTTCCAGATTCTGCTGCAGCAAGTGGCGGGCGCCATCACGGTGGGCATCGTCACCATGTGCGTGCTGATCCCGCAGGTGCTCTTGTCGCTCATCATCGAGCACCCGCCCATGGACGCGCTGCACATTGCGGGCTACGTGGTCAATCCCGTGGTGGCCACTGCATACGCCGCGGAGCGCGTGTACCTGCTCTTTGCCAGCAGGAAACGCTGAAAATGTACAAAAAGGAAACGCGCGTCACTTTTTCTCGAGGCGGCAGAGGGCTTCCGACGGAGGGATGGACGACGACGAAGCGTTGCTGCAGGCTTTGGAGGCCAGCAAGGCGCTCGCCGAGCAGGAGGACCGGGAGTTGCAGCGTGTGCTCAAGGAGAGCGAGCTCGCCCACGACAGGGACGCGGCGCAGCGTGCGCAGGAAGACTGGGAGCTGGCGGATGCCATCGAGCTCTCGAAGCGGCAAGAGCGGCAGTTTGAGGACCTCGACAAGCTCCCCGACGCGGACCTCTTCGGGCGCTTGGTGCAACCGGCCGCCCCGGCACCAGCGCAGGCACCGCAAGAGGACGCACAGGAGATTGTGCCCTGTCCGTCCAGCAAAGCCGGGTGCGCTGCGGCGGCGCGGGGGGAAACGACAGAGGGAAGGTCTGACTTCCCCTTGCAGCCTCGTCATTGGCAAACAGCGAAGCAACGTGGCTGCGGTTCGATGGCTCGCCTGTTCGCTGCCTGCTGGCTGACGGCTGGCATTTCCCGCAGATGGAGAAGAAGCACGGCGTCACCATCCAGAACGCAGCACGCTCAGAGGCGCAGAGCACGTTCTTCGTGGTGAGTGCCGCGCACTGCTTCAAGCACCCGCCCTCAGCCCACACGCGCGTGGCAGATTGAGGGGCCCGCTCAAGGCGTGGCCGCCGCCGTGGCTGAGATACAGCGCCTCATTGCAGGCAGCAACAGCAAGCTCGTCAACAACAACAACAACAACAGCAACAACAACAACAACAACAACAACAACAACAACAACAGACCACGCCCCCCTTCTCCCACGCGTCGAGGGGCTGGCGAGACGTGCCATGTGTTCGTGGACAACAGCAATATCTTCATCGGCGCTCAGCGTCTTCGGTCTGGTGTGGTCGACCGCACGCAGCGCCTGAACGGTGAGATCACTCGCGCTTGCAGAGACGGCTGCTCATTTGGCCACAGTGAACAAGTTCGCCGAGCTCGTTGAGGCTGGTCGCAACGTGCAAACGCGCGTCGTGGTGGGCTCGAAGCCGCCCGCCAACTCTGCCATCTGGGACCGGTGCGTGCACCTGCCAGCGCTGGGCTTTTGCTGAAACCTCCTTCCAGATGGCGCAGCATTAACTACGACGTGAAGCTGGGCGTGCGCGACCGTGAGGGCGGCAAGGAAGGTGCTGTACCATTTCCACCACCGCCACCACCATCACCTCATTGTGTGAGAACAGTGTTCATCGACGAGGCGCTGCACAGCCAGGTTGGCGCGCCAAGTTCTCCCGCAACGCCTCCTCACAGTGCGCGCGCTCAGATGGCCAAGCTCATGCAGCGCGCCGTGGTCCGCGAGATCAACCCCGCGGAGCACACCATCTGCCTGTGCACCGGAGATGGCAACAGCAACGGTACGAGAGGAGGCGGCTCTGCCTCTTGCTTGACGTCAAAGCGCGCCCGTGCAGACGGCGGGAACTCCTTCCCCTTGATTTTGGCGGCGTGCCTGCGCCTCAGGTTCAAGGTCGAGGTGTGGTGCTGGAGCCACTCGCTGTCGAGGTTCCTGCGCGGGCTCAAGGAGAAGCGCGGAGCGCAAATCAAGTTCTGCTTCCTCGACGAGCATCGCGACAGGCTGTGCTTCAAGCCCAAGGCCCGTGTGGCCGCCTCCCCTGCTGCTGCTGCTGCCGCCGCTGCCGCCGTTGTTGTGATTGAGGCGGACGAGTTCGACGAGGAATGCGTCGTGTGCATGGACGCAGCGCCCTCCGTCATGTTCCCATGGTGCGTCTCTCACTTTGCCCCGTCCAAATTGGCACCTGATCCCGTCGCACCAGTGGCCACAAGCTGTGCTGCCGCACTTGCGCATCGATTTTGAGCATCTGCCCGTATTGTGGGACGTCAAAGTGAAACCGCTGTTGCCTCAGGTTGCTGAGAGGGGTCGCGCGACAGGGGTTGGTGGTGGTTCGCTTGAATGAGCTTCGTCGTCGTTGTTGGCTGGCTCTTGCCTCGGTCCGCGGCGCGTGCCGTACGCGTCGTGGTGGTGGGTTGCTGCTGTTGCTGGGAGCTCCGTGCAAGCGCGCCGCCGCAGCCACGCTCTCTCGCTTGTGCGTGTGCACGCGCTTTCGTGGGGCCGCTCTGTCCTTGATGGCAGCGAGCCTCACAGCGTGAAGGGCGTGAGACGCGGAGCTTGCAGCTGCGCGCTGGCCGTGATGCCTCGTTTTGCCCGGTTTTTTCCCTCCCTCTCTCCTCTCCGTCTCACGCGCGCGCCAGGAGGAGTCCGCGATCGAGCAAGAATGCAGGAGGAGACCGTCGCGTCGTTTGATCCGACCACGCGCTCCGGTACCAAGGAGAATGACTCGCAGCTAGCCAAGCAGGATCTGAGCACGCTGGATGTGGCCAAGCTGACGCCGCTCTCGCCCGAGGCACGCGCGCACGCTTCCCGCCGCATGTGCTGCTGCTGGTGTTCACGGCGGCGGCTGTCTTTTTGCAGGTCATTTCGCGCCAGGCAACCATCAACATCGGTAGCGACGGCGATGGGGCGCGGCACTTGTTGCGCTCACCCTTGCGCCACAAGGCACCATCGGCCACGTGGCCCACGGCAAGTCGACGGTCGTGCGCTCCATCTCGTCGGTCAAGACCGTCAAGCACTCCACCGAGCTAGTGCGGGCCGTTGCGTGGTGTGTGCTGGCCTGCGTTGACTGGGCGGAACGGCTGTGCAGGTCCGCAACATCACCATCAAGCTGGGCTACGCAAACGCCAAGGTGTACAAATGCCCCAAGTGCCCCAGGCCTTCGTGCTACGGGTCCTTCAAGGTACCGATGCTCAGCGCGCCGTGCCCGCGCCTGACAACGGCCCCTCCCCCCAGTCCTCCATGGAGGACACTCCGCCTTGCAAGATTTGCGGCGAGAAAATGACCTTGCTGAGGCACCTGTCGTTTGTGGATTGCCCCGGTACGCGCGCTCCTCCTCCTGTGGGCTTTGTTTGTTGCTGTGTGCGTGTGCGTCGTGTTCTCCTGTGATTACAATTCCGTGTTTCAATTGAGAACCCATGAAAAAACAAAAAAAGAGTCAAGCTATGAGGAGAACTCGCACAACGCATGCACACGTGTTTGCTGCTGCCGCTGCTGTTGCTGCGTTGACAATGTGCGCCGCTCTCCTCGCAGGGCACGACATTCTCATGGCCACGATGCTGACCGGCGCGGCCGTCATGGACGCCGCGCTGCTGCTGGTGGCCGCCAACGAGTCCTGCCCCCAGCCCCAGGCAAGTTGTTCCCAGCGCGTTTGGAGGGCGCGCTGACGAGCGCCCGCACCTGCAGACGAGCGAGCATCTGGCTGCCATTGAGATCATGCGGCTGCAGCACATTATCATCCTGCAGAACAAGATCGACCTGGTGAAGGAGTCGCAGGCATCCCAGCAGTACAAGGAGATCTTGAACTTCATCCAAGGTACCGCTGCAGCCCCTATGTTGCGGCTGCGTCTGACGGGGCCCACTTTCAAGGGACCGGGGCCGACAAGTCGCCCATCATCCCCATCTCGGCGCAGCTTGGTGCGCCAGCTGCGCCTCACGCGCCCGCGCGCGCTCTCACCCCAATCGCGCAGGATATAACATTGATGTGCTGTGCGAGTACTTGGTGAAGGTGAGCGGCCATTGCGGCGACGGGCAGCGGTGCGCGCCAACACCAGCACCCCCCAGAAAATTCCGGTTCCCAAGCGCGATTTTTTGGCGCCGGCCCGTTTGATCGTGATTCGCTCGTTCGACGTGAATCGGCCGGGCACTGCAGTGGAGGAGGTGCGCGCCACCACACACACACACGCGCACGCTCACGCTCACGCTTGCTGGCAGCTGACGGGCGGTGTGGCCGGAGGCTCGCTGATGCAAGGCACGGCGCTGGTGGTGCCTCGCGAGCGCTTCCTCACTCGTGTTGCAGGCGTGTTGCGGATGGGCGACAAGATTGAGGTGCGCCCCGGTAAGCGTGGCTTGCTCTTTGGGTGACCCCTGGCCCTCAACGCACACACACTCGTGGTCGTGCAGGCGTGGTGACCACCGACGAGTCCGGGCAGTTCCAGTGCAGCCCCATCTATTCCAGCATCGTGTCTTTGTTCGCGGAGGAGAACGAGCTGCAGTATGCTGTTCCGGGCGGGTTGATCGGTGTGGGTGCGTCGCGGCGGACCCTTTGCTCTGGGCTGGCCCGCTGTGGTGACCGCGCTTGCAGGCACCAAGATTGATCCCACGCTGTGTCGCGCCGACCGCTTGGTGGGTCACGTGCTGGGTGCTGTGGGCACTCTGCCGGACATCTTTGTGGAAATCGAGATCAACTTCTTCTTGCTCAAGCAATTGCTGGGTGCGCGGCCGCCCGTTGCTGCTGCTGTTGCTGCGGCCCGCCTCACGTGACCGCGTGCAGGTGTCAAGGCTGACCAGAAGCAAGCGCGCGTGCAGAAGATCGCCAAGGGCGAGTCTCTCATGATCAACGTGGGTTCGTCCTCCACTGGCGGCCGTGTGATGGCTGTCAAGGTAACGGCCAGTCGCGCCCCGCCTACATGTGCGCGCTGATGGCGCTGGCGGCAAACAGGGGGATCTGGCCAAGGTGCAGCTGTCGCGCCCCGTGTGCACGGAGGTGGGCGAGAAGATTGCCTTGTCACGCCGCGTGGACAAGCACTGGCGTCTGATTGGTCCGTGCTGCCGCTGCTGCTGCTGCCACCTCCCGCGACAGCTCACACCGCTGGCCGCAGGATGGGGACGCATCAACACGGGCAAGCGCATGGCCATCAACACGGCGCCCATCACGGCGACTGCAGCGGCCTTCAAGTCGGGGCTGCACAACGACGGGCTCGACGTGGAGGAGGACGAGGATGCCGCCAAGGCAGGCGCCAAGGACGCAGGCGCTGAGGGGGACGAGTGAACGTTGTGTTCCCGCATTTTTCCGCGCCGTGCTGCGGGTCAAGCCCGCGAGTCAGCGACTGACTCCAAAGCGTGCACAGTGTGCAGAGGGTCGTAACAAGCAGCAGCAGCAGGAGGATAGAGCCCTCTTTGCGCCAAACCCGCGCATCATGAACCCGCAGCAGCTCGATGCTGGTGAGTGCGTGGCGCTGGCTTTGTTCCCAAGCGCCCTTTTGGCCACCCGCGCGGCCCCGCTTGCTGGGCTCTCGCTTGGTTCGCTGGTTTTTCACTGACGCCGCCGCCCACCAGCTGTGGCCCAGATCAACGCCCACTTCCGCGGCGGCTTGCAGCTGGACCGCGATGTGTTGCTGGCAGTGATTGAGGTGAACGGCGGCAACGTGCAGAACACCATCGCGTTTCTGCAGGCAGGCCAGGGCGACTTTGTGGACCCGGGGCCTGCCAACAACGGGCTGCCGCCCAACTACATGACCAAGCCCGCCAACTGGGTGCAGCCCAAGTCCACGCAGGAGTCGCGCGAGCCCGGCTCCATCGAGGTGCGCTGCCCGGCACCCCTTCCCCCGCGCTGGCTGACTGTGCGTTGCAGTTCCGCACCGACGCCGTCAAGGCGCTGCTGCTGTCCACGGAGACCACGTTCATCGAGCACTTCACGCGGATCGGGTCGCCGGATGACGGGCCGCTGTACGTGGCTGTGCTGCTGCTGCTCGTGGAGCAGGGCGTGGATCTGCCAGGCCCCTCCAAGGCCAAGATTCTGGCTGCGGTGTGGGCGCGCAAGAAGCACCAGGTGGCTGAGTACCTGCTGTCGCGTCCCAACTACCTGTTCGGCCTGCCCGAGGTGCTGCGGGCCGTCAAGCTGCTGGATCTGCCGCGCCGCATCAGGTTTTATCCAGAGCCTTGATGCGCGCTCTCACGCAGGCCATCGCAGGCAGTTCACCAAGAAGATTGCGCTGCTGGAGAAGTCGGGCCACGCTTCGGCCAAGACGCTGCGCTCCATCCGCACACGCATGCAGGACATGGCGCGCGAGTACGTCGAGGCCCAGGTTTGCGCAACTCGTTTCCTCCCCCCAGCTCGCTCTCAAGCAGCGTCGCCGCGCGCATACATAGGTGACGTCGGTGAACGGGTCGCTGTGCAAGCGCGTCAAGCAGTGGGTCAAGACCATTCCCGCCGACCACCTGCAGTTCTTCGCGCTGCAGATGCCCAAGGAGCCGTGGCGCGAGCTGGCCGACGTGTGCCACTTTGCGCCCGCCGACTTTGCGCTCGACTGGTTCCTGCCCTTTGTGTTTGGCCGCGACGCGCCGCCGGACTCGCTGGTGGTGTGTGGCGCCAACATTGACAGCCAGAACGTCAAGTCGCTGGTGGAGAAGTTCCACGTGCCCTACTCGTTCCTGCGCAAGGTCTGCATTGCTTTGTAGGGGAGGCTTTTTGCTCATTGCACCGCAGCACGTGGAGAACCTGAGCAACGACGTGCGGGCCATTGTGGCGCGCTACGAGAAGCTGGCCTTTGTGATCTGGTACTACGAGGAGCTGGAGTGCCCCGAAGTGGACGCGGTGCTGGCCGCGCGTCTGCAGGCCAACGAGGAGCCCGAGCTCACGTACGGCAAGCTCATGGAGCGCCTGCTCTTCATGAAGATGAACAACAAGGCAAGAGCGGCGGCGGCGGCGTGCCGCGCTCGACACTGACCCCTTGCAGGACTTCTACCGCTTCCTGATCCCCATTGCCGAGCGCCGCCTCAAGGCCATCAAGCTGCCGCTGGAGCCGCCCGTGGTGGTGTGGGGCGACGCCAGCTACAGCATGGACGTGTCCATCCGCACGTCCACCATCATCGCGTCGCTGCTGACGGTGCTGTCCGACGCCGAGATCTTCTTCTTCAACGTGCAGAGCTTTGCGCCGCCCAGCCTGCCCGCCACCATCCCGCAGGTGCTGGACGTGGCGCTGAACACGCGGGCCGACGGCCTCACGGCCAACGCGTGCGCGCTGCGCAAGTACTACGACGAGCGCAAGCCCGTCAAGTTCATGGTTCGGCGCCGGTGTTTGGCAGTCCCCCCTCACCCGCCAACACCAGATCATGGTCACGGACGAGATTGAGAACGAGCCTTCCAACGGCTACTTCTTTGC
>CAZYYU010000019.1:12904-25661 GCA_964651735.1 uncultured Gammaproteobacteria bacterium | reverse complement strand
GTTGTTGTTTCCCCCTCATTCATTCCTCGTGCAGGGCACACGTATGAGCGGCGCGCCATCGAGGGCTGGTTCGAGAAGCATCTCACCAGCCCCATCACCAACCTGCCGCTGAGGTGTGCTTGTGTGGTGCGAGTCTTGCATGCCTCACGCGCACCCCCCTTTGCAGCGTCAAGCTGCTGTTCCCCAACATTGCGCTGCGCTCTGCCATTGCGGACTACGTGCGCGCCAAGACTAAGAAGTGACGCCGCGTGGTGTGGCGTGTGTGCACGCGCCAAAGAACATGCATTCGCTCGGAACAATACAAGTTCAGATGCTGTCGGCCAGGTTCAAGGCCGTGGACCACTCGAAGCGCGCTCCGGCGATGCACTGGCTGTTGATGGCAAACTGGAGCAAGCGATGAGCGCGCAAAAGAAGAGGCAAGACGCCGACCTTCTGGCCGACGAAGCCTTTGGACGCGCACTCGCCAGCCTTGTACGTCAGCGGGATGGGGATGCCGAAGCATGTCTTGCTGATGGGGAAGAGCTCGATGGTGAAGCTGCTCCTGCGTTGGGCCCTCAGCGAGAGCAGGCAACGGCCGGGCGTCCCCGCAGCACTCGCCCGCACCCGTCCTGAGAAATGCTGCCGCGCGACGACAGATGCATGGCCGGCGCCCCGCTGCACGCCACGAGATCCTCGTAGGCCAGGCGCCCGCTTGCAGACGTCCCTTGCGCGATGCACGAGTTGAGCTTGTCGCACGCAACCTGGCTGAAGTCGTGGTTGTTGAGGCACGTGTTGGTCTGCAGCGCAATCTTGACGATGGTGTCCCCCGAGCAGTCGCGCGAGGCGGAAGATGTCATGTAGAACTCTGCAGCCTGCACGGAGCACAGCGCGAGCAGCAGCAGCAGGGCGGCAATCATGGCAACCCCTCTTTGTTACACGGCGATTTTCTCAAGCGCGTTGGAGACATCATGGACCAAATCGTCACCGTCTTCGATGCCCACCGACAGCCGGATCATGGTGTCGCTGATGCCCAGCGCGCGGCGAGTCTGCCGAGGGTCAGGGGCGCAGCAAAGCACACAGCAGCAAGCACACCTCCTGGTCGAAAAAGGCTCAGAATCGCCGCGAACCAGCAGCGCTCCATACCTCAGGAACAGAGGCATGGCTCATGAAAACAGGGTGGCCAACCAGCGACTCGCAGCCACCAAGCGACTCCGCCAGTGCAAACAGATGCAGATTCTCCAAGAACTGGTTTGCGTGCACCACATGAGAGAGGCGCGAGGGGGGTGGCAGCGATGCTTGCCGTTCGTGCTTGAGACAGGCCGCCCCTGATCCAGAACGTGACCATGCCGCCGTATCCGGTCTGCTGCTTCTGCGCGATGGCGTGCTGCGGATGCGACTCTTGGGCCTGATGATGAGGGTGGCGAGCCAAGCAAGCATGCAACAACGCACCCACTGGCCCGGCACAGTCAGCGCCAGAGCAAGCAGGTCCACTCACACGCACAAATAACGCTTACAGCCGGGGTACATGACGCGCTCCACCTTGGGGTGGCCATGCAGCAGTCGCGCCACCTTCATCGCATTCTGCTCGTGTGCCCTGCTCGGCACACCAAGTTGCAGTGCAGCGCACGCACACATTCACTGACCTCATGCGCACTGCCAGCGTCTTGCAGCCCCGCAGAGCAAGATACGAGTCAAACGGCGACAGAATGGCACCTGGACCGCGATCAGCTGTCGGTTTGACCACGAAGCAGGGCGGCTCGTTACCGCAGGCATTCTGGATGAACTTCCTGGCGTGGATGCTGGTGAGCGGAACCGGTGCCAGCAGCCGGACGCTCATACAGGCGCTTGAACAGGTCCTGGTCGTTCACTGAAGAGCAGTGTGGTTCGCTTCTTGCATGCTGTTGAGAGAAGCGCCCCTCACCGACAACGATGCCGCCGATGACATCGCTGTGACCTGGTCGGGCAGTCAGATGGAGCAGCGCACACGCCGGGGCCGCGCACCGTTGATGTATCTGTGCAAGGAAGCTTCTGAGGCCCAAACAGCAACGTCGACAGAACGCGCACTTGGAAATGGAGTGCACGACGACGTCCGCGCCAAGAGTGCTGCGAGCAGCGTCAGCCAGAGGGTCTCCAGGCAGCGGTGCCGTTACAGGGGGCGTTGAAAGCACGGCGAGCAGAAGGTGTTGTCCACCACCACGAGGATGGCGGGGTCGTATGCGTGCACGCGCTCCGCCACGCGCCGTATGTCTGCAGGGGAACACTGAGCACTGCAACTCGCTCACTATCAAGGCGACTTGGGCAACCTGTCACTTTGAGAGACCTGGCCTTTGACTTAGAAAGAAGTGTGCTGCACAGCAACACCGTACGGGTTGGTGGGGCTCTCGATCCTGTCGCGTGCTGATGAGAAGAGAGAGTGTCAGTCCGCACCTCCTCTCTCCCTCACCAGACAAGGCGGGTGCGCTTGTTGAGGCAGCGGTCAAGCTCTGCGTCGCTGAGGTCCACGAAATGAAAGGTCAGACTGTACAGCTCGCCACAAGCGCGCGTGAACAGGCGCCTGATGCTGGTCAGCGGCACGCGTGGGGATAAACCGATGGGAGCGCACCTGGTGCCGCCATACACGTCATCAACTGCGCCACGCTGAGAAGAGGAAGGACGACAGCGAGGGCCATCACTTGAGATGACCTCGTCCCCTGCCTTGAGCAAGTGGAGCACTGCAGAGGCGTCAGTGAGATCCTCCTGCAGCCTGCCTCGTGTGCAGGACCTGTCATGGCGGCCGCAACGCCGGACGACGTCGCAACGGCGTGGTTGCCGCGCTCCAGGGACGCCACACACGCCTCAAAGGCGTCTCTGGTGGGGTTGGCCGTGCGCGCGTACTCGAAGTGGCCAGGGTAAGGTGTCCCCGGAGCCTCAGCAGCAGGTCAGCCGGCGCGATGGCGCTGACCAGTGGCAAGACACCTTGTGGGCAAACGACGTGGCCTGCTGCGCGGTCACCAAACGGGCAATTCCCGCGCTGCCTCGCCGACCAGCGTGATGGGCACCGTGACGGCGCCGCTGTGGGGATCGAAGCGCTGCCCACCGTGTATGACGTCCGTCGAGAATCCAGGGAACGGGGGCAGCCGCTCGTCGTCCATGGCGGCGTGGGCAAAAAAAACCCTCAGTGGCACAAGGGGCACACAATTGAGTGCCTGCTGAGGTGGCTCGCCTACTTACCATGGCGGCCAAGCAGCACGGACTGCGGGATGTGCTGCGCGAAAGCGCCGCCGCTGCCGTGGGCTCCGGCGTCTCGGGGGCGCTTGCCATGGGCGTGCAAGTGCTTACGATGATGTGGCTTCGCACGACGATGAACACGCAGTATCGTGACGGCGGTGGCACGCTGGAAACGATGCAGAAGCTGTGGCGCGCCGGAGGCGTAGCGCGCTTCTACGCTGGCCTGGGTCCGGCCTTGATGGAGGCGCCGCTTGCGCGCTTCGGGGACACGGCGGCCAACACGGGCATGATGACGTTGCTGAGCAAGTTCGAGCGCACCAAGGACCTGTCTGCAGCCACGAAGACGCTGGCCGCCTCTGCATCCGTTGGACTGTTCCGTGTTGCGCTGCTGCCAATTGACACGCTCAAGGTGAGTGCCGGCGTTGCTTTGCTTGCTTGTTCATGCCGCGGGCCCACCACAGTTGGCGCTGCAAGTGGACGGGCCAGAGCTGGGTCTGCAGAGGCTGCTGGACAAGTGCCGCAACTTTGGCTGGGGAGTGCTTTGGCACGGGGCGGCCGCAACGTGGCTGGCGACTGTGGTGCGCTCTTCACTGACTTGGTGGGTGACCTCACAGCGTGTCTCACAGGTCGGGCACCTGCCCTGGTTTAGCACGTACAACGTGCTCACTGCACGCTGGCCTGCACCCCGCCGCGACGCGCTCTTGCTGCAGCTGCTGCGCAACGCCGTCATCGGCTTCATCTGCACCCTCGTCTCAGACACCATCAGCGTGCGTGGCAGGTTGCTGTGCAGCAGCAGTCTTGACGTGCTCTGCGGCGAAGAACTGCATCAGGGTGGTCAAGGCAGTGCGGCAAACGTCGGAGCGCCCCATCACGTATGCCGAAGCTGTCAAGCTGGTGGTAAGACAAACCGCATCAGCGCCATTGAGCTGACCGCATGGGCGCGCTGTAGCTGGAGAAGGACGGGCTGTGGGGGCTGCTTGGCCGTGGGCTCAAGACGCGTCTGCTCGCCAACGGGCTCCAAGGGTCAGCGGTGGCTGCTGCTGTCTTGCAGCAGGTTGCTCAACCCTTTTGCAGCCTCATGTTCACTGTGCTGTGGCGGTACTTCAACGACACGCTTTTCGGGCGCAAATGAAGCCAGCGGAGCGCGGAGGGCTTGTTGGATGTCGTCTTCCCACAGTGCAGATGAGATGAGCAGCGAGGTGGCGCCGCTGCTAGCGGTCAACGCGGATCCAAAGGCACCAGCCCAGGCGTCAAGCGGTGCTGGTCCTCTGCACTCACATACGGCTTGGTGCACTCACAGCACTGCAGACACCATGTCGAACGTCGTGATCTTCAGGTTCCGGCTGCGTTCCCGGCCCTTTTTGCTCGTCACGCGCCCGCCCAGCTGCGTCGCCGCCATGGGCTTGGATTACAGCATCATCATGCCGTCCATGTGGCTGTACTTGCGGAGCCTGGAAGCAGACGTGCCGGAGTACATGCTGGGGTGCGCGGGGAGCTCGTTTTTGGTTGGCGGTCCTGACGCGCTCAGAAGATTCGCCATGGGAGCGTTTGCGTTGTGCTCTATGCTGATGCAGACGCCCGTCGGACTGTGGCTGGACCGGCGGCCCATGCGCGAAGTGCTCGTGGGCACGCTGTGGGTCTGCTTCCTGGGCAACTTTGGTGCTGTGCGCCAGTTGCTGTCGCGGTCTTGCCTCACTCGGTGGCGCCTTGCAGGCTACTTTTTGGCGCCAAATGTGTGGTGTGTGGTGGCGTCCCGCTTCATTGCAGGTACGATGCAGAGCCCGCAAGATTGCGCGCTCACCATTCGCACGAGGGATGGGCGCTGTGAGTGGCGCCTTCTGCTTGCCTTTGCAACGCCGCGCTGATGCGGTTGGCGGGCAATCAGACCATCTACCTGACGACAAGCGTGTTCATCGTGCGCACAACGACGGATGAAACTCGGGTGGCGCGCTTTGCCGTCATGAACGGCGTCATGATGGTTTCCATGGTGAGAATCGCTTCGCGCGGCCGTTGCACTCACGCCCCTCCCACCAGATTCTGGGGCCTGCGATCAACTACCCCATCACGCTGGTGCCGCGCTTGGTGCTGCCCATTGCCACGGTGGACTCGCTGAGTGCGGCCCCCTGTTTGCGCGCTGCTGTGCCTTGGCAGCGCTGGCCTCAGCCCTCCCATCCCTCCGCAACACAGGTGTGGTGGGCGTGATCATGTGCGCCTTCATGTTGCTGCTGCTGGTGCTGGTGCATGTCTACTTCCAGGAGCCGCCGCGTCCCATCAAGTCTGGTGAGGGAGGGAGCGTGCTTGGCAGCAGCAGCCACTGAGCGGCGTGTGCAGATGAGAACCCTGGCTTCGTCAAGATGCTGCGCGCGGTCTGGGGCGTCGACACAGGGTCGCTCATTTGCGCGCAGTTTGTGGCACTGTTCAATCAGGCAACAAGAGGCGTCGCTTGGCAGCGCGATCGTTTGCTGACTGTGCTGTCCCGTGATCAGGCAAAATGGGGAGGGGGACTGGAGCTGAGGTGTGGTGGACCTGACCGCTGCTGCATCGCCAGACTGCGGTGGAAGTGATCATCCCGCCCGTGACCGTTGCATACTACGGGTTCGCGCAGCTGGGCACGTATGTGACGGGTTGTTTTTGTTGTTTGCAGAGATTGCTCACCATGTTCTCCAGGTCCATTGGATACATGGTCATCACAGGCACGGGGCTCTGTTTCGTGCTGCTACAGCACACGCACTGACGCAGCGGCCGCAGGCTATCTGCTGATCATGTTCACTATTGTTGGAAAGCTGTCTAGCTTCGCCAGCGAGCGGCTGTTGGTGCTGCTGGGATGGCTGTGCGTCGGGTCCGTGCGTTTGTTTGGTTGTTGTTTGTTTGATTGTTGTTTGTTTGACTGTGTGCAGAGCCGGCACCGTCATTCTGCTGCTGTCGGGTGAGTGCGCGACAACCCTCAAAGGCCTGCTCAAGCCACATTGTTGGGCAGAGGTTCTGTCGGGACCGCTGAAGCTGTGGCAGCTCGGTTTCGTGAGTTGGGCTCGTTTGCTGCCTGGCAGCGGCCGCTGAACGCAGCGCTTCAGGGCACCCTTGTGTTTTGCACGGTATGCTCTGCGTCCCTGGTGCCGTATCGCCGCTCAACGCAGTCTGCAGTCGTCGGCCTTTTTTGAGAGCGCTGTGCCGTCGCTGTTCAGCAAGGTTGGGTGTGCTGGCTGGCGGGTCCCTCTCACCGCACAATGTGTGCCAGCTGGCCGCGCGGAGGATCTCGACGGCAGGCGCGACGCAGAGTCTGCTCGTGACGTTCCAGAGTCTGGCCATCCTGATCGCGCCGCTGCTGGTGGTGCGTCGGCCACGCCGTATCTGCGGTGCTCGCTGACTCTCGGCAGGCCCCGCTGCTCAACCTGGCCCTCATGTGGGTGTTTGCCATGATCATGGCGCTTTGGGGTGAGGCCCTGAATGATCGCCGATGCTGCGCGCTCAAACGCTTGGCAGCGCTGAGCTTTGTCTTCTTTCTCTTCTCGTACCGGCACCTTGCCACGCCCGGTCAGCCGTCTTGCCCTGTGCACGCGCCACAGCTCACAGCAACCACGTCAGCTCCGCTGCTGGCGGAGGTTCCGGAGCAGGCGCAGCAGCAGTGAACAAGCCGTTTGGAAATGCATTTTAGCACAGGAAGTCGGCGACGGGGTCCAGCAACACTGCTCGCTTCCGCGTGCCACAGGCCTGCGTGCGGTCGCCCACCACGAACGACTTGCTGGCAATGGCGGCGAACTGGCTGAACTGCAAAGGACGTGAGCGAACTGAGCGTTTCCTCGCAGGCACACGTGGCAACCTCGCACGGAGAGCCGCAGCCTGCCATCTGTGCGGGCTGCTTGTCGTGCAGCACCTCCACGTAGTACTTGTTGGTGGCGGTGTCGCGCAGCAGCCCAAAGTACAGACTGCCGCCCACCAGTGAGTAAGCCGGCGGCGGCAACGAGCCAAGACCAAGGAACCTGCTGGCGTACTGCGGCCACACGCTGAGTGGCAGCTGCAGGGCCAGCGCCATGGGCGCCACGGTGGTGTCGTGCGCCGCGTACAGCGTGAACAGCCTCTTGGTCTGGCCGCTGATGACGCCCTGGAACAGGGTCACCATCTCCTGTGGCCGCCACAGTGTGAGCGCGCAGCAGCCGCCGCCTCCGCTTCAGAAACCTTGAGCATCTGCCCGCTGGTGAGCGTGTGCACCAGCTGGTTGCCGTACAGCTGCAGCAGCTCCCTGATCGCGTGTGAGAGAGAGATCATCGCGCGCACACCAGCCAGCCGGCGCACCACGTGGCGGCGGCCTCGGTGGCGTTGTAGATGGCGTCCGTGATGCCGGGCATCGGCAGCCCTTTGTTGCGATGAGAATGGCCCTCCCCTCACACACAATGCAAGCACCCAACCCTGGGCACGGCGCGCTCGGAAGACCTCCAGCACCAGGAAGATGTCGGGGATGTTCTCCTGTTTGTTTGTTTCGTTGTCAAGCAACCACACAATGCCAACCACGCACCACTGGCACGCCAAAGGCCTGCGCAATCTGCTTGCGAAGCTCGTCCGTCTGCTTCCAGCATGAGCCGCCGCCACCGCCGCCGCCAATGAAGGAGCCCCAATCCCCCACCTGTGCAACGTGCTGCAGCCACGCCGGGCTGTTGGAGATCTTCTCGCACTCAGCCTTGAGACGCGGGCACACTGCGTTCTGCGCCACGTCCAGATCTGCGGCAGGCAAGCAACATAAGACAGTGCGCGCCGTCCCCCTCACAATAGCTCCGCACCGTCGAAGCCCTTCTCGATGGTGTTGATGTTGACCACGCTGCTGGAGTTGCTGGGCGCGCTGGAAGGCGCAAACAGCGTGGACAGCAGGTTCTCGGCGCTCGCGTACTGACGAGCCAATCAGCTGCGCACCCCCCGCACCCCAACAACAAGCACAGTACCGTGCGGTCAATGTCCGTGGAACGCGCGTACATGGTCTGGTGGTCCCTGGCTGCAGTGTCAAGTGCTCCACCGCCACGCCGCTGCACCTCACCATTCGAGGGGCAGGAAGTTGCTCAGGCGCGTCCTCAGCCACGAGCCCGTCTGCTGCAGCTGCAACGCGCCGTTGTTGGTCAACTCGCCCTGACGCGCACGCGGCACCGATCAGGCCAGCCACAGTCGCAACACAGACCACTCTGCCTGAGAGCAGTTCCCAGGCAGCGCCTGGCGCCCGGGGATGTACGTCTTGCGATACAAGCTGCGTGCGGTGAGGCGGCGCAAAAGCGGCTTCTCGCGCACCGTCCGTCATAGGTGACGATGGGGCTGGTGGGCGCCGCTTGAGGGTACTGGAACACGCTAAAGTCGCAGTTCCACGTAGCGAGGTGGATGCCAGGGATTGACAAGTACGGCGCTGCAACCGGGCTTGTCAAGGGACCCTACGCAGCGCCTTGAGCGTCCAACCCACCGCGAGCACCGTGACGCGTCAGGAACTGGACCGAGACCGTCTCCAGCGAGGCGCCGGCGCTCTGCGCACGTTTGAGCCTCCAACCGCCGCTGCACGGCCAATGCTCACCGCTGCCAGCAGCAACAACAGCAACACGGGACAGGCCACCATAGGGTCCCCTTAATGCGCCGTCGGAGCTGTGCAAAAACGCGCGGGCAGGGGCTCCATGGCCACCCGACACTCCGTTCTGTTGGGCGCCCCGCTGCTGGTCCCCGACTCGGAGCCTGGAGAGGACGACACGGAGGACAAGGCCCGAAGGAACAACGACGAGGTGGCGGACGACTTCTGTTACATCAAGCAAAGCGGCTATGAGGAGGCTGACAAACGGGAGATCTACTCTTGGTACATGTATGAGTTCGCGAACGGGTACGCTGCCAAGCACGGTTGGGTCCGTCCCCATTTTGGCTGAGCTCGTCGCGCGCAGCGGTTGGGCTGCCGGCTTTGGAGGTGAGCGCAGCTGGATCATGACGTCTCATGGTCTCAGCACTGAGCTGCAGCGAGCTTCATCAGCCCTTTCGTGACATTCCTCGCTGCTGGAGCAAGCGTCAACACCAGAGGTGCGAGCCCGTGGCCATTGGGAGCAATGCTCAACGTGTGCCCTTGCAAGGCGCCGTGTTCCCGCTGGGCCCTGGCGGCCCGAGTATCCTCTACGACAGCTACATGCAAATGGTCAGTATCGTAGGCGTTTTCGTGAACATCATCGTGCTTGTCACGCTGGGGCCCATTGCCGATTTCGGGCCGGCACGCAAGATCGGCCTCATTGTGGCCACGTGTTTGTGTTCGCTCGCATCTGTGATGCTGCTCATTTGCGCGCCCGACTTGGTCCCGGACCCCACCACGTTGTACAGCATCGCAGCCTTGTTCGCCATTCTTGCTTCCAGCACCTTTTCATTGGCCAGGTGCCGTCCCCGCTGCGTTGGTGGTTGGAGCTCACAGCGGCACCACAGCGTCTACTTCTACGCGTGGCTGCCGCTCCTGGCACGGGCCCACCCCACACTCAAGATTGAGTTCGACAAGTACGGCGACTCAGACCCTGCCCACCTGACGTCCGTCAAGGCCAGCGTGACGAAGCAGCTCTCTGCATGGTCCGTGTCATGGGGCTTCATCGGCTCCATCGCCGTGCTCGGCATCAGCATCGGCCTGCTGCTGGGCGCCGCCAAGGTGAGCGGAGCACAGGGTGGACAGGTGGCGCTCACCGTGCCAGCCAGCTGTTCCCAGACTCCACGCCCGCCTTCGCCAACCCTGCCGGGCTCACGTCCATCAACTCCACGTGCGGCCTGCGGCCCATCCACCTGCCCACCAGGTCCGACCTGATCCAGTACCGCGTGGCGCTGGTCTTCTGCGGCATCTGGATCTTCTCCATGTCGCTGCCAGCCTTCATCAACCTGCGGCGACGACCTGGGCCGCCGCTGAGCAAGGGCCAGTCGTGGGCCTGCGTGGGCTGCATGGGCTTGGTGCGCTCGCTGCGCACCATCCGGCGCCTCCCGCACACGCTGCTGTTCCTGCTGTCGTACTTCATGTACGCTGACGGCCTGGGCACGGTGGGCGCCGCCGCGGCCATTCTGTACACGCAGCAGGTCGCCGGCATGAACTCCTACTTCCTGGGGGCCGCGATTGCGTGCGCCTACGTCACCGGCGTCATTGGCAGCCTCTTCTTCATGTGGCTGCAGAAGAGGTTCCGCATCAACGGCAAATGGGTGTGCCGTCTTTTTGTGTTCTCTTCTCGCTCGCGCTCAACACCCCTCTTGCAGATTCTGTTCGGCTGCATCCTTGGCGTCGCGTTCATTCCGCTCTGGGCCTTCTTCGGCCTGACGACGCTGCCTGAAGCGTTTGGCGCCTCTGCGCTTTACGGCCTGTTTCTGGGCTCCATCTACGCACAGGGCCGGGCCTGCTTTGCGCGCATGATTCCGCGCGGCATGGAGGCCGAGCTGTGGAGCCTGTACGCGACGGTGGACAAGGGCGCGGCGTGGCTGGGCCCGCTCGTGTTGCTGCTGGTCAACCAGGCCACGTGCTCGTTCCGGATCGCCACGTTTGCAGTCTCAGGCTTCTTTCTGCTTGGCGCGCTGCTGCTGCTGCCGTGCGACTTCCACCGAGCCTACAACCAAGCCAAGGAGTTTCGCGCGGACCACGCAACGGGGCCGCACAGCTACGTTCCATTGGACGACTTGAAGGAGTCTGCAAAGCGCTGGGAGGCAGAGTAACTCCTGGACAACATGTGCCCGCTGTCTCATGAATGCAAAAACATTTTTTTGTGCGCGTGAGGGCCACACAGCTCCGCAGGCGCGGCCTCTGGAGCAAGACGGCGCAGATGGACGAGGTGGCAATGGACAGCAAGTTCGTCGTGGCACGGCGCGGCACGGCGCCCATTCTGCTGGCTGCTCCGCACGGTGGACGTGCCCAGCTGCAGTGCCCACGCAGGAGGCACGGCACCACAACTAAGGACAAGCGCACTTTCCAGCTGACCGAGGAGCTGGAGGCGGCGCTGAGCAAAACCGGCCTCAAGCCGCACGTGGTGCTGTTCAAGGTCAGCCGTAAGTTCGTGGACGCAAACCGGGCCAAGGCAGATGCGCTGGAGGACTCTGCTGCTGGAATGGGCGCTCGTTGCGGGGATACACGTGTTGCCTGACGCTGTACCGCTCGTTGCAGAGGAGGCCTACGACGCGTACCACGCGCTGCTGGACCAGTATCTGGAGGAGATGCGCCAGACCTTTTCAGGCCGCGTGCTCTTCTTGGACATCCACGGTGGGCGCCCTTGGACGCAGAACCAGGGGCACGCTAACGCCAGCTCGCCAGGGCAGGCCTTGGACGTGGCGACGGTGCACAGAGGCACGGCAAACGGTGCCACTGTACAGGGGCTGCTCGGAATCCACGGATCGGCGGCGCTGACGGGCCCCAAGAGGTAGTGGGTGCATGCTGCTTCGAGTGGCGCTCAGCAAGAGGCAGCCTCTTCGGCATGCTTCGGGACAAGGCAAGGCACCAGCACACCGCGCTTTGTGTAACGACGTGCAGGGCTACGATGTGTTCCCGCGCGACCCTGCAGGTAGGCCGTGGCGCAGGGGTGACGCGTGTGCGAACAACTGTGGTGCTCGCAGAAAAGGAGTCGCCTCACTTCAACGGTGGATACTGCGTGCGCCATTACGGCGTCAACGGTGTGGACGCCATCCAGCTCGAATTGGGTGTGTGTATAGCCCGCCCAGTTTGCCGTCTCCAACAACCACAACCAGGTCTGGCGCTTCGTGATCCGCCCAACCCAGCGTTCGTGACGGACCTCGCCGCTGCCATCGTGGCCTTTGTGGCAGAGTACTACACACCGCAGTAAAGCACTGCTGCGACTTGTTTGTTGCTCGTGTATTCGCGTTCAAATGGCGGGAATGGACACCCAGAAGCGCACGTCGTCCGTCATGTGGCTTCCAATGTTGTCGTACGTCCATTGCCAAGCGGTGATGAAGTTCTGCAACTCGCGCTGAGCAAAACAACAGGGGCCTCCATTTCAACAAGCGGCCGCACCTGGATGTCCTGCGTGTTGGGGTTGTTGAAGCCCGACATGCCGTTGCGGTGGCTGGCAAACCACTTGTCGCCAAAGACGGCGTGGCACTCGTTGTACACGGTCACGTCTGCAGCGCGGTCCCTGGCAAGGCGGGGGTCAGCAGTGCAGGAGTGGAGCGGACGCAAGAGCATCGTGCCTGTTCAGCAGCGCACCGGTGTTGTAGTCGTTGGGGCCCAGACTCTTCCAGGCAGGGTGGCATTGGCGCTCCATCCACCAGTTTTGCTGCGCAAGAGATGACGTGGCGCGCCACACACCCACGCTGGCGCACCTTGCAGGCTCCGCTGTTGAACGAGTCCCCGCTCTTGCCGTCGCCGTACACGTAGTTGGTGTCCATCAGCTCTGGCGCATATGACGATCGATCAGCAGCAAACCAAGCAGGCGCGGTTCGCCGCCGCACCCGTTTCGCCCATGGCTGAGGCGAGGAACTTGCGGTCAGCACCGGCAGCGATGTAAGCCTGCTTGTTGGCTCCCAAGCCCGGCTTGACGTAGCAGCCGCACTGCAGGCCGGGAGGGCACTGGAGATTGGCGGGGCACGAGCCCGAAGGAGACGG
>CAZYYU010000019.1:0-12804 GCA_964651735.1 uncultured Gammaproteobacteria bacterium | reverse complement strand
TTGCCGGGATCGCTGCAGCAAAAGGGCCACGAGGAGCATTGGCCACACTGGCAAGAGCGGGCCTTGTCAGCAAGCTCCTGAGGCACGTGGAGCATTACCGCGCCGGTGCCCTGTGCACCAGGGCACTTGCCCTGCGCGGGACCGCTGCCCTTGACGATGCAGGACTGGCCGTTCTCCCAGCCCCAGCCTCCATTGCCGGGATCGCTGCAGCAAAAGGGCCACGAGGAGCATTGGCCACACTGGCAAGGCGAGGTCAGAAAAGCAAAAAAGCAAAAAAGCGCGCTGTCGCACGCACCGAGGCAGTTGCGGCGCGGCCTGCAGCAGCCTGTGCGGTGCCGCCCGTACCGCGCAGCCCGAGGCCAAGCCCAAGCCCCAGAGCGACGACAACAGCGACCGTGCCCACCAGCACGACCAGCAGGACCATCTTGGAGCGAGAGCGCTGCTCGCTGGCGCCCAGCTCGGTGTACTCCGCGTCTGCCATGCCCTCTGTGTCGCGTTTTTGTTGGCTTGTTTTGATGGGCCGCTTCAGCACACGGTTGGAAGCCAAGATGACCATCCCCCTCCCTCCCTCACGCATCGTTCCCCCCGCAGCCAGGGGGCGCTGTGTCTGATGCTGGTGCTGCTGGGCGCGGTCCTGATGCTCTTTGGACGGCAGTCAGAGGCGCCGCGCGCGGTATGCCAGCGAGTGCTGCACGCTCCCTCGCTCGCCCCCTCACTTGGGACGAGGACGCAACCACTGGGCAGCAGCCGCAGCCGACGGACGAGGAGCTCAAGGCGCAGCTGGAGATGCTGCGCGGGGAGCTGAAGATCCTGCGTGGTCAGCGGCAGGTCGCGGCGCCCGAAGCGCTGATCCGCACGGACGTCGGGCTGTTCCGCTTCCTCACCAACAGGGACAGCGGCGCCGCGCCCCGGGCGCCCTTTGACCAGGTGGTGGGGCACATGGGCAAGCTGTGGGGCGACAAGTCACTGAGCTCGCGCGAGCGGGAGTTGCTGGCTGCGTGAGGATGCTGTCCTGGACAATGCGCGTCCGCTGACGCTCGCCTCCCCACAGCCTGTATCGGTTCACGCCCGTGATCGCCGCTGGCCATGGCGACGTGCTCAATGTGGCCGTTGTGGGCTACGAGAGCGGGCGTTCCACTGCGTGGTGGCTGGCCAGCCTGCCCGGCTGCGTGGTGTGGGTTTTTGATGCGCAGTCTGCGCAGTTGGAGGGCGCTGCGGCCACGCTGGCTCGTCACGCACCCAAGCGTGTGCGGTTCGTGGCCGGTGGCGCCGACTTGGACCAGGTCGTTGCGCACTTCCTGGAGGAGAGCGTTGACCTCAAGGTGGGCGGTGCTTGGAGGAGCATCGAGCGTTTCTCACACACGCACGGCAGTTTGCCTTGATGCAAGTGAGCCGCATCGAGAGTCTGTCCGCGGCCACGTGTGATGCCCTCGTGCGGCGTGTCAGTGACGCCATCATTGTGGATGAGGCCACGTGCGACAGCGATGAGTGTGCAGCTCGCAGAGTGGCGTGGAGCAGGGCCCGCAACGCCGCGCCTTTCCTCGATCTGGTCGCTGACGTGACTGTGGCTGGGCAGGACGGCTTCTCGTTGGCGCTGCGCATGCCATAGGCAGAGCGTGCTGAGCTCACCAAATAGACTTGAGGGTCTGCGTGCGCAGATTGCAGCGAGTTGTTGTCCCTCAGCCACCACCACCGACCATGTCGGACCCAAAGGCGGCCAAGACAGTCTCGAGAGGGATCTTGGCCAAGGTTTGTCTCTGCTCCTCCCGCCCTTGCTTGGGCCGGCCCGGTTCCTGCTGCTTGCGCACATGGCTGAACGACTCGTTGCGCGCTTGCTTGCTCGCTCCAGATGCGGGGCGCTCGGACTGGGAGCAAGGACGCGGCGGGCGGCGGCGCTCCAGTGAGCTTCGAGGTGCTGCAGGCCCTCATCACGGGCGACGGGAGTGCGGACGAGGTGCGGGCGCTGCTGTCGTCGGCCAGCAACAAGCAGGTCATGACGGGGGCTCCTGATTCGCTCGTCGTCGTCGTCGCTCAAGGAGGAGGTTGCCTTGTGCAGGCGCTCTTGACACAGCGCGAGGATGGCTGGACGCTCTTCCACACCGCGTGCAACCGTGGCAAGCTCCAGGTGGCCTTTTGTCTGGCCGAGCAGGTTTGCTATTCCGTCCCGGCACGACCTCTCTCGAGCGCCTCAATGGGAGCGCAGGGCTCCGACTGCAACGCTACCACTCAGAACGGTTCCACGGGACTGCACTTTCTGGCGCTGCTGAATCGAGATGGTCCGTCGTGGTTGGGGTGGTGGTGTTTGGCTGCTCATGTTGCGCAGAATGCACGCCCGTACCTGTGTTTCTGCAGCTTCTGGCCGAGCTTCTTCGTCAAGGGGCACAGATGCATCTGGTCACCAGCAGCGGCGAGACGTGCTTGCATGTGCGTGCCTTGCTCGCTCGCTTCTTCTGCCTTGCGATTCACGCTTGGTCAGATGGCCACGTCGCGCAAGAACGAGATTGCTGCGGGCTTCTTCATCGAGCAGGGCTGCGACCTCAACGCGCAGACCAAGCAGGGCGACACTGCGCTGCACTACGCGGTGGCGCAGAACTCCGCGGTGCTGTGCGGGCTGCTGCTCGACGCCGGGGCGCTGTTGGACATTGCCAACGCGGCGGGGCAGACGGCGCTCGACTTGGCCGCGCGATCACCGCCGCACATCCACGAGGTCTGAAGCGGTTCGTGGCCCCGCAAAGCACGGCTCACACGTTCGGCTTTGTTGCAAACAGCTGTTTCAGCGCAAACGCAGCCCGTCCGAGCCTGTGCCGGCCGCAGACGGCGAGACTGCCGCGCTCGAACGAAGCGCCAAAGGTTGCGGCTGCCTCTCAGTGTGCCGGCCTTGCTGACGCACACGCACGCTCAGGGTTGCCGTCGATGGAGCGGCCCAGCCGCGCGTTGGCCGGCTCTGCGTCCTCACTGACGCCGTCCCTGTCTGCACGCTCAGGCCCTACTCCCAGCGCCGTCAGCACCGCTGCAGAGGTTCCGCCACGTCTCTGTTCGCTCGCTGCATCACCCAACGAAACAACGCAGGATGGCGTGCTCGTGTGCAAGCCCGGCGACTATGAGGAGCGCGCTGTGCCGCCCATCGTGGGCAGCTGGGAGGTGTATCGCAACGAGCTCTACGGCAAGAAGCATTTCGTTTACTTGGCCAGCTCAGGTTCGTGCTCAACAGAACGAGGGACTTCTCCCCTTTCAACACGTGTCCTTTCCCCCCATATTTCCAGACGGCTCTTCGTCACACGCCCTGGCCATCGTCACGGCACGCCCGATGGTCAGCACACCAACAACCGCCACCATCAATCGTCCCTCACAGACATTCTCAGGACGGCAGCTTCCGCGCGCTTCTGGTGCATGCGGGCGACTGGCAGCCCTTCTCGTTCAGCTCGGATCAGCTCCTCTTGTACAGCTCCACTCCCGAGGAGGCCGAGCAGATCCGGCAGGTCAGCTGCGCGTCCTTCTGGTTGGTGGCTCTTCTCACAAAGCTCGCGTGCACATAGGTGTTGGCGACGCTCAAACTGACCATGGTCTGGCCGCAAGTGAATTGGTGAGTCCTTTTTCCAAACGCTCTGTTGCTGCTCATGCACGGCTGCCAAGGCTGCTGTGCAAGAACCCGTTGCTGCTCAACGGCACGCACCTGCTGGCGCTGGAGGCCAAGCTGGGCTCGCGGCCGCGTCTGTGTATCGGTGTCATCTACGGGAGCGAGGCGCAGCGCACGGAGGCGGAGATGTTTGAGAACACGTCAGGCACGGCGACCTGCGTGGCGCTTGATTGGTGCTCACGCACACACCACCACCCCATTTGCAGGGAGCGCTCGGTTCGACGAGTTCCTGGCGCTGCTGGGCGAGCGGATGAACGTTGCCACGTGGAGAGCGTGGAAGGGCACGTTTGCAGGCAGCTCCGACGACCAGGTGGCATACTACACCGCGTGGCGTGGCTTCGAGATGGTGTTCCATGTGTCCACCGTGTTGGACGCGGCCAAGCAGCGCCAGCACATTGGCAACGACACGGTCAACATCATTTTCAAGCACGGACGCGACATGCCCGAGTGTCAGTTCCGCGGCAAGGTCAACGCATGTGCACTGGTGGTACGAAGCGGCGGCGGCGGCGGTGGGATGGGGGAGGTTTGACTTTGGGGGCGCGGCAGGTGCTGTGTCCGGACGAGGCGTCTGATGAGCTGCAGCTGGGCTGCTTCCACCGCACGTGGATCGACGGCTTCGAGCCGCAGCTGGGCCGCAGATTGCACTCCTTCAAGGACGTGAACGGGCTGCGCGAAACGCTCTTCAGCAACGCCATCAACGCCTCGTACCTGGCCGTCAAGAGCGGGCCATATCGCGTCAACCGATGCCGTCTGTTCGATCAGGTTGCCAACGCGTTCCTCCAATCTGTGCTGCAACCCTGACGTGTGGGGACAGGCCATTGGCGAGTTTGCGGCGCTGGAGGACTCGGGCGCGGCCGGTTCAGGCTCCGCGGCTGGTGCGTGCGTACGTTGCTGCCTGCCTCCTGACACATCCCACCACCTTCAAGGCGCCAGCTCGCCCTCCGACAATTCTCCAGCGCGCAGGTTGCCACTTGCGGCGGCGGCGGCGTTGTCACAGCCTCCTCAACCACTGCTCCTTGCAGGCAGCTGCTTACGTCGCAAAAGACCAAGGAGGCGCTGAGCAAGAGCTCGCAGTCCTCCACGGGCAAGGACAACGTGGCAGCCATTCCGGCGACTGCAGCCGTGGCCGCTGCCGTGTTGCCGCCGTCTGAAGAGACCCGCAAACCGACGGGCGAGGAGATACGCGTCGGTTGGCTCATGAAGAGGCACTCCAAGTTCAAGGTTGGCGGCCCTTTGCTCTTGCCTTTGACTTGTACCCACTGTGCCGCGAGCAGTCGCAGGGCAAGTGGAAGAAGCGGTGGTGCACGCTGCATCCGGACGGGCTGCACTACTTTGAGAAGGACGGGGACGAGGAGCTCGGCACGGTGTTGTTCACGGCCATGAAGGATTGTGAGATGGCGCCCGAGGCGCTGTTCCGCAAGGTGCGGCGTACGTGCGCGCCATTGCCACGCAAAACTCATTCTGCTGCTGCGCAAGGGACCGCCCTTCTTCGTGCTCTCGTGTCTGGACGGCGAGCGCTACGAATTCTACAGCCCCAACGACGCTGACATGCGGGGCTGGATTCAGGCGCTTGCCTCGCGTATCCCACCGCCTTTGGCGCCCGTGGAGGTCGGCCTGCTCTTTGTTCTCGTCCCCACTCACTGACGGGCCCGCGCGGGGGTTTCGTCAGGTGAAGCAGGCCCCGCCACCCATCCCGCTGCGAGCGGCATCGAGGGGCGGTGGCGGCGGCGGCGGCAGCGACGCGACCATGTCGCTCATCTCGCCGCGCGCCCCCGTGGACGAGACGCTGCCCGACGTGGTGGCCACGGCCATGGATGCGGTGGTGCGGCGCGCGCTGTACATGGAGGGCGTGTTGCGCAACTCGCAGCTGGGCACGGCCGAGTCAGACGCGTTGTGCGCCGAGTGGCGGCGTGGCAACGAGCCTGACCTGGCGCCGCTAGAGCCGCTGGTGATCGCGGCGGCGCTGCGCAAGTACCTGACGGAGCTGCGCTTTCTGAGCGTGGCGCAGTACGAGGCCTTCTTGAGCGCGGGCCGTCTCGATGGACCCGAGGCCCGGCTCGACGTGGTGGTGCCCATTGTGCGCGGCAATCCGCTGCTGGTGGCGGTGTTCGACTTTCTCAGCCGCGTGTACGTGGAGCGCGCGTCCAACAAGATGAGCGCCGCCAACCTGGCACTCTTGTTCGCGCCCTCCTTCCTGCACGCGGAGCTGGAGACGCAGACAACGCTGCTGGTCAACACCAAGTCCATGACGTCGGTGGTGGAGCTGTTGATTCGCCACGTGGCGTGCTGCCAGCTGACGTTTGAGGACGGATGGCGCTGGGTGCACGGCGAGGGCGACGCGGACGACGACACTGCATCCACCTCGCTCGCAGACCAGCAGCAGCAGCAGGATACTTCTTCCTCTGTCTCCCCGCCTTCCTCGGCGCTGGAAAGCGCCGTTGACTCTGACGATCCGTTCCACGACGAGGAGGAGCTGAGCTTAAGCGCGCGGCTGGCGCTCAAGCAGGGCAGCAAACCCTCGCCTGTCAAGGGCCTCAACCTGGCTCGTGAGCGCGAGCACTCGCTGGAGGCGCCGCTGCAGCAGGCCCCGGTCTCACCCAACGCGCGCTCCATGCACGTGGGTGCCATTCCCTCGGCTGCTGGTGCCGTCGACAAGAGCGGCAAGCCCGCGCCCGCCGCGCCCGCGCCCTTGCCCAAGAAGCGGCCGCCGCAGGCTGCACCCAAAGCCCCTGGTGAGTGGGTGGTGCTGTGGGTCCGAGCTCGCTCAACGTTCCGTTTGCAGCACCCACGCCGGGCGGACGGGGCACGCAACCGCGCTCCAGCGACTCGCGCACCAGCGACGCCCGCACCAGCGATGCAGCAGCCGCGCCGCCGCTGTCAGAGGAGCCGCTGTCACCCACTGCCCGTTCCGCCGCCGCCAAGCCCTCAGCCAGCCCACGCCTCAGCCCCCGCAAGGCTGCGCCGCCGCAGCAGCAGCAGCAGCAGGCTGACGAGGACGCACCCAGCGTGCCGCCGCCGCGCAGCAAGGTTGTCAAGAGCGCCAAGCCTGTGCTGGAGCTCAATGAAGACGACTGGTTCTGACTGGGGGTTTTACTGCTTGTTGCCTTCCAGCCGCGCCAGCTGCGAAAACAAGTCGCGCGCCTCTTCCTCGCTGCCCTGCAGCAGCAGCAGCTCAGCCAAGCCCTTGAGAGCGGCTGCGTTGCTCGCGTCCAGCGCCAGCGCGCGTCGGTAGCTGTCGATGGCGGCCGCCGCGTCCCCAGCCTGACTCTGGGCGGACCCGAGCATGGCAAACACGTCAGCGCGCTCTGGGCAAGCGGCGGTGCAGATGATGAAGCAGCGGGCAGCACCAGCGCATTGGCCGTTGCGCATCAGCAGCGAGCCCCAGTGCACGTAGCTCTCGTGGCACTGAGGGTCCAGCTCCACGCACCGCTGCAGCGCCGCGATGGCCTCCTGGTCACGAAACTGTGCCGCCAGCGCCGTGCCCAGCGCCAAGAAGGCAGGCGCGTGCCGTGCATGGGCTGTGGTGCAGCGACGTAGACAGTTGACGGCTGACTCCAGATCCTGCAGCGCCATCAAGGAGAGGCCCTTGGCGCGTGGGTGAGAGGTGCGCGTGCGCGTGCGGTGGATTAAGAGCTCACCAGTCCATGCAGGGCAGCCCTGTGCAGTGGTTCAAGCTGAAGGCACTCGCGGAACAAGGTCGCGGCCTCCGTGTGCTCGTTGGCCAGCGCAAGCGCAGCGGCCAGCGCGGCCAGGGCCTCGACGTTCTTGGGCTGAAGCGCAAGCGCGCGGCGGCCCCACGCCACCGCATCCGCGCCCTTGTTCCAGTCCGCAAACAGCGCGCAGAGGCCCAGCTCGCCTGAGATGTCGATGGCCGAGCCCTGAGCGCCTTGCAGAGTGGCATCGTCACCGCCGTCGGCCACCAGCGGAGACTTGCCGGGGTCTTCGCCGTCACCTGCTGCTGGAACGGGGACATCGACCTTGCTCCTCTTCTTCCGGCGGCCGCCGACGACGTCGTCACCGTTGAGCCTCCCTGCCTCGACGACGTTGGGGGCGGCAGCGAGCAAACGACGTGCCTCAATCATTCTATGGTACAAGGCTTCAGCCTCAGCGTGCCGCCCCAGCCGCACTAGGCACTGGGCCAAGTTGCGCTGATAGCGCACGCTGGCGGGCCGCAGTCTGCACGCCACCTCCAGCTGCTCCAGCGCGTCGGCCAGCCTGCCCAGCTGTTGCAGGGCCACGCCCAGCGCGTTGCGAGCATCGGCGCGGTTGCCATCCAGCGCCAGGCAACCAGTCAAGGCCAGCACAGCGTCAGCGGGGCGGTCCTGCATCACGTCAAGCAGGCCCTGGTTGCACATTGCGTCGCCATTGCCGCCGTGCAGCTGCAGCGCCTTGCGCAACGCAACCGCTGCAAGCTCATGCTGTCCGGCCTGCATCATGGCCACGCCCAGGTTGCACCACACAGCAGACACCTCCTCCGGCCGCGCGTCCTCTGCGTCCAGCAGGCGCCGATACCGGTCCAGCGCGTCCCGGTGGCGGCCCAGGCGCTGCAATGCCGCGCCACCATTGACGTTCCCCAGCGTGTGCTCCGCCGCCACCTGCTCAAAGGCCTTGAGAGCCTCGTCCAGCTTGTTGCCGAGGAAGAGGGCGAGGCCAAGCCCGTTGAGCGCGTCCAAGCTGCGCGGCCGCTGCAGCAGGCACTTGCGGAATGCATCCTCGGCCTCCAAAGCCCCAGCAGGACCCGCGGCCAGAGCTGTCACGCCTTGGTGGAACAGGGCCGCGGCAGGCAGCGCACCGCCGAGCTTCAGACTCTCGGCCGCCATTTGCAGCGCCTCCTTGGGGGCGCCCGTCTGCTCCAGCGCCACTGCCAGATTGAGCAGCACATCGGGCCTCCGCTCTGCGTGCAAGTGGGGGGTCAGCAAAGTAACCCTGAGTCTGCAAGCAAAGTTTGGGCATGCGCGCCTGCATCGACAAGGTCCAAACACGCCTGCCAGTGCGACAATGATGCCCTGGCGTCGCCTCCCTTGAGAAGCAGTGATGCAAGCTGGTAGTGTGCCTTGGCGCAGCGTGGATTGAGCTCCACACACTGGGGCGCTTGAGTGCGAGTGCCACAGAAGACACCAAGGCACATGCCTGGCGCCACAGAGCGACGGCACGTTCGCCTGCAGCATGTCAGTAAGGGAAAGGGCTGGGAGCGCAGCACGCACGCACCGCTGCCCAGATCGGCGTGGATCCGCCCAGAAGCGAACAAAGCTTCCGCTCCAGTCAGTGCGAGGCGCTGCACCTGGGGCGGACAATGGCAGTGAGAGGACAGAAGATCCAGCTGGCGGCGTCACCTTGGCAAGCGCCCTTGTCGCGTCAAAGTGGTCCAAAGCCTCGTGCAGCGCGCCCGACCGCTGAGCGGCGACCTAGTCCGCGCTGGTCAGTCGCAATCAACCGCACTGTCGCCGCAGCGCCGCCGGCAGACGAACCCCGAGGGCAAAATGGAGCTCTGGCATGTCCGGCCGCACGGCCAACGCAGCTCGCAAGGCCCCTTGAGCGCGGGCTGTCTGTCCCATTGCAAGCAGCGCCCGTCCCGCAAGCAACAAGGCCGCCGGTGACAGGGGTTCAGCTGCCAGCAGGGCGCGCGCTGCATCCAGAGCGGCGGGAGCGTCCCCCTGCTCCAAAGCGGCCTCACCAGCAAGCAATCCGGCCATCTCCCTCTGCGGTCGATGCTGCTGCTGCGGCTGCTTCGATCGCAAAAGACAGGACCGCAAAACAGCGTGGATTCCGGTGAGGCACAGCGGCTGAACCTGTCACGGCCACGCTGGAACCCCCCGCACACGCATTGAGGCCATCTCCGCCCTGACGGAATTTTCGGCCAGATGCGCCCCCACGCGGGAGGGCTGGGCCGATGAAGCTCAACCTTGGGGCTAAGAAGTGGGTCGCTGCTTCCAACAGCGGCCTTGTGCGTCCTCATGCATGCTTGTCAGAAGCGAGGGCGCTGCCGTCTCGTACGACACGGAGGCCAACATCCATGCCAAGGTCGACGTGGTCTTCAGCCTGCCAGACGGAACGCAGTTCCGCAAGGTCGGCCTTTTTCGCGCGCTCATGGCTGCGTCCGCTCAGCGGGGCGGGCAGACGTTCAGCGCGGGGGACACTTTGGCGCAAGTGAAGAAGCAGTTCGCGGACGCCAAGGGCCTGCGCTACGCCGACATCAAGCTCTCGCTGGACGGCAAGGCAAGGCGGCGGCGCCTCCGGCCCTGTTTGCAGCTGATGCAAGGCTGTTTCAGGCCCTGATGGACCCGCTGTCGCTCAATGACATACCCGCCGCGCGCGGCAAGACCGAGATCACCGTTGTGGTTGCGCTGGCCAACTGAAGCACTCGTGGGTGGTGGGAGGGGTCGAGTTCGATGGCCGCTTGAGTGGCCGTACTTTGGGGGAAGGCGCCATGAACGTGGAGACGCGGGTAGTGTCCAACAACGAGCGAGCTTTCCTGCTGGCCGCGGTGGCCGAGGGGCTGCGCGTGGACGGGCGGCGCGATGTGGACCAGGTCCGGCCCATGCGTCCCGGCAGCGGCGGCAGCAACTCACACGTTTTGTGGTTGGGCGCGCGCAGCGCCACATGAGCGTGACCTTTGTCGACAACGGCAACTGCGAATTGCAGCTGGGACGCACCAAGTGACGGGCGCACGTTGTGGGCTGCACGCGGGGCTCAACGGCTGCTTCTCAGGGTGCAATGCATCATCACGTCGGAGGTGGTGAAGCCGTTCCCGGACAGGCCCACCAACGGCCAGTACTCGTTCGAGGTCGTGCTGTCGCCCATGGCGGACGGCGCGTTCGCCAAAGAGGTTGGCCCTTTTTGTTTTTGTTTCCGCCCTTTCTTGTTTGTGCTCACAGCCTGCAGTCTTGGAGCGATGAAGCTGTCGAAGTGTGCCGTGTGATGGAGCGGGCGCTGCGCGAGTCAGAGGCCATTGAGACCGAGTCGCTGTGTGTGCTGGCTGGTGCGTTGTTGGGGAGGCTGTCTCTTTGCCTCGACGGCAAACACCGTGCTGACAGGTGCCTACGTGTGGAACATTCGCGTTTGTGTGCACGTGCTGGACAATGGGGGCAACCTGTTCGACGCCTGCTCGGCCGCTGCGCTCGCGGTGAGGAGGAGCCCTTCTTGCAGCCCCTCCCCCCTTAACGCCGCGGCGCCAGTCCTTGCTGCACTACCGCCGCCCATGCGTGACGGTGGACAAAGGTGACCCTTTGCGGTGTCGGGCTTTGCAGCGCTCAGCGCAAACAGGGGCGCTCGTCTGGCCTGAGGGCCAGGGCGGCGCACCCTTGTCAATCCACCACACTCCCGTCAGGTGGCGGAGAGTTCTCGGCGCTGATGCTCTGCCACTCACCCCCGCTCCGCCTCAGTGTCACGTTCGGCTTTGTGCAACTGGCTGCGTCTGGGTATCGTTTTTGCCGTTGGGCAGTCAGTGCGCGCGCCGCCAACTGTGCCGCTGCTTGCAGGGCTTTCGTGGCACTGCTGGACCCGAGCGCGGACGAGGCCCCAGGTGAGAGGGGTGCGTTCCGCCGTCGGTCGCTCACTGCAGAGGCCAGTGCTCTCTGGCACGCTCACTGTGGCTGTCAATGGCCACGGCGAGTTGTGCTGCGTGCAGAAGATTGGCGGTGATTCCTTCCTTGGCGGTGCGAGGTCGTGAGGCGAAAACTCAGCAGCTTTTGCAGGCTGCGCCGTGGAGGCTGATGCCATCTTGCGGTGCCTCCAGCTTGCGGCCATACGCGGCCCTGAGACGCTTGCGCTCATCCGCGAAGCCGTGGAGGTCAGTAGCGGTGTCGGGCAACACGTCGCGTCACAGTTCTGCGCGTGCAGGAGCACCACCGTCAGACCGGAGTGCCGCCGCGGTCAGTGGGTGTTGCCTGAGTCTGCCTGCTTGCTCACGCGCGCCTCCAAAAAGGCGGAACCTCATCGCGTATCTGTACGCGCCCGGCAAATGAAGAGGGTCGTGCCTGCTGCAGCACCATGGACCTGCAGTCATCAGTGAACTTCAGCTTCACGCTGCAGGACGAAGTGACGGCGTTGCGGCGGCAGAAAGAGGTTCTTTTTTGTGGCAGCGCTCAGGCGGTCCGTCCGCTGCAGCCTGAGCATGCACAGGAGCTGTCCAAGATGGTCAAGGCGCTGCAGATCCAGCTGGCCGCAGAGCAGCATCGCTTCGTGCACGAGCACCAGCGGGTGAGCCGGCGCTGGTGGGTGCTTCTGGCCAGGGCTCAAAAGCCGTGGAGAACGTGGCCTTGGAGGCGGAGTTGATGACGCTGCAGCACGAGGAGCTTGAGCCGCTGCCCACGCCGAGGGCCATGCCTCTGTTGCACATGCAGTCGATGCAGCGCATCACCATGCACCAGGTGCGGAGAGGAAGCTCCCCTCCCCCTCACTGCTGCAGCTGAGGAACACGCGTGCAGAGAGCGCTCAACGAGAACACCTTGATCCGCCATCGCTGGCCGTCGCTGCGTCCCGTGCCGCAGCCACAGCCCACGGCGACAGAGGTTGCTCACACATTGCGTGTTTGCCCTTCTGATGCGCGGACCGCAGGAACATGCAGATACCTGGTGGCGGATGGCCACGGCGCTCATCTACCCCAGGTGAGCCGGGGGAACGTCGCTCGTTGCAGCAGCTCGCTCACACGGTGCAGTGCCGCGGCGCCATCCCTGCTTGCGGATCCTGTGCGTACTTGCTTTCTTGCACGTCTGTTGACAGCTGTTCCTTGCAGACTTTGGAGCTTTCCAGGCTGCCCAAGCGGTGGTACTTCAATCCTGGTGCAAAGGCTTTGAATGGGGTGCTGCTTGTGCCCGCGCTCAATCACTGCCCTGGCACAGGAAAGCTCATCGCGCCCGTGTTTGGGGTGCTCTTCGCGTTCATCGTGGTTGTGCGGATCATTCTGGAGTTCCTGTGGCGCATCTGGTGACGCAGTGTGCCAAACAAAGCTGTCTGCTTGTGAGGGTGGCACCACCACAACGGCAGCCATTTCCGGACACGGGAGCCCGGCGCTGGTCCGGGGGTGGCGTCCGCTTGGGTTGCGCGCATTTATTGCGTGTCGCGTGCAGGCAGGGCTGCCTGGGGGGAGGGTGCCGGCATGGACCCGCAGCCTGAGTGGCTCACGCACCTGCTGGCCAACGACGAGCGCGCGCTGTGCAGCATGCTGG
>CAZYYU010000018.1:0-41107 GCA_964651735.1 uncultured Gammaproteobacteria bacterium | reverse complement strand
CGTCTTCAGCCCACTGGATCTCCACGGCATCACAGCCGTGGCCGAATTGAAGCGATATATTCGATCCTCCACGCGCCCAACTAGGAAGCATCTCCACGGCATCACAGCCGTGGCCGAATTGAAGCTGATTGGTTTCGTGGCCGGTGCGGTAGTTGCTTCCGTCATCTCCACGGCATCACAGCCGTGGCCGAATTGAAGCCTGCGGTAGTGTTTTCTTGCCCTCTATTGGAAGCCGCATCTCCACGGCATCACAGCCGTGGCCGAATTGAAGCTGTTATCACTTACCAAAACAATCTCTAGCCAACATCGATCTCCACGGCATCACAGCCGTGGCCGAATTGAAGCCTTGCGGGCGGCTTCCTTCTCCGCCTCTAGTTCCTCATCTCCACGGCATCACAGCCGTGGCCGAATTGAAGCGATCTCGCTCTTGGACGGCTCATGGTTGTCGGTCTTCATCTCCACGGCATCACAGCCGTGGCCGAATTGAAGCGCTGGCTGCACAGGGTTATCAAATTCCCAGGATCGAGATCTCCACGGCATCACAGCCGTGGCCGAATTGAAGCGAAGTCAAGGGAGACTTCGGCGTCGTCTTCAAGTTGGATCTCCACGGCATCACAGCCGTGGCCGAATTGAAGCATCCAGGGCCAGAAACGGCTTATTTTTTGGCTTGGAATCTCCACGGCATCACAGCCGTGGCCGAATTGAAGCCCGGCATCGCGTGGAATCCTTGTAAGTGAGAGATGAAATCTCCACGGCATCACAGCCGTGGCCGAATTGAAGCCCGCCGAGCGCTTTAACTCCGTTGATTACCCGCATCAGATCTCCACGGCATCACAGCCGTGGCCGAATTGAAGCTTTTCGACCGGTTTGGGCGCCGCCGCGCTCTTCTTCGATCTCCACGGCATCACAGCCGTGGCCGAATTGAAGCATCTTCATCGCGTTACTAGCCTCCACGATATGCGTCATCTCCACGGCATCACAGCCGTGGCCGAATTGAAGCGATGATCGTGGTACAATCGGTTAATAGCGTCGAGGATCATCTCCACGGCATCACAGCCGTGGCCGAATTGAAGCCGGAGGCATTCTTAATCTTGTTGATAAGGGACGTGCGCATCTCCACGGCATCACAGCCGTGGCCGAATTGAAGCGCGTAGCTCGCCCGTGGATAGCCAACCGAGCAGGAGCATATCTCCACGGCATCACAGCCGTGGCCGAATTGAAGCTAGAGCAGCGCAAGGATATTCGATGTGTGATTCCACATCTCCACGGCATCACAGCCGTGGCCGAATTGAAGCGAGGAAATCTGGACGATCAAACTCCGTGGCGTGGCCGATCTCCACGGCATCACAGCCGTGGCCGAATTGAAGCCTCATTGCGCAACCAGCGCGGGGAGGCGGCGACCTTAATCTCCACGGCATCACAGCCGTGGCCGAATTGAAGCATGCGCGCCTTGCTGTCGGCTGGCGTGATCTTTGGCAATCTCCACGGCATCACAGCCGTGGCCGAATTGAAGCGACCACGGCGATAGCGCACCGATGGGCGCTCTTCAATATCTCCACGGCATCACAGCCGTGGCCGAATTGAAGCTTCCCCACTACGCATTTCTACCTACCCACAGGCCGCATCTCCACGGCATCACAGCCGTGGCCGAATTGAAGCCATCTTGCCGGATTTTTGTACTCAGACCGTTTTGCAGATCTCCACGGCATCACAGCCGTGGCCGAATTGAAGCTGCGGCTTGTAGGTCAGGCTGTTTTTTTCACAAGCTGATCTCCACGGCATCACAGCCGTGGCCGAATTGAAGCGATGTAGAGCGAACGTCCAACCGAAGTCATATTCTCCATCTCCACGGCATCACAGCCGTGGCCGAATTGAAGCCAGGTCCGTCATTGTCCACCGCCTTTTATTTCTCGAATCTCCACGGCATCACAGCCGTGGCCGAATTGAAGCACTGCTGATCCGCCACAGGTCCGGCGCGTCGTCGCCCGATCTCCACGGCATCACAGCCGTGGCCGAATTGAAGCTGCAAGACGTTCAATTGTGGTTCCGTGATGTACCATATCTCCACGGCATCACAGCCGTGGCCGAATTGAAGCGCGGCGTCGAGCCACTTCGGGCATGAACGCGATGGACATCTCCACGGCATCACAGCCGTGGCCGAATTGAAGCCTGGGATGGAGTTTTCCGGTGGGTTGTACACCGGCGGAATCTCCACGGCATCACAGCCGTGGCCGAATTGAAGCGTCGGAACGTCCCGCTTGTCGTTTTCATCGGCCACGCATCTCCACGGCATCACAGCCGTGGCCGAATTGAAGCCCACTTGGAGATTCAGCCCAAACCCCAAGCATTTTGATCTCCACGGCATCACAGCCGTGGCCGAATTGAAGCGATCTTGATGGCGTGTTGTCTTCCGTAACGGCTGGCACATCTCCACGGCATCACAGCCGTGGCCGAATTGAAGCGCTTCAAAGGTTTCTGCTTTCGGTGCATTTCTCGCAGATCTCCACGGCATCACAGCCGTGGCCGAATTGAAGCGGCTTCATTGGCGAAGAGCGCTTGTGGTCACGGTTGATCTCCACGGCATCACAGCCGTGGCCGAATTGAAGCGGAACCGACGCTCCCCTGCAAGACGGCATGAAGGTTAATCTCCACGGCATCACAGCCGTGGCCGAATTGAAGCATCACCATCGAAAGGTAAGTAGGACTAAAGCCGGTTCATCTCCACGGCATCACAGCCGTGGCCGAATTGAAGCAATTCCGCCGGTTCAGCAATTGATTACGTTGGATGTATCTCCACGGCATCACAGCCGTGGCCGAATTGAAGCTATGTCGGCACATGCATTGGAGGCGCGGCGAGTGATGATCTCCACGGCATCACAGCCGTGGCCGAATTGAAGCAATGAGGCCTCAGACTGGCTCACTAAATCACCTCTCTAATCTCCACGGCATCACAGCCGTGGCCGAATTGAAGCCACCCCCGCTGCCGTTTCCTCCTCCACTCCCGCCTCCATCTCCACGGCATCACAGCCGTGGCCGAATTGAAGCTTCAACAGTGTCACAATGGTCCTTCCACCCGCAATAGATCTCCACGGCATCACAGCCGTGGCCGAATTGAAGCCCGTAGAGCGGCGATTTGACGAGCCAATCTAAGGCCATCTCCACGGCATCACAGCCGTGGCCGAATTGAAGCATAGGTTCGCTCGACCGGCATCGTCGGCAACTGCTCCATCTCCACGGCATCACAGCCGTGGCCGAATTGAAGCGTGATAATTGCTTTAAGTTCGTCCACGTTCGCAGGAAGCATCTCCACGGCATCACAGCCGTGGCCGAATTGAAGCCCTGTTTTCTTAGCTCTGTCAGTTTTCTTTCTTGGGTCATCTCCACGGCATCACAGCCGTGGCCGAATTGAAGCGTTTCCTTACCTCCAAAGACCCTTTCCTTGATGACCGCATCTCCACGGCATCACAGCCGTGGCCGAATTGAAGCTTCTTCGCTTCCGTGGACTTGGCGACGGCGAAAACTCATCTCCACGGCATCACAGCCGTGGCCGAATTGAAGCTCGTGCTGGATTTGGATGCCGCAGATTAGGTTTGTGATCTCCACGGCATCACAGCCGTGGCCGAATTGAAGCGCCGATTATCCAAGCCGCTGCGGAAACCGGAAGGATGATCTCCACGGCATCACAGCCGTGGCCGAATTGAAGCACTCGCGTCGATGTTGCGCCAGTTGTGGCCAACACCATCTCCACGGCATCACAGCCGTGGCCGAATTGAAGCGAATCGGTATCCAACTCAATCGGGATTTCGATATTGAATCTCCACGGCATCACAGCCGTGGCCGAATTGAAGCCGATCTCAACTGCCGGTTTCATCCATGTCGCTGGAACATCTCCACGGCATCACAGCCGTGGCCGAATTGAAGCTCGTTTGCGACCCCGGACGCAAATGCACTCATGTAGGATCTCCACGGCATCACAGCCGTGGCCGAATTGAAGCGCATCATCGCTGTGCTTGAGCGGGCAAAGGCCGCTCCGATCTCCACGGCATCACAGCCGTGGCCGAATTGAAGCGCCGCGTTTCAGGTTGTTCAGCGCGACAAGCGGCCATATCTCCACGGCATCACAGCCGTGGCCGAATTGAAGCCCTTCGACTTACACGATTAACGGGCAAACGCTGTGGTATCTCCACGGCATCACAGCCGTGGCCGAATTGAAGCGTGGTTGTGCTCATGGTTAAAACTCCCTGTGTAAGATTGTATCTCCACGGCATCACAGCCGTGGCCGAATTGAAGCTGTCATGTCGATGGTGCGTCTACCAACATCGCCTTCGATCTCCACGGCATCACAGCCGTGGCCGAATTGAAGCCCTTCACCGTCCGTCGTCATCGTCGAATCCCCGTCGCATCTCCACGGCATCACAGCCGTGGCCGAATTGAAGCCCCATCTCCCTTTTTGCCGGAATCACCGGCGATGTTGATCTCCACGGCATCACAGCCGTGGCCGAATTGAAGCCCCTTTCGTTTGTGTGTCGTTCGTCCTTACACTTTTAAATCTCCACGGCATCACAGCCGTGGCCGAATTGAAGCGCACTGCCGCCGCATCCGCGTCGTCGAGGATCGTCAACATCTCCACGGCATCACAGCCGTGGCCGAATTGAAGCGAATCGAATCGCCACCAAGCCGAATCGACGAATACGGCATCTCCACGGCATCACAGCCGTGGCCGAATTGAAGCTTTCTCTTGTCTTTCGCCAGGCGAACGTAGGCGTCGATATCTCCACGGCATCACAGCCGTGGCCGAATTGAAGCTGGTGGACTGTGGATAAAATCGAAACGGTTCGAAGCGAATCTCCACGGCATCACAGCCGTGGCCGAATTGAAGCAACGATGGCACTGTGGAATCAAAGCCTAAACGACACCATCTCCACGGCATCACAGCCGTGGCCGAATTGAAGCTTCGAGTGGATCGGCGAAATGTCTCACGGTGGGTTTTGATCTCCACGGCATCACAGCCGTGGCCGAATTGAAGCCGCAGTTCTTTCGTGGACATAGCGTTCTCCATAGGTGATCTCCACGGCATCACAGCCGTGGCCGAATTGAAGCTTCTCAACGCCTACCTGGTGCTCGACACGATCCTGGATCTCCACGGCATCACAGCCGTGGCCGAATTGAAGCGCACATCTCCCATGTGCCGTCAATTTCATCGATCTCATCTCCACGGCATCACAGCCGTGGCCGAATTGAAGCTAGCCGTCGCTGTTGTTCAAGCAATTGCATCCGGTGGGATCTCCACGGCATCACAGCCGTGGCCGAATTGAAGCCTGGAAGCTTGCGTGCTTGATCTCGCCGCCCGGGGCAAATCTCCACGGCATCACAGCCGTGGCCGAATTGAAGCTTCTCGCGTCTCGACACAGGCCAAGGCAGACCGATGCCATCTCCACGGCATCACAGCCGTGGCCGAATTGAAGCTCTATCTCTGGGTTCATTAATGAAACTTCCGTCGAACATCTCCACGGCATCACAGCCGTGGCCGAATTGAAGCGTGCCAATGGGCGCGAGGCATGGGATTCCATCGACTCGATCTCCACGGCATCACAGCCGTGGCCGAATTGAAGCAAGGTCGGCCCATGCGGATTCGGTCGGCGAGACCTGCCATCTCCACGGCATCACAGCCGTGGCCGAATTGAAGCATTGCCGAGGGGGCCGACGGTCTGAATACGGCAGTGAGATCTCCACGGCATCACAGCCGTGGCCGAATTGAAGCGTGCAAAATGGCGGTTGTCGCCGATCGTTTCTCGGCATCTCCACGGCATCACAGCCGTGGCCGAATTGAAGCCGTCTGGATCGAGAGTAAGCCCAAAACCGCACCGCAGATCTCCACGGCATCACAGCCGTGGCCGAATTGAAGCTGGATCAAGAGGACGGTCGAATCGAAAATATCAACGATCTCCACGGCATCACAGCCGTGGCCGAATTGAAGCCGCCACCACTGCCGTTTCCGCCTCCACTTCCGCCTCCATCTCCACGGCATCACAGCCGTGGCCGAATTGAAGCGGCGGCCGCGCCTATTGGCTGTCTGGTTCGAGCGGCAATCTCCACGGCATCACAGCCGTGGCCGAATTGAAGCTAGTCCTGCGGTACAGTTGGACCAGCTTGCCCTCGAATCTCCACGGCATCACAGCCGTGGCCGAATTGAAGCCAGTGTACTCTAGTGCGCTGTCACTTTGCATGGCAAATCTCCACGGCATCACAGCCGTGGCCGAATTGAAGCTTGACGACAAACAGGGCAGTAGGTTAAGACAAGCAAATCTCCACGGCATCACAGCCGTGGCCGAATTGAAGCTTCATCAGCCTCGGCGGTTCGTTCGCGGAAATAGCCGATCTCCACGGCATCACAGCCGTGGCCGAATTGAAGCGATAATTCATCGCTCGCGCCAAACGTTCCCAATCCATATCTCCACGGCATCACAGCCGTGGCCGAATTGAAGCGGCCGCTATCAAAATCGCGGCAGCGCTTAATGCGATGATCTCCACGGCATCACAGCCGTGGCCGAATTGAAGCATCCTTGCCTTCCCGCAACGCCCTCAGCTTGGCGACCATCTCCACGGCATCACAGCCGTGGCCGAATTGAAGCTTCGTGGTCTACGCGGTCTGCCGATAACGAGACACCACATCTCCACGGCATCACAGCCGTGGCCGAATTGAAGCGCCGCCAGCGGCTTCAACCGCCTTGACTATTTTGTCTATCTCCACGGCATCACAGCCGTGGCCGAATTGAAGCATTCTCAGGGAATTCGCGCAATTCATTCGCCCTGTGAATCTCCACGGCATCACAGCCGTGGCCGAATTGAAGCCCACCTCTTCACAACTTCGACCGCCGCGAGCCATGCCATCTCCACGGCATCACAGCCGTGGCCGAATTGAAGCCGTCTCCCAAAAAAAGTTTCGTGTCCACACAATCAATATCTCCACGGCATCACAGCCGTGGCCGAATTGAAGCCAACCCAGCGACCACCAGCCTTGGTAATCCGGCTTGATCTCCACGGCATCACAGCCGTGGCCGAATTGAAGCTGACGCCGAGTCGGAGGCGGAGCATGAACGAGGCGTATCTCCACGGCATCACAGCCGTGGCCGAATTGAAGCTCCAATCAGTCGCGTTCATCGTTTACACCTGTGCGGATCTCCACGGCATCACAGCCGTGGCCGAATTGAAGCCCGTGCCGCTGCCGCCCGACCCGTTCGCGGCGGCCGTCATCTCCACGGCATCACAGCCGTGGCCGAATTGAAGCCTGCAACGGACTCGACAAAAACTTACACGACGGGAACATCTCCACGGCATCACAGCCGTGGCCGAATTGAAGCCATCACCCTCATGGCGAACTGCATGAAGTCAGTGAGGATCTCCACGGCATCACAGCCGTGGCCGAATTGAAGCATCAAACTCCCGCATCTCTCGCCTCACTATCGCTTGTATCTCCACGGCATCACAGCCGTGGCCGAATTGAAGCCAGAAAGATTTTTAGGGAATGTGGCGGAATTGTCGTATCTCCACGGCATCACAGCCGTGGCCGAATTGAAGCCGCGAGCGGCTCGTCGCCCTGTGTGCTTGTGACAAGGATCTCCACGGCATCACAGCCGTGGCCGAATTGAAGCCGGTTCCTGTACGGGCAGCTGAATGGCATGTGCTTTGATCTCCACGGCATCACAGCCGTGGCCGAATTGAAGCGTCGATCCGAAAGCGCGAGCGGCAGGCGGCGGTCCGTATCTCCACGGCATCACAGCCGTGGCCGAATTGAAGCGTAGCCGATTTTCCTGAATCAGTTCACCCTATCCAGGATCTCCACGGCATCACAGCCGTGGCCGAATTGAAGCGTTGCTCTTTGGCTAGCCTTTGTTGTTCCTTAATCTGGATCTCCACGGCATCACAGCCGTGGCCGAATTGAAGCGTTGCATGTTGATTGTCATTGTCCCATCTCCCTTTATGATCTCCACGGCATCACAGCCGTGGCCGAATTGAAGCCGTCTCTCCCAAAAAAAGTTTCGTGTCCACACAATCAAATCTCCACGGCATCACAGCCGTGGCCGAATTGAAGCTCGGTGATGCCGGACAGCTATTGGCCGTTCACCGCGGATCTCCACGGCATCACAGCCGTGGCCGAATTGAAGCGGGTCCACGGCTTCGATCCGTTTTGGCGTGTTGAAATCTCCACGGCATCACAGCCGTGGCCGAATTGAAGCCGCGGTCGGGAATTCCATCACTTGTTTGTACGTAGGTATCTCCACGGCATCACAGCCGTGGCCGAATTGAAGCGCGTATCGGCCATTTGGGTTCATGGCGTCATCAACATCATCTCCACGGCATCACAGCCGTGGCCGAATTGAAGCAAGAAAGGATGTTCTCATGCCAAGATGCTTAGGGCCGATCTCCACGGCATCACAGCCGTGGCCGAATTGAAGCGATCTATGAACGAATGGCCGATATCACCCGTGAAGGCATCTCCACGGCATCACAGCCGTGGCCGAATTGAAGCGCGACACGTTGCCTAGCTTTTGCTGCTGGTGAAATTTCATCTCCACGGCATCACAGCCGTGGCCGAATTGAAGCCATGAGGACAAGAGTCATAGCTTGCTCCCAAAGCGAATCTCCACGGCATCACAGCCGTGGCCGAATTGAAGCCGGGCTGTAATGATTCGTGCAGCATTGATGATGCTGGGATCTCCACGGCATCACAGCCGTGGCCGAATTGAAGCCAGCGGAGCAATGATTTCGTCTGGGCCTGGGCCTGGATCTCCACGGCATCACAGCCGTGGCCGAATTGAAGCGTCGGCGAACTGAAGGCTGTAGGTCATGGCGTCCGCATCTCCACGGCATCACAGCCGTGGCCGAATTGAAGCAATGACGCCGGCACGCTCCGGATCGGCGTCATCAATATCTCCACGGCATCACAGCCGTGGCCGAATTGAAGCGCGTGATCCCAGGGGCGATGATTGACCATGACGTGATATCTCCACGGCATCACAGCCGTGGCCGAATTGAAGCTCCTACTCCGCTTCCGCCGGGGCCGGGACAATCACGCTATCTCCACGGCATCACAGCCGTGGCCGAATTGAAGCACCGATATCGTCGCGTCCATGCGAGTCGCCGCCGCGATCTCCACGGCATCACAGCCGTGGCCGAATTGAAGCACCGACCGAAGTCACGGCCATTAGTCAGCCCTCCCGATCTCCACGGCATCACAGCCGTGGCCGAATTGAAGCGCTAGTTTGATGGGCTTGTACGTCTTAGGCGCTTTGTACGATCTCCACGGCATCACAGCCGTGGCCGAATTGAAGCCTCGCCAGTAATTGCGAACGGCGAAACGGCACGCAGCATCTCCACGGCATCACAGCCGTGGCCGAATTGAAGCAGAATCCCGGGCCAACCTCCATTGTCACAAAGGACCATCTCCACGGCATCACAGCCGTGGCCGAATTGAAGCTCATCCTCTCTTCGGCAATCATATATACAGCGTCTAATCTCCACGGCATCACAGCCGTGGCCGAATTGAAGCGCCGGGCAACTCCAGCTCGGCGGCTACGATCCTGAGTTATCTCCACGGCATCACAGCCGTGGCCGAATTGAAGCGTAGTATCGTCAGATTCAAGGCCGCCTGGTTGCGAATCATCTCCACGGCATCACAGCCGTGGCCGAATTGAAGCAAATCGTATTCGTCGCGGGGTACGGCGCTAGTGGTTCATCTCCACGGCATCACAGCCGTGGCCGAATTGAAGCCGGGCGACCGGGGCCGATTGCCGGGGCGCTCGCGTCATCTCCACGGCATCACAGCCGTGGCCGAATTGAAGCGATCACGACGGGCAGGCGTGGTCGAAGGTCCCCGCCCATCTCCACGGCATCACAGCCGTGGCCGAATTGAAGCGGTCGCCCGTGTTCGTGCCGCTGGACGTGCCGGAGAACATCTCCACGGCATCACAGCCGTGGCCGAATTGAAGCAAGTGCCAGCTTTCCGAGAAGCGTGAACGATTTCGATATCTCCACGGCATCACAGCCGTGGCCGAATTGAAGCAAAACGCTCCTTCCTGGCAACGCGGGATACTCCTGCATCTCCACGGCATCACAGCCGTGGCCGAATTGAAGCCAAGTTATCCATAGAACTAGAGCACAGTGTGCCACACATCTCCACGGCATCACAGCCGTGGCCGAATTGAAGCGTGCCCTTCGAGCACCTTACCTTCGTGGGACAGGTAGATCTCCACGGCATCACAGCCGTGGCCGAATTGAAGCGTTGGCGGTCGCTGGGGCAAGCGTCGTTGTGTCCGATCTCCACGGCATCACAGCCGTGGCCGAATTGAAGCGATAGATATTTGGCGAGATACCTGCGAACACCACCCTCATCTCCACGGCATCACAGCCGTGGCCGAATTGAAGCGTGCCCATTTGTCCAGTGCCGCGGGCAAAACTCGCGGATCTCCACGGCATCACAGCCGTGGCCGAATTGAAGCAACGCGCCCGCTCTCACAGCGTCGCCCCCTTGATCCACATCTCCACGGCATCACAGCCGTGGCCGAATTGAAGCAATCGAGCGACACCCCCCCCCATTTGACCTAGGGATATCTCCACGGCATCACAGCCGTGGCCGAATTGAAGCCGTTTTTCTCGCCGCAGCCTTGCTCGTCGTGGCATCGAATCTCCACGGCATCACAGCCGTGGCCGAATTGAAGCGACCCATTGATTCAGGCGATACCGTCGCCACGAGGCCCATCTCCACGGCATCACAGCCGTGGCCGAATTGAAGCGGACGCGCCGCGACGCCTCGACGGCTTGCGGATGGGATCTCCACGGCATCACAGCCGTGGCCGAATTGAAGCTCCGGCCACCCACCGCCGGGATACTTGCGCATCCATATCTCCACGGCATCACAGCCGTGGCCGAATTGAAGCCACTCCCACCGTCGAGTCCTGACGCATGGAAACTCATATCTCCACGGCATCACAGCCGTGGCCGAATTGAAGCTCAATCGTGGCGACGCCGCTTGACACGGTGAAGTCGCATCTCCACGGCATCACAGCCGTGGCCGAATTGAAGCTCGAATAGGCTTTGCATGTGCTGACTCCTTAGCTTGTATCTCCACGGCATCACAGCCGTGGCCGAATTGAAGCGAAAACGACCCCAGCAAGGCGCAGGCGATCGAGACCCATCTCCACGGCATCACAGCCGTGGCCGAATTGAAGCCACCGCGTCGGTTTCCTTGAGGCCCGCGCGGAATTGATCTCCACGGCATCACAGCCGTGGCCGAATTGAAGCGGGAGCAGCGCGATTGCGTCGGGCAAAAATCCGTCGGATCTCCACGGCATCACAGCCGTGGCCGAATTGAAGCGTTTCCGTGTGCTGGACGCTTTGCACATACAGCGTCAGATCTCCACGGCATCACAGCCGTGGCCGAATTGAAGCCAGCGCCCCAACGACGGTTCCCATGTCCCGCCCTCTGATCTCCACGGCATCACAGCCGTGGCCGAATTGAAGCTTACCCTTGTGTTCCCGAACGCGAATCATGACGGGCGATCTCCACGGCATCACAGCCGTGGCCGAATTGAAGCGCATGTTGGCAACTGGTGCAAGCCAGCGCGACATAGCATCTCCACGGCATCACAGCCGTGGCCGAATTGAAGCTCGCCCTATAGGTGGGCGGGCTACCGGATACCGTGCCATCTCCACGGCATCACAGCCGTGGCCGAATTGAAGCAAGCACAGCGATGATGCTTACTGACGAGCCGCCACGATCTCCACGGCATCACAGCCGTGGCCGAATTGAAGCATTCGGACGCGAAGCCAATCAATGTCAATCTTGTGGGATCTCCACGGCATCACAGCCGTGGCCGAATTGAAGCGAAGTCATTGGCCGTGCGAATCTTGCTGATTTGCCGCATCTCCACGGCATCACAGCCGTGGCCGAATTGAAGCGTCCACTAGGAATAGAGAATCTCCATTCTCTTTAACATCTCCACGGCATCACAGCCGTGGCCGAATTGAAGCGGGCTGATTGTAAGCCACGGGCGGCTGATTGTAGACATCTCCACGGCATCACAGCCGTGGCCGAATTGAAGCGAGGTTGGCACATTGACGCACGGCACGCGCATGCGGCATCTCCACGGCATCACAGCCGTGGCCGAATTGAAGCGGGCTTGTGTTCCCGTTCCCCGACGTCATCAAGACTATCTCCACGGCATCACAGCCGTGGCCGAATTGAAGCATGGCCAATTCGGTGCGGCATGCGTCCAGGATTGCCGCATCTCCACGGCATCACAGCCGTGGCCGAATTGAAGCGGTTGCCACGGTTCCAAGTCCGTTACTCACAAGGGGTATCTCCACGGCATCACAGCCGTGGCCGAATTGAAGCGCAGGCTTCCATGCGTGCGGAACACTCTCCCGGTTCCATCTCCACGGCATCACAGCCGTGGCCGAATTGAAGCTGGCTTATTCTGTCAAACGTATTTCCCGGCCACATTATCTCCACGGCATCACAGCCGTGGCCGAATTGAAGCGCTGCTGTTGTGGGGCGTTCCTGACGGATGCCGAAAGATCTCCACGGCATCACAGCCGTGGCCGAATTGAAGCGATTCCCTTTTCCATTGTTCCACGTTTCGCCACGGCGATCTCCACGGCATCACAGCCGTGGCCGAATTGAAGCGCTGTTCACTGGTTTTCCTTTGAAATTCACCAATGAAATCTCCACGGCATCACAGCCGTGGCCGAATTGAAGCCGACTCGAACGGTCTACCGCGAAGGTGAAGATGCATGATCTCCACGGCATCACAGCCGTGGCCGAATTGAAGCTGAAAAATCACGAATCGTGCCTAGTGTAATCAAAAGGATCTCCACGGCATCACAGCCGTGGCCGAATTGAAGCATGCAGATTCCTTCTTTTCGTAGGTCGCGAGAACTGCATCTCCACGGCATCACAGCCGTGGCCGAATTGAAGCGGCGGTCTTTCGCGGTCGCTTCGGGCTTGTTTCGCTCGATCTCCACGGCATCACAGCCGTGGCCGAATTGAAGCCATTCGCTTCGGCACAAGGTTCCCAAACACCGTCAGGATCTCCACGGCATCACAGCCGTGGCCGAATTGAAGCCAGTTCCGGCGTACCGGGGCCAGTTGGGGTGGGTTCCATCTCCACGGCATCACAGCCGTGGCCGAATTGAAGCAGGTAATAACGAACCGACTGCAATTTTCCTAAGCAAAATCTCCACGGCATCACAGCCGTGGCCGAATTGAAGCGTTGCCGCGCGGAGATTTGCGAGTTCTTGTTCGTAAATCTCCACGGCATCACAGCCGTGGCCGAATTGAAGCATCGAGGAGCATGACGCAGTGCCGAAGATCGACAGCATCTCCACGGCATCACAGCCGTGGCCGAATTGAAGCATTACTCCACCGACGGCGGTTCGACCTACACGCTGATCATCTCCACGGCATCACAGCCGTGGCCGAATTGAAGCCCAGCGCACCGCGTCGTGTAGTAGGTGAGCACGCGGGATCTCCACGGCATCACAGCCGTGGCCGAATTGAAGCCCTGGCGTCGCCGCTTACGAGTGGATGACGCGGGACATCTCCACGGCATCACAGCCGTGGCCGAATTGAAGCTCAGGTATTCCCTAACAACACTTGGCATATCCCAAAGGATCTCCACGGCATCACAGCCGTGGCCGAATTGAAGCTCGGTAAAAGTACCTACCGACTACCGATATGGCATGATCTCCACGGCATCACAGCCGTGGCCGAATTGAAGCTTCAGTCGCTCCGCCGCCTCGGGCGTCATCTCGCCGGATCTCCACGGCATCACAGCCGTGGCCGAATTGAAGCCAGCGCAAATACGGAAGTGATTTTCTTCACTTCCATACATCTCCACGGCATCACAGCCGTGGCCGAATTGAAGCCCTTTCGAGCCGAAGCCAGGAGTTTGGCAAGCCGTTGATCTCCACGGCATCACAGCCGTGGCCGAATTGAAGCGTCTGAGCAAAAAATATAGGTAATAGGCTCAAGAAAAAATCTCCACGGCATCACAGCCGTGGCCGAATTGAAGCATGACGCCTGCCGGATCATTCGGAGTCTTCTGGAACATCTCCACGGCATCACAGCCGTGGCCGAATTGAAGCACTACTCCACCGATGGCGGCTCGAACTACACGCTGATATCTCCACGGCATCACAGCCGTGGCCGAATTGAAGCAGCCCGTCGGCGAGTGCGGCGGCGTCGCCCTGCACCGATCTCCACGGCATCACAGCCGTGGCCGAATTGAAGCTCCAATTGGTGGTAGGTAAACAACTGTGTCAAACACGATCTCCACGGCATCACAGCCGTGGCCGAATTGAAGCCCGCATGCTTGGATAATCGCCCTGGCAATCGCCTTTATCTCCACGGCATCACAGCCGTGGCCGAATTGAAGCAAGCAAAGCGGGAGGCTAAAGTGGGCATCTTGAAGGCATCTCCACGGCATCACAGCCGTGGCCGAATTGAAGCCCTACCGCCTTGCACGCGGCGCCCAGCGTCTCACACATCTCCACGGCATCACAGCCGTGGCCGAATTGAAGCCAATTCAATGCCCGCCAGCCGCACCAGCGTGCGGAGTATCTCCACGGCATCACAGCCGTGGCCGAATTGAAGCTTACGTCGTCTGCGCGTGGGGCGATGGCTTTACAGGGTATCTCCACGGCATCACAGCCGTGGCCGAATTGAAGCATTGCCACCAAAAGCGGCAAAAGGTTCATAATGTATATCTCCACGGCATCACAGCCGTGGCCGAATTGAAGCCCGTATCGCGGAATGCGCACGTTCGGCACAATGGCAAGATCTCCACGGCATCACAGCCGTGGCCGAATTGAAGCCAATAGGGCAGTATTGATTTGCTGAACATCCCATGCGATCTCCACGGCATCACAGCCGTGGCCGAATTGAAGCGTTTCCAGAATAACCTGAGGAGCAGAGATAGCCTCCATCTCCACGGCATCACAGCCGTGGCCGAATTGAAGCCCCGAATATGAAAAACCTGAGCCCCAGAAGGTAGAGATAATCTCCACGGCATCACAGCCGTGGCCGAATTGAAGCGTCTCGATTTTGCGCTTCACATAGAAGTCGCACATCAGATCTCCACGGCATCACAGCCGTGGCCGAATTGAAGCTTTTCCGGAGAGGGCGGCGGGATGTTCGGCGGAGGCCATCTCCACGGCATCACAGCCGTGGCCGAATTGAAGCTACAAGACGAATGGAACGATCGCTGCGAACCCCCCTGATCTCCACGGCATCACAGCCGTGGCCGAATTGAAGCGTCTTTGCCGACGTTGATAAGCCCGCCAAATGACGGATCTCCACGGCATCACAGCCGTGGCCGCCGGCGGGACTCCCGTACCTTTTTGCGCTGGGAATTTTCACGGAGGTAGTTTCGGCAACGAACACATACAATTCAACTCTCAAATAGCAGACATATCACGCCCGCATTTACCAAACTGTAAAGACTCTGAGAACCCACCTAAATCCACGCCAAAAATCGGGCACTATGAGCTGGTGCCGCGTTTACCCGTGGCACCACGTCATTTGGCGGTGCATCTTCTCGTATCCCAACAACTGACATCTGGCCTCTCGACAGCGAAACTCTTGCATTTGCGGGCTTTGCATCTATTACGCGTGAGATCGTTGAGGTTCAAATCCATCACAACAAACGGAGAATTTCATGTCGATCGCTTTCACCAGTCGTGAGCTTGCGACCATGCTTGCAGCGCTGCGCTACTGGCAGCAAGATCTTGCCAATAATGAGGGGCCTATTTCCGAGCACTTTGCCGATGATACGCCGTTGACCGTCGAAGAGATCGACGATTTGTGCGAGCGGATCAACTGTTATTCCCACGATTGATTTTCAGACCAAAACAAAGGAGGAAGAAACGCGATGTCTCACATTGTCAGCATCCAAACGAAAGTTCGTGATCGCGATGCCGTCGCTGCCGCGTGTCAACGGTTGGGCTTGCCTTCGCCTACGCACGGCACGGTCAGCTTATTCAGCGGCGAGGCCACGGGCCTGATTGTCAACTTGCCCGGCTGGCAGTACCCCGCCGTCATCGACACGCAGACGGGCGAGGTGAAATTTGACAACTTCGAAGGACACTGGGGCGACCAACAGCACCTCGATCGTTTGTTGCAAATTTACGCCGTCGAGAAGGCCAAGCTCGAAGCTCGAAAGAAAGGCTTTACGGTCAGCGAACAGGCACTCAACGATGGCTCAATCAAACTGCAAATCATCGAAGGAGCCAAGGCATGAGCATGCCGCGCCGTCGTTTGATACGCCCAGATGTTGATGTCGAGCCAACACGCTCGCAGCCTCAGCGTCAGACTCAAAAACTGCGAGAACGCCTCGAATGCGAACGTGCTGCATTGGCTCGCTGGCAAAAGCGACTGAAGCGTGCCTTCAACGCGGTCGAAAAATGCCAACGAAAAATTGCTCGCGTTGAGCGCCAACTTGCTCGATTGGAGGAATCACGATGATGCAGGGCGATGGCAAGCGAGCGATCAGCATCGTGTCAGCTTGCATGAACGCGAATGGCGCACCGGTGTTCGCGATCAATCAAGTCGAAGTCACCGATGAAGAAGCCAACCACGGCATTCACTATTACCTCGCCGAGGCCCAGTTGCTGGAAGATGGCTACGAAGAACCGTTCGTTCACTTCGATGAAGACGAGGCCCCGGTGTTTCTTCACGCGGCCGTTCGGCAACATGTCGATTTCGTACCGAAGAGCATTCACCATTCGGAGGATACCAGATGCGCGTCATTGAATTGATCGTGACGACAAAGGGCGAGACGACGATCCAGACCAAAGGCTTCGTCGGTGGAAGTTGTCTTCAGGCCAGCAAGTGGATCGAGCAAGCGCTCGGCATCACCACTATCGACAACAAGACAGCGGAGTATTATCAGTCTGCTGTCAGCGAACAGCACATCGAGCAACAGTAACATCGTTCACGCACCAAGGCCCGGGAGCTTCATACCTCCCGGGCCTTCGTTGTTTTTAGGAAGGGAGATGCTCTTGAAACTTTCCGATCAAATTACCGACTTCGTCAACGCTGCGTTCACGGGGTTGTGGATTCTAACTTCTGAACCTGACGAAGCGGAGCGTGAGATTGTGCAGCACGCTCGCCAGAAGAAGTGGAAGATCGCTGTTTGGGATGTCGCATCGGGGTTGCGCGTGCCAGGCAATCAACCTGCCGCTCAGTCAGAAACCGGCGCCGGCGATCCGTTAGCGGCGCTGCGCACGTTGCCAGCTCTGGCAGAGCAAAAAGGGACTTCGATTCTGGTGCTGCACAATTTTCATCGCTTTCTCGTGAATCCAGAAGTCGTGCAGACGATGTTTGCCCAGCTCATCGCCGGCAAACAGCAGCGTACCTTCATTGTCGTGCTGGCGCCAGTCGTCAACATCCCGGTGGAGCTTGAAAAGCTGTTTGTCGTGCTGGAACACAGCCTGCCTGATCGCGAACAGTTGGCAAAGATTGCCCGCGAACTGACGAGCGACAATCCAGGTGATTTGCCCAAGGACGATGATTTGCAGCGTGTGCTGGATGCTGCATCTGGGCTGACGCGGTATGAAGCCGAGGGATCGTTTGCGTTGTCGCTCACGCGCAAGAATGCAATTCGACCGGACGTCATCTGGGAACTCAAAGCCCAGACGCTCAAGAAGAGCAATCTGTTAACTCTGCATCGAGGCCAGGAGGATTTCACGTCACTTGGCGGCTTGGGCAACCTCAAGGATTTTTGTCGGCGAGCGCTGAAGCCAGGAACGATCAAGCCGCGTGGCGTGCTTCTTCTGGGCGTGAGCGGCACGGGCAAATCGCAGTTCTGCAAGGCGCTGGGCAACGAGACCGGTCGGCCAACTTTGCTACTGGACGTCGGCTCGCTGATGGGCAGTTTGGTAGGTCAAAGCGAAGCGAATCTACGCCAGGCTCTGCGAATTGCCGACGCGATGTCGCCGTGCATATTGTTTTGTGACGAACTGGAAAAGGCGCTCAGCGGCGTCGGCAGCCAGGGTGACAGTGGCGTCAGCACGCGCTTGTTCGGTAATCTTCTCATGTGGCTATCCGACCATGAATCCGATGTGTTCTTCGTCGGCACGTCGAACGACATCTCGAAATTGCCTCCTGAGTTTACGCGTGCGGAACGGTTCGACGGCGTTTTCTTTTTGGATCTTCCCAACGTAGCCGAGCGCGATGCGATCTGGACGCTTTATCGAAAGCAGTTTGGCATCGATAAAGACCAAACACGCCCTGACGACACGTCGTGGACTGGCGCAGAGGTGAAAGCGTGTTGCCGCCTGGCAGCCTTGCTCGATGTCACGCTGAGTCAGGCTGCCAAGAACATCGTGCCCGTGGCGGTCACCGCAGCAGAATCAGTCGAGCGCTTGCGTACCTGGGCCAGCGGTAGGTGTCTCGATGCCAACAGCCCTGGCATCTTCACGCGTGAAGGTGCACCGCAACTCAAGCCTGCCCGCCGTTTGCAACGTCCGTCGGAAAACTAATCCATCGATCATCAACCATCAATTTGGAGAATCCATGACGACGCTTTTGGATCGCGAGCACCCCCCCACGTCTGTATCGCCGGCGCAGTGGTTGCGTGAAACGACAGCAGCCGTGCGAGTCTCGTTCACCTGGTTCGGCGTGCGCAAGGCATTGACCAATGAACAGAAGAGTCAGGCTGCCGAGCCTTTTGGCGCCGAGGGTGATTTTCTGTCGGCTCGCAAGAAACTGCTCGACACCAAGCACACGGCCTACAAGGAAGTCACCAGTTTGCGCGGCAAGGTCAGTGCGTACTGGAAAGCGTTGACTGTGCCGTTCCCGGAACCTGGTGTTCGGCTGATTCGACAGCATGAGATCGAAGGCTTCAATGAGATGATGGCTGACTATCGCACCGAACTCAAAGAAGCCGTCGGGCGACTCGACTATCATTACGCCGAGCTTCAGTCAACCGCACGACGACGCCTGGGCGATCTTTTCGATGCGAATGACTATCCTCCATCGCTGCAGGGCTTATTCGATCTGGCATGGGATTGGCCGAACGTTGAACCGCCCGATTATTTGTGTCAATTAAATCCTGCGATCTACGAGCAAGAACGCACGCGTGTTGCGGCTCGATTTGAGGAAGCCGTTCAGTTGGCGGAGCAAGCGTTCATTTTCGAGTTCGGCAAGCTGACCGAGCACCTCACCGAACGCTTGAGCGACAACGGTGATGGCGAGCGCAAGATCTTTCGTGATTCCGCCATCACCAACCTCAAGGAGTTCTTCGATCGCTTTCGTCAGCTCAACGTGCGCTCCAATGCGGAACTGGATGCACTGGTGGAGCGCGCCCAGAAGATTGTCAGCGGCATCGAGGCTCAAGCCCTGCGTAACAATTACGCACTTCGGCAACATGTTGCCACGCAGTTCAGCCAGGTTCAAAGCGTCATCGACGGCATGTTGGTTGACCGACCGCGTCGGCGCATCATTCGCAACAACCAGGAGGAAGCATGAAAGGTCCCTTGAAGACTCATGGCGGCAAACGGTATTTGGCCGAGCGCCTCGTCGATTTGATGCCGGCGCACACGCACTATGTCGAACCCTTTGCGGGAGGTCTGGCTGTGCTGTTTGCCAAATCCTGTAACGGCGTATCGGAAGTGGTGAACGATCTCGACGGCAGAATCACCACGTTCTGGCAGGTGCTTCAGGATGAAGATTTGTTTGCACGACTCAAACGGCGTTTGGAAGCCATCGTGTTTAACGAAGCCGAATGGCGCGCAGCGAGATCATATTTCGCCGCGCCGTGCAAACGGCTTACTCGGACGGAGATGGTAGAGCGTGCAGCGCAGTTCTTTGTGCTGTGCCGGCAAAGCATGTCAGGACGGTGTAAGGATTTCACGCCGTTGACGCGAAACCGCACACGCAGCGGTATGAACGAGCAGGCGTCGTCCTGGCTCAATGCCATCGACGGCTTGCCCGCTATCCACACAAGGCTCAAGCGTGTGGTGGTGCTCAATCGACCAGCGCTCGAAGTTATTCGCACTCAAGACGGACCGGGTGTTCTGTTCTATCTTGATCCGCCGTATGTGCCCGAATCCCGTGTCAGCAAGGATGCGTTCGGAGCGTTTGACATGACCGTCGAACAGCACGAAGAATTGCTGGATGCAATCACGGGGTTGCAAGGGATGGTGATGATCTCGGGCTATGCCTCGCCGTTGTACGACTCGCGATTGACAGGCTGGGCTCGGCACGAGTTTGATCTTCCCAACAATGCCGGGTCCGGCAAGCACAAGCGGCGCATGACCGAAGTGGTGTGGGCGAACTTCGAGGCATCGGCAATGCAGGAGGCGGCATGATGTTGTTAATGGTGGATCCCGACGGCGTGGTGCATGGCATCTACGGCGAAAACATCGATCTTGCCAGCCTCGGAACGGTCGAAATCGTGCGTGCCAGTCACGTCGAACCCGATCTTGCCGGTCGCTGGTGGGCAGACCTGCAGCCTGTTGATGGACCGATGCTCGGTCCGTTTGGTGTTCGCAGCGAGGCGCTCGCCGCCGAACGCGCATGGCTTGAACAGCACCTATTTGGCGGCCTGTGATTTAGCCCAATTTCGTCTATCAATGTTTCGTTTCGCGTTCAGGCTGTTGGCCATCGTTGGTCAGCAGCCTTTTTCATTTTTCACTGGAGTTCCTCATGACACAAAATCAGCTCAATCGTGAAGTCGCCCAGGCAACCGGCGAGACCGTCGATTTCATTCGCAAGCGTGGCTTCGGCATCATCATTACGCCACACCCTCGCCCACGAACTCGGCCACGACGCAGTGGTGGGCGTCTGTCAGCCAATCCATCGAACAGCATCAACTCGAATCATCAACCCGTTTACAAGGCGGCATAGTTTTGCTGACCCTGTACAACCCCAGGAGAACCAAGCGTGATTCAACTTCCGCGTTCTTTCTTTCGTCAGCTCCGCACGATCTTACGACGAACCTATTCACGCGTTGCGTCGTCAATAGTTTTTCATGCCGATCCGCACGGTCTTTCGATCGGCTGTCAACAGAACGGTATCGCCGTCGCCTTCGAATCCACGGATACCTACCATGCTGGTCAATTCACATTGCCTGCCCAGGCGCTGGCCGACATCGAAGGCAAAGGGAACGATGACGTAATTCTGGAAGCCACCGGCGACTGCAAGGTCCAGGCTCGCTGGACTGATGCCGGTGTGCCGCGCATCATTGAATATGAATCTGCCCACGCAGGCGATTATCCAGAGTTTCCAAAGGTTCCTGAACGATTCGCACCGCAGGATGCGACGTTACTCAGGGCGCTCGACGATGCCGGCCAGACTACATCGAAGCTATCTGCACGACTCGTCATGAGCAAGATTCAGCTTCGCGGTTCGGCAGGCGTCATCGCGGCAACCGATGGGCATCAACTGCTATGGTCGAGTGGATTCCAGTTCCGCTGGACCGAGGACTGCCTGGTACCGAGCGTCAACGTGTTTGGATGCCGTGAGCTTGGCGACGGCGCGGTCAGCATTGGCAAGACCACGACACATGTTTGTGTGCAAGTTGGCGCATGGAAGATCTTTCTGCCCATTGACGTTGAAGGTCGATTCCCGCGTGTTGAGAGCATCATTCCGACGGCAATTTCAAACGCGACACGTATTCACCTTACGCCCGAGGACTCAGCATTTCTTGCCAAGGCCCTGCCGCGTTTGCCAGGTGCTGACAACGAGCGCTCACCAATAACGCTGGATTTGAATGGTCATGCTGTCGTTCGTGCTCGTGCCAATGACCAGAAGAACGCGACTGAAGTCACGCTGACGGGATCGAGCGTTCATGGCAAGCCAGTGCGCTATGCCACGAATCGGCGGTATTTGGCACGGGCCATCGAGCTTGGCTTCACGGACGGACATGTGCTCAGCGTGGATACACCAATGCTGTTTCAGGATGAACGCCGCAAGTTCGTGTTCATGGGTCTGGGCAAGGATGCCGTGGTCACATCAAACGACAACGACCTGCGAATGCGTTCGGATCTTGCCGATTCAAATCCGCCTTCAACACCAAATGAAAGGAGACCAATTCCCGTGAAACCTGTTCAACGATTTTCCGCTGTCGCACCCGAAGCCGTCAACGACAATCGAACCAGCAATGGCGAGCAGCATGCCAAAGCAGGCTTCAACGCCCTGATCGACGAAGCGCAAGCGATTCAGAACGCGCTGCGTGATTTACTACTCCGCACCAACAAACTGATGGTTGGTCTCAAAGGCTATCGCCGGCACGCCAAGACGATGCAGTCCACGCTGGCATCGCTTCGCCAGCTTCAGCACGTCGAGGCCTGACCTCGAATTCACAAGGCCCCGATTGATCGTGGCCATTTCAAACACAAGGAGATTCCAAAAATGCCCTTGAAAGTATCGGTAGGTCTATCAAAAAAAAAGGGCTTGCCAGAATATGGCTCGCTTGGTGCGTCATGTCATGTCGAGGTCGAACTGGATAGTTCGCTGATTCAACAAGATGTCGAGAAGTTTCACGCACACGTTCGCCGGGCATATGCCGCCTGCGCCCAGGCCGTCAACGATGAATTGAGTCGTCAGCACGACGATTCGGCAACGCATACGCCACCTGGCAGACCGTCGTCATCCCAGTCGGAAAAAAGCGGGCTGGGCAACGGGAGTGCCAATGCAGGTCCGTCGAATCACCATGCTGCGTCAACGAAACAGCGCGATTATGCCAGTCGCCTGGCAAGCCAAATTCGCGGCCTCGGTGTCAGACGGTTGGAATCGCTGACATGCAAGTTGTTCAACAAGTCGCTGGCCGAGCTGACTAGCCAGGATGCGTCAAGGCTGATCGACACGCTCAAAGACATCAAGGAAGGCACCCTGAGCGTGGAGGCTGTGGGCGTCCACAATTAGCGGCGCGAAGAAAAACAACCAATGAACAAAGTGCGGGAGGGGCTAATGGGGGCGAGGCAAAAGTTGAACAATGCAGTGCTGATGGGCAACCTGATTCTCTCAGGCGTTCTGGGTTGCGCGAGTGGATCATGGATTGTTTTCGGCATCACTGCAGTCGTACTGTTCATATTGAGCTGCTACGCGGGCGACATCCGCTTTGGCAGACGACGATGGTAAATTGGAGTTCCAGAACTTTTTTCGCAAGGGAGATGATAGTGCAAATGCAAATCGAGAAATTTTTGAGCTACACGATCGCCAAGCCGCTCGCCTGGTTACTGTACGCCCTGTGGCTGGCCGTGAAATTCTCCTGGCGATGCATCGTCTGGTGCGCCAGAAAGACGCGCGAGCGCTGTTCGAAGTTGTGGACGCGTGCGCGTGCGACGGCTCGCACCAAACTGCCGCTGTCAACACATCTGAAAGATTCCACGAAACGCATACCAACCGCTAATTAATCGCTTTACGAGAATTGCTCCAGGTCAGCGAAGAGCTGCCTGGGCTTTTTTTTAGCTATTGGCTGGTCCTGGAGAACTAGCTCGAAATTCCAGAGCTTCACTGGTTTCTATGGCGGACAAATAATTCGGCAACCGCATGGCTGGACAGAGAGGGCAACCAAGCGACATAACAAGAAGGGGTCGAATCATGTTCCGTGAAAATTCAGAACCTAAGAGACCCGAAATCGGCGCGATCTTATCATTTAAGAAAACTTCGCTCTGGCTTTTTGGGATCCTGCATTTCGCATTCGCACTGCTCTGGGTGATCGCTTGTGAATCCTCGCATCAAGAAACTATTAGGTCGTGTCTGGTGCATTGGCTTGCAAAACGCGAAGGATAATTGCCAGATTTCTTTTCATACCGAGGTAATGGATCGCGAGTTTCTCCTACCACATAGCAACGTGGCGGAATCACTTCTGACTTTTTGCGGCCAAACTGCTTGCCGTAATCCCTTTCATATGGTCGTGCTACCTCGAATAGCCTCCGAAACCAACTGGGTGCTGGATGAAACCGACGTAAACTGCGTGGCGAGCCTCGCAAGGGGCCACGCGGGTCCAACCTGCGGAGGCTTTCTTTGCGCCACTTCTTCTTTGCTGCCTGGGTCGTGCCTGTCGAAACGCAGTTCATCATCTTCGCCTAATCGCTGCGGTACTACCCCGGCAATTCGCCGGTCCAGCCATTGCCAGTGCTGAGCGGTTTTTCTCTGCCGTTTTTCAAGAACCTTTTTTTTTCAAAAATCGTGGCGGAGCGAACGCGTGGCTATCGCAATGCATGTTAGACGAGGGCTGAACGACGTGCGTCAGTCAAACGCTTTTCTCCAACATGAAAGAAGATGATCAATGTACTCACTTAAGATTGAAAGAAAAATGAGTCGACGTGAGGTGCTAGTGGCTGCGGCAGGGGCATTCGTGGCGGTTAGCGCAACGGGTTGTGGAGCCATGAAGACCGGGGCAAAGGCGGCCGCGAAAGCCAGAGCCAAGGCGGCGGAGGTGGGGCGTGTCGTTGTCCGAGTTGCATGGCGTACGATCGGACAGATTGTATCTGCCGTGATTCGCGAAGGCGGACGACTGGTTATCGTCGCAATGGTCGAAGGCATTCGGCGAGAAATTGCCGCCAGCCTGAACGAGACTCAAGCTACCTCGCTTCAAGAGGGTGGAACGCTTATTCTTCGGAGCAGGGACGGCACGGAGCACTCGGTTCAGGTTAGCGCGGAGGGGTGAAAGCGTACTCTTTCGCCCATCACTGCCCGATGTGCGTGCTTTCTGGTACTCTTTGGGTTCGCACTGCATTTGGTCAAGATTCGCCCATGAATGGCTTAATTTCTGAAAAAAGTAGAAGCAAGCTGAGCGACCTTTCGCGAGCTTGAACGAAAAAATCCACAATGAAAGGAACTGTCGTGAACCGCATTACAAAGTTTGTTGCCGTTGTTGTGCTCTCGATTTCGACTGCGTCGTTTGCCTCGGCGCAACCGGCGAGTAGTCCCAAGGAAGCCAAAAATGTAAAGACGGTGTTGAGTAAGGTCAGAGATGCGAAAATTCCGCTGAAGACGTTGATCAGCTTAGGTAAAAAGCTAAGCGGGGCCGCTGATGCGAAGATGATATTTGACCTAGCGGATGATGCAAGTCGAACGGAATCCGCTATGCTGGCCAAGACCATCGAGCGCGGATTCAAGGAAAAGGGCCAGCTCGTTTCTGGGACAACGAGCGTGGACGTGGTAGTCGATGTGACGGCATCGTATTGGCGGGGCAGCGTAAGACAGCAACTGACCATGCCATGCACCGCGACGCTGGCGTTTGAGCTTGACAGTTTGCTTGCCAACGCGTCATACAATCCGGCAACGAAAACGATCGAAGTTTACCTTCCGCAGCTTTCGATCATCGCAGTCGAAAGCCATAATTCCAAGTACACGACCGAGCCGGAATACTTCGGTGGATGCTGGGAATGGTATGACAGCGGCAAAGCCACCGAGCTGGAGGTAAAACTTCTCAAGTCCGACTGGGGTGCACTTGCTCGTGAAAGGATTGATCCAAACGCGCAGCATTTGCGTGCGGTAGCTTCGAATGAAGCAAGTCGATTCCTTCGGCAATTACTTGGACCGATCAATCCCAGCATCAAGATTGTTGTAAATCCGTAGTTGCTTGCGTCACGCTGGAAACGCATCTCTTTTTCACAAACAACAATCGCTGGATTCGGGATTCGCGGCAACGGCGAATTTCGAATCCACTTTTATTACGCAAGCCACAGGCCATACATTCGAATCAATCGACTGTTGGGATTCCCTGGACGGGTTTCTTTCTGGCCCCTGCACACTTTCGAGTTTTCATCTCCGCCTACGGCCTTACCAGAGGGTCCAGCCAGACTGCATGGGCGTGCGAGTTATTGCCTGGGCAGAAAACCTTCAGTTCGAGCACATCTATACCCTTAATGTCGACTTGGATTTTGTGGATGACCTGTACCTTCTTTACGGGAGTCGATGAGAGATAGCGATTGTCGCCATTAACGTCAAAGTAAATAGTGCTAACCAATTGAATCGGCACTGGAACTCCGAATGACGCTTCAAAAGTACTCATTTTTCGATTGAGTTTATACTTAGCACTCGCGTAGCCCTTTGGGGGAGGGTGCATTGACAATCCATTTGGATATTCTTTCCCCAAAAAGCCAATTGGCGCGGTTCCTGGCCCGTTAAAAAAGCCTTTTCCAAACCACGGTCCACGTACAACATCAAATTCTTGAAGATTGACCAGATATACTGCGTCCGACGATATCTTAGGGGGTAGCAGCGCTGGTTTCGAATCAGATTTTTCTATTATCAGATAGGGGTCGAGCCATACGGCGTGTGCGCATCCATGTTCATCCTTTGAACATGTTACCCGCAACTCAAGCACTTCTATCGTCGAAACGTCGACATTGCACTCCTGCTTTTGGCCACTCTTTTGGACAGGTAGCGATGACCATAGACCCTTCCCATCGCCCAGCACCGAAAATGTCAGTGGGCTATCCGCTCGTCGTTTGCTCGCGGAAACCTGGCTCAAGTCCGTCACGGAATCGTTCAGGGCGATGGTCGAATGAAACCGCTCTGCATTTAGTCCTTTGAGTAAAAACTTCACCGAGGCAATGCCATCAGCATGCGGATGTGTCCCCAGCCCGAGAGGAAATGCCATGCCGCCGACGATGATTTTACTTTCTGTCTCTTCACCTGTGATACTTCCTTTTCCTAGACCCGAGAGGCAGTTTCCTTCTATTGCGGTAAGCGTTGACAAATAAATCTTGCCGCCCTTGCCCTTAACTGTCTCCTTTTCTGTGGGCTTATTTGCGATCCACCGAACGGTCACGGTCAGCGTCATTGCAAATAAAACAAGTCCAACTAGAGCAAGTCCAACAACACCGAGGGCGGACAAAACCGATGTTTTTGACCAATCCAACGGCAAACGCAACGGCGGCCTTTTCTTTTCAGCCATGACGGGCAATTTTTCCGTGTCGTCAGACGCGATAAGTGCGTTAACAAATTCCGTGCACGTCGGCCATCGATCTGTTGGTGTTTTAGCCAAGGCTTGCAATACGATAGGACGTTCGGATTCTGGCAGCATCGAAAGATCAGGTTTGCCCTTCAGGTGTCCTTGCATAACCTGCGCGCCATGGCCTGCAAACGGCAGGCGCCCTCCACGCAGATGGCAATACGTGACCGCAAGCGAATATTGGTCGGAGAATCGCGTCGTATGGCCATGCAAAAACTCCGGGGCCGCGTAGGCCAGGGTCATGCTGCCGGTGTGGTCGGCGACTGTTTTCTTCAATATCCGCAGAAGGCCGAAATCGCCGATCTTTACGCCGCCACCCATCAAGAAGATGTTTTGAGGCTTGATGTCGCGATGCTGAATCGCTGCCTTGGCGCTATCGGCGAGATTGTTGTTGGGTTGGTTGAGATAATCGAGGCCTTTTGCGGCATCCTGCATGTACCGCATTAATTCATCGCGTGGGATGCCAATTTCGCCCTTCGCGGTTGCCTCGTTCAAGCGATCGAGAATTGTCTTGTCGGCAAGTTCCATGGCGATGATCAGGAATCCATGCGCCTGCCAGGCACCAGATATGGCGAGTAAATTTGGATGACGCACTGTTTTTATCACGTCCAGCGAAGTGATTTCACTGGCGCCAAGTCGGCTTGTCAGGGAGACGAATTTCAGTGCCAGGGCAAACCCGCCGGGCCCGGTGGCTCGCCAGACCTCGCCAAAGCCGCCTCGGCCAAGCTGCTTATCCAGCCGATAGCCGTCAATCGGTTCCCAGCCTTGCCTGAGATCGTCATAACGGGTGCGTCGCCGATCAGGGTTGGCGTCCGTCGATTTTTTTTCAGACAGCTTTAGCACTTGATCCATCTTTCCAAGTGCCGAAATTTTTTCGCGCAGTTGATCTCGAAGTTCCGGGCAATCGCGACATAGCTCATCAACGGAAATAGGATTGCCGGCATTGCGCTGCTCTTCCCACTGCAATAACAAACTTTCGAGTTTTGGCGACATGGGTTTGTCCGTTCGGTTATTCGGGCAGTGAACCTTTCATGGCTTCGACTACTTTCAATCTTGCTGATTGCCAGCGCCGTTGCAATGTTCGTTCCGACAAGTTCAAGATAACGGCTGCCTCAGCCTGCGAGATGCCGTTATACCACAGAAGGTTGAATATCTCGCGTTCCTCGGCTGGGAGCGATTCGACCTGCCGATGAAACTCGGTCCATTGCGCCAGTTTTGTTGGGTCCGTCGTCGTTTGTGCCGCAGCATTGATGGGGCTCTCGACACCGACGTTCTCTGTATCGTGATGCGAGCCTCGCCCTTCGGGACCGTAGTGATGCCGTGCCAGGTCGATCAGCTCGCGGCGAATGTGCAAGGCTGCCAGATTCAGAAAATGCTTGACAGATTCCGGCTTGGTCTGATTCAGAGCTCGGCATAGCCGGAGTGACGCATTCTGAAATACGTCCTCGGTTTGTTCCCACCGCGCAACGCCGGGGTAGGATTTGAGCATTTTCCGTGTGAGGCGAAGCAATCGATCGCAAGCGCTGCTCACCAATTGGTCGCGCGCGGAAAGATCGCCAGCCTGCAGCAGGTAGATCCATTTTTCGAGCTGAGCTGTTTGTCCATTATCCATGGGCGTTCCAGAATAATCGCTGTGTGTCGGTGCTTTTTCAGAAATCGAGCAGCTTTCCAAACGTTCATTATTCTATCCCGTCGCGTCACGAATTCCACGGACCGGAAAATTTCGAGATCACGTGAAATCAAAAATCGTGTCTACCTCCTGGCTGTGGCTCCCAGGGCCTTTTTCGCTGAGAATATTGAGGGGGGGACGCAAAGTATCTCTGATCTTTTCGCAAGCGTAGACGTGGACAATCACTATTGGTGTTAGCACGTGAGCAAGCTACCTTGTCGATGAATAAAGTTAGATTCTGTCAGATCACGAAATCCATGCGGTTATAATAAAACCCCGGCCCCTAGCCACCACGGTTCAAACCGACTGGCTAGGGGCCGTGCTATTGGTTCTTCGAGCCAAGTCGAGCCAAGTAAGGATGTAAAAATGCCGGTCGCCGTGCAATATGCAATGCACAGTGCTAGGCCAAAATACCACGAAAAGCGTGCCAGGCCGGAGGAAACTGAGGAAAGGAAGCCTCCGGAGGATCCCGGATCGATTTTGCCCCGCTCAAACCGCCTGGCCACGCCTCTGCCAAGAGAAGCACCAAAAATCCGGCACCCTTGCTCGCCCACGCTCTTCAAATTGAAGCGACTATTTCAGCTGTCTCTTGTAAGGGGCAATGGATCTCCCCTTGGCGACCTGGGTGCGCGCTGAACACGGATAAGACCGATTGCGCGTGTGAAAGAATCCTTGGCGTAAGTTGTTGCTACTTACCCATACCACGAGAACGTGGATATGCGGTTCGATTGTTTCTGTTTGTACTGACCAATTGTTTTCATTGAAAACAATCAGGCTGTCTGGCAAATATGGACACCGGTCATCATTAATTAGCCGGTATCCACATCCCCTGGCGAGTCACGACCTGGTCAATGAAACCAGCGAACCTGGCCTCATTGTGTCGAATTAGGGAGATATTCGCGCTGCACACGAAATCACCAACATCGCACGCTGAAAGAAACCAAGTACAGCACACTAAAGTCAGCCCGTAGCCATGCGGGTGAACCCGGTTGGCTAGGGGCTGAGATACTTGTAATCGTAATGGACAATGCCTTGCAGATTGATGCGTGGTCTTGATCCACGTCAGTCGAACTCAAAGATGCAAATTCCAGGTCAAAAAGGATTCATGGCGTGTTTTGGTTGATAAGCCTGCGTAATCGTTGCGCACTGACAAGCATCACCGAGCGTCAACATCTGGTGGAGTCGTCAATGCCATGTGATACCGATTAAGAAAAAGAGAACCAGTTAAGATGCCTCGAAAAAGCAGCTCTTGTTGGTCGGTCTGATTCAATAAATGACACGTAAAGCGCGCCAGGTCGCGATGAAGGCGATTTGACGGCCACACAAGGCATTGAGACGGGAGACCTCTGGACGTCTTAAACAGAGTCCTAGCGATCAAATGGAAAAGCCATTTTACCCTAGCAGAGACTCCCAGCGTCCATCAGCGCTGGGAATATCCGGGCGGGAGACTGTTACCAGGATTGAGTATCAAAAAGGGTAATTCGAATTGACAAGGACCATGATACTGTCGCTAGTCGCAATAAAATTATTTACTTAGCTCCAATCTCGACTGGATCCCACGTCGCTATCTTCACCGGTTGCCTTCGCCCGCTTACGGCTGTGCTTCCTTGCGTCCTGTCTGATCGCATTCGCTATTGAACGCTTGACAATCGCGGGTGCATTGGCCACGTCGGGGTCTTCTCTGGTCATCGCACTTTCGTGGGCGTTCATCGCTGCGTTGTGGGTCAAAAACTGACCGAATAGGTGGAACTTTCCGTTTCGATAGGTGCAGGCTGACCAAGTATTTGTTCCAGAGTTGTAGCGAACGCCCTTGATGTCGGACGCACCATCGCTCCGAACGCGATGGTGCCGTCGGGCTTCCTTCGTCGTGACGACTCGAAGATTTACCCTCCGGCAATCGAGCCGATCATGATTGAGAAAAATCACTTTGAAGCCAGGCGGTGGATTCATGATCTCGCGGTGCAAATATTTTGTGCGAACCTTACCGTCGATTTTCGCGTGGCATATCGCATAACCGGGAGATCCATTGCGCTCAGCACGATAACACCAGCGGTGCTGGGAAACGTTAGAAAAATCCTCGTCATCAATTATGACGATCTGATTCCGAGAAAGCAATATCTGATGCATTAAAATACCTCTTTGTCTTTGTTCAATTACTCGGCGTGAGCTAAGACATCGCCCGTTGACGCCAAGCATCGACGACGATAATTGTCGCCGATACTTCAATGTAGCGCATCTCTGAACTTTGCGCAAGCACAAATTCAGCAATAATTGCGAGATCAACACCAAATCAAGAAATGGCGTAAACATAAAATCACAGCGTGCGTAGACCAACATGACGTGAGTAATAAACGTGTAAACTCTGGATTTGTTTATTTTTAAAAACCCACCTTATCTGGCTTGCGCTTATTAATAATTTGCGATAAATTATAAGCAGATACAGCAAGCCGCGCTAACCGACGTAGGTTAAGTAGGCAATAAAGAAAACAATTGGTGAAATAAAAAACAAGGAAAAAAAATGACAGCAAGTACTAACAATTCAAACAACTACATTAATACCATCGCCATACAAAATGCCCATGCAGCTGGCGATTTTGTCGGCGTAATGCAGTTGGAAGATGAGCACGCCAAGAGGAAAAAAATATTAGCCTCAATGACGCCTGCCCTTCGTGACAAGCTCGCGTTCTTTGAAAGCTGGTTATTTCGCGAGGTTGGCCATGTTCTGCGCAATCGATATGAGCTGGGCCAACAAGTTCTTGAGTTATATAATGACGAAAAACAAAATGGTGCGAAACTTTATGGAAAAAATGCTATTGGACGAATCTGCAAGATTCTTCGATGGGACGACGGTACTATTCGCATGGCTCTGCGATTCGCACAGACATTTACTCAGCAGGATGTCGACCGAATTTGTAGCCTCGTATTGCCGGGAGGCGCGCCAGTAACGTGGAGTCACATTCGAACCTTGCTTGCTGTGAGTAACCGGGAGAGCCGAATTGAACTGCTCGACAAGACCGTCGCGAATGGATGGACCTCTATGGAGCTTGCCGAGGAAATTGTGCGCAATCGACCACGTGCTGGCAATGATGAACGCGGACGCCCACCCAAGCACCCCAACGACTTTGACAGTTCGCTGGCTCAGATACAGTTGTTTACGAAAAAATGGGATCGCCAGTATAGCCGGGTATGGTCGAACAAAGAACATTCATTATCGACGAATGCGGCAGATATGCCTGCTGATAAGGTTGACGTTAATCAAATTCACGAATTAGAAGAATTGGCCTATCAGCTACGGCGTCTCGCCAATCAAGCCAAAGATCTAGCAGACGCGGCAGAAAAGGTAGCAGAGGAATTTCGAAGAATCCTTGCGGAACGGCAACAAGCTGGGAGTTAACAATCAACATCATCAGCCCCCGATGACGCCAGATAGTTCATGCCTTCTGGCGTCAAGGTACTACTGAGGATGAATTTCTTTCAATGAAATCAATGACGCATCAGCGATAAAAACACGCTCGGTAGACGAATTTGCATGGTCTGCGTGAAATGTATAGGCGGTAGATACCAAAAACTGTAGGGCAATTTGGGAGATGGTGACGCGCAGTGACGGGCACGTGTCACAAGGAACGTCAACTGCCGTCATTGACATAATCGCCTTGCGGTGGTTGCCAAGATTGTTTTCGTGGAAAAGAATTTGACCCAGCCAACAGGTATTGAGTTCAGCTCTTTTTTATCGCGCAAGGATTTTCCTTTGTTAACGTCAACTCCCTGTCGGTTTGGCTCGATATCGAGGCGTGTCAGGTGATCACGGGCATGGCTGCCTTCGTCAATCGAACCACGAACAAGCAAAACTCAACAAAACCCATTTGCGCGCGCTAGGAGGCGATTCCAGGCGTTTGGCGTCCTGTAAGGGATCGTGGTCCTCCTTGGCGATCAGTGCGCGCGCAGCACGCGAATAATGCTTATTGCGTGAGTTGTTGCGGCTGGATGTGGTGTTCAAAAGGAATTCCCGTGTGGATATAGGGTTAACCTGGTGTGACGCCTGTGACGGCTGCGTGACACCGATCCGAGCGAGCCGTCACATCGCAAATGGCTTAGAAATAAGGCTTTACGTCGATGTGTGACGGTGTGACGGCAAAAACGAAGGAGAGGATGCCTATATAGGCGACTATTAGTTTGGAGTATTAATTTGGAGTATTTATATGCTATATTTTTCTCTCACGTACCTATCCTTCTTAAATGCCGTCACACCGTCACACATTGATATAAACCTAATTAAATAAGCCATTTGCGGTGTGACGGCAGGACGTTTTATCCGTCACACTGCCGTCACTGCCGTCACACATGGGCAATTTTTTATTAATCGCCGAGAAGATCAGAACGTCGAATAGTAAAAGTTCGCATCTGTCTTCGCCCATCGATCCGAACTCGACGAGTCGGATCGGCGTCGTCTGCTAATTTACCGCCGTTGGGATCGAGCAACTTGCCATCCTCACGAAGTTGCTCTAACAAGGCACGTTCTGTAATCCTCAATTCCGCACGACTCTGCTGACGCAAGCTCGCGTTTACTTCGGCCAGGGCGAGCTGGGTGCTAATCTCAAAACGACCCGATTGTTCGTCGTCACCACGAGCCAACCTAGCCGCGTTTGGCCGAATTTCAGCACTGCGACCAATCAACGGTTTATGTTCGCCATCACGATGGTGTGCCATAAACCCATCGATCCGAACATGGTTAAACCGTATCAACTCAGCAAGTGTTGCGAGGAAGACTTCACTGGCCTGCTGCTCTTTGGCTGCCCCCAGCATTTCATCGCGGATGACGATAAGGTCTTTGTTGACGAAGTTGGTTGCCACCTCGCACCATCCATCCCATACATCGCCGAGGTACTGGGCGAATAGCTCGAACGACGCACCGAGCAACGCAAGATTCGTGGCAATGCGGATGTCGTTCTGCTGTCCCGCGACGTCGGCGTAGTATTTCTGTTGGAGTTCACCGAATCTCGGCTGAAAGCTGGTGAGACGATTGTCGGCTAGCAACCAGCGAATGAAGTCAGCCATCACGCCACTGTAATGCTCGCACTTCGCCAGGCATTGTGCTCCAGCAACGACATGCTTCGCTTGCTGGGGCACTCTAATAATGATGCTACGCCCAATGGCGCTGGCGTTATGCTCTGGCACGTCTTCGCCCGTGCAGACGAGCAGTCCGCGTATTGGTCGCAGCACGTTAGCCGTTGCATTCGAGGTCAAACGGCCACGTGCCGTGTTGTCCGCATAGGTCTGTAGGACGCGCACGACCTGATAAGGTACAACGACCTCGGGTTTGTAGTCATCAACCAGATACATCGCATCTTTGAAAAAATACCCCTGCCGTTGCACATAATTTGGCGTCGCGGACCACGTCGTAAAGGGAGCCGACGAGACGGGGAAATCGCCGAAAAAATTCGCGAATAGCTTCGCAACAAAGCTCTTTCCGGCGCCAGTGCGACCGACCAGCCAAAGTGCAAATCGTCCCGCTCCCTTGGTGAACGGATAAAGCACAGACGCCGCCGTTGCACCTAACAAAGTATGCGTTACCGAACGATCACTCAGCGTCAACAGGTCGTTGACGATGTGTTGCTTGACGCACAACAATTCAGGGCCATCCAGCCGCTTCATATCGAGATGACACGCAGGAGTCTCCGCGCCCAGATCGACCCGCACCTCGGCGTGATGATCAAGTTGCTCGATCTTATTGGCCGAGATTCGCAGGCTAGGCGTTTGGTAGGCACTTCGATCCTTCGTCCAGCCAAAATTCGTCGTTGTTTTACGAGTCCTTACGTTCCCCTGCTGCAAGCTCAGCACACTAATCGCGCGGCGCAGTTCGTCCATGGTGCAATGGATCACGAGCCCGCAACCACCTGCCGCAAACAAGGCGCCTTTGAGTTTGCTATTGTCGGCGAAGTCCACAGCCGTGATGCGGAACGATGAAGTGCCCGAGGCTGTGACCACCTTGCCGACGAACTCGCGCCGTGAATCGATGTCGTCCTGCACTTCGACGTCCTCATCTATCGTTACGATGAAGTTGGCAAGCAATACATTCTTCACCACATCCCAAACGCCGACCGCGCGCGGCTGATCTCCGTGCGCCTCTGGCAATACGGCCAAATAGCGTGGCGATGCTTCTTGTGTGCCTTCCGCCGTCTTGTCTTCCGGTTGGTGTTGCTCCCGGCCGCGCAGCCATTTGGTTCGTATGGGCTCGATCAACTCGGCCATGCCCTGTTCAACATCCGTAAGGCTGAGGTCACCGGCATCGCGCATTGCATTGCTGGTGACGATGATATCGTCCTCCGAGAAGATGCGAGCATCTCGGCGTAAGATCTCTTCGCCGTTGCGTTTCAAAGTAATATCAACCCGAGGCTCATCGCTATCGGTTGATCGCTCTTCAACGTTCAAAGAAAATTCATTCATCGTAGCTCCTAACATTTGATCAAAAAACACGGGCGAAAAAAAGAAATTCGGATTCATCGCGATGCAAACCCATATCCACATCGCGCTATCAGGTTCGTCGACCAGCCGGCAACGCCTGGGTGCCGTAGCCCATTTTGCGTAGCGCACGAGACGCTTCGGTAAAATTGCCGTCGTGATTGAGCATCGCATAGGCGGCAAATTTTGAGTAGGTTTGATCGGCCTCGAACGGGGACGCGCTAGAACTGAATACGTGCAGCAAGTCGCTGCCGTTGTGATTCGTTGTGGCGCTGACACCACCGTCCTTGCCGGGCCGGCACCAGCGCGTTTCGTCACCGTGCACGCTCCCACGGGTCCAGCCATGGCTGGACAACAAATCATCCCACGTTGCGCGAGCGTTATAGTCGTCGCCGGGCCGTGACAAATCTGATGGCCTTGTCGGCATCGGTTTGGATTTTGGTGACGGCTTGGGGTCTTTCCACTGGTTAAACGACCGCGCCGCGTCCAACAGTATCGCACGCTCTTCGGGCGTGATGGTTGGGACACGCGTAAGGTCCAACTTGTCATGGACGTAGCGGTAGAGTCTGCCGGTCGGATGACATCTTGATGGTGACGGTGGTATAAGGCAATATCCACCCTCCCCCTTGAGTTCGATCAGCGTTTTGCGAACAGGCTGACCCTGCAAATCAAACACTGCGTGACCGGAGTCGTCGGTTGCGGCAGCAAAGGCGAGTTTTTGGCTCCCGTTGAATCGTGAGCATCGATAATAGACGTGCATGCCGGGACGCGGCGTGTGAACACGCACAAGGCGTTTCATTAACTCCGGCGCCGTCTGTTCGACGACATTGAACCACGGGGCAAAATAGTCGGCTGTGTCGAAATCGATCACCTCAAGCCCTGTGCCAACGGCTCCGCCACTAACAGCTCCGCAGACGACTGCCAGACCGTACGGTACACCGAACTCATGCCATCGTCGCAGTTCATTGGCGTTGGGGCGGCGCATCTTGTAGATCGACCAGGACGGCCTTTTGGCCCCGCTCACCCTGTCGCGTGGACGTGGTAGTCTTTGGCTATCCGGTGACTTGGTCCCCATTTCCGCGTCAATCGGAATTACACTCAGCCCCGCTTCGACAAGTCGTTGACTAGCTTCATAAACGAGATTTGGCGTCGTATTCTCTTCACCGGGCTGAAGCTGTTTCCATGAATCGTGAATTGGTTTCCCGACGACGCCGTCGGCATTCGACAAAAAATCACTGCCAGTGCGATTGGGCCCTGGCATCTCACCATGCAATCTTACCATCGATTTTTTCCTATTCTTTTCTGCAAAAAACGTTGAAATCGGCGCAACTCGGACTTCGCATTTGCGCCTGCGCGCCGCGGCATGACGGTTGTGGTATCGAACCATTGAAAGCGAGGCCTTCAGCGTCACAGAGACCAAGCCGAGTTTCGCTCATTGCGCGCGGGAACAGGTACCATTCCTGCTCTGTTTAATTTTTTTGATCAGGTTTTTTTCTGCTCAACTAAAAGCGCAGCAAGGCCAGATAGGTGGCACGATTTGCAAGAAGCTCTAAGACTTATTGCGATAGGGTAGGTAGTTGTTCGAAGTTTACTCCAAACAACTATTAAAATAGTAGCGCGACTTGCAAGTTCAGTCAAGCCTTGTTTTCCCTGTTGGCTCGACATCGACAGCGCCTTTTTTTATCATTCAGCGGATAGGAAGCCGAAGATGCTGCAGAACACAATGCTGACGTAGTCGAACGCATTGATCGCATTGTTCTCGCTGATCAATCACGGCTTGGACGTCGCCAGCGTCAATGCATACCTTGCAAGACTAGCAGTTCACAATTGGGCGAAATAATGTGAATATTTTTTTTGGGGGCGCTAATCAGACACGATTTCTCTTCTGATAATAGATCATCTTTCGGCATGGTCGGTGACAACACGCAAGTAGCGTGCTGCACTTTGTGTTGGGCGGCTCACGGTTTGGTACCAGTCGTATTCTGATCGGCGGCGACATCGTGTAGAAAACGACGTCGCGTTGCCTCGTTGGCGTGCCTCCAGATTCTTTTGAGCTCGCCAAGCGTCTGACGATTGACTGATTCATCGTTGGTCGCACCCGGTTCTCGAACATTTTCTGCCCTCGGAGGATCCGAAGTTTCAGAGAGATGGTCCTCATCGTTTTTCGACGATCCATGCACCAAAGTTGTGGCTAGCGACGGCAATTGCTTATTAGGGCGTGCAACATTCTCCGGTTCCGCGCCACCGTTTAGCCACGCATCGCGCTCATCATCAGACCGTTCCAGGTAGGACTGGACCTGCTGGACGGTGAGCTTGCCAATCAGCTCATCGGCATCGGCAGGTGCGTAATGCTTGCGCAGCTTCGCCGCTCTGGCATACGCGCGATAGTTTCGTATTGTGCCTTCGGTGAGGCTCAGTGCTGCTGCCAGCCTCCGATTCGAGAGGTTATTCTCTGCGATCATTCGGTCGTAGAGGCGGCCCAGCAGTAACGGATTCATCTCGCCGTGCCGATTCCGAACGACGGTCTGGCGCATCGCCTCGAACCTGTCTGTTTCGAGCACCTCGCACGGGACTTCCGCGAAACCTAGATCTCTGGCGACACGCCACCCGTGTTCGCCATCGACGATCAGGTACCCGCGATCGTCGGGAATAACGACGATTGGTTTTGGCAGCTTCCCCTGGCTTTCAACCTCATCGCGAAAGGTCCGGTAGTCTTCCTCGGACATCGTATTAGGATTCCAGTCGTTCGGTCGCAGCGAGTCTACGGCAAGCTTGGTCACGACGATTTCGCGAGGCATTTTCTTCCTCGCGGCCTGGCGCTGGCTCGGCTTGTCTTGCTCCTTCGCGACCGGGTCTTTCGCTGGCTGCCCCGGATGCCTACCAGTCACCTTTGGACTGCGGGGGCGTTTCGTGTTCTTCTTCATTTCATGGTTGCGCTTTTTAGGGCTGAACTCGGGTTCGTGGTCCGCTGCCATTGCTTGCGGAATTGTTTTTTTCCTCGCCATTGAATCATCTCTTTCTGCGACGGGGGCCAATTTATGCCTCGACAAGGCCACTTATGATCTCTTGATGTAATTGTGTTCTTGACACTAAATTAAGATCGTATACAATCATTTTAATCGGGCGATCGCCAATGTCAAGAAGCGGTCGCATAAAATCTATCCGATTCTATATTGCGAGGTCCCTTTGGCTGCAGCATCTCACATTCTCGGCATTCATGCTTGGACAGTTCCGGCGGGCGGCTATCTATGGCATTCCCTCCGTAATGGCGAATTCCCGCTAATAAAGCAGGATGAAGATCGATTCATTTTGTGCCAATGCCAAACGAATGAATTACCAGCCGAACGACATGTCAGTCTTAGTGGCGAAGAATTCCGACTCTTTGCTGCAACGGAGCCCGAAATCGGCTCAACCGGCGGAATATGTCGATTCGCAAACACCTATGGCTCCCTTACGCATCGAACGGGTAGCTCGAATGGTAATCAGATAACTGAAGATGAAACGCTGCCGACCTGGCGCAAAGAAATCCTAGGAATGCGCTACGTGGTTGAGTTGTGGGACGCTGCGGAACGCAATGACCGTCATTTTCTCGCGAAATACATTCACTGGTCGGCAAACAAAAGCGACGTGTACTTCCTCGCGCCTGTCGATTATTTCAATCGAGGCGGCAAACAAGAAAAAACACCTATCGACATCAGCGGCATGTCAGTCACCTCCGGCGATTTGATCATGCCAGCTACGCTGTTCGTCAGGGACGCAGTTAGCAAGCGACTGGCTGAATTCACGAAGGCAAAACTGCTCTTTACGCCAGAACTTGCAGTGCAACGCGACGCACAGATCGAAACCGTGGCGTACAGGCTCGCTCTGCAATTCGCATCGGTGACGCTGCTGCAGGTACTGTGGATGCAGGCTGCCTTTTCAATTACCGAGGGCAGATCTTTCATGCCCTGCGTCGAATGCAGTACCTGGTTCACGATTCCACCCAGGGCACCGAAGACCCGCCTGGAATTCTGCTCCGATTCGTGTCGAGTTCGAGCGTATCGCCGAAGGCAAGACCAAGCGTGGCAGATGGCGACAGATGGGAAAAACGAAGAGACGATCGCCAAAGAACTCGGCTCGGATTTGGCCGTAGTGAAGCGATGGATCGCGGGACGGAAGAAGAAAAACGAGAAGTAAACGAGATTAGCAACACGATCACGAGGAATGAAGCAATGAACTTGCAAAGCGATAAGCCAGTTTGGGTCGACGTGATTATCTCGGAAATAGGCAAAATGAAAACAAAACTTGAAGAATTAGTCAGCCAGCGCGCCGTGAAGGATTGGTACTCTACCGAAGAAGCCGCAAACATACTCGGCAAGTCGGAGTACACAGTTCGTGAATGGTGCCGCCTCCGCCGCATACATGCCAGCAAAAAAGGCAGTGGTCGGGGCAAGTTCCGAGGGTGGGTGATTTCTCATACCGAGCTACTACGTATTCAAAAAGACGGCCTACTCCCCATCAAAAACTGAACGAAGCGCTTCATGCTGCACCGTTGGATAGAGATGTCGATATCGCCTTCGTTGTTCCTCGGTGCTGTGCCCCGTCCATTCGTCAATGAGCCGCTGATCGGTTCCCTTGCTGGCGCACAGGCTGATGAACGAATGGCGGAAACAGTGCCAGCCGGGGACGACGGCCCACTTGCTTCCGGCCAGCGTGCGCTTGAAGTGGTCGTGCAGCTCGTCCTTCGTCAGCGGCCCGACGCCGGGACGGTTGGCGCGGGTCTGCACGGTCGCGGTTCTGCCGTTCTGCGAAGTGGGCCTGGCCTTCTCGCCCTGGTGCCCGGTCGTGCGGCTTCTCTTCTTGCTGCGGAACACCTCGTCACGATGACAGAACAAGTGCTGCCCGCCAGGATGCTTTGCAATCCAATCCTTCAGGACTGTCGCGAGGGATGACGTCAACGGCACGCGTCGCATCGTCCGTTGTTTTCGCGACCTCTTCTTCTCCCGAATGACCACGGTCATTGCGTCGAAGTCCACGTCAGAGATCAGCACGCGGAGCATCTCTGAGCGCCTGGCCCCGGTGTGCGCCGCGAAGCAGAAAACCGGATGAATCCAGTCGTGGCCAGCGGTCGCCTTGACGTGCGCCAAAAGCTCATCGACATCAGGCTTCGTGAGATACAAGCACTCCCACAATTCCGCACGTTCGGCATCGCTGAGATTGGGCATCACCTTTCGCTTGATCTCGCGGTAAGTCATGAACGGCGGCTTCTCGTCGGTTTTCGGATATACCAATCCCTTCGACGGAAACACGCCCTTCACCATTCCCATGTGCGCCGCCCAATTCCATGCGGCGCGGAACGACGAGATTTCTTTCTTGAGCGTGGCCGGGCTGAGCTTTCTGCCGCGATACTTCTTCTCGCGGCGGCGGTTGATGTGCCGTTGCAGGTCGGCCATCGTGACGCTTTGTACGAGAAACTTTTCGCCAAGTGTCCCTTCGACGTGATTCAAATGCATCTCGATCGTTTGCAAACTATTGGCCTCCATCGCACCGTCGCGATGGGTGTCGAGGTACTTCTGCTTGAACGTGACAAACAAGATCGCTTCCGCAGCGGGGACTGCTTGCTCTGGCATCCTGCCGCCTGCCAGAACGAATTCGTCGATGCCGACGCCAGCGGGGAGGGTGATGAGTTGTTGTTTGAGGCGGCGCAAGATCAAGTCAACGCTGCCGGCAAACGCCTCGGCCTCGCCATCGGAAACTTTGCCGACGGTCACGGTGTAGCGTTTGCCAAGATACATGAACTGGCAATACGTTGTTTCGCTTTTCTTTTGGAGAGAAGCCATTGCAGCACTCCGCGGTTGGTGCCATGCGAGTGCCATGCTGATGCGACGATTGCAGAAGAAATGCAGAAGGATTTCATTCTACACAGCAGGGCAAGAGGAATGGAATTTCCATAACCTCTTGCCCTTATTGTAGTGCCGAAGAGAGGACTCGAACCTCCACTCCCTAACGGGAACCAGCTCCTGAAGCT
>CAZYYU010000017.1:35068-42784 GCA_964651735.1 uncultured Gammaproteobacteria bacterium | reverse complement strand
TTTCTGTTTTTCGCTGTTTTTCTTGTTGTTATTGTATTTGTTGTGTCCGCATGAAGAACCTCCCCGGGTTACGCCACCTAGGACAGGCTAGCGGCAACGCCAACATGTTGGCGTGGTGGAAGGAGCACAGCGTGAACGCGCGAGCGTCCATTCGCGACAAGTACAGCAACGCCCAAACGCAGGCACCGCGTCCCACTTGCCGCTGAGTGCTGCCGCTGATGTGTGCGCGCGCAGGCGTACCGCACCAAGATCAAGTGCCTGGTGGAGGGCAGGGAGTATGTGGAGCAGCCACCTGGTGGTGGTGGTGCCGGTGCGTGGCTGGTTGCCGCCGCCGCGCTCGTCAGCTGACATCCTGTCAGGCGGCGGCAGCGGCAGCGGCAGCGGCAGTGGCAGCAGTAGCGGGCACAAGCACTCGCACAAGAGCAAGAAGAAGTCGTCGTCCAAGTCGTCCAAGGTGCAGTGTTGTTTGGTGGCAAGTGTGGCTGCTGGGCTGAGGCGCGGTGGCTGGCTGCAGGGCACCAGGTCGTCCTCCAGCCCCGCCGTGGCACAGCCGGTACGCCGCGCTCCGCCGTCGTGGCCCTGTGCACTGACGCGAGCAGGCTGTGGGCCAGCTGTTCGCGCTGGACGAGCAGAGCCGGGGCAGCAACAAGCCCCAACAAGGCAGCTTCCACCCGTTGCTGCCGTGTCCTGTCCCACTGACAAGGCCGCAGAGTCCAGCGGCACAGACTCAGACGAGGAGTTCGACTCGTTCGTGGCGCAGCCCGCCAAAGCGGTGAGGCGCCTGTTTGCGCGGTGCACGCGCCGTCACCGACGGCTGGCAGGTGAACGCTGTGCCGCGGTACGGCGAGCCGCAGCGCGACTACTCGGGTACAGTTGCTTGGCACAGGGTCTGTGGCCGGCTGCTCAGCTGCTGCGGGCAGACCCTCGACTGAGGCAGTACGAGACGCGCGGCGGCTTTGGCAGCGACGACCTGCAGCGGCCAGCCGGAGCTGCAGAGGTACACGGGGCCGACGTTGGTGCTGTCGTCGTGGCCTTGACCGCCGCCTCAAGAAGCCCGCCGCGTCCACGGACGAGCTCTTCTCCGGCCTCAGTCTTGGCTGGAACAAGCTGACACAGGCCGTGACCGTGGCCACGGAACGCGTGGCAAGTGCCCGCTGCGTGCACTGCGGCCTGCTGCTCACTGCCCACAACAAGGTGGCGTCGACGGGCGAGCTCAAGGTGCGTGTGCACACCCACGGCGGCGCCGCGGCGGCCGTACGCTCACACACACGAGCTGCAGGGCAAGGTGGAGCAGTCCAAGATTGGCGAGAAGGCCTCGTCTTTCATCAACTTTCTGTGGACCGGCGAAGTCTCGGTACCGCGGCCTGTTTGCAGCCGTGGCCTTGTCACGCTCTGCTGCAGGACGATGACGGCGACGACCAGCAGCCATCGCAGCAGCCTGTTCAGCAACAACCTGTTCAGCAGACGCCTGTTCAGCAACAGCCTGTTCAGCAACAGACGCCACAACAGCAGGCCGCTGTCCAGCCGCCCAGACAGCTGGCCAGCCCGGTCAACGGCGATGACGGCTGGGGCGGTGAGCTGTGCGTGGCCGCGGTGTGGCGGGCCGTTGACGCGGGGCAGCGTGGGACGCCCACAACGATGAGGACGGCGGCACCGCGGCCGACGATGCATGGGGCGCATGGGGCTCCAAGCCCCAGCCCGCCCAGCAGCCCGCTCAGCAGCCCGCTCAGCAGCCCGCTCAGCAGCCCGCTCAGCAGCGCACTGCCTCGGCCAGCAACCTCAGGAAGAGGCACGTCGTCGCCGGGCCCGCCGCAATCACCACGTTCACGCCCCTCCCTGCTCGCAGTGACGGGGACAAGAAGGAGCGCAAGAAGAAAAGCTCCACCAAGCTCGGTATTGCGGTCATTTTATGTGACTCCTGTCTCATGCGGGAACGTTGCAGCGCCGGCCCCTTCCAGCACCGGCCAGTTGGTGGATCTTAACTTTGGCGACGCCGGCAGCAAGGCAGCGCCCGCGCCCGTCTCGTCTGCCCCTGTTGTGGCGGCAGCGGCGACGCCCGTGGCGCCTGCACCCGCCTCGTCTTCGCTGCTCGACATGTTCTCTTTCACCACGGCCTCCTCCACCGCCGCTGCTGCTCCGCCCGCTGCCGATCAGGTTGGGCCAGCGCTGCTCTCGTTTCACGCGCGCTTGACAGCACCACCACAGGCCAAGGATGGCTGGGATGATGATTGGGCCACGTTCCTCTCCCAGAAGAACAAATGAACTGCGGGACTTGGAAAACCTGGTTCCTCGAAGAGGGTCAGCAGGCATGGAGAAGGCGCTGAAGATCTCGACGGACGCTTGCAAGCGGCTCAAGAAGGAGCTGGCTGCGTACACGGAGGAGGCGCGCATTCAGGAGCAGGTTCGATGCCCCCGCGCCTGCGTTTGTCGCTCATTGGCATGCGTCAGCGCGTGGCTGGCATGCGAGACAGTGGTGCGGATGCCCATGAGCTGCGGCAGCAGGAGGCAGTGCTGGCCGAGACGCGGCGCATGCTGCCTGACGTCGACAAGCGGTGCGGCCGCTTTGTGCTGCAGGCCACGCCCACCTCCTGATGGAGTGTGCAGGCTCGCGCAAGCCCTGAACAAGTTGCGCGCCCAGCTGGCCGAGGTGGATGCAGACGAGGCTGCTGACGATATCAAGCTGTCCGCCGCCTACACCAACGCCAGGGACGTCATTGCTTCGGTGTAGTGTGCAATCTGCGGAAGGGGGAACCGGTGCACGTTGCATGTCGGAGTGCTGACAGCGGGCAAAAGCACTCAACAAACGCGCGCGTCTGGAGGGGGGCCCTTGGGACCCTGGTGATGGTGGTGATGCTGCTGCTCATCGCCACTGTGTTGGGTTGTGCAGCCGCGCAGACCGCATGCACGGTCAACGTTGCGACCTCGACGGTCAGCAGCTGGGACAACGGGTACACGGCCTCGGTGGTGGTCAGCAACCCCGGCCCCGCAATAGTTACCGGATGGAGAGCCAGCGTTTCTCTCGGCACGGGCAGCCTGAGCGGCCAACCGTGGAGCTGCGTGCTGCAAGGCGTGGCTGCAGGTGTCGCAACCTTCTCTGGTCCGGCGTGGCAGCTTGATCTTGCGCCCGGAGCGTCCTTTTCTTTTGGCTTCAACGTCAACGGCCCCTCGTCGCAGCTTGCGTCCGCCTGTGGTGCTCCAGCGCCCGCTCCCGCTACCACCGCGCCTGCAACAACCGCTCCCGCAACAACCGCGCCCGCAACAACCGCTCCCGCTACTACCGCTCCCAACACTCCCGCGCCCAACACTCCCGCGCCCAACACTCCCGCGCCCAACACTCCCGCGCCCAACACTCCCGCGCCCAACCCCGCAAACGCCCCGCTCTCCACCACTGCCGTGGGCGATCCTGTGGCGCGGTTTCAGTCATGGGTGTCGACGCTGACCACGCTGCCTTCGGGCACGTTCCGTGCCGTGCACTCCAGTGGTGGCGCTGCCGGCGGCGTGGTGAGCGAAGGCCAGGGTTACGGGCTGCTCATGGGTGGCATTGTGGTCGCGTCTCTGCCCGCCACGCACCCTCAGCGAGCGTGGGCCGTGCAGACGACGTACGAGCTGTTTCAGGGCTGGAAGCAGATGTGCAAGCTGAGTGCTGGAGGAGGCCATTGCCAGAGCAACTTCTACTGCAGCGGCAGCCCGTGCCTGCCGCACTGGAAGTTTGACGACGCCATCACCAGCGCGCAGGGAACCGGCTCCGCTGTGGATGGCGACGAGGACGCCATGCTGGGCATGATTCTGTTCGTCAAGGCGTTGCAGGCCAGCCCACCGCCGTTCTGGAACGAGGTGGCGGACTGGGCCCAGCAGACGTGCCACGCCTTCTTCGACTACGGCACCGTCAGCAACGGCGCCGGCACGGCTCGCGCGCCCAAGCTGGGCTCGTGCTGGGGCGGCTGGGACTGCTCCAACCCCTCGTACTGGAGCCCTGCAGCGTACCGCGCCTGCTCCGACTATCTGCAGCAGCGCAGCGGGCCCGCGCTCGACTGGACCACTCTGCTCCGCACCACGTACCAGCTGGCCGCAGCCGCACAGTGCCCTGCCACTGGCCTGGTGCCCAACTGGTACGTGCCCAACGCCAACGACCCCAGCGTGCCCGGCACCACAGGATGCAGCGGCTCTGGCACACCGGCTGCCCAGTTTGGAGCGGAGGCATCGCGGCTGGTGTGGCGCATGGCTGCCGACTACGTGCTGTACGGCACTGCGGAGGGCCGTGCCTTTAGTGTGCGGGCACAGGCTCAGGCCACGCAGGCAGACCTTGGCAACGGAGCCTGGGGCGCGTTGCAGACGGTGCTGCGTTTTAGCCTCGCTCACTCACTCTCGCATTCACGCGGGGCTGCTGCAGGGTTGTCTGGTGCAGCAAATCTTCAACGACTGGTCCAACAACGCCTTTATCTACGCGCCGCTGTTCAGCTCTCTGGTTGTGCCTTCCACGGCCGCCCAGGTGCTCAGCGACGCCGCGGCCAAGATTGCCGGTGCACCCATCAACGACTACTTCGCCGGGTCGTGGCTGACGATTGCCACGCTGACGCTGAGCGGCAGCCTGCAGCAGGCCGGGACGCAGCTGAGCGCCGCCGCGGCACGAGCCGGCTCTGCAGCAGACCCTGCGAGCCCGGCCTTGCCGAAGTGGGCCGTGGCCGTGGCGGTGTTGGGCGCGGTGCTGGCGGTGCTGCTGCTGGTGCTGCTGGTGGCGCTGGTTGTTCGTCGTGCACGCAAGAACCGCAGCGTTGCGGAGCAGCCTCTTCAGGAGCCGCTGCTTCCCGACGCCGGGCTGGCAACGGCGGCGTCGCGCAGCCCCGCCACACGTTTGTCGCGTCGCTCCTCCGCCGGAGCCAAACCCAAATAAGAACGCGCGCACTCGTGTTGTTTGAGCTGCTTCACAGATTGACGACCTTGAAGGGGTCGAACTGCGTGCTGAGCACGTTGGGCCCGTAGTCCACACCCTGCGCGTCACCGGATCGTCAGTGGCCACGTCACACACCCAACCCCAGCACCGCCGTCACTTTGGCAGCCACGGGAGGTAGCGTGCCAGCCGCGTCCACGGGCCCGCGCACCGCCACCTGCGGCTGCTGTTGCTGCTGTTGCTGCAGCTGCATCTGCTGCTGCAACTGCAACTGTTGCTGCTGCAGCATCTGCTGCTGTTGCAGAAGCTGTTGCTGCAGCCGGGGGCCATCAGATGACGCGAACCGGAACAGAGCCGCTCTGACCTGTTGCTGCCACAAACGCATCTCGTCCTGTTGCTGGCGCAGCAACGTCGAGCTGGCAAAGGGATCGGCGGCCTGCACCGGCTGTTGTTGCCGCGGCTGCATCTGCTGCTGCGGCGAGAAGGGGTCAAACGAGGGCTGGAACGGCGACGTCTGCTGTTGTTGTGGTGGCGGGGAGAACAGGTCGGCGGAGACGGAGCTGGTGTCACGCGGCGGAGAGAAGAGCGTCGACGACGAGTTGGCCGGAGACGATGGAGCCAGTTGTGGTGCGAACAACGAATGTTGTTGGGGTGGAAACAGGGACTGCTGCTGCTGCTGCTGCTGTGGAGCGAACAGCGAGCCTGACGACGGCGGGGCTGGCAGCACGGCCGACGGCGGCTGTGGTTGAGGCTGCACTGCACCGAAGGGCTGCACAGCTCCGTATTGCGGCTGCGGCGGCGGGAACAGCGACTGTTGTTGTTGTTGCGGAGGCGGGAATAGCGACTGCTGCTGAGGCGGGAATAGCGACTGCTGCTGCTGTTGCTGCTGAGGCGGGAACAGTGAGGGCTGCTGTTGTTGGGGAGAGGCGCCGCTGGCTGCGCGGTAGTCCCAGCTGGCCGCGGTGTTGATGCCGGGCTGCGGCGCAAACAGGCTGGCCGGCAGCGGCTGCGTCTGTGGCACGCTGAAGGACGCAAAGGGGTCCTCGCGAGCTCCGTCGTCGTCCGACCGGCTCACCTCGTCCGACCGCACGTCCTCGTCGCTCAGCTCGTCCTGGCCGGCCCTCAGCAGCGCGCACCACACACCGCCGCAAGCACGGCACCTTGGCCTTGTCGCGGCGGCTGCCCTCCGGAGCGCGGCCGCTGGGCGGCGGCGGACGCTCTGCACCGAGACGGTGAAGCGAGGCAGCAGCTTCCACACCGCAGCACCGTCCCAGCCACACACCTCTGGGCGCCTCCACAAAGGTGAGGTCTGTGGGGCCGCGGCCTTCACGCCGCCTGCGTTCTTCGCGCTCCGCATCGCGCCGCCTGACCACGAGTCAGCTGCCACACCGCTGCCACACCGCCGCCACACCTGCGCGCTTCGCTGCGCTCGCTGGGAGCCAGCACGGCGCCCTGGTCCCTGCTGCTGCCGCCGTCCCTGCTGCCGCCGTCTCTGCTGCTGCCGCCGTCTCTGCTGCTGCCGCTGTCTTTGGAGGGGCGGGACGAGCCTGCGTCACGGCCTGCTGCGGCCCTGCCACGTTCCCGTTCACGCTCTGCTGGCCAGTCAGCGTTCCTACCACAACACCGACCACGAACCGGCGTCACGCATGGCGGCCAGCCTGGCCTTGCGGCCCTGCGGCGGCTTGTCGGGCGCCGTCTTGGCGTGCTTGTCCAACTCGCGCAGCATCGACTCCGGCGCCGCGTCAAAGTCGGGCAGCTTGGCCGTGAAGCGCTTGCACTTGGGGTAGAAGCTGTCCACCGTCTTCTCGCTCAGGTCCACGAAGCGCTCGTACAGGTCGGCGGCCTCCTGCACTTCGCGCTTGCACATCTCCGTGTACTCGTTGGTCACGCGCAGAAAGCCCCGCATGAGCGCCGCGTACAGCGTCATCGAGTCGCGCAGCAGCAGCGAGAACGACGTCACGGTGATGGCGTTGTCCAGCAGCTGCATGCGCGGCTCAAAGTCCAGCAGCAGTGCCAGCTGGGCCAGCAGCGCCTGACAGCAGCGCGTGTCACACCCAACCACGCGCCGACGCCGCCACCCACAAGACCCAACCTTGAGCGCCGAGAACAGCCTGTCATAGTCCATGTCCAGCAGCTTGTCCGAGTCGGCTTCCAGTTGCACGTCGAATGTGCGCACAATCATCAGCTTGTGCTCGATGTAGCGGCCGTACAGCCGCACCCAGTCGGACTGGATGCGGCCCAGATCCGTCTCCATGTCCATGAAGTTATCGGTGATGGCCACGCCGGTGCGGCTGCAGAAGGTGGCGAACGAGGGGTCGCCATCGCGCAGCAGTCTGTGCGTGATGATGAGCCCTGCGGTGCGGTGCAGTGAGCGCGGCGGGAGGGGCCACTCTTCCCCTGCTGACCCTTGAGGGCCACTTGCCAGTCTTGCAGCTGGCAGCGCGAACGCAGCGCGGTCAGCAGCGCGTGCAGGTTGGGCTGCAAAAGCGTGAGAGCCGCGCGCGCGTCCACAGCACCGGCTCCAACCTTGTTGCTCTTGGTCGACGACACCAGGAACTCCACGTGCTTGCGCTTGGGCGGGTCGGGGTCGCTGCGCGAAGCCTTGATGACCGCAGTCTTGACGCTGGAGCCTGTGCGCGGCCTTGAGCGCGGCGAGGCTCCCCCCACTGCGGCGGCCCCCACCGCACCTGTCTTGCCCTTGGCCTTGACAATGGCCAGCTCCTCCTTGATGGCCTTCATGGGCGCTGCAAAAAAGCGCTGAGCAACAAGAAGGGCCCAAACGAGGCACGGGCCCCGCAAACAGTGTGTGCTCTCATGGGCTCGGCAAG
>CAZYYU010000017.1:26806-34968 GCA_964651735.1 uncultured Gammaproteobacteria bacterium | reverse complement strand
CACCTTGCTTGAAAAGCGACTGGCTGCGGAGCACTGCGTGGCACGCGCCCCCCGAACAGCCCCTCAGAAGACCGCCGCTGTCCAAAAAATACGCGTTTTGTCACAGCCCATCCGTCTTCCCTGCCTCCAGAATGCTGCGCAGCTGGGCTGCACGCGCACGGCTTTGGTGGTTGTAGATGAGCACGCCGATAACTGCAGCCACGATGGCGGCCGCGATGATGCCCACAACGATGCTGCAACGACGGCCCGGTTGCAAGGCGTCAGCAGGAAGCAGGACGCCAATGGCCTTACCCGATGATGGCGCCTGAGGGGAGACCTCCACCTGACCCCGGCGCGGTGGTGTTGGTGACGCCGCCGGCGGTGGTGGTGGTTGCACCAGAGGCCGTGGTCCCGGTGGGTGACACGGGCTGTTGCTGTGCGGGGCAAGGTTGGGGGCTGGCGAGCAGCGATAGCCCAGAGAGTGCTGGTTGGCCGCAGCTTGGAGTAGAGCACGTGCCCTGAGCAATGCAGTCGAAGCCAGCAACAACAGAACACGCCCAAAGTGACGTGAGGGCGCCAAAATGAGCATTGAACCCGGCGTTGCAGCGAATCAACGTGGCTGCGTTGGCCTGGTTGCTGATGGCGAATGGCTGTATCAGGTTGACTTGGCCCCACGCCAGAAGCACAGCGCTGGAGCCCCATAGAATGGGCAAGGCCACGCCGTTCTGCGTGATGGTGTCAAAGTTGACGAAGCTGTTGTTGGAGTGTTCGATCAGCAGAGCAGTGCCGTTGGCGTTGAGCAGGCCGGTGAACGTGACAGTGTCGTACGGCAGTCCAGGGTTGAGGCGCGTGTTCATGTCCACGGCGCGCGTCAGGTCCTTGAACACAAACACGCTGCCCACGGCGGCGTTGGCCTTGGGCGTCACAAAGCGCAGGTCGCCCAGCGCAGACACGGTAGGGAGCGGGTTGAAGGCAGGCCAGCATGTATCGCACGAGGCAGCAGCGTACATGCCAGGCAGGATGTAGGCGTTTGCCCACAGGTCCACCAGAGTGTTGACCGTGATGACACCGGAGCCGGCCACAACGCCATACGCGTTCGTGGAGCCTTGCACTTGCAGCGTGTCGCATGACAGCGAGCCTCCATACAACCCCAGTTTTGACGCAGACAGCACGGTCACTTGGCCCGCCACGGTGAGTGCGCCGGTGGTGTTGATGAGCAGCGTCGAAGGGCACGACGAGGCAGTGCCCACGCTGTTGACAACCTGGCTGTCCAGCGTGAGCGAGTTGATGCTGACTGCACTGTTGAGCACGGAGTAGGGCGTGGCAGAGAGCGTGCACGAGGTAATGCGGACAACCACGTCGTCTGCAGCAGTCAGCGGCAGCGGGTTGTTCCAGTTGGCCGCCGTGGCCCAGTCCATGCTGACGCCGGACGAAGCGGGCGGGCTGAAGAGCATTGTGCGCGCTTGGGCCGCTCTGACGAGAAGAAAAGCCAACACGACCACACCCAACCACGGCGTCGGCATGGCTTGCACTCCAAGGGGTCAGCCCCGCGTTGCACTGAGAAGGGGGGTGCAGAATGCAGCACCACCAGGCAGGTGTCACGATCAGCGACATTAGCGCAGGTGCAGAATCCCGCCAGCCTACCGCCCAGGCAGGAGGGCTGTCGCGACGCCACCGGACCTCTCGGAGACCCAAGGGCTGTTGTCTGGTGCGCGGGCCGCATGAGCGTCGCGTCGTGGACGTACACCGTTGTGGCCCTGGCGGTCGGGCTCGTGGTGGGCATCCAGATGCAGACACGCTGCGCTGGTGCGTGGCCCCGTGCATGCGCTACGGTGCTGATGACTGCGCTCAGCGTGTGCGCCGCCTGTGTCGTTGCAAGCCATCGCGGAGGCAGCCTCGGAGTCGGCCCGGACGCAGCTTCTGCGCTCCGCCAAGGCAAGTAGGGTCCGCGGCGGGCTGGTTGGAGCTCTCACGCTGGGCTGCGCAAAGGAGGTGGCGGCGCTCGTGGCTGGACGCGGCGGCGGCGGTGGCGATGGCGGCGGGGGCGCTGCTGCTCGAGCTGCTGCCAAGAATGTCACCGAAGCATGGGTGTGCTTTGTCACGGTACACAAGGGGCGCAGCAGGCGTGCCGTGTGCTCATTGTCGGCCGTGCAGGAGGGCAAGGCTGAGCGCTTGCTGGAGGGGTGGCTTGACTCGCTGCACACCTTCTCCACGCGGCCAATGGTGTGCTTGGACTCGCGGGGTGGGCTGGGTGCCGTAGTCACGCTCGCGCAGGTTGTGTTTGGGGTTGACTTTGAGCCCGTCATCGACCGCGTGCGGTTCCCACGCGCCTCAGTGCAGCGCTTCAACGGGGCAGGTTGCCCAGGCTGCCGGGCGCCCATTGCAAGGGTAGTTGACAGCGCTGCGCGCAGGCCACAGTGTGTACTTCAACAAGCTCAAGATCTGCCTGCTGGCCCTGGAGCAGTTTGAGCGTGTGTCATACGTGGAGCCCGATGGTGCGCGTCCGTTGTGCGTGCGTGCGTGCGTAACTGAGCCGCGCAGGCGTGGTCAACTACCGCATTGACGATCTGTGGGACATGTTGGCCGAGGCCGGCGAGCTGCGGTACCCGCTGCTGCCACGTCACCCCGACGATCCCGGTGCGTGCACTGCTGCTGCTGCGGTGTGGTGACGGGGCCGTGCCAGGCAACCACGACCAGCTGATGGGGCTGCTGGGCGTGGCCAAGCCCAGCCTGCGTTATGGTGCGGGCTGCGCGCCACACTGCTTGTTTGTCGTGCTCAACACAACGCACACACGCACAGCGCACGGCCACCTGCTCTTCTCGCGCGCCGCCCTGCCCTTCTTCCTGGACGCGTTCCAGTACTCGCAGCTGGGCATGTGCGGCGGGCGTGCTTCTGGCCCGAGTTCAACCATCAGTAGTCACCGCTACTTGCAGGTGCAACGGCTGGAACTGGGATGAGACGCTCATCAATGTGGTGCTGTGGAAGTACTCTGCGACGAAACAGGTGTGCTGCCACAGTGCGACGGTCTCTGCTCACGAGCCTGCAGCTCTGTCTGTGGGATCTGTATGGTGGCGTGGCTGACGAGCGCAACATCAAGGCCTACCACGCCCAGACCGAGGTCAGCTCCCTCCTTCCACCATCGTCACTGCACCGCACAAACACGCCCCAGTTTCCTGCAGAGCGCAAACAGCCCGTGGCAGCGTTGGCGGTGCTCATGTTCCACGGCATCAAGGTGGCATTGTCAGCTGCTGCGGGGCTGTGGCCGCTGACGCGCGCGTGCAGGAGCCGGAGCGCCAGGCCACCATCCTGCAGGGGCTGAAGGAGGCTGCAGTCCGCAAGCCCAAAGTATTGCCCCATCCTGAATTGGCCAGTCCTTGTGTTCAGCGCACCGCTGCAGGTCTACTACAGCACCAAGACCAAGCAGTACTATGACAGCTGGCGCGACCTGCCTGGCAGATGCTTCGAGACTGGCCTCGATTGAAATTTCGCGAACAGAGGGCTCCCGATGGATCCTGCTGTCGCCAGGACCTCTGAGTCAGTGGAGGACTCGCGCTTGTCGTCACAGGTGGGGGGCGGTGAACGCAACCTGTGGGTCGTGTTTGGCTGACAGCACGCCACCCCACAGCGCCAGAACTATGCCGACTACATTCAGGTCACCCTGGCCTTCCCCCCCAAGGAACCCCCGGGCGCTCACCGCTCACCGTGCAGGTCGACAAGATCCTGAGCGCGCAGAGGCCGCTGAGCGCCAGGCCCGAGAAGCCAGAGGGCGAACACGACGAGATGCTCTTCCTCATCGTGCACCAGACGTTCGAGCTGTGGTTCAAGCAGATTCTCTACGAGCTGCGCGCGGTGGTGGCACTTTTCCAGCAGCCGCACCTGAAGGACACCGAGATTGCGCCCATCTTGCACCACCTGACGCGCGTGTGCGAGATCCTCAAGCTGGCCAACAAGCAGTTCGATGTGTTGGAGACGATGACGCCGCGCGACTTCATGGCGTTTCGCGACTACCTGTACCCCGCGTCCGGGTTCCAGAGCTACCAGTTCCGGTTGCTGGAGAACCTGCTGGGCATGGACCCCAAGCGACGCGTGCCCTACCAGAGCTCGGTGTACCACTCGCATCTGTCGCCGCAGCACCAGCAACTGGTGCTGGAGTCGGAGAAGGCGCCCACGCTGCTCTCTGGCCTGCAGCGCTGGCTGGAGCGCACACCCTTTGTGGAGCTGGACAGCTTCGACTTCATGGAGGAGTACAAGGCCGCCGTGATCCGCATGTACGACGCTGATGCGCAGCTGCTGAGCCAGAGCTTCGACACGTCCACGGGCGAGGGCCGCGCTGCACAGGAGGCCGAGCTCAAGAAGACGGTGCGGTGCGGTGTTGCGTGCGTGCCGGGCTGTTGCGCTGACCACCACCGCCCCGTCTGCAGACGGAGAACCGCGACAACTTTCTGGCGCTCTTCGACGAGAAGAAGCACGAGGCGCTCGTTGCCAGCGGGCTGAAGACGCTGTCGTTCAAGGCCACCAAAGTGCGGGGCTGCTTGTATGTGACCGGGCCCCCATCTCACCGCTGCTGGCTTGGCAGGCCGCGCTGCTCATCACGCTGTACAACGAGCAGCCGCAGCTGCACGTGCCGTACCTCATTCTGGAGCGCATTGTGGACATTGACTCTTTGATGTCCATGTGGAGGTTCCGCCACGCTCTGGTGCGAATGTGGGCTGTGCAGGGCGCTGTGTGCCCTGACAACACCGCCTGGCAGGTGGTGCACCGCACAATCGGCACCAAGTTGGGCACCGGTGGCTCGTCTGGCTACGGCTACCTGAAGTGAGGGCATCCTTCACACTGTCAACTGTGGCGTGACACGCGCTTGTTGTTTCTTCTTGGCAGGGCCGTGATTGAGCCGACCCGCGTGTTCAAGGTCGCTGCGACAAGTGGCCCGCCTTCATTGATGCGCTCACTCTCCAGATGCAGGACATTGCCAACCTGGCCACGTACGTCATCCGCCCGTCGGCCGTGCCAGACCTGCCCTCCAACATCAAGTACCAGCTCAGCTACGTGTCGGAGAGCAGTGTTGCTGCACAGTGAATGAAGTGGGCGGCGTTCACGTGTCTTCTCGCGGCTCGAGCTCGAGCGAGCGCGCGTATGCAGCGCTGCTGTCCAGCGTATCGGCGCAGACAAGGTTCAGATACAGCAGCAGATGCATCTCAGCGGCGTTGCCGGCCTCCAGTTTGGGCGCACCGTCACGCAGAGCCAGCGTGGCCGCGATGAAGGCGTGGATCATGCGCAGCTTGCCCCAGTTGAGCACGTCCTTGGTGCCGTCCACGTACGTGGGGTTGGCCTCCTCAAACGTGAACAGGTACTTTGACACCTGCGGCGGGAACTCGCGTCAGTGACACAAACACACACACAAACACACACACAAACACACACACACACACACGCACCAGAGCCATGTACGGGATGGCCGGGGGTTGGGCCGCGGCCTCCTTCAGCGCGGCGGCGTAGGCTGCGTGGTTGTTCTTGCTGTCGGCCAGTGCACGCAGCGCGGCCAACTGTGTGTGGGCCTTGGCCGGCACCAGCTTCCAGCTGCGGGCCAGCCGGGCCACTGAGGCGTCGCTGCAGCCAAAGTACAGCGCAAATGCCGCGTGAAAGTTGTGCTGCTTGCAGCAGTAGTGCGCGCACTGCAGCAGGAAGGCCAGACGCAGCGCCCGTTGCTTGTCCACGTCCGCTTCCAGCACCCAACGCACAGCCCACGCGTGCAGCCCGTTGAACGCGGCGACCAGTTGCGCAAAGGGCGGCGAGGCTTCGGCGTCCAGCCAGCGCTGCCGCACCAGATGGCACCACGACAGCGCCGAGAAGGGCGCCAGCAAGAACCGCAGCAGCGCACAGGCCACCACTTTGGGCGGCTGGTCCAGCACGCTGAGCGCGGCGTTCGCGCCCACTGCAGCCAGACCGCCCGCAGCCGGGACCGGCAGAGGCTGGAAGGCCAGCAGCCAACGTGCCGTCACGAGCAGCGCAGCGGGGCTGTCCTGCGGCATCGCGTTGCCCATATCGTACGTGATCAGCGCCACCAGCTCAGCCCAGCGCTGGCTCCACAGACCCGCCTCAAAGGCGCTGGGTGCCATGACCTGCACCAGCGTCTTGACAAAGGCCAGCAGCCGCAGCCGGCACTCCAGCATCCAGCCCACGGGCTGCAGGAACCGCCGCAGCTGCAGATTCACGGCCAGCAACACGTCCGCCTCCTCCTTCCACACGTAGCTGTGCATGCGCGCCAGCAGGTCGGGGAACTCGGGTTCGAGGATGGCCGTGTAGTAGGGGTCGCACAGCAGATCCAGCGCCTCGGCAGCTGGCGTGGCCGCCACCACACCCAGACGCTCCGCAGCGGCAGCTGCAGGCTCGCCCAGCTCCTCCGCCAGCCCCAGCGTGCGGTAGCAGGGCGCCGTGCCGGTGAAGATCACGTCGAACGCGCCCTCGCTCAGCAGCGACGACAGCAGGCCATGACCGCTGGCAGCAGAGCCCGGAGGCAGGCCCAGCAGTGCCGGACCCAGCGCCAGCACCGCGTTCACTTGCTGCTGGAGCAGCGCCGCCACAAGAGCCCGCAAGCAGACGCGGTTGGGCCGGGGCAGGCAGTGCACCAGACTGCACAGCAGGCGCAGCCGGAACCGCGCGTCCTGCACCAGGTCCGTGTCTTGGAACCAGCGGCAAAGCTCCAGCGTCAGCAGCGGCTGCTTGAGCGACGCCAGAAAGAACACGATGACTTCCACCGTCTCCGGGAGACTGAGCGTCCTCAACACGTCAGCCCAGTCAGCGCCGGCCTGCTGCACGCGCGTGACCGCGCTGCCCGCCGCAGCAGTGGGCGCGCGCTCACTGCACCGCGCCATGCAATCGCCAAGAGCTAGCACAAAGGGAGGCGCGCCCGTAGCGGGCAGGGCCACCACGAACACAGATGAGCGGTGCTCATGCAGGCCAGACCTCTTCAGCGAGCCCGCAAAGCCGTCAGCGTCCCCGCTCATGGACAGAGAAAGCTGCTTGCTGCGGGGCGGCGACACGGGGGAGCGGGCGGTTCCGGCCGATAAGGCGTCTGGCATGCCGCCCTCAACGCTGATGGACAGCGACGACGGTCGGCGCACGAGCGGGGAATACATGCGCGTGCTGCGGGGAGAGCTGGCGTTGGCGTCTGCTGCTGCTGCTGCCGTTGGTTGCTCGGGGCCGTCGTGGCTCACTGAGGGCCGACGCGGCTGCACCGGCATAGGCCGAGGCCGGGCCAGCGGGGACTGTGGGGCGTGATCGACGACGCGCGGCGAGACCCCCGAGTGCGGGCGACCAACGAGCGGGCGGGGCTGGGGACTGGGCGGCGTGCCGTCGATGCTGCGCGGGGAGGAGCGAGGGCGCGGGGAGGGACGCGGAGCCGGCTGCATGGGTTGTTGTGGAGGCAGCGCTGGCAGCGGCGGCAACGCAGGCAGGACTTCCGCGCATGCGCACTGCACCATACGGCACTGCTGGCAGGGCGAGGAACCGCCGTCCATCCTCGCCCCCTCGGCCGCACGCCCTCGCTGCAAGAACGGTTTTTTTTTGTTGAGCACGCCCCTTCAGAACTTGAACAGGCTGTCGTCCACGGCGGGCTTGGGTTTGGTGTTGGCAGCAAAGTTGGCCGAATCGTCGTCGTCGTCGAACAAGGCGCTGCGGTTCTTGTTGCTGGACGGCGGCGTGGTCTTGGCGGGGCTGGGCGCGGCAGCAGCGGGCGCAGCCGACAGGTCCTCATCATCGAACAGAGACGAGAAGCTCTGCTTGACCGTGACCTTGGAAGCCGAAGCTGGAGCAGGGGCCGGGGCCGGGGTTGCCTCGTCGTCGTCGTCCCACAACGCCACGGAGCGGTTGAGGGCAGCGGGCTTGGCGGCGACCGTGGCAGGCGGCGGCGTGCTGTCCACGGCCTCTTGCGAGGCAGTGCGCGGTGCCGGCGCGTCCAGAAAGCTGTCTGAGGCAAACGGCAGCGCGGCGGGCTTGGAGCTGCCAAGCAGCGTGGCCATGCCCAGCGGGTCAGCGGCGTCGTCCTTGGCCGGCGTCTCTGCCGCCACAGCCGGCGTCCGCTCGGGCTCAGGCTGCGGCGCGGCCAGGACAGCTGTCTCCACAGCTGATGTCTGCTCGGGCTCTGGCTGCACAACCGTGGCAACCTCGACAGGTTGCGCATCGC
>CAZYYU010000017.1:18879-26706 GCA_964651735.1 uncultured Gammaproteobacteria bacterium | reverse complement strand
GGGCTCGTTGACGGGCTCCTTGACGGGCTCCTTGACGGGCTCCTTGACGGGCTCGGGCGCAGCAACAGGCGCAGCAACAGGCGCAGCAACAGCTGGTGCTGCAGCGGGCGGAGCAGCAACTGCAGCCGGAGCGGGAGAAGGAGGTGCACCCGCAATCTTGCTCTCCAGCGGCGCCAGCACAGTGGTGGTGACGCCCTTGATGCAGTCAAGCACGCGCACGTGCACCTCCTTGCCCACCAGCGTTTCCGCAGCCGGAATGCGCTGTGTGACAACGTGGTACACCTTGCTCATGACGGCCTTGGTCTGCGTGACAACGCGGCGCGCCACCTCCACCTCGTCCAGCCCAGCAGCAGCAGCAGCAGCAGCAGTCGGGGCAGCAGGAGCAGCAGCAGCGGTCGGGGCGGCGGCGGCAGCAGCACGGTTGCGCAGGTCGGCGTGCTCACGCTGCAGCTTGACCAGCTCCTGCCTGGCCACGTCGCCATCCTGCCTGTGACGCGTGCTCTCTTGCTGGGCCGCGGCAGCTCGCGCTCGCACCTCAGCCAGCTCAGCATTCAGCGGGTTGTCGGCCAGCACCGCAGCTCGAGTCTCAGCGCGAGCCTTGGCATCCGCCGCTCGCACCTGAGCCGCGCAAACGCAGGTGAGGCCACAGCACGCCGCAGCAGCCAGAGCACGCAAACCTTGTCCGCGGCATCGGCGGCCATGCGCGTCTCCACGTCGCGCTGCACAGCGCTCTTGGCCAGCGCCAGCTCGCGCGCCAGCGTCTCGCGATGGTCCACCTCCTGCGCGTCCAGCCGCTGCTTCTGCTGTGCAATGGTGGCGCTGCTGGTCAGCCGCTCCTGTTGTGCAGCGGTGAGGATGGGGGCGGGGGGCCGACGTTGCGGCGACCAAACCTGACGCAGCGTGTCGTTGAGCGAGGCCAGCTCACGGCGCAGCGACTCCTTCTCCTCAGTGGCCAAGCGCTCCATGCGGTCCTTCTGCTCGTCAAAGCCCTGCTTGCGTGCATCCATGCTGGCCTGCAGGCGCTTGGCGCTCTCACGCTCCTCGTCCAAAGCCTCGCTGAGCTTGCTGCGCTCCAGCTCCATGGTGCGGCGTGCGTCGCGTTCCTTGCGGAGCTGCGTCTTGACGTCGTCCAGCTCCACGCCCTGCGACGTGTGCGCCGACGTGATGCGCTGCAGCTCGTCCTTCACCGTCTCCAGCTCCGACTTGATCTGCCGCGGGACCGAGCTCAGCGACAACACCAGCACCGCCCCAAACCACGACCCACCTGGTCGTGCACTCGCTCCAGGCTGGCGTACTTGCGCTTGCTCTTGCTGAGCTTGTCCTGCGTGACCAGCAGCTCGCTCTCCAGCTTCTCCTTCTCGCCACGCAGCCCCTCCACGGCCTTGCGCGACTGGTCGGTCGTCTCACGCACCGTGTCGTTGCGCGCTTCCACCAGCTTGTTGCGCTCGTCCAGCAGCTTCTCGTTCTTCTCGTGCAGCAGCGCGATGGTGGCGCGCAGCGAGTCCAGCCGCTCGTTCTTGTCGGACAGCTCAGTGCCGCGTTGCTCGTTCTCGTCGATGAGGCGGCGCAGCGCCTTGAGCAGGTTGCCGCTCGTCATGGCCTCCTCCTGCGACGCCTGCTTGCCCAGAAAGCTGTGCTCGATGCGCGCGTGCACCGTCTCCACTTTGCCAGCCACGTTCACCAGAATGCTCTCCACGTGGCGGCGCCACTCCTTGGTCTCCATGAGCTCCTGCACGGAGCTGGTGGGGGCGGACTGCGGCACCATCTGCAGCGGCTGCGGCGCGTACTGCGGCGGGGCGGGCTGCAGGTACGGCTGAGCCACGTACTGAGGCGGCGGCGGCTGCTGCGGCTGCTGCGGGTACTGCACCACCACAGGCTGCGGCTGCAGCTGGGGGGCGGGTTGCGTCTGCCGTGCCTTGGCCTCCTCGGCCTCGCGCGCGCGAGCCTGCACGCGCCGCTCCACCTCGGCCTCGGTCTTCAGGCGCTCCACCTCTGCGCGCATGGCATCCATCTGCTGCTTGAGCGCGTCGGGCTGCTGGCGCGGCTCGTACACAGCCACGGCGTTGCTGGCGGCAGTGCGCGGCGGCTCATCGTCGTCGTCGGGCAGGGACGAGCGGCGGCCCGACGTGCGCTGCGAAGCGGCGGCCGGCACAGCGTCAGTGGCCGCGGGCCAGGCCTGCACGGCAATGGTCTTCATGCGGTCCAGGATGGCGCCGCGTTCGCCGCCGGCCGACGGAGAAAGCCCGGCCACGGCCTCAGCGGCGCCGCCTCGCTTCAGCTTGCTCAGCTCGATGCGGTATGCGCGCACGCCGTCGGGCGAGTGAGGGGGCGGCTGAGGGGGGGCGGGGCCGCGTCATGAGCTGCAATGCGGCGGCGGCGGCGGCGGCACCCTCTCGCTCACCAGCACAGCGAAGCGCACGCCGCCCTTGCGCATGCCCGCGAGCGCCACGTGCAGCCCCGCGATCACGCCGCGGTCGTTGCCCAGCACCACCTTCTTCAGCTTGCCGGCGTTGTTCTCCAGCTGCCGTCCCAGCTTGGCGTCAGCGCCCACCGCGTAAGACGCGTATCTGCAACATGAAACGCATCGTCAAAAACGCGCATGCGCGTGGGAGGAGGCTGCTGCTCACGTGATGCCGAGCGTGTCGCCGTCCTTGATGGGCGAGCCGCTGCCAACCACGAGCTCCTGCGCCACCAGCTCCCTCCAACCGCTGGATCCGCTCTTGCCCAGCGCCACGTACTGCGCAAACTCGGCCGCCGCGTCGTTGGTGCCGAACTTGAGCGAGTACGTCTGGCCAGACGCGGCCACGAACGCGGCGTACGCGTCTGCGTGCACACACGTCGTGAGCTGGGGCCCCGAGCGCACACAACGGCCCTCCCCAGTCCTCACCTGCTTGCAGCGTAAAGGCAAACTGCGGCGTCAGCTCAGCATGGCACAGCTGTTGCGTGGCCGAGTAGTACACGATGAGCTGGAAGCCCTGTTGCGGGCGCTGTACAATGGCCACGCCCACTGCGCCCTTGCTCACGTACGACGACGTTGCCGCATCGTACAGGAAGCACGTGCCCTGCAGCCGCAGCGCCGCCTTGAGCCGCAACAGCGACGACACGCGCGCAAAAAAAAAACACCCGGCGCCGCAACCTTGGTTGCGTGAACCAGCGCCATTGCAGATGCTCCTGTGGACGGCGCTTTGGCAGCCGAGGCGGACGCGGATGTCGCGGTGGGTGCTTGGTATTGGAGCGACTGTTGCGCGCCCCCGCTCTCCTCGCCAAACAACGAGCTCAGCCCCGATGCGCTGCGTGCGTGCACCCCCGTCAGAACAAGCGCCACACCCAGCCACGGGCCCCCCAGGAGCAGGCCACTTCTCAAACCAAGGCGGGCGAGAAGCGCACACAAGGCCCACCACCCACGCACCTCTGTTTCTTGAAGCCGCCGTCGTCAACGGCCCCTCCAAACATGATGGCGCTCGACTTTACTGCGCAGACAACACAACCGACGCCAGAGGCCGCTTCTTCTCGGCGCACCACGCCAGCACCATCTCCCGTAACACGCTTGTCAGGTGCGGTCCATCTTGCTGCACGCATGGCGCAGTGGGATCTCTGGGGGGCGGGCGGGGCGACAGTCAAGAGCGGCGCCACAACGGGTGCACGCAGCCTTCACCACCTGGGCCTGAGCACATGCTGCGCAAAATGCGCGCACACCTCGTCCAGCTCAAACGGCTGGCACCAGCGGCCCAGCAGAGTCAGGAGATCGCCCTGCAGGCGGTATGAGCCAGACAGCCAGCGGGAGTGGACCCCACTTCCTCACCACAACGAGGTCCAGCGCCTCAATCTCTGCTCGCAGCGCCGCATGCCGCAGACCGGGGTCCGCGATGCCCTGCAGCAACAAAAAGGCGTCGTAGTGCGCGCTGCGGGCCGTGTCAGCGTCCGGCTCCCCTCGGTGGGACCTCTCCACCTGTTGACGAGGGGCGCAATGGCCGCCAAGTGCAGCAACAGGACGCTGAGCACCGCGCTAGACCCGTAGGAGACCGTGGAGAGATCGAGGTCAGGTTGGCGGCGCAACAAGCCGTGCAGGGCTTCCACGTCGGGCGGGCGGTTCACGCTGTCGTCGCGCGCGGCGGCCACAAACGCAGCCACCTTGTCCGGTCGCTGCTTGGACTCCAGGAACACGATGCACCGCGACACCTGCTCAGTCAGCGCAGCGGGGGCCGGTTGTGCCATGATGGTGTCGGTCAAGGGGCGGCCATGTGGGCTTTTTTTGTTTTTGCTCGTGCGGTGGGCCAGGATGAACCCCTACTCACAGCCCGCGGCTCCCTATCAGCCGCCTGGCACATACGGTGCACCCCCCGGCGGGCCCCCGCCTCCGGCACAGGTGGCGCAGCGCCCAAAAGAGTTGGCTGCGTTGACGACGGCGCTTGCAGGGCATGTATGGCCAGCCACCAGGCACGTACGGCATGCCGCCAGAGGGCCCGCCTGCCTACGGCGGCTACGGAGCTGGCCAGGTGCCGTGGTTCGCTGCGGCCGCTCGCGCTGCTGAAAAGCCTTGCAGCCCGGCCTCGGCCCCCCGCCCGCCCCCGGTGTGCAGTTTGCATGCTGGCTGGTGTATTGCTCCTCATCCGTCGCCCAGGCAACCAGTACGGCGCTCCTGGTGTGTGTGGTCCCTGCTGCTGGCCCCGCCACACTTGGCTCACGCTATCGCTGCAGGCTATGGGCCACCTCAGCCCGGCCTGGGTCCTCCGCCTGCTCCGGGTGCGTGCTGAGCGCGAGGTGGCTCGGCCTAGCTCACACACCGAACAAGGCAACCAGTACGGCGCCCCGCCTCCAGGTCGCTATGCTGCCGTGCCTGGACGCAGTGTTTGCTCACAGCACACGTGGCTGCAGGCTATGGGCCTCCTCAGCCCGGTCTGGGTCCTCCGCCGGCACCTGGCCAGCAGTATGGCGGTTTTGCGCCTCCTGCGTACGGCGGCGGCGGTCAGTACCCGCAGCCCGCGCAGCCGGCCTATGTAGCACAGCCCGTGTACCCACCCCCGCAGCAGACGTACCCGCCGCCGCAGCAGACGTATGGCGTGCAGGTTGCGTGCAAGTTGCTTGATGCGTGCAGTGGCTGAGCTGCGGCGGCCCGCCAGCCTGTGTACGCGGCCCCGGTGGCTGCAGTGCAGCCCGTGTACGCCGCCGCCGCCCCGGCCGCCGCTGTGGTGAGCGTGTTGCTGCGCTTTTGCGCCGTTCATTGGTCACGCTTTGTTGGCTGCAAGGTTGCTGTGCGGCAGCCCATTCTGTACGCGTTCCATCTGGGCTGCTACAACCTGGACCGCAAGGCATTGTGCACTGCAGGGGTGGTGGCGCTGTCGCTGCTCAACGCTGCGTGCGCTGCAGGACGTGTTCTCCAAGAGCGACCCCTTCATCATGCTGTCCGCAGCGCGCAACCCGGGTGAGGCCGCCGCTACACAGCAACAACACACCCGTTGACGGCCGCCTGCGCAGCGTACCATCCCAGCTATGCCACGGGCGGTGGCAGCGGACTGGGCGGCCAGAACAGCGACTGGGTCATGGTGCACAAAACGGGTGCTGCGGCCTGTTGTGTGACGCTGGCTCGCCCCTCTCACCACTGGCTGCTTCCAGAGACTGTGATGAACAACCAGCGGCCCGTGTTCAAGCCTTTCACCGTCGATTTGATGCAGCTGTGCAACGGCAACTTGGACCAGCAGTTCCTGGTTGAAGTGTGGGACTGGGACAGAGACGTACGTCAAGCCAAGTGTTGCGAGGCCTGCCACTCACACAGCGCCTCTCTCGCTTTGCCTCAGGGACGCCACGACTTCATTGGCAGCGTGCAGACCACCATCCGCGAGATGCAGGTCCTTTGCACTGTTGCGGTGGTGAGTGGTGGCTGCTGACGACGCGTGCACGACCGGCGACCAGGTGATGAAGGAGATCCAGCTGCGCAATCCGCGCCGCATGTCGTTGGTCACCACCGTAGCCGGCGTGCTCAACGTGCTGGCGTGCGCTCCGGCGGCCGGAGCTGTGGTGGGAGTGCAGGTGGCCTATGTGGTGGTGGTGGTGGCGGCGGCGGTGCTGTGCCCCTCTCCTCATACAACGCCTGCACTGCAGCAAGTGGTGACGCAGACGCAGACCGTCATGGCCACCTCATACCCTCCCGGTACAGCGTGCACGGTTTCCCCTCGCTTCTCTCTGACGCCGCTGCCTCCGCAGCTGGCGGCTACTGAGCGCCGCCCAAATACATGCGCTGTCACGCGTCGAACTTGCGGAGCCGCAGCAGACGAGGCAGGCCGAACATGAGCAGCTGGAAAAGCACGTGGGCCTGCAGCCAGGCCGTTACAAAGAGGGCGCGGGGCTGCAGCTCACGCACGTTGGCCATGCCAAAGTGGCTGATGGACACGCCAATGTCGCGCCACGAACCCTCGTTGCGGACCAGCGCGAAGAAGTTGAGCGCCAGCACGTCGCTGAGCAGCAGCACCACAAAGAAGGCCTCGCCCAGAACCTGGACAGCGGCTCAGCCGTGCGCACAGCGACAACACACAAGAAGCGAGCCGCTCACAGCGCCGTGCTCCACGTTGACCACAGCGTAGGCTGCGGAGCCGTCAGCAAGTTGCACGGTGCGTGCAGCGGCACTGTACGCACCGGTGCTGATCAGCACAAAGGGCAGCAGCTCCTTCAGCGCCAGCAGCGCGCCCATCAGGAACGGGTTGAACACCGTGACCAGACGGTACGTGGAGCTAATCTCAAACGAGGACAGGCTGCCGCTGTTGCCAGTGCCAAAGAAGGCCGCGTATGTGAACAGCAGATACAGGAGCGCGCTGCGCAACGAGTGCATGGACAGCGGTGAAGGCGGGGCCCGCAGACCGCGCCGCTGCTCGCGCTCAAACAACACCCACTGCCACAGCGCCAACGCCAGGCACAGCACGAACAGCGCCTCGTACGCAATGCTGAGCAGGCAGTAGGCCGCCGCCACGCACAGCAGCACGTGCACGCCAAACTGCAGCAGCGTGCGGGCCGCGTGCGCCCAGCCCAGGGCCAGCAGGTTGCCCAGCAGCAGCAGCCAGCCCAGGGCCTGCGCCACTGGATGCAGCGGCAGTCGGTCTTGGTGCCGCAGAGAGCCCCACACAACCAGCACCGTGACCAGCGCGAAGCTGGCCACGTGCAGCCGCGTCAGTGGGCGGTGCCAAGGCAACAGCGCCGCTGCCAACACCACACAGGCCACACAAGCAGCCAGCACCATCCACGGCGCGTCGCCGTAGCTGAGTGGGGCCAGCGGAAACGCCGCCAGCACCAGCAACGCCGCAGCAAACACGAGCGAGCGCCACACCAGCCCGGCCATCAGCGCGGCCAGGGCCAGCAGCGCAGCGTACACTGCACGCGCGAAGAAGCCCGCCACCACGGCCTGCAGGGCCAGCGCCACAGCCAGCAGCAGCCTCCAGTCTGGGCCACGCAGTGCATGCACGCTGGACCCGATACGGTACAGCGCATCGCCGCACAGCCACACAGCCAGTCCCGTGTACACGTAGTACATGGGCGGGGCCTGCTCCGCCCACAGCAGCACGAACGTCGCCGCCAGTGCCAGCACCATTACGGCCCCGTGGCGCCACGACGACGCGCCCAGCAGCACATGGCCGCCGCTCAGCCACACCACCACCACCGCCATCCAGCCCAGTGCAGCCGCCACCACAACCGCAGCCACCAACGCCGCGTCGATGCGGTCCAGCGACGCCAGCACTCTGAGCGAAGCGCGCACAGACTGCTGGGCAGCCGCAGCTGCCCCTTCAAAGTCACCTGGCGGCGGAGTGCGTGAGAGGAGACGTTGCTGCCGACCAGGCTGCC
>CAZYYU010000017.1:0-18779 GCA_964651735.1 uncultured Gammaproteobacteria bacterium | reverse complement strand
GCTGCCGACCAGGCTGCCCACCCAGGTGCTGGCGCAGATGCAGGGCGCGCTGCAACAGCTGTCGCGGCTCCCCGTCGTCCGCAGCCCATCGGCTGAGCACAAGGCGCTCTGCCACGCGCGCTCGCTTCACCGTCACTTGCTCCAGCATCTGAAGCGCCAGTCAGCTCAGCAGCGCAAGGAAGCTGCCGCGGCTGCCGCACCTGCTTGGCGTTGCATTCTGCCATGACGGCAGCGTCCCGTGGCGACACCGACAGCAGGTCGAGTGGCGTGCTGCGGTGCGGTCAGCACAACCGCACAAAGAGGCCCGACACCTCCCCATCTCACGCACACGCCAACGCTGTTGACGGGCAGCGCAACGCCCAGCAACGTGGCCAGCAGCGGCGCCACGTCGGCCTGCTCTACGTCCCTGCGATGCAGGTGGTCCACGGCCCAGCTGGAAGGGCTGCTCACGTCGCCGGGCTGCCACGCGGCCGGCCCTCGCACACCTGCGCCCCACAGCACCAGAGGCGTCTCGGTCTCGGTGGGGTCGCCGGCTCCGTGCGAGCCCTGCAACCGTGCGCCCGTCAGCGCGTTTCCACTGGGAGCTTGGTGCGGCGCACATGGCCCACCTTCTCGGACATGCCGTGGTCTGACGTGAACACGTAGGCCGTGCGCCCGTCGGGATGCAGCGCCTGCATGCGTTCGTACACGGTGCGTACCAGGCGGTCCACGTGCTCCACCATGGCCAGGTAGTGGGATGATGCGGGGCGGTATGCGTGGCCGCTGGTGTCCACACCTGAAGCGCGTCAGCAGCGGCGGAGGCGGCGGCGGCTGGGCACAAGCCGGCAGCGTCACCCAGCAGGTGCAGAAAGTGCACGGTGCCGCTGTCGTTGAACCTGCTGTGTTTGGGCACGTGCTCGAGCCACGCGTCCAGCACCCAGCTGTCGAGCAACGTTGGATCGCCGGCAAAGTCCTCGAAGTCGGCCGAGTACACGTGGGTCTGGACCGCCTGTGCGGGCAGAGCGTCGCTGAACATGGGCACAATGTCGGGCGAGCCCAGCATGAAGGAGAAGGCGCTGCGGTTGAACACAGTGTCAAACGCCACAGGGTTGCTCTTCCAGCCTCGCGTGACCGCAGACACATCCTGGCGCCCAGGTGGTGCTATCAACGAGGGCCGCACGCACGCGCAAGGGGCTGCACAGACCTCGTAGATGCCGCCCAGCAACGCCACATGCCCTGGCCGGCTCTCGGTGGGCACGCGCGTGTGCGAGACACCCCACGCGCCCGTGCGTTCCATGACGCCGCGCAGGAATGGCGCGCGGGGCTGCGGCGGAGGCAAGAGCGCGCGCGGTGACGTGAGCGGGCTGCCGCGTGCGTGCGCAAGGAACGCTCGGGAACCTGGCCAAGCGCATTCATCTCAAAGGCGGCATCGGCCCGCAGCCCGTCGGCCACGAACAGCACGAGGCGGCGGGCCGGCGGAGGAGCGGGCGCGCTGTGCGGCGACATCCCATGAACCAGCGGCGAGCGGAAGTGGATGTCGAACACAGAGAGCAGGAACACTGCGTGCCACAGCAGCGCCACCACGGCCAGCGCGGCGGCCGACCGCATATGAGTGACTCGCCCTCCTCCCGCGCTCGGGTTCATTGCGGTCCCATCACGTTCACCACGTCAACTTTGGATCTGGCCTTGTTCAGGCCCTGCAGCAGCACGCACGCTTTGCACAGCTCTGATGACGTCATGTAGCCGCACTTGGTGCAGCGCGACAGGACCTGCCTTTCCTCGCCCGCGTTGCGCGACAGCTCCGCGCCAGCCCGGATCACGTCGAGGATGGCATCAGGCCGCGCAGCCTCCAGCTGCTTGACAAAGTCGCGCGCAAAGCCGCGGTACGCATTGGGCGAGTACAGGCACTCAGTAGAGAAGTAGTCGAGCCGCTTGAAATAGGCGTACAGCACAATCTCCTTCTCCAGCGAGAAGAGCAGCGGCTTGCAACGCGGCATGGCGCTGCCCTTGCCAGTGGTGACGTCAGTGCAGCGCCCGAGTCGCGGCAGGTCGCCGCGCAGCAAGTTCATCAGCACGGTCTCCGCCACGTCGTCGGCGTTGTGGCCAGTGGCAATCTTTGTGGCGCCGATCTTGAGCGCGCCCCGGTCCAGCGCCTGGCGGCGGAACACGCCGCAGAAAGTGCAGTTGGACTTGCGACCCACCTGCGCCACAATGTCGTCCATGGACCAGCCGTAGAGCTCCTTGTACGAAAGCACGGTGAGCTCCATGCCGTACTGCACGCAGTTGCGCTTCACGGTTTCCAGTGAGTCGTCGCGGTAGCCACGGATGCCCTCGTCGATGGACAGCAGCACAAAGGTCACACCGTAGTCATATCTGTCGTTGAGCTGCTTCAGCACGTAGGCCAGCACGGTGGAGTCCTTGCCACCGGACGCGCCCAGCGCCACGCGGTCACCGCGCTCAAACAGCCGGTGCTCCACCACTGTGCGGTGCACGTCGCCCTCGAACGCGCCGAAGAAGCACTCCTTGCACAGCAACTGCAGCGGCGTGAGGCGGAGGCCCAGGGGTGCAGCCCTCCCATGCAACTGACCGAGCCGGTGCGGGGCCGTCTGAGCACGGCGCGCCCGCCGCAGGCCTCGCAAGACTTGCGCGGACGCGAGCCGCCGCCGCCGCCAGCGACGACGTCCATTGTTGGGAGGGGCGGATGGCGTACTGCCCAGACTGCCACCACTATGAGGTGTGCGCTGACCCCGAGCCCGAGCCCAGCCGCGGCCGACGACGAGCAGCAGCCTTCCACCGCTACCACAGCGGCGCCCGCACGCTCTGGTGCCCGCCCTGGTGAAGAGGCTCCGCCTCAGCGCCACGCGCGTGCCCACCTCCCCCGCTGACCCTCCTCCACACTGCAGCGGTCTGGCTGTGGCGCCGTTGCTCCCGTCATTCGCGTGCCCACGGTGTCGGGCGGGCCCGCTGGACGCACATGGCCCTCCGCCCACTGCAGCGCCCCCCGCCCGACCACAAGCGCTGCTACGCGCGCTGCTCACGGCTGACGCCGACGTGGACTCGTTGCGCACGGCCCTCAGGCTGTGCGGGCTGCTGGCCGAGCACCGACCGCTGTGCTGGAGGCTGCTGTTAGGCCAGGTGCCGGCCTCGCTGGCTCTGCGTGCAGCAGCAGTGGCCTCGAGCCGCGATCGCTACCGCGCGCTGTGCGAACCGCTGCTGGCCGGCGGGGCCCTGCCCGAGCCGCTGCAGCCCATCTCGCTGGACGTGCCTCGCACCCACTGCAGACTGCACCCGTGGCTGTTCAGCGACCCGCGCATGCAGAGCTCGCTGACACGCACGCTGTTCGCGTTGGCAACGGTGTTCCCGCGCGTGGCCTACTTCCAGGGCCTGAACGAGGTGCCCATCCCCTTCTACGTGTGTTATCTGCGCCAGCACGGCCCGCTGTCACCTGCCGGCCTGGCCGCACTCTCGGACGGCGCGCTCTTGGACGTGGAAGCCGACGTGTTCAGCAGCCTGCTGCGCGTGCTGGAGCCCGTGTATCGCTGCACACAAGCCTCTGCGCAGCAGATCCACGCTGTGGAGCAGACGCAGGTTGGGCGCCTGCACTTACTGCATTTGTGTGCAAGGCTCACGCCCAGCAGTGGATGGCCGAAGTGGTGCAAGTCAAGGACCCGGTCCTGTTCGATCATTTGCAGGCGCTGCAAGTGGACTTTATGTTCTTTGCCTTTCGCTGGAACGTGATGTTCTTGATCCGTGAGTTCCCCGACACTGAGTTGATGCTGTATCTGATCGACTGCTACCTGCTGCTGGCGGACGAGAGTGCGCCGGGCTTTGCAGCACTGCACGTGTATGTGTGTGCAGCGCTGCTGCTGCGGTTCCGCGACGCATTGCTGGCCCTCAACGACGCCACAGACACGCTGCTGCTGCTGCAGGCGCTGCCCACACACGACTGGACGCTGCGCGATATGAAGGACCTGGTGGCCGAGGCGTTGCTGCTGAGGCGCCATGATCAGCGCGCCCAGCAGCTGGTGGCACAGCGGCTTGCCCAGCACCCCGACGCATTGGTTGCGTTATGATTTTTTCACTGTATGCACAAAGAGGGGGGCGTCCTTGCCCCGCCCGTCTGACTGGGAAGCGGCAGAGCTCGCCGGCCCTGCACACCTCCTCTGTGTGGACCCGCCGCAATCACGGCGCCACTCCGGGGCTGGTGCCTTCAGGCCACACCGGCCAGATGTCGACCACGGAGCAGCTGATCTCCACCAGCGGAGGCTGCGGGCTCATGTGCTGGAACAGCTGGCTGTCGTTGAACGCGTCGCCGGGAATGATGAGCGAGACGCGGGACGGGAACTCGTCGCCGTGGTCTGCGCTGTCAGCGGCGCTCTTGTGCGTGCTGAACATGCTGTGCACCGCTGGGCAATACATGTACTCCGTGTCGGGGCGGTCGAACTTGGCATCGAACGCGGACGGCACGCTGTGCTGCCGCACCATGGGCGATACCATGAGCGCGCTCTTGTCGCTGCGTTCCTGCAGCTGCGTGCCTGCGACAGCAACCGGGCCCTGCTCCACGATGGCGATGCGCTTGGGCTCGTTTGGCGCCGCTTTGGCAGCCTGAGAGGAAGCCGCGGCGCGCACCAGACGCTGCATCGGCGAAGTGGTCACGCTCTGGCGCTCCTCCAGCGCGGCCTGCGCCAGCAGGTCCGCCTCCTTCACCAGCAACTCCCTGCCAGTGCCGCTGCTGCTGCCGGCGCCGCCGCCGCCGCTGCTGGCCAAGGACGCAGGCATGGGCTGGCCTGCTGGCGCCACCAGCGGGCCCAGGAACAGGCCCAGCGAGAACACCACGGCAAACAACGTGCCGGCGGCAACCAGTGGCGCACCGCGGCGGGACGACGCACGCTGGCCCTCGTCAAAGGGCACAGAGCGCGAGCGCAGCACGCCCTCCAGGTAGCGCGCACGCTCCTGCAGCGCGTCGCGCTCCTTCTCAGCGCGCGCGGCCCGTTCCTGCGCTTCCTTCAGCTTGTGCTGCAGCCCGTCAATCGTGCCCTCCAGCGTCTCCGTGTACTGGCGCTTGCGGGCCCGCATGTTCTGCGCGCACTCGCGGTTGCGGATCTGGCGCCGGTACTTCTTCAAGTAGGCCTTCTCCTGCTCCGACAGCGCGTGGTGCGCCTGCACCTGCAGCGTGTAGGCGTCCAGGTCCTCGCACGTCATGGTGGCGAGCTGGGCCTTGGTCTGGCGGCACGAGGGTGAGCTTGCCGCAAACGGCAACGGGGGGAGAAGCGCGACGCACAAAGTCAAAGGCGTTGGCGCGGCGGTCCGCTGACGGCACAAACTTGAGCTGCGGCGCCGGGGCTGCGTTGGACGAAGAAACGTCGGGCGTGTCCTCGCCCGCGTCCTCATCGTCGTCATCGTCGTCGCCGCGCGAGGCTCGCTTCTTGCGACGCTGCGTCTGGCGCTTGCCGCCCTTTCCGCAACAGCGTGAGGACAGGGCGCAAAAAACCGCGGAAACTCGGCCAGCGCGCCTCCCCCTTGGCCCTCCCCTCGGCCCCACACAGCCACCCAGCACCCCGCCACCGCCGCCGAGGCAAGGTTAGTTTCTACCTTCTTGGAGGACGGGGCAGCGGCCGCAGCGTCGTCCTCCGAGGTGCCCGACACGGGGCTGGGGGGCGCATACAGCAGGGTGGGCTTGCCAGGGCTCTGGCTGAGGGAGGACACGTCGTCCCCCAGCAGCGGCGAGCCAGAGACGGAGGCGGTGGCATCAAGGCCAAGGCTGGGCTCGCCAAACTGCGGATTGACGACCGGCGGGGGCAGGGGCGTGTCGAAAGTGAAGTCAAAGGTGATGTCGGGGATGGTCGTGTCGACATCGAACAGAAGCTGCAGATCGGGCTCCATGGCAGCCCCCAAGCACGCCGGCTGCGCCCTCTGCGTGCGCTACGAAATGCCGGGCGGTTTTTTGCGCGATGACGCAGCACGGTGCTTCGGGGAACGTGCAGCGAAATCGCGGGCTGCTGCCCTCGCCGCCGACATTCAACCGCAGGGCAAGGGGCGATGCCACCAGGCCGCGGGCTTCATTCGTGCGTTGTCGATCACTGCGGCGTCACATCGTCTGCAGACCGGTAGATGCCCTGCATTCTGAGCTGCGACAGGGACGGGCGGTGGCGAAGCTTCTGGTCCAGCTGCTCTCGCACGTTACGCAGGTTGTAGGAGAACCTGGCCACCGAGAGGCGTCAGCCAATGCAGGCACACCACGACTGGGGGGAGCGGCTCACCGCTGACGTGCGACCAGCGGCAACACGGCCAACGACTTGGTCAGGTTCTCCTCATCGCTCAGCACATCGAGCACAAGATGCTGCACGCTGGGGTCCTGTGCACGGGTCAGGGAGTGTGGTGAGTGTGCACCTGTCTCCAGACCTCGGGCAGCTGCGCCGTCATCCACTCGTGCTGCAACGCTGTTCGTGCTGGCGGTCAATCGTCGTGCGCGGAAATGAGACAAGGCAGCACTGCCTTGTTGGCACGTCAGCCGGCTCTCCTTGTCCACGTTGAGCAGCGCCCTTCACAGCGTCAAAGACTGGCCGGGCAACGAGAAGGAGCGCGTCAATTACAGCACGAATTGCTGGGCAGTGGCTGACACGTTGCTCCAAAACGGGGCCGGGAACGCCACATGGCCCTCCGTGATCTGGGCAGCCACACACACACACACACACAATCAGCGGCGGTCATGGCGCGGTGCCGCCCCCTCCACCTCGTGATGCAGCTCCTCCGTGTCCTCGTTGATGAAGTCTGCACCGCCCGCGCGTGAACGCACACACGCACGCACGCACACCGCCGTACACCAGAAGGGCGCGTTGGTCAGGTAGTCCACGCTGTCCTTGACGGCGGGATGCGAGAAGAATGGAGGGAAGCCGCACAGCAGAATGTACGTGATGACGCCCAGACTCCACACATCCACCTGCAACACACGCACACAGCAGTGAGCACACACCGCCACCGCCACCACCACCACACCGCAGTGCCGTAGCCAAGGCTGCACAGCTGCTCCGGCGCCTTGTAGCCCGGTGTGCCGCCCACCGGCGTGCTCAGCCCCGTCACCGCCTCCTCGTCAAACGCAGCGAACCCAAAGTCCACAATCTTCAGCTGCGTCAAGTCTTGCTCAGGCACGATCACGTTCTCGGGCTTCAGGTCCCTGCAACGAATGAGCAGGCGCGCCAACAACGACAGCGGCAGCCTTCACCGGTGAGCCACGCCGTTGAGATGCAGGTATCCAACGGCGCCCAGCAGTGTGCGTACGATGGAGCGTGCATCGGCCTCCACGTACGACTGCTGGCGCACGATGCGGTCAAACAGCTGCTCGCCCACAGCCAGCTCCATTCTGAGCGCCGTCAACGCACAGCCAGCTCACGCACAGCAGCGCTCTCACATCATGAACAGGCTGGACTCGGTCAGCACCTGGTTCGTGGGTGTTTGTTGAGAGTGCACGCACAAAGGCCGCGCCGCAACGCACCGCCTCGTGCAGCTTGATGATGTTGGGGTGCTGGAGCTTGGACAACACGGCGAACTCCCTGCATCATCCGTCAGAGCTCCTACTGCTGTTGCTGCTGCAGCAGCAGCGAGACTGCAGCCTCCCAGTCCAACCTGAAGAGCGAGCGATGTGACCGCAACATTCGCGCCTTGACGATCTTGACCTGAGGCGGCGTCAAGGAAGAGGCGGTGTAGTGTGCGCTGTGAATGCTCACCGCTACGTCGAGACCATCGAGCGCGCGCACTGCATGCCGTACACTGGACGTGGCCCCCTCACCTGCAGCCACACACCCCCAATCAGTGCACTGTACAGGGCTGCTCAAGCCAGCCACAGACCCAGATACTGGCCTAGCTTGTAGTCCTGACTGAATGCACTGTCTGTTGACTGTCGAATCGCGGAAGACTGCGGCGCGCATCAACGCAGCACGCAAAAACAAGCTGTGTGCCACCCACCGAGGCGAGCTGGTGCGCCAGAAACTTCTCGAACTCCTCCTGCGTCGTGTCAGCCCCGCAGAGCTTCTGTTGGCGGCGCGATGAGAGCGGGGCACCACCACGCAGCCCGTTGCCTGCGTCTCCATGAGCATCTCTCGCGAAAGCGAGCGTAGCAAGCGGCCCCGCGGCGGCGTGCAAGGCTGGACGTCGTGTCAGCACCACGAAAGGGAGGGCCGCCGCGCCGCGCACCTCTGGAGAGGGGCTGGAGAGTCCATCATCGCCAAAGCTGCTGTGCAGAGGCAAGTGGCGAAACCGGTCTGCCTGGACTGGCGACAGCACTTGCATCTGGCGTCGCGAGGACTGAGGGTCCAGGCACAACGCAGTCCGCGCGCCGGCACCTGCGTCAGTAGGGCCCCGACTTGGCGCGGCGCCGTCAGAAGAGAGATGCTGGCCCCGCGCCGCCCAGCGCCCAGCAGTGGCCGCCCCACTCCACGGCTATCATCAGAACTGCCAGAACTCATCCACGCAGCCCCTCTGCGCTTCGCGCCGAATCCACGAAATCGCCAACTCAGAAGAGGGGCTGCGGCGCGAGCGGGAAGATGGAGGAGGAGAACCACACGTTCCCGCTGCTGTCCTCCGAGGAGATCCTGTGCGCTGCCTTTTTGAACGGCGCGCCGTTTTCTCAAGCGACGCGAGACAGGGCCATCACCAAGGAGGCGGGCATCCCTCTGACGGCCAAGAACTTGGCGGTACGGCCGCTTGTCTGGCAGCGCAGCGGGCAGGATTTTGAATTGCGGCAGAACCCGACCCCCGACGTGACGAGCAGCGTGTACGAGGGCTTTGTGCAGGTCAGCCGCCATCCTCCGCACGGGGGGTTCCAGCACTGACCAGGCTCGCATTCAGCTGCTGATGGGGTTCCAGCGCCAAGAAGTCAACCTGGCAGTGGGCGACGCCCTGCCACACCAGGAGCTCTACAAGCAGGTCAGGCTGTGTATCGTCCAACGTGGGCTAGCTGACCAGGAGCCCCGCAGGCTGTGCCCACGCTCAAGTACTACAAGGCGCTCAGCAAACTCATGACTGCGTGCGGCATCGCGGATTTCTCACTGCAGGTGAGCCGCGCCGCAGTGGGCAGGCTCCAAGCGCTCAACCGTGCTGACGATGCTGCAGGATGATTTGTGAGTGCGCTCAGTGATGGTGGCGTTGTCTGATGTGGGGGCGGGCCAGGTACGCGGCTCCGAACAGCAGGCGCTTCAGGACACACCTGTCAGCGCTGATCAACTTTGCCAAGTTCCGCGAAGAGAAGCTGGAGGGCTACTCGCGGCTCACGCACCAGACGGACGAGCTGCTGGCCAAGAAGCAGGACCTGGAAGAGAGCCTTGCCACGGTGTGTGGGCGCTGCCGCCACCGCTGCCACATCGAGCTGACGTTGTGTTGCACAGGGCCACCAGCGTCTGGCCACGTTGAGAGAGCATCAGCAACAGCAGGAGCCGGTCATCCTCAAGCTGACGACGGAGGTTGGGTGCTGGCAACGCCGCTGCCAACCGCTGCTGACGGCCTGCTCCCCCTCGCACGCCAGACCAGCGCCATGGAGAAGGAAGTGATGGAACTCAACGTCAAGCAGGCCACGCTCAAGGTGCTCAGCATTCGTTTGCTCAGCGCTGCTCGCGTCTGAGCGCGGCTGCAGGAGGACATTGCCAACCTCAAGGCCTCCAACAGCGAGACCGTGTCCCAGATCGAGTCCCACAAGACGCAGATTGGCAACGTGGGTGCGGTACACGTGTTGCTGTGTTGCTGCCCCACCACTGACGAGCGCACAGAGAGCGACATTGTGGTGATCAAGTCGTCCATCGTGGAGAACCCCGAGCAGATGAAGCGCGAGATTGGGGAGCTGACAGGTTGAAGAGCATCGAGCTTTGTTGTTGATGCTGATTTGCCGGGCAGAGACGATGGAGCACGAGAAGCGCCACATCGCCAAGCTCGACGTGGAGAGCGAGCAACTGGCGCGCAAAGTCAAGGTGAGGAGCAGGGCTCAGTGGTGTGCGTGGCACTCAGGCCCGGCAGGTCATCGGCGACATTGAACGGGACGTGCGAGATTGCGTGGAGCTGATGCGCGAGTGCGGGGACGAGGAGCGCCGCCTGAAGGAGGGGGAGCGCCAGGTTGGCTGTTGGCGTTGGCTGCTGGCGTGCAACGTGCTGAGGGGCGTGGCAGGCCAAGGAGGCCAAGACGGCGCTGGAGCGCACCGAGCTGCAGGTGCAGCAGGCCGACGCGCGGCGCGAGCAACTGGACGTGCAGCTGCGGAACGCGACTGAGAAGATCAATCGCGCCACCAAGGCAGGCAAGCAGAAGGAGAAGGAGGCGCTGCGCGAGGTGAGGGCTGCTGCTTCTGTGGAGAGGGGATCGATGGTGTTGTTGACGTGGCAACGCACACAGGTGGAGAAGGCGCAGCAGGAGCGCGCCAAGCTGGAGCAGGACGCGTTGCAGAACGAGAACAAGCTGAGCGAGAGCGCCAAGCAGCTGGACAGGATGCAGGCCAAGCTGCTGCAGCTGCAGGAGAGCCAGGCAGCGGACGTGGCCAAGCTGCGCGACTGCTACGCGGTGCTGGAGGCGCAGTTGCGCACTTACCAGAGCGAGCTGTGCGGTGCCATGGCGCAGCGCAATCTGTAAAAAAAAGGTGCTTGTAACAAGGCGTCAGGAAGCGCCGGCGTCCAACCGGTTGCGCTGGCACGCAGCATCGACGACGAAAAAAATAAAAAATAAAAAAAATAAAAAAATAAAATCGTTCTATTTTTGGAACGCAGGACAAAACACGGCTCGCGCAATCGGCACACCAGTTACGAGTCGCGACAAAGGGTCACGCACCACACCACACCACCACAACAACCATGGTGCGTCCCCGCTTCCCAGTTTTGTTTGCTTTGCCCTCACGCCCGCCTCGCCAGGCAACCGAGTACAAGCTGGTCATCCTGGGAGGCGGCGGCGTGGGCAAGAGCGCGCTCACCATCCAGCTGGTGCAATCGCACTTCATCGACGAATACGGTACCGCCTCTCGCGTCGTCGCGCGCGCGCCCCCCTTGCTCACCGCGGCGCCCCCTCGCAGACCCCACCATTGAGGACTCGTACCGCAAGCAAGTGTCCATCGACGACGAGGTGTGCCTGCTGGACATTTTGGACACGGCCGGCCAGGAGGAGTACAGCGCCATGCGCGACCAGTACATGCAGGTACGCCCCGGCTCCCCCTGGGTGCGCGCTTGCCCGCCTCACACGCGCGCGGCGACCCAGGGCGGAGAGGGCTTCATCGTGGTGTACGCCATCAACTCGCGCGACGCCTTCGACGAGGTCACCACGTTCCGCGACCAAATCCTGCGCGTCAAGGACGCTGACAAGGTGCCCATGGTCATCTGCGGCAACAAGTGCGATCTGGCCGAGGACCGCCAGGTCACCAAGGCCGAGGGCGAGGATCTGGCGCGCAGCTTTGGCGTGCCCTTCTTCGAGACGTCCGCTCTGTCCCGCATCAACGTGGACGAGTCCTTCTTCGAGCTTGGTGCGTGCGTGTGTTGGCGTGGCGTCCGGCTCCTTGCTCACGGCATGCACACAGTGCGCGAGATCCGCAAGGCCCGCAAGGCCGTGGCCTCCGACTCCACTGGCAAGCCCAGCAAGGAGAACAAGGCCAAGCAGCTGATCCAGAAGTGCAACATCATCTGAGCAAGCGACATGCGAGCATCGCCCGAACGAGCCGCGCTCGAGGTTTGCGAATGAGAACAAAGTGCTCATTTTGTACAACTTTCTTGGGCTTCTTGGGCTTCGTCGTTGGAGGAGATGAGCTCCAACAAGTCACTGCCAATCGCGCCTGCGCCCATCAACGCGCTCTTCCTGGTTCGGGCGATGCCGTGCGGCTGTGGGCGTTGGTGACGCGTCGTCGTCGTCGTCGGCAGGGCGTCTTCATCGGCTTCACGCTGCTGGCGCTGGTGGTGGACCAAAGCGGCAGCCCGGCCATGCGCAAGGAGTTCTATGCCGCCAAGGCCGAAGGGCACGTTTTTGGCCGCAAAAACCGCATGTGCCGTGCTGACCGCTTGTCAGGGCCCCGACGTGGTTCACTGTGTTCAACGTGCTGATGCTGGTCTCGGGGCTCATCACCAACACGTTGAACTTTGTGTTTGCGTTCACGCGGTCGTCTCCGCGAGGTGCTGTTGCGTACTTGGCTGTGGCCCTGTGCTGACGCTTGGCAAAGCGCGCAAGGTCTTTGCACGCACAAGGATGCGCCGGTGGCTCACGCTGCAACCCCCGCGCAGGTGGCGGATGTTGTGCAAATGGCGCTCTTCGTGGTGCTCGTGTCCGTCACCGTGACGCGGGTGCTGCCCCACGAGCGGGAAGGTGGCCAGCTGGAGGACCACCTCATCGTGTTGCTGTTGCAGCTGGCGCAGCTGGCAACGGCGTTCTTCGCCTTTGCCAAGCAAGGGCCAATCAAGGACAAGAAGCAATGAAGAAGAAGAAGAAGAATGCCTTCATCACCGCCGGGGAGTGGCGTTTTCGGCCGCCGCGCAAAGCAAGTGGCTGCGCCGCCGCCGCCGCCGCCACCGCCACTACACGGGAGATGTGCGTCACTGGCACGTGGGGCACACGTGCAACTGGGTGTGGATGTAGGAGTCGCACGCAAAGCAGAAGTGGCCAGTGCAACGCGGGCACTGGGCAGCCGCGCCGGCCACCGCGTTGCCACATCCACCGCAGCGAGAGTCGGCGGGCACGCTGTCCACGCTTGCAAACGCCGGCACCGGCAGCAGATGGTGGTAGGAGCGCGCCAGGTGTGAGGCGCGGATCAGGGGCAGCGTGCACACCGAGCACTGGCCCGGCACAGTGTGGGCGCTGCTGGCCCCACAGCGCGGGCACAGCTTGCTGTCGGGAAAGCCCATGAGCACCAGCGTGGTGATGGTCTGCGCTGTGCTGGTCAGCGCGGGCGGCTCCACGTGCGCGTGCAGCAGCGCGTGAAAGTGAGGCGGGTCTAGGGACGTGCTGTGCGTGCCGCCACTCTTCACCGTCATCTGCTTGAACACGTGCACCTCCGCTGCCAGATGCAGCGTGTTGAGCACCAAGCGCTGCTCGACAGCAGCGGCGATGGACTCGTGGATGGAGCCGGGGTCTGCGGTGGACAGTGACGACAGCACGAACAGGACCTCGCGCGTGCAGTGCGCGGGCGAGTAACGCAGCTCTGCGGTGGCCATGTCGAGTGCATGCTGCACCGAGGGAAGACCCGCAGGGTCCGGCACCGCGTCCAAAGCCGCGTTGAGCGCCGTGAGCGACGACGATAGCGAGCACAGCCGGGCGCACGTGCCGTTGCTGCTGGCCAGCAGGCTCACGGAGCTGAGCGGGCACGCGAGGAACAGCGCGGCCAAGAAGGCCCGCAGCTCCTTCACCACGAACAGCAGGCGCGACGGCGGGGGATCGCTCTGCTCCATGGACGCCGAGCAGTCCAGCACCAGCACCATGTGGCGCGCCAGACCGCGACGACAAGCCCCTGCCGGTGCCGAGCCAGGCAAGGTCTGCCGCCCTGCCGCCCCAGCGCCGCCGCCACCGCTGCCCGCTGCGTGCTCAGCGTCCCACGCGCCAGCCCCCACCGCGTTCCGCTCCCACAAGTAGGCGCCGTCGGAGCCCTGCAGCCGTGTCCGGGCCAGCGCCTCGTCATCATCGTCGTCCTCCAGCATCGCGGGTCGCGCGGCCCTCCGCCAACTGTTGCGCTGCGGGAGAGGGGCTGCATGGATGTCCCGGACGTGGTCAAGCTGGAGGCTGTGGCCGCCCCCGCGCCTGCGCCCTCTGCAGCAGCAGCAGCAGCAGCCGAGCAGGGCGTCATGTTCTCCCGCAGCGTGCTGTTTGGCAGCATCGCCTTCTGGCTGGGGCCCAAGCGGCCGCAGACCAAGACGCACAGCTGGACCGTGTTCGTGCGGGGCCCGTACAACGAGGACCTGAGCTACATGCTGCGCGACGTGGAGTTTCATCTGCACGAGAGCTTCGAGCAGCCTGTGCGCGTGGTCCGGCAGCCGCCCTTTGAGGTCACCGAAGTGGGCTGGGGCGAGTTCGAGATCCGCATGGTACGAGGGGGCGCACCGGTGGTGGTGGTGCATTCAGCGGGCCTTCCCCGCTAGGTGCTGCACTTCTTGGACCCCAACGAGGAGCCCGTGGTGCTGCTGCATCAGCTGAGGCTCCACCCCCTTAACGGCAAGCCCCCCAACGTTCGCGTGCCCGTGGTGGCCGAGTTCCAGGAGGACATTGTTTTCATGGACCCTGGGTGTGTTGGGGTGTTGCGTGTACTGGTGGTGGCGGGTCGCTGACACAAGCAGGGCTGTGATGAGGGACGCGCTGGTGCGCAACCCACAGCAACCCCTGGTCGGGTTCCCGGCCCCACATCCGCTGCTCAAAGGCGTGGAGGAGAACCCCAGCGAGACAGAGAACCGGCGCATCGCCGACGCCATCCGCGCTGTCAAGCGGCAGACGCAGTGCTGTGCAGAGGAGCTGAGCAACGCCACGCTGCTGGTCAACGCGCTGCGCGACGACGTGAGCCAGCTGCTGCTGCTGCACGGGCGGGTGAGCCGCGACGACGAGATTGTGCTGTGGCGGCCCGAAGACTACCGCCACGTGCCCATGATGGCAGAGCATGACAACCGGCGCAAATCGACGAACAGCAAGAAACGCAAAAAAAAGTGACTCGCTGCAGGAGGGTTGGGCTTTCGTCCATGAAGCTGCGAGAGGCAATGATCGCAGCCACGGCGCGGCTGGAGGCTGCGGCACACAAGCTGACGTACGGGCAAGGCAGCTGGTGTGCGCAACAAGACGCGGGGTGGATTGTGCTGCGGTGTGCAGGGCTGCCCGTGCACGCCGAGCCCGATCCGGACCGCGCCATCACGCCGCAGCAGTGGGCGCAGGTGGAGACAGCGCTGCAGCGGCGATTGCGCGGCGAGCCCGCGGCCTACATTCTTCGCGAGGCGTACCTGGGCACGCACCGCTTCTACGTGGACGAGCGTTGCATCATCCCGCGCTCGTATCTGCTCGAATACCTGCTGCCGGACACCCGCTTCTCGGCCTACCTCGACCAGACGCTGCTGCAAGGACGGGCGCCGCGCCGCGTCCTCGATCTGTGGTGAGGAGCATGCTCGCGCTCACGGCCGCGGTCTTGGCTGCTGCTGAACCCAGCCGTCTTGGCAGTTGCGGCAGCGCCTGCTTGGCCATTCTGGCTGCGCTGCGGTATCCAGAGGCGCGTGTGGACGCCGCAGACCTGTCGGGTGATGCGCTGGCCGTGGCGGAGCGCAACGTGACAGACTACTCTCTCCACAACCGCGTCAAGCTTGTGCAATCTGTGCGTGGCGGTGGCGACGGTCGTTGCTTCCTGTCACACTGCGCCGCAGGATCTATTTGAGCAAGTGTCATCCCCGTCTGAGTACGACCTGATCCTCTGCAACCCGCCCTATGTGCGTGCAGCACGGAGCCGTCATTTGCTGATGCCTCACTGCTGCTACTGCTTGCAGGTGGCGTCGCATCGCGTGTCCACGCTGCCCGAAGAGTACAGACGCGAGCCCAAGTTGGCCCTGTACGGACAGAGCCGCGATGGTCTGGCGGTGGCCCACCGCGTGCTGCAGTGGACGCCACGAGCGCTGAGGGCTGGCGGCGCGCTGCTCATGGAGGTTGCGTGTGTGTGTGCGATGTGTTGAGTAGGACCGCTTCTGAGAGTTGATGGATCCTGCAGGTTGGGCTCAACGAGGGGCGCAAGGACCGGCTGCAGCGCCGCTGGCCCGAGCTCAAGTGGCACCACGGAGGTGCAGTTGTGTCTTGGAAGGTGTGACGACAAGTCCCCCTCCTGGTTCGACGGCGCTCTCCATTGGGAGCGGGAGCGCGCGCGACATTGTGCACATGCGCTCGGGCGGCAGTCGACAAGAAAAGTGCCGTGTGCAGTGGAGGGGCGGACCCAGTCAGGAGGGAGGCGCCGTGTGTTAGGGGTCGAGGGGGGTGGAGGTGGAGCGAGCAGTGGAGCAGTTCCTGCTGCGGCCGGCATGGCCAGCGGAGCGGTTGGCCCCGACGCCGCCGGGGCTGCGGAGCACTTCAGCGTGGTGAGGCTGTGGATCCAGCGCTCGGTGTACGAGAACACCACGGCCGGCGACGCGCAAGGCGAGGAGCAGAGCAAGTTGCTCAAGTAAGCGACCAGCGCGCTGTGGCGCACGCTCTCTCCCTGCCCCACCGCACCGGGCGCGCCTGCACCGGGCGCGCGTCGTGCTTGCTTTTGTCTGGGGGGCCCGTGTTGGCGCGCATGCCTGTTGCGTGCTGACCAGGCCCCTCCGCCGCAGGTACCTGGAGGACCCCAAGACGCGCGACCTGTGCTACCGCGAGCTGGTGAACCGCGTGCTTGACGACAAAACGCGCGACGGCCGCGTGCAGGCCAAGGTCCTGTTTCTGCTCAAGGTGGGGTGCCGGCCGTGGAGGCCCGCGCTTTGTCTGAGCAGCCTTCCCGTCGCTGCAGAAGCACATCCCACGCTGCCCGCCCACCGCGCTGGACACGCTGCTGTTCCTGGACCATTTCCCGGCCACGCAGGAGCTCAAGGGCGAGGGCGTGGGCCAGACCATGACGTTCTTGCGCGCCTTGGTGCAGGTGCCGCGGTCGCGCGTGGGACCTCTCAGTGCTGCTCACTGCATGTCGACGGCAGCAACAACTGGCACGCCAGCACCAGCACCAGCTGGAGTCGCCGCGTAGCGGGGCGCCGCAGATTGCGCTCAAAGCCAGCCCGCTCACACCCTTCTCCGCCATGAGCATCGGCAACTACTGGCTGCTGGCCCTGCGAGAGCAGAATGTGCGTTGCGTGCTGTCAGGCCGCCACACACACTTACACACACACACACGCGCTCTCGGCAACAACAGGTGGCAGATGTGGAGGGCAGGCTGCAGACGCGCTCCTTCTTCATGATGCACAGTGAACGCGGCTCCGACTCGTTCGAGAGCACGGCCAACCAGGTTCGTTGGCCAGCCTTGGTCGCGCTCCTTTCACTGACGTGGCTGCCCGCAGCTGTGCATCGACGTCTTCGCGCCCAAAGTGGCGGATCGTGTTGCAGTGGTGGCGGACTTCAAGATGCAGACAGGGCTCAAGGCCGCCAGACAGCAGGTTGTGTGTGTGCTGTGTGCTCTGTGTGTATGTGGCGCTGAACCGTGGTCTTGCAGGTGTTGCAGAACAAGAAGCGGGCCGCGATCAAGACTGTGGTGTACGACAAGCAGAAGCCGCTGGATCTGAACGAGAACGAGCTGCGCAAACTGCTGTACGTGGTGATCCACGAGGACGCGTGTGGCAAGGGTGCGTGCAGCCGCTGCGCTGTGCGGCGCTGACGTGCGGCGGTGCAGAGCGCCACATGATGGCCACCAAGGTAGCGTTGCCATCAGCAGCCATGCTCGTGCCCTAAGCAAAGCTCGGCCAAGGTGCTGGTCAAGGCGCTGATGGACAACTTCGTGTCGCAAGTTGCGTTGTGAGGGCGTGTGTGTGATGGGCGGCGTTGACGGGCGCCGGAATCAGGCGCCGGAAGTGGCGGCGAAGAGGGTGCTGAGCAACGTGTTCCGAATGGTGGCGCGCGAAGACGAGCGTGTGAGGCTGCACGCCCTCAACCTGCTGCTCAACCTGTGCGTGCACGCCAACATGACCACCGCGTCGGCGCTCTTCAGCAGCGCCAAGACCCAGCAGAACACCACGTCACGTCTGCTGCGCGGTGAGCGCTGAGCTGCGGTGTGGCCGCGGCTGACAGTCGCGGCGGCCCAGGCACGACTCGCGGCTCCATCACGCTGCCGGAGCTGGACCTGCAGTCGGCCTCGGCGGCCAGCAAAGTGGGGCAGACGCTCAACGCGTTGTGGACGGTCACGCGAGAGACGCTGCTGCGCCTGTTGCAGCTGGTCAGTGTGTGGTTGTGTGTGTGGGGCTGCGGTCTGAGCGTTGACGGTGACGGTGACGTGCACTGCGTGGCAGGAGGAGACCAGCGCTGCAGTGTGGCACGCCGCACTGAATCTGGTGCTGTTCCAGACGGCCCGAAACGGCGACGTCAACTACGGCAAAGTGGCCGAGCTGGATCTGCGTGTTGTGCGCGTCATGGCGTTTGCGGTGGAGCCTCTGGTTCGTGCTGCGGACGTCCGTGGCTGGGCGCTGACCGCGGCCGTTGTTTGTTGGTGACAGGGCGACGATCTGTTTGGGCTGGCACTGAGGCTGCTGTTCAACTGCCTGGTCAACGTGAGCAAGGACCGGTGCGTTGGGGATCGTTGGGGTGCAGTCGGCGGTGTTTGAGCAGGAGCCTGTGCAGACGCAGCGCCACTGTGGACGCTGCACGGCTGAAGGACGCGGGCTGGAGTGTGGTGCGTGCTGCGTTGCAGCGCGGCCACTGTGCTCACTGTCTCCGGCCCCCCCCAGACACGCGTCATCGACCTGTACGTCAGCGCCCGATCACAGGACGTGATGAACAACGCCTTCTTCCTGGTGTACCACCACATCATCGGCAAGCTGCAGGCCGCGGCGCCGCCCAACGAAGTGCGGTGTCTTGTGGCGCGCCGCGACAGCTGACGTGCGTGTGTGTGTGGCGTGACGTGACGTGGCAGGGCGAACGGATTCGGGAGCAGGCGCAGATTCTGAACGTGATACTGGCAGCACAGGGCGCGCCGGCCGCGTTCGTGAAGGTGTTCCAGCACTCGCTGACCATGGACGAGGCTCGAGCTCTCAGCGGCGTCATCAGCGCCGTCAAGACGCAGTCCAAGGCCAAGGGTTTGTGCTGCCGCTGTTGTTGTTACGGTGCAGACGTCAGCGCTCAACACACACACACACACACACACACACACACACACACACACACACACACA
>CAZYYU010000016.1:0-43590 GCA_964651735.1 uncultured Gammaproteobacteria bacterium | reverse complement strand
CCTTCGACCCCTTGCACCCCATGCAAGTGCGCTACCAGGCTGCGCTACGCCCCGATTAATTAGGTTGATTCACCTGTCTCAAGCTCTGTTAATATACTTTCTAACTCAGAGATTGCTCGGTGTATAGAATCCATGACTTTAGTATCACTCATCCGTTTTTCTTTGGTGTCGGAAGAGAGTCTAGCTCGTGCTCCTTCAATTGTGAACCCTTCTTCATATAATAATGATCGAATTTCTCGAACCATGATCACATCTTTTCGTTCATAATATCGTCTATTTCCACGACGATTAGGGGCAAGTTGCGGGAATTCCTGTTCCCAGTATCTCAACACATGTTGCTTCAATTTGCATATTTGACTCACCTCACCAATGGTGAAGTAATATTTATCAGGAATCGGTGGAAGATCGATTGTTTTCATTTTTACGTCCTGCATATTTTTCTACCTTTGCTCTTAGTTTTTGTCCTGCACGGAAGGTAACGACTTTCCGCGCTGAAATCTCTACCTCATTACCCGTTTTTGGATTTCGGCCTGGACGGGCTTTTTTATTTCTGAGTTTAAAATTACCAAATCCTGAGAGCTTCACGTTTTCGCCTCGCTCTAGTGATTCAATAATTTCATCAAAAAATGCATCGATGACTTCTCTTGCTTCACGTTTACTTAAACCTAAGTTCTGAAACAAATGATCAGCAAGTTCTGCTTTGGTTAATGCCATAATGTCATATCCTCAGGGTTGCATTAAACTGCGATTTCAAGCTGGTTATTATTTTTTCCATCAATGTATTAACCTCTTCATCAACTAGTGTTCTTGAGGGGTCATTAAATGTCAATCCGATTGCTATACTTTTCTTAGCCGGATCAATTCCCTCGCCTACATATACATCAAAAATTTGGGTGTCATATAAGACACTACCTGCTACCTGTTTGATATCCTTCATCAATTTCACAACGGGAAGATCCTGTTCCACTACTACCGCAATATCACGCCGAGTCGTTGGATACTTAGAAACTGCCTGATAATGTGGTAGCAAGGTGTTGATTATAATACTCAAATCTAAATCAAACAAATACAATTCTGCTTTTATGGAGAACTTTTGTCGCCATTGTGGATGCAAAAGACCTAGATAACCCACAGAGACTCCGTTCAATTTAATTTCTGCACTTTGACCGGGGTGTAAGGCAGGGTGATGGGTGGGTTCAAAGGTATATTCCTCTTGATGTAAAGAGAGATTTAAAATACCTTCAACCAGACCCTTAAGGTCAAAAAAATCAACTTTTTGCTTGGGATTTATCCAGTTTTCAGGATAGGAATCACCAGAGATTAGTCCACCAACTCGTTGAGTTTGTGAAAGTTTTTCTTTGTTTTGCAAAAAGCACAAACCAGTTTCAAAGTAGCGATGTCGCATTTCTTGACGCGCCTGATTATAGAGATAAGTTTGAATCAGGCCAGGCCAATGATTTTCCCGCATGACTGACATTTCACTGGAAATGGGATTGATCAATTTTCTAAATTCAGTGGATTGTGAGAAGGCATCCGCTAATTTAGGATCAACGAAACTGTAGCTAATAATTTCTTGATAACCCAGGTCCACTAAATAATCTCGAATTCTATTCAGAGGAAGTTGTTTCAAAGGTTGTGGACGTGAAATGAGTTGGGCTTCTGGAACGTGGATGGGGATATTTTCATAGCCATAGAGCCGAGCAACTTCTTCAACCAAATCAATTTCTGTACGAATATCAAATCGATGTGCAGGTGGGCTAACGATGAAATCAGTGCCCTTATTTTCAACCCTCATCTCGAGTGATTTCAAATATTTTTCTGTTGATTTATCAGATACTTGAGCCCCTATTATTCGAGCAATACGTGAAGTTCTTAAGCTGATGTCGGGAAGTGATGGCAAAGCATCGTCGTGCACAACTTCTACCACGGGACCGCATTCTCCACCACTGATCTCTAGAATAAGTTGGGTCATACGTTCTAGTGCTTTGACTTGCAGTGAAAAATCAACACCTCTAGCAAAACGATAAGCTGAATCGCTTTGAATGCTGTAACGTTGACTCGTTTTATTAATCAGTACGGGATCAAAAAAAGCGCTTTCTAAAAATATATCAGTGGTTTTGAGCGTCACACTGGATGCTAAACCACCCATGACTCCAGCCAGAGCTAAGGGTACCTTATCATCAGCGATCACTAAGGACTCTGGGTGTAGCTCAATCTCTTTAGCATCTAATAACGTCAGGGTCTCCCCTGCTTTGGCTAGCCGAACCTTGATATGTCCCTTAATGGTTGAGAGATCAAAAGCGTGTAAGGGCTGTCCCAGTTCTAGCATGACGTAATTCGTAATATCAACGATAGGATGAATAGTTCGTAATCCACTTCGACGCAATCTTTCTTGCATCCACAAGGGCGTTGAAGCGGTAGGATTAATATTTTTGATGATTCGTCCTGCATAACGAGGACAAGCATTTTTTGCATCCACAGAGACTTTAAGTGTATTTTTAATTGCGATTTCTTGAGTAGTAACAATGGGTTGTTGATAAGGAATGGCAGTGATGGCACTGATATCTCTCGCCACACCTAAAATACTCAGGCAATCTCCACGATTTGGAGTCAAATCGATATCAATAATCATATCATCGAGTGATAAATATTCACGTATATCTTTACCTAAGGGTGCGTCCTCTGGTAGCTCCATAATATGCTTTTCTGGACATTCACCTATGCCAATCTCATGAGTCGCACAGAGCATCCCTTCAGATAATTGGCCTCGTATCGTGGATTGATTAATTTTAAAATCACCCGGTAAAATAGCACCTACTTTGGCCAAAGCCACTTTCATACCATTTCTGACATTGACTCCACCACACACTACGGAAAGATTATCACCAGAGCCTGTGCTCACTGTACAGAGATTTAATTTGTCAGCATTAGGGTGTTTGGTGGCTGAAACAATTTGAGCGACGACAACATTAGTGAAAGGAGGTGCAACGGGTTCAGCACTTTCAATTTCCAAACCAGCCATCGTTAATTGATGGCACAGTTCTTCAGTTGATAGTGAGGGATTCACCCACTCTCTTAACCATTGCTCACTGAATTTCATGCACTAACCTTAGAATTGTTTGAGAAAGCGAAGGTCATTCTCGTAAAACAAACGCAAATCATCGATACCATATCGAATCATCGCAACACGATCAATACCCATACCAAAGGCAAAACCGATATATTTTTCACTATCGATACCAACCGCTTTTAATACATTAGGATGCACCATTCCGCAACCTAAAATTTCTAACCAACCCGTACTTTTGCAGACTTGGCAACCATTGCCTTCACAAATCACGCATTGCATGTCCATTTCGGCGCCTGGTTCAGTAAAGGGGAAATAGGAGGCTCTAAAACGAGTAATAATTTCACGTCCGAAAAACGAGGTCAGAAACTCATTTAATATACTTTTGAGGTCTGCAAGGCTAGTTTTCTCATCAATCATCAAACCTTCAAGTTGATTAAACATCGGTGAGTGCGTTCTATCGCTCTCACATCGGTACACTGGGCCACGGGTAATGATCCGTAATGGGGGTTTCTGTTGTTCCATCACACGGATTTGAATGTTTGAGGTATGAGTACGCAAGAGCATTCCATCATCAAAGTAGAAGGTATCTTGCATGGCTTTAGCAGGATGGTGCTCAGGTATGTTCAAAGCTTCAAAGTTATAATAATCACTCTCGATCTCTGGGCCTTCTTTTATCTCAAAACCCATGCTTTGAAAGCATTCTTCTATGCGAATTTTTGCTTGAGTGAGGGGGTGGAGGGTGCCTCGGGATTGTTGTCGGCCTGGAAGAGAGATATCAATGGCTTCAGCCATCAAGGTATATTGGAGTTCAGCGGATTGTAGCTGGGCTTTACGGTCAGTGAGCAATTGATGGATCAATTGCTTAACGGTATTCACTTCTGCACCCATAATGGGTCGTTCTTCGGGGGAAAGTGACCCTAAACCTTGAAGTATTTCCGTCAAAACGCCCTTTTTACCCAGATAATGCACACGGATTTGGTCAAGGGCTTGGAGGTCATTTGCCTCACCAATAGCACTTAACACTTCCTCACGAATATTGGTGAGATCCTTGGTCATTATATTAAGATGTTGCTAGTGCTTCTTTGGCGGAATCTGCTAGTTTAGAGAAGGCTAGCTTGTCCTTCACAGCGATATCAGCAAGCACTTTACGATCAACCTCTATACCTGCTTTTTTAAGACCATCCATGAAACGACTGTAACTCAGACCGACTTCACGAGCACCGGCATTGATACGGACAATCCACAATTCACGGAATTGGCGCTTACGTTGACGACGGTCACGGTAAGCATATTGAGCAGCTTTGATAACAGCCTGTTTAGCGACGCGATAGACACGACTACGAGCACCAAAGTACCCCTTAGCCTGTTTCATTATCTTCTTGTGGCGTGCCTTCGCTTGAACGCCTCTTTTGACTCTAGCCATCTCAACTTCCTCTTATGCTCGATTTAATAATCGCTTAATCGCGCGCTCATCACTGGCATTGACTGCATTTGGTGTGCGCAAGTTACGTTTACGACTCGTCGATTTCTTCGTAAGAATATGATTACGATTCGCTCGTCGGCACTTCATCCGAGTACCTTTAAAGCGCTTCTTAGCGCTACTATTGGTTTTTAGCTTGGGCATCCAAACGCTCCAGTTATTACAAAGTTGGCGAGTTTAGCATGGTCTTTAGGCCCAATCAACCTATTGTGTCTACTATATTAGTCATGTATAATGGTTTCTATGTAATTAGAGGGGAATAAGGTCAATGAGTACTAAAAATTCATATGATGTTAATAATCATAACGAGACGGCTACCTGGGTGCCAATGAGTTTTATTGAGGGCGCTATTCAGGGTCTTCGTACCATTGGTAGTGAAACTGCCTATTGGTTTCCATTTACCTCAGCCTCTAAAAACGATACTACCCATGATGAACCCAATGTCCCTGAAGATACCAATATCATTTACTATGCACTACCCGAGCAACAATCTTTTAAAGCGGGTACTGAGTTCTTAAGATTATTACGTGAGAAGATTGAAGATCAAAACTTCGATCCAAAAGAGAAGTTACCCCCCTGTTTCTATGAGGCTGTAGCCCATAAGGTTTTTTTGAAAAAAAACTTTGTGACTAAGGATCATCCCGAACCTGAAACGCTTGGTAAAACCAAAGCTGATAAAGTTAAAATTAAAACTGATAAGTTCGAACCTTTCACTGAACTCAATAATCAAAAATTAAAAACCTATGGTGACGTCCTTAAAATAAAAAATATTGAGCGATACTTAGAAGAAAAGCGAGTTGAAGCTACTGAAAATATTATGGTTCACTCATTATTGAAAGAATCAGCAAAATTGCGTACAGCAGTAGTTTGCCAACACTTACCCGAAACCCGGCCAATAACCTTAGTTATGCCTGTGCACTTAGGTGGTCATTATCACACTTACGCTGCAAGAATTGATGAAAATAATTCTGTTGAGCTTTTAAAGATAAGCACATTAAGGGGTTATCCTGATGATGTGGTTATTGATGGGATGAAAGCAGGTATTATGGAAGCTTTAGGTATTGATAAAAAGAAAATAGCCAAACCTATACAAGCCTTTGCCAATCAAGGTGATGGTGTTTCTTGTGGCCCTATTTCCACAACGGTATCTTTACAAGTTAATCCTAATATTCCTCTTTCATTGCAAGTGGAGCATTTAGAAAATGCTATCGCTTGTTATAGACGAAATCGCAGTATTGTTAAAAAAGCCTTGGCTGAGGTTTATTATTCCTTTGCTGGAATAAGATTGAATGATGAAAAAAAATCTAAAAAATTGCCTAAGGCTTCAACCATTCGAAGTGAAACAGCAAAATATGTTGGCTTCTTTAATAAAGCTCGACCATGCACTTTTAATATTCATGTTCAACAGGGTGATGAATGCGCCATTTATGGGGCAAGAATTGGTGAAGATTCCTGTGAGCTGATTTGTAGTAGTTCGTTTGAGGATGAGTATAATGAAAGAGTATTAAATGCTATCAAAGCTGGAATCAAAAATGTCTTATCGGTGGGGGATGATTTTTTTGAGGAACCTATCCAATCTGATCAGATCGATACTTCTGAAACTACGGTAGTTTCTGGAAGACTTGATCCCAAACATGAGTTTCTTGATAAGTACCTTTCGAATGAATTAGCTGCTCCCAAGTTAAGAGTGTCAGACTGTAAAGCTTATCGTAAATCCTTGAATGAGGATGAAACGCTTTCTTTGATCCAAGAAGAAACAGTGGGATATGCAGCATTATTACAGAATGTACGTCCTATTGCTTTTGGTATTCATGTTCAACAAGGTGATGAGTCTGCTATTTATGGTATTAGAATTGTCAATGAAGTTTGTGAACTAATTTGTATCAGCTCACTACCAGAAGCCTTCGATGAAAAAGCATTAGCTGTTATAAAAAATCAAATTAAAAATACATTATCTGTAGATGATGATTTTTTCAGTGAACCTGTTTTTTCTGATCAGAATATTAGTGATAAACTGACCATAATACCTACGGTAAAAGAAATTTCTCAACATAAATTGCTAGCAGATCAAACTGACTATCTGAACCTGCTTGTATTAGATAGTAGAATTAATCGAAAAGAATTAGAAGATGATCAATGTGAAACTACTTATTGTTTTAGATCCCCAGCATTAACAACAGAACAGATTCTGGCGAAACGTGATTCCTGGGAACAACATTTTAATGCGCAATTGGCGCACATTCCTCCGCCTGAGCCCAAGAAAAAAGTGGATTTGAGATCAAAGGCTAAAACCACTTCTCCTCTTAGAGCTTCCATCGAACAGGTTCTTAGAGCTTCTAGTGGATCCTTGAAAATATCTAAGGATTTAACCGATGAATTGGTTATCGCTATCAAGAGCAAATTTGATAAAACTTCTGCCCGTTTGCCGATGGCTAAACGACTAGCTTTAGCAATTAACGCAACCTCAAAAGAAAAGAAAGTGACGCCAGAAAAAAGAGCCATACAATTTGCTGCGGCAGATTTATTATTAGCCTTATATCAGCAACAACAAAAGGATAAAGAGCATCATTTAAAGGTTGCTATTGCGATGTCAGTTGTCGGTATTATTTTACCGTTTATCAGTCATGCCTTAATTTGGATTATCTATAGTGCCTTGCACAGAAATGACGTCATTAAATTAACCTTTAATCGTGAAGATTATGAAAAGTTTAAACAGGAAGATAAACCTAATTTTAGTATTGAAAATCGTGTCAATAACTACGATAAAATGCCATTAAAAAAACGTACTAACAAGAAAAACAACACTAAATCATACTTTTTTAGATCAGTTTACACGGATGAAGATGATGTTAATGGTAAACCCAGTGATCAATTTTCTATTTTGCTCTTAGATAAGAAAAAAGCGGCACAATTGCAAGATGAGTTTGATCAATGGGAAGAAAAACATCAATTTGAAGTGGCAGCTTCTGGATAATGTGTTGTCATCCCGGCCTCTGCCGGGATGACAAGTTCTCTATTTTCTTATCGGCCCAACTACCATCGCAATTTGTTTACCTTCACGTTTAGCAGAAGATTCGATTTGCCCATCTTCAATCAGATCTTTTTCCAAACGCACAAGTAAATCCAAACCAAGTTCAGGATGCATCATTTCTCGTCCTCGGAATCTCACAGTTATTTTTACCTTGTGTCCTTCAGTGAGAAATTCTTTGATTTTTCGGAGTTTAACTTGGTAGTCACCAACATCGGTGGTGGGTCGGAATTTGATTTCTTTGATCTGAACCTGAGGGGATTTGTTCTTATGTTTTTTACGTAACTCGTAGATATATTTGCCAAAGTCCATAATACGACATACAGGTGGGTCAGAATTGGGTGCAATTTCTACCAAATCTAATCCGGCTTCGATGGCTGAGTTTCGGGCTTGAGAGATAGGAACAATTCCTAATTGATCACCATTATTGTCAATGAGGCGTACCGTTTTGGCGGTGATGTCCTCATTTACGCGAGTTTTCTTCGATGAAATATTACTTTCCTCCTATAAAGGGTTGTATTTCTGATTGTAGTCTATCAATCAATTCCTGCAAGTTCATTGACCCCAGGTCTTCTCCAGCTTGAGTTCTTAGTGTAACAGTACCGGCCTCTTTTTCTTTTGCCCCAATAATGATCAAATATGGAACACGCTGTAAACTGTGCTCACGGATTTTAAAGCCGATCTTCTCGTTTCTCAAGTCTGTAATGACTCTTAGACCCACTTTTTTGAGAGCTTTGGCCACATTATTCACAGAATCAGCCTGATCATCAGTAATATTCATGACCACAACTTGCTCTGGGGCTAACCAAAGGGGTAAATTTCCACCGTATTGCTCGAGCAATATACCCAAGAAGCGTTCTACCGATCCAAAAATAGCACGATGTAACATGACGGGAACCTGTTTGCTACCATCTTCAGCGATATAAGTAGCACCTAAGCGGCCAGGCATCATAAAATCTAATTGAATGGTTCCACACTGCCAAATACGACCAATACAATCTTTGAGAGAGAAATCTATTTTAGGTCCGTAAAATGCTCCGTCCCCTTCTTTTAATTCCCAAGTCAATTTTTGATCATTCAGTGCAACCTCGAGTGCTTTTTCAGCCCTGTCCCAGGTTTCTTCGGCACCGATTCGTTGTGTTGGACGAGTGGATAAGCGAATAATAATGTCTTCAAATCCAAAATTTTTATAAACATCGATCGCAAGCTGAATAAAATTCGCGACTTCAGTCTGAATTTGATCTTCCGTGCAAAAAATATGAGCATCATCTTGGGTGAAATTTCTTAGGCGCATTAAGCCGTGTAAGGTTCCCGAGTGTTCATTTCGATGACAGGAACCAAATTCAGCCAGCCGTAATGGCAGATCTCTATAACTTTTTAGGCCTTGATTATAGACCTGAACGTGACATGGACAGCTCATGGGTTTGATAGCGTAATGCCTATTTTCAGATTCAGTTAAAAACATTTCAGCGGAATATTTATCCATATGACCGGATTTTTTCCATAATGTTTGGTCGGCAACCAAAGGTGTATTAATTTCTCGATACCCAAATTCTTCGATTTTTCGTCGAATATATTCCACCACAACTTGACGAAGAGTCCATCCCTTCGGGTGCCAAAATACCATACCAGGTGCTTCTTCTTGCATATGAAAAAGATCCATTTTTTTGGCAAGTTTACGATGGTCGCGTTTTTCAGCTTCTTCAAGTCGATGTAAATAATCAGCGAGTGATTTTTTATCAGGCCAGGCAGTTCCGTAGACTCGTTGTAATACAGCATTATTTGAATCGCCTCGCCAATAAGCACCCGATACTTTGGTCAGTTTAAAGGCATTGAGTATGCCAGTTCTGGGTACGTGAGGACCGCGACAAAGATCTAAAAATTCACCTTGTTTATAGATAGTTAGCACTTCATTTTCAGGTAAATCCTCAATAATAAGAGCCTTATATTCTTCACCCATTTTTCTGAATAAAGTGATGGCTTTATCTCTGGCGATTTCTTCACGAGTGACTGGAAAATCTCTGGCCGCAATTTCACTCATGCGTTGTTCAATTTTAGGAAGGTCGTCGAGAGTGAAACCTGGCTCATAGGCAAAATCATAATAAAAGCCATCTTCGATCACAGGTCCAATAGTCACTTGTGCTTCTGGATACAGTTCTTTAACGGCATGGGCTAATAAATGGGCGCATGAGTGTCGTATGACCTCGAGGCCTTCAGGATCTTTGCTCGTGATGATGCTGAGTGAGGCATCGGTATTGATGGTGAAGCTGGTATCCACTAGACGATCATTGACTTTAGCAGCGATGGCTGCTTTGGCTAAACCGGCACCAATATCAGCAGCAACGTGTGAAACACTGACTGGTGAATCGTAATTTTTTTGACTTCCATCTGGGAGTTTTATTGAGGGCATAGACATTTTTACACCACGTTAATTTATACTGGTAGGCACGAGTGGGATTGAACCACCGACCCCTACCATGTCAAGGTAGTGCTCTACCACTGAGCTACGTGCCTTCAGATCTTCGTCTTTTTGTTCCTGGACAAGCCAAAAAATGGTTTTCTGTCCTCATGAACTAGTAAGTTCACTCCGGTATCAAACCATTTTTTGACATGCCCAGGAACAAAAATACTCGATCTGGGACGTTCTAAAATACGTGACTAGTAAACGGGTGTCAACCCGCGTAATTAACGGTGTTGTTGAAGTCCTTTCGCTATTAGAAGATCTTTGTTTAATTATCATTCAAATGGAGTTCAATGATGAAAACCTATACTGCCCGAGAAGCTCAGCAAGATTTTCCTTCTGTGATCAAATGGTTAAAAAGCACACCAGTGGCTATTCAGGAAAATGAGGAAAATATCGCCGTGATTTTAGATTTTAAAGATTATGTTGAGATGGTTGAAAGTGGTCAGGATGAATGTTTCGATATTCGTGATGATAGTTTTCAGTTTGATGATTTTTAATGACATCAAGTGAACTTCGTATCACCTCCTCCGCCCTTCGGGCACCTCCCCCTGGGAGGGGGAGGAATCAAAATGATAGACATTAACTATTGCCCTAGTTATCATTATAAAATGTGGGGGATAACTGATTAACATAGGAAGGAATCTTATGAGCCATAAGGATTTACGCGAACAATTTATCGAACAAATCATTGCTAAAAATTATATTGAAGCTTACAAATTACTACAAACTGATGCGAATCAAACAAAATTCGAATTAGCTGAAGTCAATCACACCTTTGAAGATAAACCTGTATCAATTATGGAATATCTCATCCTTCACTATGATAATGATCAGCCTTTAGATGCTGCACAAGAAAAAGCACTATTGCAAATTATCGATAAATTGGGTACAGAAGAATATAATAACAAGACTACAGCGCTTATCCGTGCCTTAGACCCAGAGTTTATTCTAATAAATGGGTGTCTCCTTGCTATAAAGTTATATATCGAAGGTGCAGACATTAATGATTGCCGAAATGGACAATATAAACCATTGGCTTTTATTTGTAATGAAATAGAAAAAAATCCAAGCCTAAAAGAAAAATACGATGATTTTGTCAAGGTGATTTTGGAATCAGAATCTGAACTAGAACTAAGTGAAAATGGTGCCTTGATTCAGGATAAACGTGTTGCACTTAGAAAAGAAAAACATCATGAGCTTGTAAAAAAACGTCTACTTCCACTCTGGGTAAGGCTGATCAATCTTGGATATCGCGACGAAATTAATGCCTATTATCAAGAAAAATTTGGAACTATAGACAAACTACTTTTAGAAAAAAATTATGCTCAAGCCACTGAAGAAATAGAAAAAAATCCCGCATTGGCTGATATGCTCATGAATAAAGCAAGCTCCCTATCTGATTATGTTTTTAGTTGTTTGCCACGTTGTGATGAAAATCAAGTAGAAGAAGCCGCAATATTTCTGGCAGTAGTTGCTAAATTAACTGCAAATGTTAATCAAAGACTGGCTATGACGAATAACGCTTTAGAAAATATTTCTCAAGCAGAAAGTGTTGATGCAGATCTTTTAATTAAATACAAGAAAGTGGTTAAAACCATGCTTAATAAAGGATTAAAAATCAGCTCAGAAGTTAGAGAAGGATTAATAAGGCTAGGATTTAATAAAACTGAATTTATGAAATGGGCTGCTCCACCTACACTATCACCTGCACGATCTCGAGCATCATCCTCATTATCACGTTCTCGAGGACTTTCATCCTCACATTTGTCACGTAGCACAATAGCTTTGAATGATAATTCCAAACGACTTGCAGAAGCCTTAGTGAAGCTTAACTTTGATCAAGCAGAATCTATCATTCATAAAGATTATAAATTGGCATTGCAAGATTTGGTTTTTGAAGGAGGATTAGGCAGTCTTTCTCCAGCACGTTATTTAGTGACTCGCTACCCGGATTGTAATCTTCAGAAACAAAAAGAGATTCGTGATTTTATTTTGGAATTAAATAACAGCCATAATAAATTATATTCATTTTCAGCAACTCAAAATGATGTTTTTGAATCAGTGAAAGATATGATTAAAACCTCATCTGAACGTGATGAAGATTTCAAAGAAAAAACACAAAGTTTGTTAGATTTTATTATTGAACAGGAAATTAAACCCAGTGAATCTAGTGATGAATCAGATGTGGGCGTTGATGAAGATAAACCACTAAAAGAAGAAGCATCAATGATAAATATCGTAGAAAATACCATTAAAGATTGTTTGGCTAATTTTAAAAGTAAAGAATTTGATCTTGATGATGCAGTGACTATTCTGACCAGAGACACAATGAATTATGCTCAAACAGTGTCTTTAGACGATTTAACTGAAATTGTAAAAAGGATAGAGAACACTATTGTTCATCCCAAAGATAAACGTTGGGAACAATTGCGTCAGGTTGTTGGTGCTATAGTGAATAAAACGGCTGACCATTATATTGAAGAAAATAAACAAGTCACCTCAACATTTCACATAACATTGTGGTTGTGTTTAACCATTATTGGTGCACTAGTACCACTTTTCTACTATTTTCTTAAGGTTAAACCAACGCGTGAATCATCACCTCTGGTGGTTTATGAGATGACAAAAACCGCTTTTGATCAGATTACTGCAAAGCCAAAGACTGTAGATGAAATGACTCCAAGAGGTAGTACCGTTCATAGAGAGGATGGAAATTCAAGTGCTGCTAGTCGTCGATTAGAAAAATTAAAGGAAAAACAACCCCATTTAATTAGTCATAGAACTGAGGATAAACCTGAGGGCCATTTAAAACGCTGTACCTTCTTTAGTAAGAGTCAATCAAGTAATGTAAAATTATTTAATGGTTCTTTAGATGATAATGCATTTGCTTATAGAGGAAAGGTTCCTGTGAATGTGAGGTGTATTTCTCTTAAGGGTGTTCAGGCGGATAAGTTTGCTGAGAAAATTGATGGCCTTGAGGATGAGATTCGGGGACAAGTTATTTTGGTGAGTTAACTACTGCGTTCCTCCCCCCGGTGGGGGGAGGAACGTTAATATTCACTCTTCAAGGCAATATCTTTTATATGCTTCACTTGATCCCTTAATCGTGCCGCCTCTTCAAATTCTAGATCTTGTGCAGCTTTATACATTTTTTCTTCTAATTGTTTAATGGTCTTCGCTAATTGTTGTGGAGATTGTGTTATGTACGATGCGGATTCTTCCGCAACTTTTGACTGTTCTTTTATTTTATCGGGTGAAAGATGTTCATCAGCTTCAATGATATCGTGTACCGCTTTTTCAATTCCTTTAGGTGTAATACCATGTTCTTCGTTAAATTTTTGTTGTACGGATCGACGTCGATCAGTCTCTTTGATGGCACCCACCATGGCTGGTGTCATTTTATCGGCATACATGATGACCTTACCCTGAAGGTTTCTCGCTGCCCTTCCTGATGTTTGAATGAGTGAGCGCTCAGATCTTAAAAAACCTTCTTTATCAGCATCTAAAATAGCAACCAATGAAACTTCAGGAATATCCAAGCCTTCTCTTAATAAATTGATGCCTATTAGTACGTCGATGACACCTAATCGCAAATCACGAATAATTTCAACACGTTCAACCGTGCCAATATCTGAATGCAAATAACGAACTTTTATGCCATTTTCTGAATAATAGTCGGCTAAATCCTCAGACATTTTTTTGGTTAAAGTCGTCACTAACACTCTTGAATTATTTGCAACTCGCTCTTTAATTTCAGATAATAAATCATCCACCTGTGTTCCAATGGGGCGAACTTCGACGATGGGGTCGACAAGTCCAGTGGGTCTTACTACGAGTTCGATAATTTTGTCAGAACGCTCTTTTTCATAATTTCCTGGTGTAGCAGAAACATAAATCGTTTGTGGTGCAATTTTTTCAAATTCATCAAAGCGTAAAGGGCGATTATCCAAAGCTGAGGGTAAACGAAACCCGTATTCTACGAGTGTTTCTTTGCGTGAGCGATCACCCTTATACATTGCACCAATTTGCGGAACGGTGACGTGTGATTCGTCAATAATTAAAATGGCATCGGCGGGTAAATAATCCATTAATGTCGGTGGTGGTTCACCCGCATTTCGAAGTGATAAATAACGAGAATAATTTTCTATGCCTGAGCAATATCCCATCTCATACATCATTTCGATATCATACATGGTACGCTGTTCTAATCGTTGGGCTTCGAGTAATTTATCCAAGGATCGTAATTCTTCCAAGCGAGCTTTTAATTCGATTTTGACGAGTTCAATGGTTTTAAGAATGGTATCTCGTGGAGTAACGTAATGTGTTTTAGGAAATACTGAAATTCGTTGGGTTTTACGAAGGACTTCTCCAGTCAGAGGATCGAAGAAATAAAGCCCTTCAACCTCATTATCAAATAATTCTATACGGACAGCTTCTTCCTCTGATTCTGCCGGAAAAATATCGATGACATCACCATTGACTCTAAAGGTACCTCGTGTAAAAGCAATATCATTTCGTTTGTATTGAATTTCCGCTAATCGTTTCAGAATTTTTCGTTGATCGATTTGCTCACCCAAAGAAATATGCAACATCATCGATAAATATATTTTAGGGTCACCCAAACCGTAAATTGCAGACACCGTTGCAACGATAATAGTGTCTTTTCGTTCCATTATTGCTTTGGTCGCGGAAAGTCGCATTTGTTCAATTTGTTCGTTAACTGCGGAATCTTTTTCGATGTAAGTATCTGAGGAAGGTACATAGGCCTCAGGTTGATAATAATCAAAATACGAAACGAAATATTCAATAGAATTTTTAGGAAAAAAAGTTCGCATTTCGCTGTATAATTGTGCGGCTAAGGTTTTATTAGGAGCGATAATCATCGCAGGTCGCTGAGTTTCCTGAATCACATTTGCCATCGTAAAGGTTTTACCCGAACCTGTGACGCCCAATAAGGTTTGATAGGCCAAACCATCATTGAGGGCTGAGACGATCTGTTCGATGGCTTCAGGTTGTTGTCCTGCGGGTTTGAAACTAGAAGCAAGGCTAAACTTTTTTATCATAACTTGATATGATACTTTGTTTATATGCGTCAGTCATCAATTTACAGGAAACGAATATGCCAATTAGCATCGCGCACAAAGTGCAAAAGGTGAAACCCTCACCTACCCTTTCGGTTGCAGCAAAAGCTTCAGCATTGAAGGCCCAAGGTTTGGATATTATTAATCTCAGCGTAGGAGAGCCAGATTTTGACACACCTGAGCATATTAAAAATGCTGCAAAAAAAGCGATGGATGAGGGTTTTACGAAATACACACCCGTTGAAGGTGCACCTTCCCTAAGACAAGCTATCGTCAATAAATTTAGACACGAAAATCAACTAACTTATAAACTCAGCCAAATTATTGTTTCTGTAGGGGCTAAACATGTTATTTACAACGCGATGCAAGCCATTTTGAATCCTGGTGATGAAGTGATTATTCCAGCACCTTTTTGGGTTTCCTACCCGGATATGGCTATTTTGGCAGATGCTCGTCCTGTATATATTGAAACCGGTTCAGCCCATCATTTTAAAATTACGCCCAAGCAGCTTAGTGATGCAATCACTGTTAAAACACGCTTACTCATTCTTAACAGCCCCTCAAATCCCTCAGGTATGGCTTATACCTCCGATGAACTTTCTGCCTTAGGTGAAGTGCTGGATAAACACCCTGAAATCGTGATTCTGACCGATGATATTTATGAACATTTACTCTGGAATGGAGAATTTGTGAATATCGTCAATACCTGTCCTGAGTTGTATGATAGAACGATAGTCGTGAATGGGGTCTCAAAGTCCTATGCAATGACAGGTTGGCGCATTGGTTATGCGGGAGGTCCAGAAAACGTGATTCAAGCGATGATAAAGATCCAATCCCAAAGTACTTCTAACCCTGATTCCATCGCTCAAATGGCTTCAAAAGCAGCCTTGGAAGGAAATCAGGATTTTATCCCAAGCATGAAAACTATTTTTAAATCGCGTCATGATATTGTTGTGGCAGAACTCAATAAGATCCCTGGAATACACTGCCTTCCCGTCGATGGGACTTTTTATGTATTCCCCGACGTTTCTCAAGCCATCAAATCCTTAGGTTTAAAAGACGATATCGAATTTGCTGAATTTTTAATCAACAAAGCCAATGTGGCCACGGTTCCAGGTACCGCCTTTGGAACGCCGGGTCATATTCGTATTTCTTTTGCATCGAGTGAGGAACTTCTACGAAAAGCAATTGATAGAATTAGAACAGCACTATCTTGACCAAAAGTCTTGAGATCAGTACCATACTCGATTCGTTCCTCGGTAGCTCAGTTGGTAGAGCAGGTGACTGTTAATCACTTGGTCGGCGGTTCGAGTCCGTCCCGAGGAGCCAATTCTAATTTCTATTTTTGAGACTCTGTTGGCGCTGGTGGTTCTGTTTTTGTATTTGCAGCTTCAATGGCTTTTAATTCTTTGAATAGCATTTCTAATCCTGAATTTAACAAGTTGCATTGTTTTGCCATGTCTTCTGATGTGGCTGATAAGTGTTTAGCTAAGACACTCAGTTCTGCGATTCGTTTTGCGATGGCATCTTCTCCGATATCCTCTGCTTTAATTCCTTCAGGATTAATCATTGATTTTACGTTGGATACGATTCCTTCTAGGTTTAGGTCTTTGACCATTTTTGAAAGGTCTGGGATCTTTGGCATGATATGTTCTCCGTGTGTGATTTGTATTTATTAATTATAGTACATTATAGTATTTGCTCCCCCCTTCGGGGGGAGCTGTCCCGGAGGGACTGAGGGGGGGAATGATAGAAAGTTCATTCTATAAACCGTTAAAAGGGCTAAAATTTTTTATGAGGTAAGGGCTGTACTTCCCCCCTCCGCCCTTCGGGCACCTCCCCCCGGAGGGGGGAAGAATATTGAGCTTTCCATAAGAGGGTGGAATAAAATTTCTCTTCGAGAATGGCGTTGACTTTTAAAACCCAATGATGAGATTGAGCAAAAGCTTTGCATTTGACGGCGTCTTTTTCGGTCATGATAATGGGATTATTCTTGTTGAAAATAAGATCATTTGGAATAAATTTATGATGATCAGGGAAAATTTTGGGTTCTATTTCTAATTGATATTCATCCAGTGTTTTGAAAAAACGTTCTGGGTTTCCGATACCCGTCACAGCAATTACCGGTTGAATTAAAGATAATAATTCAATTTCTTTGTAGGGATGTTTCAAATTATAAACGCTTTCTACTTCGAGTTGCATGGGATATTCATTTTCATTGGATTGAAGCCCATTACAAACGATCATATCTACCTGGTTTAATCGATCGATAGATTCTCTAAGCGGCCCTTCAGGCAGACATTTTTCATTTCCAAAACGTCGTTCTCCATCAATCACGATGACTTCTACATCCCGGCCTAATGCGGTGTGTTGTAATCCATCATCACTAATAATGACGTCACATTGTGTATTTTTCAAAAGTGATTTTGCAGCAAGTACCCTATTTTTAGAGACCATCACGGGACAATGTGTACGCATAAATATTAATTTTGCTTCATCACCCACCTGCTCTACTGTGGAATTTTCACTCACTAATACAGGACTTGATTTAATTTTTCCTCCATATCCTCGAGTGATGACACCTGGAGTGAAACCCTGATCTTTAAAAAAATCTACTAATGCGATCACTAGCGGTGTTTTTCCTGTACCTCCGACCGTTAAATTTCCAACAACAATCACTGGAACTGGTAAATGATGAATATGAAGAATACCACGTTGATACAATTGCGCACGAAGGAATAAAATGAGTTGATAAATCCAAGAAAAGGGTTTAAAAATAAATAGCCATTTCGCATCAGAATACCAACTATGCACTAAAAATTGTTCAAACACTAAGCAACCTCTTCTGTGCTTTCTTCGATGATTGAATTATCATCAAATCCTTGGGCGTGTAATTTCGAATAATAAGCGCCTTTTTCGAGCAATTCTTGATGGGTTCCCATTTCGACGATGTGTCCTTTTTCGAGGACTAAAATTCGGTCTGCTTTTTCTATGGTTGATAATCGATGTGCAATTACAATCGTGGTTCGATTTTTCATTAATTCATCTAAGGCAGCTTGAATATAACGTTCTGATTCGGTATCAAGCGCTGAGGTTGCTTCATCCAGAATTAATATGGGTGAATTTCGATAGAGTGCGCGAGCAATCGCGATTCGTTGACGCTGACCACCTGATAACATCAATCCATTTTCACCCACGATGGTATCAAAACCTTGCTCTAAATTTTGAATAAATTCCAATGCATAGGCTGCGCCTGCTACTTCTATTAAGCGATTTTTATCAATATTATTTTCGGCACCATAGGCAATATTTTTAGCAATCGTGTCATTAAATAAAATCACTTCTTGTGTGACTAGCGCAAATTGTTGACGTAATGAGGCTAATTGATAATCCAAAATATTAACATTATCGATGAGGATTTGACCGCCAGTGAGATCGTAAAAACGAGGTAATAAAGAGACCAGTGTGGATTTGCCCCCGCCTGAACGACCCACAATGGCAATCGTTTGACCGGGTGCCACTGTGAAATTAATATTTTTTAAAACAGAGTGCTCATTATTTGGATAATTAAATTCAACGTGTTGAAAAGTTAAATGGCCATTGACTCGCTCAACAGATAATGTTCCTGTATCTTTTTCAGTTTCTTCATCCAATAATTCATAGACGGACTGTGCTCCAGCAAGCCCTTTTTGAATCATCACATTAATTCGAGTTAAGCGTCGTAAGGGTCTTAAGAGTGATAACATGGCGGCCATCATGGCAGCAAAACTACCTGCTGACACCGCGGTATTGGGTGATGTTGAAATGTAAAGAATAATAGAAATTGGAATTGCTGCAAGCAATTGAATAGCGGATGATCCGATGGAATCGGTCACTACCACTTTTAGTTCTTGTTGACGATTCGCTTCAGTGACGCTTTCAAATTTATGTAACTCATAATTTTCACCACCAAAAGTTCGAACGACTTTATAACCATCAATCGTTTCTTCTGCAACATGGGTCACTGTCCCTACTGTTTTTTGAATATTATTACTGATCAACCTAATACGGTTACTCACATATTTCATCAAGATTGCACTCAGCGGTGCTGACAATAAAAATAGTAAGGTTAATTTCCAGCTAATGGCAAACATCACAATGATTAATCCAATGGCTAAACTAGCTTCCTGAACCAGTGTAAGAAATGCGAAAGTTGAGGCTAAGGCAATTTGCTCAGCGTTATACATGATCAACGATAAAAGTGAACCTGAACTTTGTTTATCGTAAAAATTGGCCGGCAATTTCAGCAAATGTTTAAATACTTGTATGCGAAAATCCCTAACAATATCTCTACCGACACGAGTGATGTAATAATTAGAGGCAAATCCAGTAGCCCCACGCACAACAAAAATAATAATGATACCAATGGGAAGCCACTGAATAAATGCCAGATCTTTGGCAATAAATCCTTCATTAATCAATGGCTTAACAAGCCAAGCTAAAGTAGCATCCACACCAGAAGCCAAGGCAGTTGCAATCATCCCTACCAGAAAAAAGCCTAAGTAAGGACGTGTTGATTTCAACAAGCGTTTATAGAGTTGATAGCTATCGTTATTAAAAAGTTTGTAGGCTGACATGGGTGGCATTATACCTCTAAACCTGTATACAGTCATGTTTCTAAGGATCATCCTGACCATAGATGTTTATGTGATTTTCGGTATTCTTGTACTTTTAGCTCATCACCTAAACTGATCTCAATAGCGCCTCCACTGACAGTATCAACTATTCGCACCTGATTATCATGATATCGCTGAATAACGCTCAAAGAAGGATGATGATATCGGTTTCTATACCCATAAGAGAACACTCCGAGGCTTGGATGGACCTTGCTCATAAACTCAGCACTGGATGAGGTTTTGCTGCCATGATGGGGTGCAATCAATACAGTTGAGCGGAGTTTATCGCCGTACGAAGTAATTAGGCGCTTTTCAGCAGTTTCTTCGATATCACCCGTAAAAAGAACGCTATTACTGCTAGAGCTTAGCTTTAGCACACAACTGGCGTCGTTACCTTGTAAATTTGATGCTGGTGTAGGATTGATAATCTCAAAACTAAGTCCATCCCAAATCCACTTTTGCCCAGCCCTACACTCTTGAGTATCATATTCAATCAGCTTTTCAGGAGCACTGGTTAAAATACGATCAACCGTATAATGTGCCAAGATACTCCTGGCCCCACCGATATGATCATTATCACCATGACTCAGCACCATGGTATGAATATGCTTTATGCGATTAATGCGAAGAAAAGGAATGACAATATCCGTACCTGCATCGTGCTCATTACTCAGTTTTGCGCCCGTATCAAAAATCAAAATATGATTTTTTGTTTGTACCACTGTGGCTAAACCTTGGCCAACATCCAAAACAGTGATTTTAGATTCACCAAACTTTGGTTTTGAGTTTCCCGTAAAAAATAAAGGAATAAAAAAAAGTATTCCCAAACTTCTATAAATCACTTTATAAGGACTTAACATCAGCCACACACCAATCATAGAAAAAATGAAAATCCGAAATTCCGGAATAGGGTTAATCACTACAAACTGATCGCTACTCATTTTTAGCAGCAATTGAAATAGCAGAGAAAATGAAAACAAGGATAATTTAAGTGCGATAATCGCTAAATATTGATTGATGAAAAGTAAAAATGTCCCTAAAAATCCCAGAGGAAGGACAATAAAGCTCACCCATGGAATCGCTACTAAATTGGCAAAAAAACCCAATAAAGGAAACTGCTGAAAATACCAACAAGTTATGGGTAAGAGTCCAATACTACACACCCATTGTGCTCTCCCCCATTTATGCCAAAAATTATTTTTATGTTCCTGATAAACAATGGCATAACCTAAGATCCCGACAGAGCAAAATGATAACCAAAACCCCGTATCCAGAATAGCAAGAGGATTACATAACACTACTAGAACAAAGGCCAAGGAAATAGCATCTAAAAAACTCATTTTCCAAGGCATCCAATATCGCAATAATACACAGCATAGCATTACCAAAGCTCGTTGAGTGGAAAATGAAAATCCTGCCAAACTACTGTATAAAAACGCACCTAAAAGCGCAGCGATTGCACTCAGAGATTGTCGTGGTATATACAAAAAACACCAAGGTATCATTCCAAATAAAAGATAAGCTATAAAAAAACACCCCGTAGAAATCAGACCCACATGTAGTCCAGAAATCGCCATCAAATGTGCGGTTCCCGTGTTACGAAAAACCCTATTTTCTTTTTGAGTCAAATCATTATGATGACCTATTATCAAAGATGCCATTACACCAAAATGATCGGTTTTTTTCAGAACAGAATCCAGCTTTCTATAAATAATTTGCCGTATAGCTCCAAAAGAGAGCGTATTTTTTTCAAGGCATTGATTAAAAGTACTCTCATTGACCTTTCCTTTCGCTGGAATCTGATTGATAAAATACCATTTTTCAATATCAAATCCTCCAGGATTTAAGTTCCATCTAGCTTTGCTTAGTGTCACCATCAGACACCACTTTTCACCAGGAAAAATACTAAGATTCGAGAGAGTCGACGACAATTTCAAATTTACTTTCAGAGACTCATGATTGATTTTCTCAGTTTTCAAAATAAAGTGCTGACCAAAATTATCTTCTTGAACCAATGATTCAACCCTTCCAATCACTACTAGTGGAACTCCTTCCAGCGAAGGCTCTAAAGACCATGATAAAATCTGTTGGCAATACAGATATGACCATATAAATGTTAAAAATAAAATGACACTTAGAATTATTATTTTTCGCAAGAGCTCGTGTCTAGAAAAACACAGAATGAATAATAGTGAAATTAATAAACATAGAACATAAAATATATTAGGGAAATTCTCCAACCAAATAATAGGAATGGTTCCCATGAAAACTGAAAGTGCTAGGTACATTCAGTGATTTTAAGCGTGAAAATTTCTTATTTATATCGACAATATCACGGATTGACAGGTATATAGTTGAGAAGAGATCAAACAAAATTCCCATCTTGTAAGGTCAACACTCGATTCATGCTTTTTGCTAAACTAAGATCATGTGTCACAATCACATAACTCGTTTTAAGATGCTGATTTAAGGAAAGCATTAATTCAAATACACGCTCTGCGGTTTTATTATCTAAATTTCCAGTCGGTTCATCCGCAAGCACACAAAGAGGTTCCGTAACTAAGGCTCTTGCAATAGCAATACGTTGTCGCTCGCCTCCTGACATCTCACCAATACGATGATAACGTCTATTGCTCAATCCCACTTTTTCAATAATTTCATTGGATCTTTCTTCAGCTTCCTTTGGTGTTATACCACGAATCAATAATGGCATTGACACATTTTCAAGGGCATTAAATTCACTCAAGAGATGATGAAATTGATAAATAAAACCTAAGTATTGATTTCGCAGTTGTCCACAGGCGCTTCTTGACAATTGATTAATATTTTTTCCATTAACGTAGACCTCACCTTGGCTTGGACTATCCAACCCGCCTAAACAGTGTAATAAGGTACTTTTTCCTGAACCTGAAGCACCTACAACGGCTACCATTTCATTTCTAGCGATATCTAAATTAATACCTTTGAGAACTTCAACGAACAAATTTCCTTCTTCAAAGCGTTTATATAATCCTTTTGTGCTCAGCACATTTTCATTATTCATATCTCAGCGCCTCCGCCGGATGAATCCGAGCAGCTTGCCAAGCCGGATAAATTGTTGCGATAAAACTCATGACTAAAGCAAATACAATAATTTTTGAGACATCATCCCACTCAATTTTAGAAGGTAAATAATCCACAAAATACACAGTATCTGAAATTAATTTCGTCTGTAAAAGTTGCTGCAATTTTTCAACCAAGAAGGTCACATTCATTGCCAATAAAATGCCACCGATAAGGCCCATAAGGGTTCCGATAATACCAATCACAGAACCCTGCACCATGAAAATTGCCATAATATCGCGTGGGCTAGCACCCAGGGTGCGTAAAATAGCGATTTCTGAGCGTTTATCGGTGACCACCATCACTAATGAAGAAACTAGGTTGAATGCAGCGATGGCAATTATTAACATCAGAATAATAAACATCATGGTTTTTTCTAACTGAACCATTTTAAAGAAAGAACCAAATTCTTGGGTCCAGTTAGTCACATAATAAAGTTCTTGATTGATTCCACTCGTTAAAGCGCTAGAAACTGCCGGTGCAGCATAAAGATCAGTGACTTTTACTCGTAAACTGCTTACTGCATCATCCAATTTATATAATCGTTGAGCATCATTCAAATGAATAAAGGCCGCAGTTCCATCGTATTTAAATCCACCACCCACATGAAAAATTCCCACCACCGTAAATCGTTTATAACGAGGCATGACTCCCAAAGGACTGACTGAGGCTTCAGGGATAATGACATTCACTTTTTCGCCCTTGGATAATCTTAAACTGGCAGCTAATTCATCACCAATCACTATCCCAAACTCCCCCGCTTGGAGTTTATCAAATGAGCCATCAATAACCTTGGTATGGATTTCTGAAACGGATTTTTCCATATCTGGGATAATCCCAGTGATTAAGACAGGTTGCACAAAACCTTGGTTAGCCAACATTGCTTGTCCTTGAATATTTGGTGCAACATCAACAACTTGTGAATATTTTCTAATATTTTGCATTAATTTATTCCAATCATGAATTCCTGAGGGTGAATAACTATTCACGGAGACTTGCTGAGCCATGGCAAAAATTCGCTCGCGGATTTCTTGATGAAACCCATTCATCACTGAGAGCACGGTAATAAGTACGGTTACACCCAAAGCTATACCTAACATAGAGGCTAATGAAATAAATGAAATAAAATGATTTCGGCGCTTAGCGCGCGTATAACGAAGACCAATAAAGAATGGGACCGGTCTAAACATGATGAAAAAATTACTCAATTTTGGTGCCCAGGGCCGGAATCGAACCGGCATGGGATTTAACTCCCGAGGGATTTTAAGTCCCTTGCGTCTACCTATTTCGCCACCTGGGCAATAAACCTAGAATATCCTAATCAGGCTGAGGCCGGAATCGAACCGGCGTACACGGCTTTGCAGGCCGCTGCATAACCACTCTGCCACCCAGCCAAAGAAAGCAATACTAAGGCAAATAATGAATTATGTAAAACACTTTAATAGGAAAAGTCTATTCACAATGAATGGAGCGGGAAACGAGATTCGAACTCGCGACCCCAACCTTGGCAAGGTTGTGCTCTACCAGCTGAGCTATTCCCGCATAAAAGGTATAAAGAGTTATTATTCCTTATCCATGGACATTGTCAAGTCAGGCCAAGCCGCTTTCAAATATAAAACCATCGACCATAACGTTAAGACTGCTGATAAATATAATAAAACTTGTCCCGTATGTTGAACAATGGCACTAGAACCACGCGTATAAGCGATTAATAAAATCATGGCTATTAATTGAGTGGTGGTTTTAATTTTACCAAGATAATTAACAGCAATACTGGTTCGCTTACCTATTTCTGCCATCCACTCTCTCAAAGCAGACACTAATATTTCACGACCCACAATAACAGCAGCGGGAATTTCTAAATATTTGACATCTTGCTCCCCCACAATGACCACGAGCAGAACAGCCACAATTAATTTGTCAGCCACAGGATCCAGAAAAGCACCGAAAGGTGTCATTTGCTTTAAATAACGTGCTAAATATCCGTCTAACCAATCAGTGATCGCCGCCAAAGTGAATAACCCTGCAGCGGCTAAATGCGCCCATTTTACGTGTAGATAATATAAAATTATGCAGAGAGGGATTGCTGCTATCCGTAGCAAGGTGAGACTGGTTGGGATGTTGAGTCGCATGTATCTATTCTAACCCTAGAGTCAGATTGGTCAAGTGATATTATTCCTCTTCCTGAGGGGGGAGCAATAAATCAAGAAAAATATTTGAATATCTCTTCTGCCATTTTTTTGCTAATACCAGGGACCTTCATCAACTCCGCAACACTTGCACGTTTAAGATCTTTCATCCCCCCAAACTGCTTAAGTAATAATTTTCGCCGTTTTGGACCAACCCCAGGTATATCTTCTAACTTCGAGGTGACTCGAGATTTTGCACGCTGTTTACGATGTGCCGTAATCGCAAATCGGTGCGCCTCATCACGAATTTGTTGTAAGAGATGCATCGCAATCGAATCCGGTTTTAAGTTAACAGGCTCAGTTCGACCTGAGATTAATATTTTTTCTAATCCGGGTTTACGTCCTGGCCCTTTTGCAATTCCTAATATAGTCACCCCACTCACTTGTAATTCTTCCAACACGGCTTCAGCCACATGTAACTGTCCCAAACCACCATCAATGACTAAAATATCTGGCAATTTCCCTTCTTCTTTTTTTAATCGAGTATACCGTCTATGAATGGCTTGACGCATCGCCGCATAATCATCACCCGCCTTAACCTCCTTGATATTAAAGCGACGATAATCGGAATTTAATGGCCCTTCCAGATCAAAAACCACACAGGAGGCCACTGTCGCTTCTCCTTGGGAATGAGAAATATCAAAACACTCCAGTCGTTGCGGGATATTTGGCAAATGCAAACTGTGTTGTAAAGCTTCCATACGTATATAACTATTTTTCTTACCGGCAATGTGATGATTTAAGGCATGTAAACCATTGGTTTGAGCCATAGTTAACCATTGTCGATTGGTAGTTCGAACATTGGATATCAGTTTAATTTTCTTTTTTAATTCCTCCGATAATGCACTTTCAATCCATTCTTTATCCTTGAGAGGAATATTTAAGATGATTTGTTTGGGAGTCTCATCACCTCGAGCAGCATTTAAATAATATTGGGGAATAAATGCGCTTAAGACATCCTCTAATTCAAAGGATTCAGGAACTTTAGGGAAATAGGCTTTATTTCCTATTAATCGTCCACCACGAATAAATAATATCTCAACACAAACCTCTCCCATTTCAGAAATAATGGCGATCACATCCGTATTTCCAGACTGTGTAGCAACATATTGTTGTTCTTGTGTGCGTCTCAAATGGACAATTTGATCTCTATACATCCCCGCTTGCTCATACTCTTTATTGATTGATGCTTCTTCCATTCGCTTGCCTAACTCTTCAATGACTGTGTTATTTTTGCCTTCCAAAAACATAATGGTGTGTCGAACATTTTCTGCATAGTCTTCTTCACTGATATAGTTAACACACGGCGCAGTACAGCGCTTGATTTGATACTGCAAACAAGGACGAGAACGATTTTCAAAAAATGAGTTGGAGCATTGCCTTAGTTTAAATAATTTTTGCAAGAGCATTAAACTTTCACGAGCCGCACCTGCACTGGGATAAGGACCAAAATATCGGCCTTTTCCTTTTACCGATCCACGATAATAATCTAAGCGTGGAAACTTATCTTGAGTGGATAAATAGAGATAGGGATAGGATTTATCATCGCGTAAAATAATATTGTAACGTGGCATGTATTTTTTGATTAGTGTGCTCTCTAAAAGCAGAGCCTCATTTTCTGACTGAGTAATCGTGACTTCAATGGAATGAATACGATTCACTAAAGAAATGGTTTTGGAATCAATTAAATTTCGGTGAAAATAACTGCTGACCCGTTTCTTAAGATTTTTGGCTTTTCCCACATAAATCACTTCGCCCTTAGCATCGAGCATACGATAAACACCAGGTTGTGAACTGAGCTGAGTAAGAAATTTTTGCAGCTCAAAATCACTCATGACGATTTAGGGGGAAGTGGTATCAATCAATTCATTAATATCCAACAGTCCATGTCGGATCGCCAATAGTGTTAATTCCACATCATTTTTTACGGATAATTTTAAGAATAGTCGATATCGATAACTGTTCACTGTTTTAGGACTTAAGTGTAATTTATCAGAAATTTCATGAGGATTATGCCCCTCAACAATTTCCATCATAATTTGTAATTCGCGTTCAGATAATTTATCAAAGGGTGATTCTTCAGCATCTTCCACGTGTCTAAATGCCAGTTGTTGTGCAATAGCGGGGCTAATGTAACGAACTCCGGAGTGGACAGAACGTATAGCTTGAACCATTTCGTCCTCTTTTGCGCTTTTGGTAATATAACCAAAGGCTCCGGCTTGTAATAATCGTGAAGGAATAATGTCATCTTCACAAACGGTCACTACCAAAACTTTAATATCAGAAGAAATTCGGGTTAATTTTCGGGTGGCTTCTAGGCCTCCAATACCGGGCATTTTGACGTCCATTAATACGACATCCGGTTGGACTTCTCTTGCGATACGAACGGCTTCCTCGCCGCTTCGTGCTTCGCCAACCACTTTAAATCCTTCTTTATCTTCTAGCATTCGACAAAATGCTGTTCTAACGAGATCATGATCATCAACGATGAGTATTTTTATTTGTCTTGCCAATGTAAATCTCCACTTTGAAATAATCCCAGTCATTAAGTATACTGTAAATTATTTTCACCAAAAAATCAATGTATTTCTGCCATCTTCCTTAAAATGCAGCAAAAGAACGTGGTGGCGGAGAGGCAGGGATTCGAACCCTGGGAGGGTTTAACCCCTCAACGGTTTTCAAGACCGCCGCTTTCAACCGCTCAGCCACCTCTCCCGTACTTTATAAGACGCACATTGTCTATCAAGTGGGTTAAAAAATCCAGTGTAATTTGGGTGAGTATTGTCATCCCGGCGAATTTAATAAGACTGGATCCCAGCCACCGCCGGGATGACAACCGAGGTGATATTATTTCTTTGCACCTTTTGAAGTAGAGAGGTGTATTTCTTGCACAGATTTTGCCGTCTCTTGACGCGCTTGCGAAACTCCCTTTGTAGCCCAATCATGTGGTTTTGTTTTTTCTTCTTGTGATAAGGTATTCCATTTCTTCACCCCCATTTCTACCACTTTAGCGGTGGCATCAGCAGCACTAGGATGTGATTTTTTAAACTTTAATAAGATATCATTTGCTTGCTCTATTTTCTTAGGATCATTAGTTTCGGAAATTAATTTGTTAAATTTATTAAGCACAGCTTCTGTATTTTTTACTTTATTTAATTCTCTTTCTAGTAATGTGAATTGAGCAGAAGTCCGAATATCACGGATTTTTTGAATAAAACTATCTAGTCCCGTAGATATTTTACTGAGTCTTTCAGACACTTTTGATTGAGCCTTAATTACATCACGTGCACCTCCTAATTGAGTATTGAGTTCTGCTAATTCTTTGTCTAAAGACTCAATTTCGTTTAGGGTTGCTTCATGAAATAAATTTTCAATATGTTCTTTCATTTCATCAATTTGAGCCGCTGATACTGTAGTTTGAACAGGTTGTTTAGGAAGCTTTTTTGCTTCTATTTCTTTTATTCTAGCTTCAATTAAAGCAATAATATCTTTTGCACGGCTCAGATTCGAGGCCTCCAATTTTTCTTTTGCTGAATTTAGTTTGTCAATATTTTCAGCTTTAGCGATTGCTGCTTTCATAGCTTCTAATGCATTATTTCTACTACTCAGAGACCTTGAGTTTGCAAGTGTTGCTGTGTTATGGGTTAACATAAGACTGAATCTATTGTTATCCATATTTCCAATAATGGCTCTTATTTTTTCAAATTGTTTGTTCAGAGAAGATGAAGCTTTTTCACCTGTCTGTTCTGTAGTTTTTTTCTCTTCCATATTTACCTCGATAGTTGAAAATTCATTGCTTTTTAAGTTTCTCTTCTGAAGATGAATCAGCCTCAGATTTACCTTTTTTTGCTTCAGCACGTGCAGGTTCTACAGCGGATTTCACATAGCCAGGCACTTTGGCTTTCATTGACTTTGAATCCAATGCTCCTTCTAAATCATTACGAACGCCGTTTAGCACAATTTCAAAATTCTTTTTCTCTAAAGCAGAAAGATTTGCTGGGGGCTTTTTATTGCTAATACCCTGTAGTGCTGCTCTAATGTCTTCTACCGTTGCCTTAGCAATGAGTCGTGAAATCTTGGCAACTATTTTTTTTGCTTTTTCTTCTTCATTGTCTTTGACTTTAGCAAAGGTGACAATAACAGCATATAATTCGTTTTTTAATGATGGTCTTTTAACAGCTTCCTCAGAGGATTCCTCATCGATAGACTGAGGATATCTAAGCGCTTCAAGGTCTTTTTCAGTGAATTGCAGCGATTCACGTGATGCTGTCGCTTTTTCATATTCTGGCAGAGGGGGTGAAGCCGCTTTGACTGTTGCTGTAGTTTCTTTAGAAGGAGCTTTGGTAGCTACTTCAGCTGATTTAGGTTGTTCTCCTGTTAAATTGCTCAATTGTTCTGACACTTTTGCATGAATGTTAAGAAGAAGAATTCTATAATTATTGTCAGCATGAACTTCATCCAATTTTTCCCTTAAAAATGTTTCTGTATCAGCTAATTGTGTGCTTCTAGCCTCTTTTATTAAAGTATCAATAAATTCACGTACAATAAGAATTTTAGAATGATCTTTTTTTTGTTCTTGTATATCAAATAGCTTATCTGCGTGGTACATCAGACGTTCATTAAATGACAAATACGATGCTGCTTTATCACGCAATTTTTCTATAACTTGTTCAGCACTTATCTGAAATCGACGAAGGGCTTCGGGACTTGGATATTCAGCTTTTAAAAATTCTTTATCACTCATTTTAGCAGCTATATAATTCGCTGCTTCTTCTAACTTAGTAGGATCATTAGTTTTATTGATTAACTTAGTCGCTTGAGTGAGCAATTTACCTCGAAGTTTTGAGGTTGACAATGCTTCCGTTAAACTGAAGATTTGCTCGGTAAAGGATTTTCTTTTAAGTTTATTGGCAACATTTTTAAGAAACGAAGCAGAAGTAGCTTTGCGTTCTTCAACCTTGACTGGGGTAGTGGCAACTCTAGTTTGTTTTTGTTCTTCTAAATATTTTATAGCCTTTTCAAAAATAGGATCAGCTGAGCTTTCTAATTTAGTTTGCATTAATGAAATAGCCCAGTCAAATATCTCCGGGCTTGCATTGTCCATTAAGCTATTAATGTCAGATTCAATAACATTTAAACGGTTGAGATTTCTAGGGTTCGAGAGTTGTTGTGAAAGTTCTATTAATCGATGAACATTGCCATTAGCATATTCTCTCAAACCATCTCTGGCTTTGTTATCTTGTATGGATTCTACTAGATCACCCATTGCATTTAACAGTGCTTCTTTATTCTGAGGGGTATCTTTTAGGTTTTCATATATGTTCAGATATTGAAGTGCTAGCGTTAATTTTATTCCTTCAACAACTGCTACTGCGCCTTCATCATCTACTGCGTAGCCCTTGACTCTTTTTACTAAATCATTGAGAATGTTGAAATCGCTAATATTTTCTACAAATTCACCTAATTTTTCATTCCCCATGACGAACAGAAATATTTCCTTAGGATTTTTTTCTTTTATTTGACTGATTAAATCTCCGATAATCTCGTCAAGTCTGCTTGTTGGTTTGTTCAATCGATCCAGAATTGTATTTTTGGCATCTTGAAAAATTTTGACTTTATTTTTATCAGCTTGATCTTGTGAGGAATATAATTGATCATTTAATATATCTATTGCATTTAATAGCACTGTTGGTCCTTGTTGAGATAATAAGTTCTCTAAGTCAGCTTCTATTTGACCACTTCGTTTGAGGTTGGGGTCTAATCTATTGAGTTGTTTTTGTTGAATCAGAGAAATTAGTTTTGGCACTAAATTTTGAGCAGGATCTACTGCTGGAGCTACAGTACCTATAGAGGCTAAATGAATAACGAAAGGACTTTTTGTTGATTCAACATATTCTATTTCTGACATACTGAGGTTAAGTCTTTCTAAGACATCTTCAGCCGTTTCAGCAAATTTTTCATGATCACTTTTCGGTGGGAAATTTAAATGACCTTGTTTTTGTGATATCAATTCATAGGCCGCTTTAAGTTGTGCGAGATCAGTTGTATCAACAAGTGCCTCAATAGCTTTATCGATTTTTTCATAACGTGCTGAACCCGGTTTTAAAGTGGACAATTCAACCGTTAAATTCAGTAATTTCTCACTAAAGGATATTTTATTAACTTTATCACTGATAAAAGTTATTAGATCCGATGCTTTTTCCCTTATTTTATTAATAGTAGTTGATAATGATTTTCTTAATTTTCCTACAGGCTGACTTATTTTTTCAAATTTGCTCACCTCACTACTAAATTCTTCGACACTTTCTTGCAATTCTGTTAATTCATCCACATCGTTGTTAGTTTCAGCTACACGTTTTGCCTGTGAAAGTTGTGTATAATAGGTATCAAACTGAGCTTCGATGTCACCGTCATCTAGGCTAGGTTCTTCAAGATTCACACCTCTTACACTTTCAGCGGCCCTCTCTAAATTTTGAAGAGTTTCAGTGTATTCCATTGCTTGACGATCTTGTGTAGGAATAGTGGTAGCACTTTCTTTTAATTCATTCAGTCTATGGTATAGTGTATCAACAACAAAAGTGAAAGCTTGCCTATATTTTTCAAGATTGACTTTCCTAACCTTATCAGTTCTATGCGGAGGATTTCTTTCATAGTTCCCGAAAGTACTATAGGCATCATAGAGTTGCGCAGCATTTTTATTTGAGTTGATGAATTTAGCAATTCTCTTTTGATGAGTTCCCTGAAAACTCGATGCGGCTAATGAGTTAGTCAACTCAAGGAGTTCATTATTATATTGTAATTGCTCTATTTTAGCCTGAAGCTTCATCTGTTGATTCATAGCAATTCGACTAATGATTGCATTATCCTGTCCAAAAGCTTTTCTATCATAATTGGTCAACATATTTTGAGCGTAAGAAAGTATCTCAGGATCATTTTCCGCTGAAATTAAATCATCGATTGCTTTATCGATACTAGTATCCTGAGCATCTCTATCATCAACGATGCGTCTTTTCAATAACTCATCGAGCTGATTCCAAAATTCCTCTTTAATCATAACACACCTCTATTAATATCTAATTCTCACTTATTTTTTTGAACGTTTTCTTCCTTCATACCTTGTTCACTTGCTTGTGCAGCAGCTTCTTTAACGGCAGCTCGGGCCTTCGGCATTTTAGCTTGATAAGCTGCAATAACTTTTTGTGATTTTTGAGGCATTTCTACTGTGGACTGAAGCACTGAAACTATATTATTTAGACCTGCCTGTAGTATCTCTGTATTCTTATCTGTTCTTTTTTCACGAATCTCTACAATTGCTTTTTTAATTATTTCAGGATCTATTTTGCCTTTTAATTTTTGAGCAACTAAGACCTTAACCTCATTTCTAAATTTCACTATTTTTGTTTTATTGATTACTGCTGTTTTATCATCTTTATTAGTTGCTTCAAATTCTTTAGCTTTAATCATCAAAGCACTCACTAATAATTGATGTGGGTCATCGTGGTAGAGATCTTCTAAGATGGATTCCAAGCCTGCTGGATCAAATGTATAAGCAGATTGGGTAGAGCCTTCTTCTTGTTTTGAAGCCTTAGGTTGTACTGTGGTAGTATCTATTGCCCTAGCCGCTTGCATTACATTGGCAGCATCAGATTTTTCTAGTTTTTGATTTATTTTCTCTGTTACTTTAGCCCTGATATATTGAACTTTTTCTCTAAAAGCATCAGTATTTTTTACGCCAGTCGGTGGCGTTGCTCTGAACCTTGCCTTCTCAAGCACATCTTCCGCCCTCTTAAGTTCTTCAAAACTACAACTAGCAATAACTTTAGTGACCTGTTTCTCAATATTTCTAGCCATCAAAGATCCTGCTTTTTGATTGGATAATTTAATAGCTAGTAAGACAAGGTATTCGCTCGGAGACGGTTTTTTTAATAGGTTGGTTATAGATTTTCCCAATTTTTCTAAGCTTGCTAAAGCATTATTTTTTTTATCGACAGCCTTCGTTTTAAAGTCTTGAAAGGCTTTTTTCAAAGCACCTGCTTCAGCGTCGAGGCCTTTCAATTCTGATGATGCTTCTGTTGATACAAATTGATCCGTATCCATTTCTTCAGTGTCGTTTATTGCTACAGTCGCAACTTCAGTAGAAACATCCATCACTTTTTCTTGTAATTCTTGTTTATTAGCTCTGCTAAAAATCTCTCGTAATCCTTTTAGCCTTCCTTTATGTTTAGTGACGGTTTGAACCTCTTCAGCAATTGGAGTAGATTCGATCGCTGCAGGCTCAACAGGTTGTAATCGATTTTGCTGTGCTAATTGAAGTTTTGTCAGAACGGTCTCATTTGGATATTCTTGTTTATTTTGAAAATGAACTATCGCTAATTCAATCATATCAGGTGTAGCTGTTGAAATGAGTTCAGTGATTTCAATCTCAAGGGAAGGAATTCGATTACGATTTTCTGGAGTTGACATTCGATCAAGTAGCTCTTTAGATTTAGCCGATAATTTGTTAATAAATTCAATTTGATTAATTCTATTATTTAATAGGCTTACTATAGTGGGTATCTGAGCAATATCTCCCAGATGTTGTCGTGCTGAAAATATGATATCACTGTCGTTTATAGTAGACAGATAATTTTTCAATTCCAATCTTTCTTCACTACCACCTTTAGATTCGGAAATTTTTCTGGCTAACTCCCTTATCTTACCCTCTGACATCGTACCCCCCCTATAATCATGCCTACACAATATAATTATAGTATATTTAATAAATCGCTTTGAAACTCAGTCATAGTAAAGGGAGAATGAAAAAGATGTGCCTATTAGGTCTAATAGGCACCCTCAAATCTACATTATCGTTTAGGTTGTGCTGTTGTTTTAGCTTCAGCTTTTTCAATAATCGCAACTAATTTTTCACTAATCTTAATTGCTTGATCCAGCCTTAAACCCAATTGTGAATCACCTTTTTTATTGGGTTGAACTTGGCTTTTCAACGAATACAAATCAGTAATAGCTTTGTCGAGTAAAACAGGATCTTTAATCTTTGAAAATGCTGAATCTATTTGGTTAATCATTTTATTGACTACTTTTTCAGACATTTCTCTTAGATTTTCTTTAGAAGTTAATTGTGTTATCTCAGCTTTAAATGCTTTGTATTTTGACTCATCCTTAGATGAACTTACACTTGCTTTTGCCTCTGGAATTGCTTGTGAAAATGCACTTTGCGGACTTTTCTTAACTCCAGTGGCTAAACGTTCTACTACTGAAGGCAATTTCACTACTTCAATTTGTTTAGCTAGCTTTGCTAAGACTTGATCAGCCACCTCAACAAATCGCCCATCTTCTTTATTCTGATACTTTAGAGCAGCCAATCGATCATATGCTTCACGCAATTTTTGTGGATCATTTGTTTTAGCAACTGCATCATTTAGCTTATCCCATAAACCATCTATTTTATCAACAATTTTTCCAAAGTTTTTATCACTATCTTTTGGTGTTTTCAATTTTGACAGTTCATCTACCAGATTTAATATTCGATCACTAGATGAAAAACTAAGTTTTTTGCCTATAGAAGCTCTTAAATCAGATAAGCTTTTCAATGCTGATTTTTTTGTTGCACTATCACTAGTTTTAGCAGATTTGACTTCATCGGACAGTTCGAGTGAAATTTCTGATAATTCATCCAAATCTACAGACGATCTGCCAGGGTCAAATTGTGGTTGACTAAATACTTGCTCTAGACTTTGTTGCGTCTCTGCTACAGCTCTAGAGGTATCGACAACTGTTTGCTCCTGATCTTTGCCTTTTCTTCTGAATCTATCTCTTAGTTGACTGAATATGCCTTTTCTCTCTTGGAAATAGTCATTTGCCATTACCCTTATTTCATCTTCAGACATTAGATCGAGATCAACCCATTCGTTTCTTCTCCTTCTCATAACACACCTCCATAATTTAAATTTTATTCATTTTAAGTATAGTACATCACTATACCACCCCTAAAACCCCAGTTATTTCAAGGAATTTTATGGGTTTGAGCCTTTTTTCGAATGCGCTGATTGCTCTACTTTTGGTCCTTCATGCTTCTGTCGTTTCGCGTCAGCAGCTTCTTTGGCCAAGGTATCAGGAGAAGAACCAAATACCCGTTTAATGGTAGTATGTTTTTTAAGTTCATCATTTAAAATCTTAAGCACTAACTCTACTGTTTGTTTATAGATCTTATCTTCAGGTTTTTTTGCGTTCTTACTCAACGTTTCTAAAGTGTCGATCGAATCTTTAAGAATTTCTGGGTCTTTGATTTTGGCGGCTTCCTCTCTAATATTTTTTTCCATGCTAACTATTCTACTTGCTGTACCAGGTTTGTTTGATGAATATGCATCTGCATATTCTGCTGTCATTTCTTTTATCTTAGTGCTTTCTTTATGCCACTCTGTAAGATTCATAGATTGACGACTACCAGCAGGACGTTGTGGATTCGCTACTTTGGAGAGATTTTCTTTGGTGTTTTTCTTTGACATAAAAATTACCCCCATTATTTTGGTTGAACCTGAACTCTATCTTTATTTTCATCTGTCTGTTGTGCTGTTGAGGTGTGTGCAGCTTCTTTTGCAGCCTTTGCTTTTTGCATTGCTTCCTGAATAGATTTGGGAAGGATTTTTTCTCCAATTTTTGCCATGACACTTTTGGCGCTCTCTACAAAGCTACTTAAACTTTTTGCAACTGGACTCTCTTTTCCGAACTTCTTTTCAAAGAGCTCTTTTAGAAGTACTGCAGGTTTTACCGCTTCTTTCACACTTTTGCTGATATCTTTTAAATCATCATTTTGAAAATCATCTACATCAACCTGAGATAAAAGAGCCGCTCCCTCGTCAGCTTTTTGCTTCACTTCATCGGGATTTGACTTTTCTATCAAGCTGGCTAATGCATGGCCTACGTTTTGAATTTCTCTAAGGATGGTAGTGGTCGGTGATTCCGGCGGGTTTTGTAATTTATGTAATTCTTGAAGATTATTCGTTAAATTCATCAACACATCCTGAGTGGTCTCCAAAAATTCATTAGAAACTTTATGAAGATCTTCTTTCATAGCATTACTTACCTTAGCATTAAGCTGTTGAAAGGCTGCCTTCAGTTGTTCAAGATCCGTAGAGCTAGAAATTAAGTTATTCAGTCGATCTTGAAAGTCTTGAACATCATCCTTATTGTTTGATTCTTTGGCATGAACAACTGCTTCAGTCAAATTGACCACAGAAGTAGCAAATTCATCAGGTGTTCTCTTTATCACATCAAGCCTCCTAAGACTCTTTCCTATTATCTACAATTATAGTCTATCGAAATCGCTGTCATACCGGCGGAGGCCGGTATCCAGTCTTGTTGATTAAAGGATTTTGGCCAATGTACTAAGACTGGATCCCGGCCTTCGCCGGGATGACAACACTCAAGGTGATCGCCGGGATGACAAGATGGCAACTTCTTGCTGCTCCATAAAGGGGGAGGAAAAGCTAAAAAATCTGTGGTAAAATGGCCTCCAATTGTTAACTTTGGAGATGACACATGACCAACTATCGTATTCTAACAGGGACTCAAGCCTCGGATATCGAAATTAACTCAGTACTTCGTAACACCTATATGTTACTCGGACTTAGCCTTTTGTTCAGTGCTGGAGCGGCTGTGTACTCCATGGTGGCCAACATTCAGATGAACTTTATTGTTCTCCTTGTCGGCATGATAGGGCTCTCCTTCTTAACACAAGCCCTCAGAAACAGTGCTTGGGGAATTGTCTCGGTTTTTGCCTATACGGGATTTATGGGCTTAGCCCTTGGTCCTGTGCTCAATTCCATCATTCATGGTTTCACGAATGGTAGCCAAATCATCATGACCTCCATGGGTGCTACAGGCTTCATTTTTATGAGCTTATCGGCTTATGTATTAACCTCTAAAAAAGACTTTAGTTATTTAGGCGGCTTTCTTTTCGCTGCCATCAGTGTGGCCTTTATAGCGAGTGTAGCAGGGATATTTTTCAATTTGCCCTTGTTACAAATTGTTATCTCAGGTGCCTTTGCTTTATTGTCTTGTGGTTATATATTATTCACTACCAGTCAGATAATTAACGGCGGCGAACGTAATTATATTATGGCAACCATTTCTTTATACGTGGCCATTTTTAACTTATTTGTGAGCTTGTTAAGGTTATTGTCGGTATTTGGCGGTAATCGGGATTAATTTGAAAAAGGAAATTATTATGGTGAAACGGATTTTCACAGCAGTTGTTTTCTCTTGTATGCTGCCTTCCTTCGCGAATGCAGCGGTTTATAATATGCCCAAACCAGGCAATGATATCATCGGTGATTATTATGTCATTGAGGCCCATTCAGGAGAAACCTTGATCAGTATCGGTGGGGATTATGATATTGGCTTACATGAAATGCTGGAAGCCAACCCTAATGTTAATCCTCAGCATCTGCATGCTGGGCAAAAAATCGTTATTCCAACGGCTTATATATTACCCAAGTTCCGACAAGGAATAGTCATCAATTTGGCTGAATTGCGACTCTATTATTTCGATAATGACAATAATCGGGTCTATACCTACCCAGTGGGCCTGGGCCGTCGTGAATGGCGTACCCCAACGGCAGAAGCCAAAGTCAGTGCAAAGGTTACTGACCCAATCTGGCACGTCCCTGAATCCATTCATGACTTCGTTTTCGAACAAACTGGTAAAGTCTTACCTGATGCCATGCCACCAGGGCCTGAAAACCCCTTAGGTAAATATGCCCTATATTTGACCTTAAACGGCTATTTAATCCACGGAACTAACCAGCCTTGGAGTGTGGGCAAGTTAATCAGTTCTGGCTGTATTCGTCTTCATAATGCGGATATGAGTGAGCTCTTTTCATTGGCCAAAGTAGGCGACCCGGTTTACATTATTCATCATCCTTACAAAGTTGGCTGGAAAGATGGAACTCTATACCTTGAAGCCCATGTTCCTGTCACTATTGACGATAAGATTGGTAAGTTGAATATTCTTTCGATTAACCAAGTGGTTAAAGAATATGTGAAAGACAGTAATTATCAAATTGATTGGCATTTGGTGGATCGGATTATTAAGCATCCGAATGGGATTCCTAATGCGGTGGGGTCTCGAGCTGTTTAGTTAATTTGGGTTTGTGAAGATTCTATTTATCCCCCCCCTCCACCCTTCGGGGCACCTCCCCCCGCGAGGGGGAGGAAATCTTTGCGGGGGGGAGATATTAAGCCCCAAAATCCAAAGTCTCCCCTTCCAATCCCTCTTTCACAGCTGTTAAGTTAGCAGTCACTTGATCAATTAAAACCGAATCACCCTCTATATTCTTAACCTCATCCAACACCAATTGAAGCACCTCAGGATCCTTTTGTTCATTGAACAAAGCATTTAACTCGGCACTCATATCTCGTCGAGATTCTAGATCATCAATACGAACAGTTAACCATTCACTGAGAGAAGTATTTTCGCCGGATGCTTTAAAGGAATCATTCAGTCTTGTTAAACGCTCACGTTCCTCTGGATCTAAGTCATTAAAAGGTTCATTAATTAATTCTGCATCTTTCTTTAATGACTCTAGTTCAGCTTCCATCTGTTGGTGAGTGAGTATCAACTCATTGACCTCTCCAAAAAGAGTCCCAGCGCTTTCTAATTCCACATCTCTCTTTCCCAGTTCCTCAATATAGGCATTTATTTCTTGTTTAGCAGGATGTTGTTCATTTCTTCTGACATGTTCTAGTAAAGATTGAACTTTATGGCTTAACATGTGACGATTTTTAGTTTCTCGATGTTTTTTGAGGATACTTTTTCGATGTGGATCACTTTCATCGAGGTCAAAAGCGGACAATAATTCTTCACTCTCTTGCAGTTGTTTTTTTCTCACTGAAAGCAACATCATTATTTGATCTGAGACATTTTGAAGTAGTGAGGCTGGAGTTAAATCCTTTAACAGAAGCATCACCTGCTCAATACTCCCGATATCATCGATATTTTTTATGTTGTCTTTAATTATATTGTATTGGTACTTACGCGGATAATCATTAGTCCGATATCCTGGAACTGTATAACCTTCCGTTGAATATAATGATAATTTTTCAGTGTTTTGAAGTATTCTTATGACTAATTCATCATTTATCGCTTTCTTCTTTGAAATAGCTTTCAAATCTTTACCTTGAATTTTGTTTTGAAGTTTATTATTGACAAGCTCAACCGTATTCTTGAGGATTTCCGGATCACTCTCACTAAACTCTACTTTTTCAAGAAATAGAGGATTTGGGTTTTGGACTTTTTCCACTAATACTTGGTTTAGCACTTTTCCCGCCATTTCAAGCAGAGTATTATCTTTTGTGTTTTTTAGTAAACTATTCATTTGACTATTAATTTTATTTTTATTTTGTCCAAGTTTTTCAATATCCGCTAATTCAACAGTTAATTTTAAAAGCTTATTACAAAATCGTGATTGTCTGGTCTTTAGTTTAAAATTTCTGAATTTTTGGGCCTGTTTTTGGAACCAATTTAAGTCTTTAGGGAATTCTTTTCCAAGACCAGTATTATCAACGACCTCAATGAGTTGTGCGGTAGCACTCTCACATTGCTCAGCTGTTTTTTCTGCAAAATTAAGATATTGAGGCGTAGTATTTTGCTGAAGGGATTTTTCCATACTGTTAATAGTATCAATGGCTTCTTTGACAGCACCTTTAGCTTTTTTGATTAATTGTTTTTTTGCAGCAGGTGTAAGCTGAGTTTTAGAGGGTTTACGATCAGAACTACTGGAATAAGAATAACTTCGGCTAATACTATCTGAAACACCAAATACCTTATCCGCTACTGTTATTGCACCAATCCCAGCACTGATAGCACTACCCCAATTAAACATCTTGTACCTCTAATAGGCTTCTCTGATTTATTTGATGACTTAGAGCGTTGAGGGTGCCTTACCTCCCCCACCTCCACGACGACTTTTTTTACCTTTACGCTTACTTTGAGTTTCCATTTCTTCCAACACTCCAGGATCAACCATATCTGTATAGAATTTTTGTTCTCCTTTTTTCTTAGATTTTTCCACTTTTGCTTTTTTAGTGAAAAATCCTCCTTCTTTGCGACTCAGTTTGGTTTTTTCAGCGGATGGTTTTTTTAATCTATCATATGACCTTTTGATCATTTCGTACTTTATAGGATTTTCTTTAGCATCGTCTGCTGCAGTTTTCAGATTCCCCAAAATTCTATCTTTTAGCGTGAGATTATAAAATCCAATGCGTGGTTTTAGTGGATTTAAATGTTCTTTAACTGATTTAAGATAGGCACTTATTATTGTTAAACGTGCACTAAGTTGTTGCAATCTAGGATATTTTTGTTCTTTAACTTCAGCAATTTCAACTTCACTTGAAGAGGTCTGAAGGCTACTACTAAGCTTATCCACACTATTTTGTAAACTATTGACTGAACTCAGTGTTTCAGCTGAGAATAGCGGATTATCTCTTGCTAATTCCGCACTACGTTCTACATATGCAGGACTAGTTTCGAAGAATCCTTCTTCAGTTTTTACTCTCTTAGGTTTTTGCTTGCTTGAAGGTGTTTTTTGTTTTGAGACAACAGCAGGTCTTTTCTCAGATTCTTTTTTAGGTGGTTCCACTATAGTAGGTTTAGCTGGTTCAACCGGAGTCACTGTTTGAGGAACTTCTGCAACCATACGTTCAATTTCGTGTTCAACGTATTCTAATTTTCTTTCAACTTTCTTTAGCACTCTTTCTGTTTCTGTAGCTAAAAAAGGACCTTTTGCTCTCGGTTTATTAAGATCAGCAAGATCATCTAATGTGTTACTAAGATCTTTAAAATCGTCTACCATAGAAGCTGTAAATCTTTGCATACTTTCTTGCGATCGTTTTCTATCAGCAACTTCTTCGAGACCTCTATCATTTATTTCTGCTTCAAGAATATCGCGAATATTATCTAAACCCCTCAATCGCAATTCTCTGTCTGGGTCATCGTGTCTCGCCTCAACTTCTTGATTTACTTGTTCAAGGAGTTTATAAATTGAATTCAATCGGTCGAGTTCTACATTTTCTAATAATTTTAGGATTTTATCTTTGATAAATTGTACGTTTTCTTTATTTTGCAGTGCTTTTCCGTAGGCTAGCATATAACTGATTAATTCACGACTCAGGGCTAAGTCTTCTTCTCTGCCTTTCATGATTCTTTCCTCCAGGGTTTGTTTTATACATAATTAGTATAGTACAAGGGGAAGAATGCTTGTTTTGGCTAGTGGTGGTCAGGGGAGTTAGATTACTCCGCCCCTTTGGGGCACCTCCCCCCGGAGGGGGGAGCAAATCGTAAATATTATCGGCCTCGGTTTGTGGGTTTGTTCATTCTTGGTCTTGGAACGGCACCTTTTGAAAAACCACGGTTTACTACGGGGCCTCTGCTGCCTTTAGGGTTCTTATCGGGTCCGGTGTTGTGGGGCTTTTTAGGGTCTTTGACTTTGGGGTCCATGGTTTACCTCTGAAGTTAAGTTAATTGTTGCAGATTATAGCCGATTTTAGGTTTTTTGCACAGCTCTACAGTTCTCTACTTCTTTTTTGTTCTTGCTTTTCTTCCTTTTCTTGTTGTCTTTTTGCTTTCTTTTCTTGTCTTAGTTCTGCACTTCCCTTGAAAAAGGCTCGTTTGACTTTAGGTTGTTCTAATTTATTGACTTTAACATCTAGCTTTTCAATGATAGGTGCAAACACATCACGCTGAGCTTTAGGTGTATCATCTTTTTTTATATAAATATTAAACAATTTCTTTGATACCTCTTTAAGCGCTTTTTTATCAGAAGACTTATCAATTAAGGTGTTTATTTCCTTAGTCAATCTATTAATTTCCTCTTTTTTGTCTTGAATGACCACTTGAGTCAAGTTCAGAATCAAATCATTTATCTTGCTGGGAAATTCTTTTTCTGCTTTTCTTTCAACATTTTTTTCACCGACTCGTTTTATGAGCTTGCCTGCACTAGCTATTAAGTTAGTTAAACCTTTGACAATATTGTTTTTTAGTTGTTCGGATTTAATGGAGAGATTCAAAATGGTTTTTCTTAGACCTTTAGTTTGATCTACTAAGCCTTGTAGCTCCTCACGTAATTCATCTAACTCTTCAAGATCTGAATCACCAGTGTCCGATGCTGTTAAAAGTTCATCTACACTACTTAAAACCTCTTCAGAGTCTGCAATAGATTGTTCTACTTTATTTATTCCAGCAGCATCCTCTTTAATTTCTTTTTCAAGTGACCTAATCGTTGCACGAACTTCTTTGATATCTCCCACAATGCTGTACTGTTCATACTTTTCATGATTCTTTTTAGGCATTTTTTTGATTTGTTGATTGAGATATGCTTGCATAGCTTTGACTCTTTCAAGATACATATCCTTAAAACTATCATCCGAGACATTAAGTTCTTTTTCCCTAGCTTTTAGGAAAACTTCCAATGCATAATATTGTTTTGGTGTAGCGAAATTTAAAAAGTGTTGGACCATTCCTTCTAAATCTTTGATTGAGAAATTTATATTGATAAATCCTTCCATTCTTTCAATTTCTCTATTTTTGCGTTTCATATAACACCCTCCTTTTGATGATTAGATATAAATAGTATAGTAGATTACGTTGAGCTTACTGATCCCCATGTGGGGAGCGGCTTATTGATCATTTTTGGAAAACATGTTAAGATGTTATTTTGTGTGCTAAAAATATATAAGTTAAAGAAGAGGTAAGGCAACAATGATAAATCGCTTAGTCTCCACGATCTTAATTCTTTGTACCGTTGTGATGAGCTCCTATGCGAGTCCGGTTTCTAGGGATGTGCCGAGCAGTGCTCAATATGAGCGGGCTATTACTGAGGCAATTCAAAAAACCCATCTTAAACCTCAAGTGGCGAAACTGGCGATTACCGCTTATCAGAAGGCTCGGCAACGGGGTTTTGTGAAAAAAGGGATTATTACTATTATTGACTATTCTTTGCCATCTTCCCAAAAACGGATGTGGGTTGTTGATTTAGTGCATCAGAAGGTGCTTTATCATACTCTGGTTGCTCATGGGAAGAATACCGGGAATTTGAATGCGAATTCCTTTTCTAATCAGGCTGGGAGCCTGAAATCCAGTCTTGGAGTGTTTCAAACGGGTAGTACTTATGTTGGCCATAAAGGCTATTCTTTGCGCCTTCAGGGGCTTGAGCATAATATCAATTCAAATGCCTATAATCGCGCTATTGTGGTTCATGGGGCTTCTTATGTTAATGAGCAATTTGCTCAGTCTCATGGGCGTCTTGGGCGTAGTTGGGGGTGTCCTGCTATTGCGCCGGCGCTGGCAAAGCCTGTGATTAATACCATTAAGGATGGGTCTTTGGTATTTGCTTATTATCCGGATAAGAATTGGTTGAGTAAGTCTCGGTTTCTTTGATTTTATTCCTCTGTTACTCCCCCCTTCTTCCTTCCCCCCCCCTCCCCCCTCTCGCCGTCTTACCCCCCCTCCACACCTCGCCCCCGTT
>CAZYYU010000015.1:0-45390 GCA_964651735.1 uncultured Gammaproteobacteria bacterium | reverse complement strand
CGGAGGGGGGAGGAAATCTTTGCTCCCCCTTCCGGGGGGAGCTGTCACGAAGTGACTGAGGGGGGGATATTTAGCATTTTCATTATGATACAATTCACGCATTATGAACAAAAAACTACGCATTATTATCGGATTATCCGGGGGAGTTGATTCTTCAGTCGCTGCTATGCTGCTTAAAAACCAAGGTCATGAGCTCATTGGTGTGTTTATGCAGAACTGGGAGGCTGAAAAAGATGATCCTCACTGCTCAGCTGAACAAGACCTCACCGATGCCAGAAGTGTGGCTGACCGCCTTGATATCCCACTAAAAACTGTTAATTTTGCCAAAGAATATTGGGATCGGGTATTTCAACATTTCTTGGATGAATACTCAGCGGGTCGAACACCAAACCCTGATATTTTGTGTAACAAAGAAATTAAATTTAAAGCTTTCTTAGATCATGCACTTACACTCGGCGCTGATGCCATTGCGACTGGGCATTATGTTAGAAAAGATCTGAACAATGGGGAATTTCGCTTGTTAAAAGCCTTGGATCCCGAAAAAGATCAAAGTTATTTTCTTTATACTCTCGGACAACAACAATTGAAATATTCCTTATTTCCTATTGGAGATTATCAAAAATCTGAAGTCAGAAAAATGGCTGAAGGTGCCGGTTTTATCAATCACAACAAAAAAGATAGCACAGGAATTTGTTTTATCGGAGAACGTCGTTTTGATAAATTTCTCAAAGAATATTTATTAGCAAGACCTGGTGATATCCAAACTACAGAAGGCGACATTATCGCAAAACATCACGGTTTAATGTACTACACACTCGGACAACGTCAAGGATTGGGAATAGGAGGATTGCATGATTATTCCGAAATGCCTTGGTATGTGGTCGACAAAGATATTAGCAATAATATTTTAATTGTGGCTCAAGATCATGATCACCCTGCCCTATTAAAAGATAATTTATGGTGTAATCAGCTGGAGTGGGTATCAGAAATCGTGCCTATTTCTCCTTTAGAATGTAAGGCAAAAATTCGTTATCGACATAAAGATGTGCCCTGTCTTCTTTCTCAATACGATGAAAATACATGGCAGGTTAAATTCACTGAAGCTCAACGTGCGATTACCCCAGGACAATCAGTGGTATTTTATTCTGATGATGTTTGCCTGGGTGGTGGAGTGATAATTTAATATTTTCATCCTTTAGGCATTTTCGTATGCAGAGGCTTCATGGAATGACGCAATTTCGCATCACTAAATCCATTTAACACCATGGAATAAAATAAGGGTGTGAGAATAGAGGTCAGTAGTATTGCAAGAAGATATTTCCATACCCCACTAAATTGATTTGCAAAAACAGAAGCTGAAATCAATAGTGCCAAGGGAAAAAGAACAATAGCAAAAATGCGCCACCAATTACCCCAGACTAAATAAGCGCTTGTTTTATACGCATCCCACATGGATTTATTATCAATTAACATCAGTGGGACTACAAAAATAAAGAGTACTAAAATAAATACACCTGGAAAAATCATCAGGTAAAAACCCAGTGTGGTTAAAAATGATATTAATATTACTGCAATAAAAAGTGATAAAAACTTTTTACCCACATGCATGATGGATCGATGAAGTCTTTCACTTTTCCTAGCTCCCGCCACGTATAATCGTTGAATCAGGGTAATGGTTAAAAACACAATCAGTGGTAATAAAATCAACCAACCCAATAAGGTGATAATCAATTTGCTATGAATGATGGTATTAGCGCTAAGGTCAAAACCTTTCAAAATGATCAGAGGATATAAATTCGCAAGGACTGAAATAACTAAGGACCAATACCACACACTTCCAATACTTAACTTGAATAAATTAAATCCATGAGTCCACAGCTGTGGCAAGGTTTGAGGTTTGTCCGTGAATGCAAACATATCACTCTCCTTAGTGAAATATCGTACAATATATGGCGAATATAAGGTATAATGCGATCTTGCGAGTCGTATTAACTATATACCAACTATGTATAATCATACTATATTAACAAGCCAATTGCCAAATAAGATCGGTGATAAACAGCATTGGGGACAAATAGATGGTCTAGCAACCAGTTATGTCCTTTGCTGCACGACAAAGTCACAAAACACCCCCTTACTCGTTGTCACTCCTGATATGCAAAGTGCTAATCAGCTTGCTGAAGAATGCCGTTTTTTACTTAAAGATCATCCCACTATTCCCATTTTGGCCTTTCCAGACTGGGAAATATTGCCCTATGATCGATTTTCTCCCCATCAAGATATTATTTCGGATCGATTACTCACGCTTTATTCACTACCACATCTAAAACAAGGGATAATCTTTGTCCCAGTTCATACCCTCATGCATCAATTGGGATCTCGAGATTACATTGAGGCGAATTCCTTAGTTCTTCATAAGAATGACAAGATCAATCTTGTTGAGTTTAAACAGCGTTTACTTAACTTTGGTTATCAACATGTGGCTCAAGTCTTCTCTCACGGTGAATTTAATGTCCGAGGATCCATTATTGATATATTTCCCATGGGCACTAAACTCCCCTACCGTATCGATTTGTTGGATGATGAGGTGGATACACTAAGAACCTTTGATCCCGAAACGCAGTGTTCAATTACCGTGGTGGAAAACATCTTTTGTTTACCTGGCAAAGAATTTCCTTTTGATCTCAATGCTATTACCCGTTTTAGAGAAAAATGGAGAGATAATTTTCCCGGTAATCCTGCCCATAGCATTATTTACAAAGCTGTCAGCCAGGCCGAAGTTTCTCCAGGCATCGAATATTACTTGCCCCTATTTTTTGAACAAACCAGCACTTTATTTGACTATCTACCACCTCAATGTGCAATAGTTCATTGTGGGGAATTACTACCTTATGCTGACAATTACTGGCGTGAAGTCAGTGCTCGATTTGAACAATTCAGAGGAGATATTGAGCGTCCTATTCTTCCACCTGAAAAAGTATTAATAGCCCCTCAAGCGCTTTTCGGATTTTTTAAAAACTTTCAACAAGTGGTTTTTCACAAAGAAACAGTAGCCAATAAAGCTGGCTATCATAATTATGCATTTTCTGCGGTGCCAGATTTAAGCGTTCATCATCAAGCTAATAATCCCTTAGATCTTATAGAACAATTTATTCACACACATCCCAAGCTGAGAATATTATTTTGTGCTGAATCGCCCGGTCGTCGAGAAGTTTTGCTTGAGCTACTCAAAAATAACATTAATATATCTTTGCATCTATTTGATTCATATGATGAATTTATAAAATCAGATACTTCTTTTGGGCTCTGTGTGGCTCCTATTAGCACGAGCTTATTTCTCAGTGAGCAAGGGCTTGCCATTATCAGTGAAGCACAACTTTTTGGTGAGCAAATTATGCAACGACGTCGACGTGCAAATCGACTTCAAGATCCTGATGCTATTATTCGAAATTTAACCGAATTACAAATTGGATCGCCCGTCGTACATATTACCCATGGTGTAGGTCGATATCTTGGATTAAAAACCATCGTGACTAATGATATTCCCGGTGAATATCTCACTCTTGAATATGCTAAATCTGAAAAACTCTATATTCCCGTTCAGGATCTTCATTTGATCAGTCGATATACGGGAGCCGATGCAGAGACTGCACCCTTACATCAACTGGGATCAAATAAATGGAATAATGCTAAAAAAGCTGCTGCAAAACGAGCACGAGATGTGGCCGCAGAATTATTAAATATTTATTCGATGCGTCAATCGAAGGTGGGTCATGCCTTTACGGTACCACTACATGATTACGACCTATTCTCGAGCGCCTTTCCTTTCGAGGAAACACCTGATCAACAAAGTGCTATCAATGCTGTCATCGAAGACTTGAAATCCACTCGCACCATGGATCGTTTAGTCTGTGGTGATGTGGGCTTTGGTAAAACAGAGGTTGCGATGCGTGCCGCATTTATTGTTGCAAGTAATAATAAACAAGTCGTTATTCTAGTACCCACGACGCTCTTGTGTGAACAACATTATCAAAATTTTCGAGATCGTTTTGCCAATTGGCCACTACGAATAGCTGCCATTTCACGATTTCGAACGCCTAAAGAACAACAACAAATTCTTGAAGATGTCAAAACCGGTAAAATTGATATTATCATCGGAACTCATAAACTATTACAGTCCGATGTTAAGTTTCATAATTTAGGTTTATTAATTATTGACGAAGAGCATCGATTTGGGGTGCGACAAAAAGACCGTATGAAAGCCATGCGCGCTGAAGTTGATGTATTAGCACTAACTGCCACCCCCATCCCTCGGACCTTAAATTTATCATTAACCGGTATACGTGATTTATCGATTATTGCTACACCACCTGCTCGACGTCATTCCATATTAACCTTTGTACGTCCTTATGATAAGGCCATCATTCGTGAAGCTATATTACGTGAAATCATGCGTGGCGGTCAGGTTTATTATTTGCATAATGATGTGAAAACCATTAATGCAGTGGCTCAAGAACTGAGTGATGCGATTCCCGAAGCAAAATTTGGTGTAGGACATGGCCAAATGCCTGAACGTGAATTAGAAAAAATCATGGTTGATTTTTATCACCATCGTTTCAATGTATTAGTTTGCACAACCATCATTGAATCTGGAATTGATATTCCAACAGCGAACTCCATCATCATTCAACGAGCGGACAAATTTGGATTAGCACAATTACATCAAATACGTGGACGTGTTGGACGCTCGCACCACCAAGCCTATGCCTATCTCTTAATTCCAGATGAACGAGCTCTCACTCCCGATGCTAAAAAACGATTAGAAGCGATTTCTAGCTTAGACCACTTAGGTGCTGGTTTTATCTTAGCCACTCACGATTTAGAAATCCGAGGTGCGGGCGCAATTTTAGGTGAGGAACAAAGTGGAAACATGAATGAGATCGGTTTCAATCTATACTTAGAAATGTTGGATTATGCCGTAAAAGCCTTAAGAGCAGGAATCACCCCGGAACTGGAATTACCACTTGAAAGGGGTCCTGAGATAGATCTCAATTTACCGGCCCTCATCCCAGATGACTACATATCGGACATCCAAACTCGATTAAATTTGTACAAACGCATTGCATCTGCTACCGATGATGAAGCACTGAAAGAAATCCGGATAGAAATCATTGATCGCTTTAGTGTTATGCCCCAAGCCTGTTACCATTTATTTCAAATCGCTCGCTTAAAATTAATCGCAAAACGCCTTGGAATACAAAAAATAAGCATGAAAGAAGACAGTGGTCGACTACAATTTGTAGACGTTCCCAAAATAAACGTAGATAATCTACTGAAGCTCATACGAGAGAATGCTGATCAGTACCAGATGGCTGGTCGACAGGTGCTAAAGTTTAGCTTGAGTGTGAAAAATTCTGATGCAAAATTTACGCATCTTTTTAAAATGTTAGAACAACTTCAACCGACAGTGAGGGTTTGATATGAAAAATAGGATCCTAGGATACTTTTTAGTGACGATATTCACTCTTATTTTTTCGCCTGTGCTTGTTGCACAAGAAAACCTAAGTCCTAAATTGCCTGAAGATTTATATACTATAGAGTTGATTATTTTTAAGTATAATCAGATGGATGATGCTAACACGGAATTTTGGAAAGCCCCTAAGCCTCTTTCCTTAGCGAATGCACTTGAAATTAATTCAACGCCCTCATTATTCACCTTAAATAATGAGAAAAATAAAATTGCGAATAATGAAAAATATACTCTTATTTTACACCGTGCATGGAAACAAAAACTCACGGCCAGTGATAAGCCAATCCATATTCGTGGTGGTGATCGATATGACTATCGTGGGAACGGTTATACTGAGTTAGATGGAACCATCTCTGTGAGCAAAAATAAATTCATCAAAATTACGACGAATTTATTTTTAACAGAACCCACCTATGGAATTGCACATATCACAAACGGGCTTGCCAGTTATCCTATGCAAAATTCACGGAATACCAAAGAAAAAGAATTGAATTACTTTGATAATCCGGCTTTTGGGATGTTGATAAAAGTAAGTCCGACTTAATTTTGCTCCCCCCTCCGCCCTACGGGCACCTCCCCCCGAAGGGGGGAGGAAGTCTATTTACTGAATTGCTTTGATAGATAATCTACTCCATAAGCCTCACAAAACTCATGATAAGTTCCATGATAGTCCAATATACCAGACTCAGAAATCGCAATAATTCTATTGGCAAAAGAACTCACAAATTGGCGATTATGACTCACTAATAATATCGTACCATCATACTTGGCTAAGGCTTCACCCAAGCAATCAATACTTTCGATATCTAAGTGGTTAGTCGGTTCATCCAGAACTAATACATTCGCTTTTTGAGTCATAATACTTGCAAATAATAATCGAGCAGCTTCTCCACCACTCAATGATAATACGTTTTTTTCGATATCATTTTTTTGAAATAACATTCGGCCTAAGACACTACGTAAATCTGTAGTAGGAACATTCTCACAGGTGGCATTCATCCATTCCCAAACCGTTTGTGATTCTTTGAGTTGTTCATGGTGATCCTGAGCAAAATAAGAAACCTGTGTTTCATAACCCCATTCGATCGTTCCCATATCAGGCGTAGTCACATTCATCATCAATTTAAGCAGAGTGGATTTACCAATACCATTGTGGCCGATAAAAGCAATTTTTTCTCCACGTTTTACATTAAATGCAAGATCAATAAATAAAATATGTTCTCCATAAGCCTTGCTAATTTTATCGACATTTAAAACGTCTTTACCAGAAGGTCTTAGTTGTTTGAAATCAAATTTTGGTGCAATTCTTGAGGAGCGTTTTAAATCAGGCATCTCCAACTTCTCTATCATTTTAACACGCGATGCTGCTTGAGAAGCTTTAGAGGCTTTGGCTTTGAATCGATCTACAAATTGCTGCATTTCATCGATTTTTTTCTGAATGTTTCCACGTTGTGCAATAATCTGATCAACGATTAATTTCTTCTCATCCAGAAATTTATCATAATTTGCATTACTATAAAGACGCACTTCACCATAATCGATATCTAACATATCGGTGACCACATTATTTAAAAATTCTCTGTCATGAGAAATAATAATGAGTAAACCTTTATATTGGTTGCGCAAATAATTTTCAAGCCAAGCAATGGTCATTAAATCTAAATGGTTAGTAGGCTCATCCAATAATAGTAATTCAGGATTATGAAATAAGGCTTGGGCCAATAATACTCTTAACTTCATACCGCCGGATAAGGCACTCAAAGGACCATGATGATATTTCTGCGCTATACCCAAACCAATTAACAAGGTTTCGCCAAAACTCTCTGCACTATAGCCATCTAATTTTAAAATAATTTCTTCAAGATCACCTAAACGATAACCATCTTCTTCACTAAACTCTGGCTTTGATAAGAGTTCATCTTTAGCCGTCATGGCCTCCCATAAGTCAGGTTTTCCACGCAGTACGACGTCAAGGACGCGCTCATTATCACTTAAGAACTGATCTTGGCGTAGCCACCCTATTTTTGTGTCCTTAGGTAATTTTATTTCACCATCGCAGGGTTGTTCATTACCCGCCAAAACTTGCATGAGAGTTGATTTTCCACATCCATTGGCACCTACTAATCCATAACGATGACCAGGAGTCAGATCCAGATTGACGTTTTCAAACAATAATTTATTGCCAAAAACCATTGCGATGTTGATTAATCGTAGCATTGTAATCACTTATTTATAGTTCAACCGTCGATTATAACACAAAAAGGACTGCTAATCGATCAAAAGAATGCTTGGGTTTTAATATTTCCTTAACCCTGAGGCCTTATTCTAGTCTAATTAAGGTAATAATAAACGTATTGGAGTGGCTCATGCATAAGCTTAACAAACTACTTAAATCCGATTTTGAACACTTTCATGCCTCCGATTATCATATGGCTTCTGGATTCGACAGTCATAGCTCCAACTACCCAGCGAACATGGAACATCCCATTAAACACGGTAAAATATACCAAGCGACAACACTGAATTACCTTATCGATCACCGCACCGAAAAAGAACGTGCGAATAAACACTATTATATTCGTCAATATGCTGAAGATATGAATGCTAGCGCCCTAACAGAGGCTGTTGCTACCTTAGCTCGATCGGGTCCTGCTGCGAGTGATATTAAAGTTTTGATCGACACCAAAGGAATCCAAAATATCAATTTTGAAGGGATGGTATTTTTACCTTATCTTGAATCCTATACGGTTTCTCATACTCATACCAATTGGAAAGGCGATATCGATGTTGAATATGAAGTGAAATGGCGCGTCGTTAAACGACATTTTCACATCATGGAGTTGGCTGCGATGGAAAATAATACCTTATTTTTCGAGACAGTGTTTGCAGAATACTGTAAAGCAATGTACGCCAATAAACTCAATATCTCGCAAAAAAATTCCATTGAACGCGCTTTACTCAGCTTTTTAAATCATTCAAATGCTCATCGGCATTGCATCGGAAACAGTTTATACGGAGCTCATCAACGAGCCATTGCAGACCTACAAGATCGCGATGATTTTAATCCAGAACAATTTAACCATACCACCAAAGCCATCACGCATGAACTCTGTATCAAACTTTATGAGCATGTTGAAAATAAACGACTAAAACCAAAAACCGCGTGGATACTCTCCTTTACAGTCTGTCTTTTATTACCCCTTATTTCTCATATTATTGTTTGGTGTGCTTATTTCTATCAGAAACACAAGATGGATTTTCAGTCCATTACCATCTCCAAGAATCGATATCTGGATTATTTAAATAGAAAAGGTGACAACTTTATCGGTAAAGACATTGAAGATCATTTAGATCAAAAAGCGGCAGCAAAAAAAGTACCTACTTCAAATCATGGGTGTTCATATAAAGCCACTTGTGAAAAAATTTCACATCGATACAGAATTCCTAAACAAGTGACCGTTGATGGCGATAAAGTCCATATCACCTCTACCTTTTGGAATGGACAAACGAAAAAATTCAAAAATGCTCTGAAGGCCTTAGGAAAAGAAATTGATCCTATTTTTCTGGAAGCACCTAGCGAAGTTTTCACTGAGGGTGCAAGTGCTCCTGCGCAAGAATTGGATTCAGTGGAAGCAAAATATTATGCACCACCGGTACCGTCTGCTCCTGAGTTATCTGAAGAAGCGTTTGCGATGTAATCCCCCCTCCGCCCTACGGGCACCTCCCCCCAAAGGGGGGAGGATTATTCATGCTCAGGCGCAACCGCAAATATCCCCGGTACATTCCGTAAGTATTCTTTATAATCCATCCCATAACCAAACACATATCGATTATCTACTGGTAATCCAACATAATCAGCACGTTGTAAACCTTCTGCTTGTCGGGCTTCTTCTTTATCTACCAGAACTGCGGTATAAACTTTTTTCGCACCTTTTTTTTCGCAATAACTGACGACTTCTTTAAGCGTGATACCACTGTCCAAAATATCATCGACCACGACGATCGTTCTATTCTTTAAATCTCCACTGGGTTCAGCTTTCCAGACTAGATTTCCACCTTTGGTGTCTCCGCGAAATCGTGTGACATGAATATAATCCACTTCTAAAGGAAATTCTAAGCGCGGCAATAAATTACCTAGGGGTATAATACCTCCAATGACCACACATAAAAACAAGGGGTTTGAAGTGGCTAAAGTGTCTGTCATTTTCGCGGCCATCGCATCTAAGGCCTCTTCAATTTGTGCTTTGGTGTATAAACACTCAGATTTTTTTAAAATCTGTTCTATGTCTTCGGGTAATTTAATGGTCATTGATTGTCCTTTAAAAAATGAGTTAATCGAAAGGCAATATTTTCATCGGGATAGGGTTTAAAATTTTCTAAGACTTCAATAGCACCTTCTCTATTATTGCATACTAAGACCATATCACATCCAGCTTCAGTGGCTAAATTGGCCCTATCGGCATAACTACCTGCAAATTTTGCACCTGCCATGGATAAACAATCACTGAATATTACACCTTTAAATTTTAGTTCTTCTCGAAGAATTTCTCTTAACCAACGCGATGAAAATCCAGCAGGTTTATCATCCACAGCCGGATAACGAATATGAGCACACATTATTCCTGCCAAGGTCTGTGATAAATTACGAAAGGGCATCATTTCTGTTGTGTTAATAGTTTCATAGTCTCGATCATCTACGGGTAATTCGTGGTGTGAGTCTGCACTCACACAACCGTGCCCAGGAAAATGCTTCCCAATAGCACGCATACCTGCTTTATTCATACCACTAATATAAGCTCTGGCCAAGGTACTAATGACGTCGGGATCCGCATGAAAACTACGATTTCCAATAACCTCGTTGATGCCGATATTTCTGTCTAATACGGGTGCAAAACTAATATCAATGCCTACATTTTTAATTTCAGAGGCCATTAAATACCCATGATTTTCAGCTTCGATAAGTGCTTGTTCAGGATTTAATTCAAATTGTTCACCAATGATTCCCAAAGGTGACAAAGCACTAAATCCATTGATAAATCGTTGTACTCGACCACCTTCCTGATCCACAGCAATAATAATATCTTTTTTAATTTTTCGGATGGATTGAACCAAGGCTTTTATTTGCGCAGGAGATTCATAATTTCGAGTAAAAAAAATCAAACCACCCACTTCGGGGTGTTGAAGAATTTCACGATCTTCTTGAGATAATTCTATACCGGCTACATCCAACATCACATGACCAAAATGTTTCATCAATCATTACCTCCTAATCCACGACTTTTTTTTAAAAATTCTTCTTCTGCTTGGGTTGATTGTCGCTGTAATAGAATATTTCGACTGGGAAAGCGCCCAAATTGTTCAATGACCTGATAATGATGAAGTGCATAATCAAAAAAGCTTTGAAACAGTGCACGTGCTTCAGGAAATGATAAATCCAACAACATTTTAAATGCACGTACTGAGGTTACCTGCATATCCAAATCTTCAGCGTGCATGAGGGGAATGTAAAAAAATGCTCTTTCTATGAGGCTTAAATTGTGATCTAACTGTTTTTCAATACCACTAACACACAATTCCAAGGCTTTTTGGTCTTGCTCAAAACTTGCGGCCATCGATCGATAAATACTTCTTGAAAATTGATCGAATATAATAATCAGTGCTAATAAAGATCGCGAGTTATTTTTCCAATGGTCATATTCACCAGAAATTGCTTTTTCCAGGTCTGTCTGAAATTTTAGCCGAATCTCTTGATCCACTTCAGGTTCACGACCAAACCATATCCTCGTACGATGTTGAGTAGGTAGTACCGTTTCTTCGATATGACCAAACCAGTAATGCAGAATCTCGTCGAATTTTTCCATACTATTTTACCTTTAGCGATATTATTTAATCAGAACTGTTGTGTAAGGTTCAACCGAATCGAATAATTCGATTAAATCCTTATTATGCATTCTAATGCAACCGCGTGACCCTGATACGCCCATCACATAGGAATCCGGTGAACCGTGAATATAAATTTTACGACGCATAGTATCAACTTGCCCTAAGCGGTTGAGTCCAGGTTCGCACCCGGATAACCATAAAATACGAGTTAAAATCCAATCTTTACCCGGAAATTTTTCAGCAAATTCGGGAGAATATATTTCTCCCGAAGGCCGTCGACGAATAAATACCGTGTTCACCGGTGCATCTTTTCCAATTTTAGCACGGATAAGATGCAATCCCAACGGCGTACATTCACTTCCGTAAATCTGCCCAGGACCATTCTTAGCCGTGCTAACACGATACGACTTAATACATCGAGACTTTTCAAAAAGTTCAAGTGTTTGGTTTTTTATATTTATTACTATATTCTTCAAATAATATTCCACGTTAATTGTAAACCAAGCTGATTAATACTCGGTTTATTTTGGCCAACAGTATTAGAAACGATATCAAAGCCAGCATTCACATGAGTTTTCTGTGTTTGATTAATATCTGCACGTTCTACAAATAAATGGGCATAACTTGCATCAACGGCAAAACATTTATTAATCACATATTGTGCTCCTAGACCTAACCAAATTCTATCATCATCGGGCAAGCGGAAGGTTCTGCTTTTTGCATCAGGAATCGGCGTTTCATCGTAGGCCATACCCAATCGTAGTTTCCAACGATGGTTGGGTTTGTAATTCACCGCTAGAGCCGCGCGATAAGTATTATCAAAGTTTAATTTGATCTGTGTCTTGTTTACACTGGTCGTGATTGGTCCAGAATATTGAAGTGTGACCGTATCCACTAAATTCCAATGAATATAATTGATTGATCCTAGTAAAGACCATTGTTCATTGAAATCATGTACAGCACTTAAGCTTGCATAATCCGGAAAGGTAATATCTGCTCTTACTGAGCCGGCTAAATTCGTAACCGGTGGCGCTAATAATGCCACGTCTCCTTCTAAACTATGATTCACACGTGAACGGTAGGATAAACCAAAGCGTGTACCACAAGGGGCTTTTAAAAGGATACCAACATTCCAACCATAACCCCAATCATCAGCATCATTATTCAGTCTTCCATCGGGTAGTGCCACATTAATTGGAACCCGGGCATCGAGCTCAGCAGTTGCATATTGGGCATCAAATCCAGCACCGACTGATAAATAATCGGTAATTTGAACACCGATTGAAGGTCCAATATTTAGGGTTTTAAGATCTGAGTAGGTCGTTAAATAACGCGCCATACTATCTTCAGTATAAGAAGTCGTGAGACCAAATGGTGAAGTTAGACCTAAACCAAGGGACCATTTACGATCTAAAAACGAGAATGGCATTGAGGCATGAAAAGCAGGAATCACAAACCAACCTCCCGCTTCATTTCGAGTATTACCTTGGACAGTCAAAACTGAGGTAGGTGCGGTAAGATAATTAGTGGTTGCCCGTTTAAAACTCACATCGGCATTGAGATTAATGACAACACCAGAAAGCAGTAATTGTGGATAGCGTAGTTCAGGTAAACCCGCTGGATTATAAAACCCAGTACTGGCATCCTCAGCTACTGCGCTACTTCCAGCGTAAGCGTTTCCTAAACCTGAAACGTTTTGTTCATGCAACTGAAAACCACCCGCGAACGATTGCGAACAGATAAACAATGCACCCAATGTGCTAAACCATTTAATCTGAGACATAAGAATCCTCCTTGGAAATATGTAGGCATCATAATGGAATCATCGAGTGATTTCTAGGTTCTTGTGATCAAGGTTTAAGATAGATAAACTAGTTAAATGCAAACACCATCTGAACAAATTAAACCTAGTCGCAAATGGTACGTATTAGCCCTATGTATTACACTCTTAGGTCCTATCATTGGAATCATTTCCATTCTCCATATTTTACATTTGCCGCCTGAAGTTAAAATTACTACCCAACAAGCCGTTTCAGACAGTTATACTTTTTGGGAAATCGAAAAATTTCAACAATACCCTTGGGGAACCTTGAAGCTTAATTTTGTGATGATTTTTTTAGCACTGATAATCGGTCCTTTACTTGCTATTGGTGTATTAATTGCCAGAAATAGTGCTATTCGAGATGAACCGGTGAGCAAAATTGCACCTGAAGATGTGAGTGCGAATAATGCCTTGGCTGCATTTTGTCATGGTAGTGGATTTACCTTATTTTTGTACCCTTTTGGGCACATTATCTCGCCCTTATTTATTTGGTTATTTTTTAAAGACCAATATCCAGCAGTGAATGAACATGGGAAATCTGTTTTAAATTTTCAATTGAGTATGACGCTCTATTATCTACTCATCATACCCTTTGTATTTTTATTGATTGGCATTCCTTTGTTGATTCTGCTGGGGCTTTATCATCTGTTTATCATGATTATCGGAATTGCGACGGCTGCTCAAGGTAAATCTTTTAGGTACCCTCTAAGCTTGAAATTAATTTCTTAATAAAATCAAATACCTGAACAAATACTATCCGCCAAATATCCAACTGAACCTGCATAATACGTTGAATTATTGTAAGTTTTTATAACATTGAAATTATGAAAGGCCATGAAGGCTGGACCTCCTTGTTGCATGATCATAGCAGCCTCTAAATTGTGAGGAATATTTTCTCGTATTTTCACGCCCATTTGAATCCAATCAGACACTTTTCGCTGGTTTTCAAAGCCAAACAATCGTTCATCAAAATTATCGGGTAAGGCTGCCTCTAAGGCCCAGGGTTCGCCCAAGTGCCAATCGTTAGATTTTAGGTAATTTGCGATGGAAGCGAATACATCATCAAGGTTATTCCAAATATCTCTGCGCCCATCACCATCATAATCTACCGCATATTTAGTCCAACTCGAGGGTAAAAATTGAGTGTGTCCTGATGCACCGGCCCATTCGCCTTTAAAATCGGATAATTTAACGTGATTGCCGTTCAATATTTGCAGTGCTAAGAGTAATTCATTTCTAAAAAATTCTTGTCGACGACCTTCATAAGCCAGCGTTGCTAATGAGGTTATTACCGGAAAATCGCCTTTGAATCGACCATAGCTGGATTCAATTCCCCAGAATGCGGTGATGAAACAAGGATTAACCTGATACTCTCGCCCTATTTTTTCTAAAATAGCCTGATGTTTTTTATATTCTTGTCGTCCTAGTCGAATTCTAAAGGGATCGATACGTGATTGACGATATTGTAAAAATGAGAGTCTTTTTTCAGGTTGAGTTTGGTCAAAGTGCATTACTTTTTGACTGGGTTGTACACCTTCAAAAGCCATATCAAATACCTCAGGTCTCACACCTTCTGCTAATGCTTCCACTCGTAATTCTTGTACCCAAGTGTTCCAATCTTTAGCGATAGCATCTATAGAAATGAATGTGGTTAATATAAGGCCGATTAGCAATCCTTTACGCATTTTGATTTCTCCTAAAATACTGGTTTTAGTATAGCGTATACTCAGAAGCATTGTCATACCGGCGAAGGCCGGTATTTAGTCTTGATTGGATCCCTGCCTGCGCCGGGATGACAAACGAGCTTGTTTTCTTAAGGCGTATGCGTAAAATGAAAAATTCTCTATTGCTATAGGTATATGATAATGAAACGGATATTTTCTCATCTACGCGGAGACATCTTTGGCGGTATTACTGCTGGGATCATTGCTTTACCACTCGCCCTTGCATTTGGCGTTCAATCAGGAATGGGACCTGCTGCGGGTCTTTATGGTGCCATTGCTCTAGGCTTTTTTGCGGCTTTGTTTGGCGGAACTCCCACTCAGGTTAGCGGACCTACCGGACCAATGACGGTTATTTCAACCGTTATCATTACTCAAGCAGTGGCTAGCGCAGGAAATATTCATTCTGCCATGGGCATTATCTTAACTACATTTTTACTGGCAGGTGCCTTTCAAATTATTTTAGGATTGTTACGCATCGGTCAATATGTTCGTTACATTCCTTATCCCGTTATTTCTGGATTTATGAGTGGTATTGGTGTGATCATTATTATTTTTCAGCTCTATCCGATTTTAGGTCAAGCCTCACCGCATACCACTTTCGATGTGGTCTCAACCATAGGTCCTGCACTATTAAATATTAATTGGTATAGCTTAGGTGTGGGTGCCTGTACGATTGCTATCATTTATTTATTTCCTTATATCACTCGTAAAGTGCCAAGCTTGTTGATTGCCTTAATTGCAATGACCGCACTAAGCTTTTTCATGAAATTGCCCATCTCTACGATCGGTGATATTCCTCAAACCCTACCGGCATTTCAATTCAGTACCTTTCTCAATTTTCCATTTTTACAGGATTATAAATTAGTACTGATTCCTGCCCTCACTCTGGCTGCCTTAGGTGTCATTGATACTTTATTAACCTCCGTTGTCGCCGACAATTTAACCCGAACGAGACATAACAGTAATATAGAACTCGTGGGCCAAGGAATAGGAAATATGTTTTCTGCCTTAATTGGTGGATTGCCGGGTGCCGGTGCTACGATGCGTACTGTAGTCAATATTCGATCAGGCGGCACAACACGTCTTTCAGGAATGATTCACAGTGTAATGTTACTGGCTATTCTCTTGGGATTAAGCGAATACGCTACCCAAATTCCACAAGCGGTATTAGCAGGAATTTTGATCAGTGTCGGTATTAATATCATCGATTATAAGGGTCTTAAACATATTCCTCATGTTCCTGCCACTGATTCCCTTGTGATGGCAATTGTTTTTTTCATGACAGTGTTTGTTGATTTATTGCAAGCGGTAATTGTTGGTTTGGTGTTGGCCTCCGTTTTATTCATGAAAAAAATGGGTGAAATTAACGCACAAAAAACACGAGGTAATTATTTAGAGAAATTAAAAGAAGATCGAGACTGGCCTCAAGATGAACCCCGAATCCCCGATGACTTATTTGAGCAAATTTACGTTAAACAACTTTATGGTCCTTTGTTTTTTGGTTTTACCAGTCAATTTCAAGGATTGGTTAATGCCTTACCGGCGGTAAAAATTGTTATCGTTCGTATGAATCTCGTTCCTTATATGGATCAAACAGGACTCTATGCCATAGAAGACGCGGTTTTATATTTACAAAATCAAGGTGTTAAAATTGCATTAACCGAAGTTCAAGAACAACCTTTGGATATGATGAAACGCATCAATTTAATTCCGGGATTAATTAGTGAAGACATGCTATTTGAGAAATTCCATGATGCAGTTAGATGGTTTACACTTAACCAAAAGGCAGATATTAATGTGGCAACGATTCAGTAAGTTTTCCTACTGGAAGGAACTGACATTTGTATTTTTATTTAAAATAATTGCACTTTTTATGCTTTGGTATTTTTGCTTTTCTCCAGATCATAAACAACATTTAAATTCTGAATTAGTTGCAGAACGTATATTAACGACAGAGGGGAGTTAATACTTATGCTTGAAAATATTGACGTCGTCACATTATCAAGAATCCAATTTGGTCTCACAGCCATGTATCACTTTCTTTTTGTACCTCTTACCTTAGGATTATCTGCACTTTTGGGTATTATGGAAACCGTATACGTTATGACTGGGCAGGAAATTTGGAAACAGATGACAAAGTTTTGGGGGATATTATTCGGAATAAATTTTGCAATGGGAGTAGCCACAGGAATCACCTTAGAATTCCAGTTCGGCACTAATTGGGCTTATTATTCTCAGTATGTAGGTGACATTTTCGGCGCGCCTTTGGCGATTGAAGGATTGATGGCCTTTTTTTTAGAAGCGACTTTTGTAGGATTATTCTTTTTTGGGTGGAAACGCTTATCTCCTATCGCCCACTTAATTGTTACATGGATGGTTGCACTGGGTTCCAGTCTCTCAGCGCTCTGGATTCTCATTGCCAATGGTTGGATGCAAAATCCTGTCGGTGCTCATTTCAATTTTAGAACCATGCGCATGGAAATTTCTCATTTCCCAGATGTGTTTTTTAATCCAGTGGCTCAAGCAAAATTTGTTCATACCATCAGTGCAGGCTACGTCACAGGTGCCATGTTCGTATTATCAATCAGTGCTTATTATTTGTTGCGTGGACGAAATTATGAATTCGCCCGACGGTCTATGACAGTAGCTACTTCTTTTGGTATAGCGACTGCACTTTCTGTAGTCGTACTCGGTGATGTCAGCGGCTATCTTGCCACACATCATCAACGTATGAAAATTGCGACAATTGAAGGCATGTGGCATACAGAACCTGCCCCTGCTGGTTTCACGGTATTTGGCATTCCTGATGTCAAAGATAAAACCACAAAATATGAGCTTAAAATTCCCTTTATGTTAGGTTTAATGGCTACTCGATCATTCGATAAAGAATTAGCGGGCATCAATCAACTGGTTGAACAATCAAAGCCTAAAATTCGTGATGGTATTAAAGCCTATGAAGCCTTAGAAAATTTACAGAAAAATCCTGACGATAAAACTTCTCAAAATATATTGGAACAATATTCCAGTGAAATTGGATATGGATTGTTATTGAAATACTTTATTGATGATCCTAAAAATGCCACTGAAGCAGACATCGAAAAAGCAGCCTGGAAAACCGTACCAGAACATCTTGCTACTCTATTCTGGTCATTTCGATTAATGGTTGGAATGGGATTTTATTTTATTGCTCTCTTTGGCATCTCATTTCTTTTAGTCACCTTTAAAAAAATCGATAATCCTTGGTTTCAAAGAATTGCCTTCCTCAGCCTTCCCCTTCCATGGATAGCCGCAGAATTAGGGTGGTTTATAGCAGAACATGGACGACAACCTTGGGTGATTGAAGGGATATTGCCTACATTTTTAGGTGTCTCCAGCATTACTGCCAATAATGTGTGGGTCTCTTTAGCCGGCTTTGTCATTTTTTATACGGGATTAGCCATCGTGGAAATGTATTTAATGATTAAATACGTAAAATTAGGACCTGATAATTATTTGCAAAAAGGAGCGTATTAAATGTTTGATTACGATCATTTGCGCTTAATGTGGTGGGCAATTCTGGGTATATTATTGATCGGATTTGCCGTGATGGATGGTTTTGATATTGGCGCACAAATATTACTTCCCTTCAGTGGAAAATCAGATCGAGACAGACGCATCATTATCAATACCATTGGACCTGTGTGGGAAGGTAATCAAGTGTGGTTTATTTTAGGAGGTGGAGCTATCTTCGCTGCTTGGCCTACTCTTTATGCCGTTGCTTTTTCTGGATTTTATTTTGCCATGCTTCTCGTTTTATCGGCCTTTATTTTGCGACCTGTGTCCATTAAATTTAGAAGTAAATCAACTTCACCACTGTGGCGTGCCTCTTGGGATTGGTTACTTTGTATTTCTGGAACCATAATTGCTCTCGTGTTGGGTGTAGCGATGGGCAATGTTATCTTGGGCGTACCCTTTCATTTTGATCTAAATATGCGGATTTATTATACGGGATCTTTTTGGCAATTATTGAGTCCTTTTGCGCTGCTGTGTGGTGTCCTTTCATTATTCATGATGATAATGCAAGGAGGACTTTATTTATCGACTAAAACGAATGGAGAAATTCGTCAACGAAGCGTTCGATTAGCTCGAATTTCTGGGGTATTGGTGATTTTATTATTTGCAGCCGGTGGAATTTGCTTACTCGTTGGATTTTTTGGTTATGTTCTCACCTCTCCTCGTGTTATCAATGATGTTTCAAATCCTCTTCATAAACAAGTGATACATCATGCAGGTGCTTGGTTAGGTAATTATTATTTATACCCTTGGATGCTTAGCGCACCCATAACAGGATTTTTAGGAGCGATCGGTGCTATTATTTTCGCCAACTTTAAAAATTCTAAACTTGCTTTCGTATTTAGCAGTCTAAGCATTGCAGGAATTATTAGTACAGTAGGTTTAAGTATTTTTCCCTTTCTTTTACCTTCATCTTATGACCCTAATTCGAGTTTGTTAGTCTGGGATTCTTCATCCAGTCATTACACCTTAGGATTAATGCTTTTCGTAGTGGTTTCACTTTTACCTATTGTGTTGATTTACACCACTTGGGTATATCACGTATTAAAAGGAAAAATCACTGAAACTTTTTTTGCACAACATGAAGAAGATATGTATTAAAATTCCTCCCCCCTGAGGGGGGAGCAAAACGATTATCGGAGAAATTGATATGTGGTATTTTACGTGGATTTTAGGTTTTGGATTCGCCTGTTGTTTTTCAATCCTCAATGCGATGTGGCTTGAACACGGCGAAGCTTTTCATAAAAAATCTCTTCTTTCTGAAGAAAAACCCGGAGATGAATAATGCCAACTCAAATTATTAGTTATACCCATGAAGGAACAAGTCTCGAAGCTTATGTTGCCTATCCAGATGCTTCCGGTCCATTCCCTACCATTTTAATTGCTCATGCCTGGGCAGGCAGAGATAAATTTGCTTGTGCCAAAGCTGATGCGCTGGCTAAATTAGGCTATATTGGTTTTGCCTTAGATATGTTTGGTAATGCTAAAGTCGGTAGCTCTAATGAAGAAAATGGAAAATTAATTCATCCTTTTATGCAAGATAGAAATTTATTAAGAGAAAGAATGCTCCTTTCTTTCGAGACTGCATTAAAACTTCCTAATGTTGATAAAAATAAAATGGGAGCGATGGGATTTTGTTTCGGTGGTTTGTGTGCATTGGATTTGGCACGTGCTGGTGCACCATTAAAAGGAACCGTTGCATTTCACGCCTTACTCGGAGCCCCAAGTGGTGTAAAACCGCAACAAATTCAATCAAAAATTTTATCACTGCACGGACATGATGATCCGATGGCCACACCAAAAGATGTGCTGGCTTTCCAAACGGAAATGACAACAGCGGGAGTAGATTGGCAGATGCATATTTACGGACAAACGCAGCATGCTTTCACTAATCCTCAAGCCCATGATACGAATCTTGGTTTGATTTATAATAAACTTGCTGAAAATCGCTCGTGGATTGCGATGAAAAACTTTTGGGAAGAAGTCTTTGTCTGATACGATATTACATCTTACTTTTTATGCCACTGGTTGTAACTTCCTTTTCTTCCCATAAAAACGGACCCATATCATCTATATGTATTCCGTATTCATAAGCCAGGTAGCATGAAATTCCTATTTTAGCATTCGCACTATCAGCAAAAGTAGCCTCTCCATTCCCTGGATCAAAAAATTTAATTTGACCATTTTTATCAGCTATGATTCCAGTCATATGACCCGGGTCTGATGAAAATTTCCACTTCAGAAGGTAACAGACCAATGTTCCTGGACATTTAACCGCTTTTTCTAAGGCCAAGAGCAGAGAATCTTTACGTAAGGCATTAAAAGACATCAGCCATCCCTTCGTGCCTACAAAAAATTTTGACATCTTAGCAGCGCCATGCCCTCGATGAACTAATTGGAAATGAATGATATCGTCAATGCATTGTTCTTGTTCGGGGCTTAATTTCTTAGAGCTTAGTGATTTGCTTAGATCTTGAGTGAAATCAATATAATCCCGGTGTTGAGAATGAAATTTATGCCACATTTTGACATGTCCAGCACAATTTTGATTAGCATAGGCTTTGTCTGGCAAGTTTTTTTGCACATTAGCATCAAATACACTTTGATTAAATTTTTTGAAGCTTGTAGTCTTGTCAACATTTTGCTTTTGCTGAGTAAAGTAATGATGAGCCAACAAATTACCGGCAGCAATAAATAATAAAGTAAATCCACTAACCAAAGTCATTGATCCATTCTTTTTTTGATCCAATCCGATGACAGTGCCTGCAAGTATTCCACTGCATGCTTGTAAGGCCAATAATTTAAGTTCTTTGCTTCTGCTTAAGATACCACCTACAGTCACTTCATCCTCGAAAGTTTCATCTCGTGTCGTTGAGCGAAAGTTCGACGTGTGGCCACGTTCTGAGGTCACTTTTAATATTAATGGCATTTTTTCTTGTAACATTTCGAGATCTAAAGGTTCATTCAATGTCATTTCTAATTCGGATTCTGTTATCACTCCACTCACTGGTTTACAATTGGATGAGAGGACTAAATACTGTAATTTTTTATCTTTCAATCGGACATAAATAAACCCTTCCCAAATAGTAAAGGGAGGATCATTGGGTTTTTGTTGAGGTAGCAATACTAAAGAATAATCATCATATCGACGCAGAGAATGCATTGCTTCCGTATTTTGTTCATGGAAATCTGGAGCTTCACTAAATCCATTGTCTGTTGAAGCAAGTTCAAAGGTAGGTTGCTTCTTACTCATAAAAGTACTTCCTAAAAATAAGGTAGCTCGGACCTCTAAGGAGGCCCGAGAAACCATTTGCCTTATTTTACTGTACATCCGTCTTTGCCAACATTAATTTTAACATGAGGAGCACCCGCTACAAATAGCGTGTTATCTATCATGTTACAATTTGGAAGTACATTTCCATTAACATCAGTAATTTCAAATGTTTTGAAGGTCAAAGTTTGGCCTTTTCGAACATTGATATGATGTAACAAATAACTGAGTCCTTGTTTTGATAAGTTACCATTAAATGAGGGATCGAATGTCGATGAACCCATTTTTGAGGTTTTATCAAGACTAACGCGAGCATTAAAATCAAAACATTTAGATTCTGATTTTACTTTGATTTTTGGAGTGCTGTCTGTCCAAACTTTCGCAGTTTCAGCATGAACATTACTCACACCAAAGAATAATCCCACTGTTATTCCTGATAGTAATAATGCCTTCTTTATATTTTTCATCATAATCTCCTTTTAGGTTATATTGGAAGGCCTAGGTTAGCTGCTTTCCTAATCTAGTGTCAAATATTAATTGATAACCAAATTGGCAAGCGCAGAACATCGTGTCGGTGATGCACATGATGCACAGGATGGTACACTACATGTCTGACAGGCGCTGCGTAAACATGAGCGACATGATGATGTCTTCTATGTTTGCAATGTCCATGACCGTGGTGTTTATGCTTACCATGATGGGCAACTGGCTCTGAAACCACAACCACTTTGGAAGCCTGCGGAGCATGATGATTTGCTTGTGCAGTCATAGCACCACCCAATAAACCTAGCGTTATACTAGAAATCAACATTACTTTTCGTAAATTTTTCATAATAATTACCTTTTGGTTTATAAATGAATTTATAGATTACGGTGATAAACCGACTTAAGTCAAATGAAGAATAATTAAGATTTTATTATGACTTTTAGCATTGCTCAAAACTTTTTGTGATAAATATGGCAATAGGGCAATTTATTATTTTTGAAATAATATTTTTGATGTGCAGGATCTCGTTCTGGGTAAAATTGTTCTAGTGGTTGAAGTGTTGTGGCTACCTTTAGGCCTTTATCGATTAAAATTTGAATTATTTTTTCAGCGATTTTTTTTTGTTCTTCATTGGTATAAAAAATAACGGATCGATATTGTTCACCAATATCTGGCCCTTGTCCATTTCTCTGTGTGGGATCATGTGTTTCAAAAAATAGCTTAACTAAGGACTCATACGTAATTTTATTCGGATCGAAAATGACTTCTACACTTTCAGCATGTCCCGTCGTTCCAGAACACACTTCTCTATAGGTGGGTGAAGGAATATTACCGCCAGCATAACCTACTCGTGTAGAAATTACGCCCTCAGTCTTTGCAAACCAATATTCAGTTCCCCAGAAACATCCTGAGGCAAAAACAGCGGTTTCATTTGTCATTGCTAAGTACAAATTTTAAAGAAATGGAATTAACACAGTGACGTGTATTTTTTGGTGTTTCGTGTTCACCGATAAATACATGTCCTAAATGTCCACCACAATGTGCACAAATGATTTCTGTTCTTAAACCATCAGGATCAGGCACACGCTTCACGGCATTGGGTATTTCATCATCAAAACTTGGCCAACCACAATGCGATGGAAATTTATCCTTGGATCGATACAGTGGTGTATCACATTGTCTACAAAGATACATACCTTTTTCAAAATGATTAACATATTCACCACTAAAAGGTCTTTCGGTTCCTTTTTGAAGGATCACATATTCTTCTGCTGCACTCAGTTTATTAAATTTACTCATTCTTTACTGATCTTTTTCTTCACACCAGGTTTACTGATCGATACATAAACCAAGGTTGCATCTGATACTTTGATCATTTTGTATTGCCCCTCATTGAGTCGTGTGGCAAAAACCTCTATTTTTACGGTAATTGATGTGGTTCCGACACTGACCAATTCCGTATAAAAACTGACCAAATCATAAACAAAAAGTGGTTTAAGAAAGAGCAATTCTTTGACAGCAATGGTCGCGACTGCACTTTTGGCACGAACTTTTGCTTCAATTGCACCAGCAATATCAATTTGTGACATCAGCCACCCACCAAAAATATCTCCGGATTGGTTGGCATCATTAGGGCGTGTGGTGACCCGTAATGTGGGTTGACGATCGTGTAATTCTAATTCATGCATTGATCAACTCCTTCCATCCTTCACTGGGTTTAAATCGTTTACCGTGTACTTTATGTAGCGTCAATAATCGATTATATAATTTCTCATATCCTTGAGTTTCAGCATATTTCATGGGTCCACCTCTAAAGGGAGCAAAACCGGTACCAAAGATCATTCCTGCATCGATCATATCAATATCATTAACCACTTTATCATGCAAGCAAGCAATGGATTCGTTCACCATACTCAATATCAAGCGATCCTCTACATCGGAAGGAACCGGTCCCTCTTGATAAATACCTACTTTTACTGGCTTATCATCTTGATAAGTATAAATTCCTCGGCCCGTTTTACGACCTAAATGCCCTTCTTTTACATGGTGTTGAATTGATGTGGGAATTTCTCCACCATAATGCTTCGATAATATATTCGCGACGGATAAACAAATATCTAATCCTACCGTATCTGCTAATTCAACAGGACCCATAGGCATTCCAAAATCCACAGCAATTTTATCGATATGTGCCGGTGGGACACCCTCATCCATTAATCGTACGGCTTCAATAATATAAGGCATCAATATTCGATTAATTAAAAATCCAGCATGACTGGACACGGGTAAAGGTAAACGTGAAAGTTTGCTCACAAAACTGAGAGCCTTATTGTATTCTGAAATAGAGGTATTTGCCCCTTTGACCACTTCCACTAATTGCATTTTTGAAACGGGATTAAAGAAGTGAACACCCACGAGACGTTCAGGATTTGTGAGTACTTGTCCTAATTCTTCAAGTGGTAAACTGGAAGTATTAGTCGCTAACAATGCGTGTTGTTGTAACTTGGGTTCTATTTCTTTATAAAGCGCCTGTTTAACCTTAATATCCTCGAAAATAGCTTCGATTACGACATCCGCTTTACTCACCCCATGACCTTGAATATCAATTTGGAGCCGATCCATAGCGGCTTGAATTAATCGGGGTTGTCTTAATTTTTTAGAAAATAATTTATAGGCACGTTTTATGGCAGAAGATAAATACTTTGCCTCGCGATCTTGCAGGGTTACATTATAGCCACGTAATGCACACCAAGATGCAATATCACCTCCCATGGTACCCGCACCGATCACGTGCACATTTTTAGGTTTAAATGAAGTATCTTTTCCAAGGGCTTTCATCTTTTCTTGTAAGAAAAATACTCTGACTAATTGACGGCTTGTGGGATGTAAAAATAAATTACTGATCGATTCTGCTTCTTTTAATTGTCCCGCAGAAGAGTCTACACCCACTGCTAACCAATTATCGACGACGGCATAAGGCGCAGGATAATTATTGCGATTTATTTTTTTATCCAGTTGTGAATAAAATTTCTTAGCTAATAGTTTTCGCACTAGTTTAATATGACTTAATCTTTGTAACAGTGTGGGCCGATGTTTTTTAGGACGATGAAGCAGATAATATTGGGCTGCTTTTTTTAAAAGTTCTTTATTTCTAACAACATCATCCACCACACCGATTTTTAAGGCTTGACGTGCGACGATGGGTTGACCCATTAAAATCATTTTCATACCTTCGATGGCGCCAATTAATTTGGGTAATCGTACCGTTCCTCCCCACCCAGGATGTATCCCTAACATCACTTCCGGCAGACCGATTTTTACCTGTTCCTCATCGATAGTTAAACGATAGTTACAGGCTAAAGCCAGTTCTAAACCCCCGCCTAAACAAAAACCATCAATCATCGCAACTGTAGGAATTTTTAAGTTTTCAAGTTTATCAAATATTTTTTGAGCTTGTTGGACCAAGTCCATGGCTTCTTCTGCAGATTTTAATGCCGTAAATTGTGTGACATCTGCCCCAGCAATAAATCCTTTTTCTTTTTTGGAGTAAATTGCCAATCCAACAATTTCTTTTTGTACTTCAAGATCATTCAATATCGTGTCTAATTCTGAAAGTGTGTTTCGATCCAGGGAATTGACAGAATTACCTTCACGGTCATTGCCTAACCAAGCGATATGTTGATCATCGATGTTAATGTGCCAATTTTTGTATTCCATATCAAATCCTCTCAACCAACATTGCACCACCCTGACCACCACCGATACAAATACCCGCCATGCCTAGTTTTGCCTTTTTTCGTTCTAAGGTTTTCAACAAGTGCAATACAATTCTTGCTCCACTGGATCCGACGGGATGACCTATAGCTATTGCACCACCATCCACATTTAAAATCGCTGGATCTATCTGGCCTAAGGGTTTTGATAAGCCAAAATTTTCTTTACAAAATGCGGCACTTTCCCAAGCAGCGACACAGGCTAAGACCTGGGCTGCAAAAGCTTCATTAATTTCCCAAAAATCAATGTTGCTTAATTTTAATTTTTGTCGTTGCAATATTGGTGTGGCTGCAAATACGGGGCCTAAGCCCATGACGGCAGGATCCAGTCCCGCCCACTCACAATCAACAATACGTCCGAGCACCGGCAAATTATAACGGGAAACGGCTTCTTCGCTGGCTAAAATTAATAGTGCAGCACCATCAGTGATTTGAGAGCTATTTCCAGCGGTGATGCTGCCATAAGTCCGATCAAAAAATGCCTTGAGTTTTGCTAGTTTTTCCATGTTGGAATCTGCACGAAAACCATCATCTCGATCATAGACTTTAGCGTTCGCATCAATCATCGGAATAACTTCATCACTAAAATTATTAGTGTACCACGCTGCTACACGCTGATGGCTGCTTAAGGAAAATTCATCCATTTGTTCACGACTAATATGAAATTGAGCCGCTAAATTTTCGGCAGTCTGTCCCATGCTTAATCCAATCACGGGGTCAGTGAGGCCTCTCAGTAATGCAATAATAGGTTTTAGCATTTGAGGTCTGAATTGTGTCAGTGTTTTTAATTTTTCTGTAGCACTTTTTGAAGCATTTAAACGGCCAAACCAATTTGTCATTTCTCGATTCCAAATCAAGGGGGTATGGCTCATGGCTTCAGTCCCACCTGCAATCACTAAGTCACATCGCCCCATTGCAATATCTTTAGCGCCACAATCGATGGCTTGCATTCCAGATGCACAATTTCGTTGAACCGTATAAGCAGGTACTTTTTTGCCACAACCCATTCTTAAAGCAATAACTCGAGCAATATTAGCTTCATCAGGACTAGGATTAACACATCCAACAATGACCTCATTGATATCTTCCGGGGAAAAGGATTGGCCCAATAATAATTGCCGCCCAACATGTGTGGCAAAATCACTGGCCGAAAAGGGTCCTGCTTCTGAGCGAGCTTTTAGATAGGGTGAGCGTTTACCATCAACGATAAACACCTCTCGTGCGTAATTACTTTTCAGTTTTTTCATCATATTCCTTCCCTGGTACCAACGTATCCACTTGTATCACATCCTGTTTAAGTAAATATAAGTCTTGTAATTGCGCGCGTTCATTTTCGCTTATCAATCCTGCCTGAAGCGCCATATCAAGCTGTGCAATAGTGCCTTCTTTATAGGTTTTTTGCAATTTTTTTTGTATTTTTTCAGTGACTAAGACTCTTTGAAAAACATTTTCCAAAGCCGCCACAGAATCACTGTCTTTCTCACCCTGATAGCAATATTGCGTCAAACGATTTCGCAAGTTTGAATCTGTCGTTAAGCTTTTGGCAATACTTTTGGATATTTTATCCAGTGGACGCTTTGCGGCGAAACCAAAGGGGAAAGTCATTAATCGAATTAACCAAGCTAAACTCTGACTGGGTAAATTATTCAAAAGATGAATTAAGGATTGCTGATATTCATAAAGAGAAGTTTTAATCGCCCAAGTAACAAAGGGTTCATCAGCGGCATTGCTACCGTTGTCGTGAAAATATTTCATTACTGCTGAGGCCATGTACAAATTACTCAACATATCACCCAGTCTTGCCGATAATAATTCTCGTCGTTTTAGATCTCCACCTAATAAAATCATCACCACATCAACAACAACTGCATAAGCTCTGCTATAGCGTGTTAATTGTTTAATATAGGGTCCTAAAAAACCTTTTTCATGGCTGGGTATTAAGCAGGTGCCACTCAGTCCATAACTCAAACTTCTGACAATATTATTTAATAAATACCCCATATGTTTAAAAATAAGATGATCAAATTTTTTAATGGATTCTTGGGTATTATTGTTTTGCACAGCGGCAATTTCTTTAGCAAGGTAAGGATGGCAACGAATGGCGCCCTGACCAAAAATAATTAAATTACGTGTCAAAATATTTGCACCCTCAACCGTAATTCCAATAGGAGCACCGATGTAAAGTTGAGCTAAATAATTTCGTTTACCCAACATCAAGGCTTTTCCGGCGTGAATATCCATCGCATCATTAATTATTTTTCGGCTAAACTCGGTTAATTGATATTTTGTGATTGCTGAAGCGATGGCAGAATTAATTCCAGAATCATTCACTCCCAATGTTAACAGTCGTGTGGCTTCACAAAGATAGGTGTAACCACCGATACGGGAAAGGGCTTCTTGAATACCCTCAAATTCACACAAGGCAAGATTAAATTGTTCACGCACTCGTGAATACGCCCCTGAGGTCAAGAGACTTAATTTAGCGGTAGCGCAACTGATGGCGGGCAAGGAAATTCCTCGACCAATAGCCAGTGAATTCATGATCATTTCCCACCCTTCTCCGATCCGAGTTGGTCCACCGATAATATGGTCAAGAGGAATAAAGACATCTTTGCCCGAGGTGGGTCCATTCATAAAGGCCATATTCATAGGCAAATGCCGCTCACCGGTTTTTACTCCTGGCAAATTAGCAGGTACTAAACAAAAAGTAATACCTAAATCTTCTTTAGGCCCTAAATAATGTTGGGGATCATAAACTCTTACAGCAACACCTAATAAAGTAGCCAATGGCGCTAAAGTAATATATCGTTTATTCCAATTTAAACGCAATCCAATGGTCATTTTTCCTTCAAACTTATCCTCACAAATTATTCCTGTATCACTAATGGATGCGGCATCACTTCCAGCACTGGGTGCTGTTAATGCAAAACAAGGTACTTCCTCACCTCTGGCTAATCGCGGCAAATAATAGGTTTTTTGTGCCTCAGTGCCATAATGTTGTAAAAATTCTGCTGGACCTAAGGAATTAGGAACCATGACAGTCACCGCTGCACTGTAACTTCGGGTTGCAATTTTAGTGATAATCGTTGAATGAGCGAAACTCGAAAAACCCAAACCGCCGTACTTTTTATCGATGATAATTCCAAAAAACTTTTCTTTCTTAATAAAGTCCAAAACAGTGTCAGGTAATCGATGAGGTGATTCATATAATTCCCAATCGTGAACCATTGCACAGAGTTTTTCGACTTGATTATCAATAAAATATTGTTCCTCATTCGATAATTCAGGACTAGGAATAGAAAAAAGTGTCTCCCATCGTGGGGCACCCGAAAATAATTCTTTTTCCCAACCGAGATCACCCGCTGCTAGTGCTTTTTGTTCTGTCTCACTGATAAGCGGGAGTTTATTTTTAAAAAGTTTAAACAACCCGGTACTAAAAAATTTTATTCTTAACGATGTAAGATTAATAAACAGAGCAATAGGTATAAAAATGATCCAAGCAATCAAATTAAGACTAAACAAATTACCATAAGCTAGTGCAAATGCCGCTAGAATTAAGGCAATAATCAATGTCCACACTTTTGATGAGAGTCTATAGTAAGCAATAACCCAGAATGCTGCTACTAATGCAACAATCATTCCTAAAGAATAAAACAATTCTATGAATAACGGTTTTGTAAATATCGAAATAATGCTCGAATACATTGCGCTTCACCGCCTTCTGGTTGTCCTGCTCTGGATTTCATATTCCACCCCATAATATCTAAATGTACCCAGGGGATATCATCGGTCACGAATTCATTCAAAAATAATGCGGCGATAATCGCACCAGGGCTATATAATGCCAAAGATGCATTACATAGATCTGCAACGGGACTCTCTAATTGTTTACGATACTGTTTATACAACGGTAAACGCCACATAGGATCTTGCTCAGATTCAGAAATTCTCAACAAATCATCCGCCAATTCATCCCGATTTGAAAATAATGCAGCAATATCAGTTCCCACAGCAGTTCTGGCAGCACCTGTTAATGTAGCGATATCGATTAATAAATCAGGTTTATCTTGAACAGCTTCATACAGCGCATCACATAAGATCAGTCGTCCTTCAGCATCGGTATTCGAAATTTCCACCGTTAAACCTTTACGAGTTTTGATGATATCTCCGGGTAAATATGCACTACCAGATATCGAATTCTCAACGGCAGGAATTAATATGCGTAAGCGAATGGGAAGTTGTGCGGACATAATCATTTGCCCTAAGGCTAATACATGGGCTCCACCACCCATATCTTTTTTCTGATATCTCATATTCGATGGAGGTTTAATATTTAATCCACCGGTGTCAAAACAAACACCTTTACCGACTAAAGTCACTCTGGGAGCATGTTGCTCACCCCACTGGATATCTATTAATCGTGGTGGATTAACGCTACCTCTACCGACAGCATGAATAGTTGGGAAATTGAGGGATAATAAATCATCTCCCACAATTTCCGTAAATGATGCCTTAAATAAATCCGCGACTTTTTTAGCAGCCATTGCAAGATTTTTAGGACCCATATCAGAAGTGGGTGTATTAATTAAATCTCTGACTAAGAAAGTTGCGACACAGCTTCGCTGAATATGATCAATGTCAGCATTTTCAGGAATAAATAATTTTGCGCTCTTCGTTGGAAATTTTTTATAATTAGAAAAAGAATAATTTCCAAATCCCCAAGCAATTGCAATTTGGTTAATAAGTTTATCAACGCTGGGTCCACTCACTTCGTAAACCCCTTCAGGTAATGCGGCTAATGAACCAAAAGAGAGATAATAAGGTTCTTGGCTGATCATAAAAATGACTTTAGCGATATTCCCATTTACATCAGGAATTATTTTATAGTCCCCAGCTCTCCCTAAAAAACCCGTTGCCCTCACCCATGATTTGATACTGCTTGTTTGTTGTTCAATCCAGTTTTCAAACTCTTTTTCGTAAACAACATCAATTTTAATGGTTTTTTCGTCTTTTTCTATGGTAAAACAACTTAGCACTGCGGTAATCTCCTTATAAATCCAACATTATCATACTAACAATTTTAGATCATTTTTGCTTGAATTTTTTAGGAAAAGACTCAAGAAAATTTTAAATCCGCTGCAATTCCTTTATGAACAATCTTACCCTGCTCAACATTCAAGCCCTGCCTAAAATAAGCATCACCTTTTAAGGCTTCTTCATAACCTAAATCGGCAAGCCTTTTAATATAGGGTAAGGTCGCATTGTTTAAAGCAAATGTTGCTGTCCGTGGTACCGCACCCGGCATATTCGTCACACAATAATGCACCACATCTTCATCAATATAGGTAGGATCATCAAAAGTGGTAGGTCGACTAGTTTCACTGCATCCACCTTGATCAATAGCAACATCCACAAATACCGATCCGGGTTTCATTTTTTTTATCTGTTCACGTGAAATTAAATGCGGTGCTGAACGACCAGGAATTAACACTGCACCGATTAATAAATCTGACTCAGCCACAAATTTTTCAATGGTACTTTCGGTAGATAATATACTTTTGAAAGCAGAACCGTATTGCAAATCTAATTCTCTTAAGCGCTGAACTGAAGTGTCTAACACAGTTACATTAGTTTCATAGCCTATGGCCATTCGTAAGGCATTACTGCCTACCACACCACCACCAATAATCGTGACTCTACCCTTTCCAACTCCGGGAATACCACCTAAGAGTATTCCACTTCCACCTTTATTTTTTTCTAAACAATGTGCGCCCGCTTGAATGCAAAATCGGCCAGCAACTTCACTCATGGGCGTTAAGAGTGGTAATTTTCCACTGATATCCGTGACCGTCTCATAGGCAATTGCAGTGCAACCCGATTTCATTAAAGCTTTTGCTTGTGCAGGATCAGGTGCTAAATGTAAGAATGCAAATAAAACATGATCTTCACGAAGAAAAGGAAATTCATGGGCCTGAGGTTCTTTAACTTTGATAATTAACTGAGCCTTCTCATAAACTTCTTGCGCTGAACTGACAATAGTGACCCCAACTTTTTGATAATCCTTATCGGAAATGCCCACACCTACTCCCGCATTTTTTTCCACATAAACACCGTGACCCGCTGCAATAAGTTCTCGTGCACTTGAAGGCACTAATCCAACACGATATTCGCCGATTTTAATTTCTTTAGGTACACCAATGCGCATATTAATACCCCAGCTTTTTAAGTCCTGCCTCAAAGGCAGGAAATATTTCAAAAAAATCTGCCACTAATCCATAATCGGCTACCTCAAAAATCGGAGCATCAGGATCTTTATTGATAGCAACGATTATTTTACTATCTTTGATTCCAGCCACATGTTGAATTGCCCCTGAAATTCCTATAGCGATGTAGAGATCCGGAGCCACCACCTTTCCTGTCTGACCCACTTGATAATCATTGGGTACAAAACCGGCATCCACAGCAGCACGAGATGCCCCAACCGCTGCACCCAATCGATCCGCTAAATTTTCCAATAATTTAAATTGTTCTGCACCTTGTAAACCTCGACCTCCAGAAATCACAATTTTTGCAGCAGCTAATTCAGGACGATCATGTTGACTCAGTTCTTCTTTAATGACTGATGCATTTATCTCACTTAAATTAAGCTCGATATTTTTAATCGGTACTTGTTGTGTCGACGTTTTGGCTTGTTTAAAAGCCGTGGGTCTGATGGTTAAACATTTAAGCCGATCTAAAGATTGTACAATTGCTAATGCATTCCCGGCATAAATTGGCCTGAGAAAAGTGTCTTGATTTTTTATTTCTATCACATCAGTAATGGGTTGGGTATCAAAAATAGCGCCTAATCTCGGAAGGCAATTTTTACCAAAGCTTGTTGCAGGGGCAATAATATAGTCATAAGTCTCTGATAAATTTTTGATCACCTGAGCAATATCTTCAGCTAATAAATTGATAAAACGACGATTATTAGCGTATAAAACTTGATGGATACCTTCAATGCTTGAAACCGTCTCACAAAGTTTATTACACTCACTACCCAACACTATTATATCAATCTGTGACCCCAACTCTAATCCTGCACTCACACAACTCAAACTCGCTGGATTCAATTCTGCGTTATTATGTTCAGCAATAATTAATACCTTCATCAGAGCACCTTTGCATCTAGATGAAGTTTATCCAATAGTTCATCAATTGAATTGACTTTAATTCCTTTGGCCCTTTTAGCGGGTGAAATAACTTCTAAGGTTTTTATACGTGGTTTAAGATCAATATTTAATTCAGAAGTGGATAGTATTTTTATAGGTTTTTGCTTCGCCTTCATAATATTAGGCATTGAAGGAAATCGAGGAACATTCAATCGTAAATCGGTAGTAATCACACCTGGTAATTTAATGGCTACTACTTCTGATCCACCATCAACCTCACGACTAACCGTGACATTTTCACCAACAATTTCAATCTTCGAAGCAAAAGTTGCCTGAGGCCATTCCAATAATCCTGCTAATATTTGTCCCGTTTGATTAAAATCATCATCGATTGCTTGTTTTCCCATCAAAATTAGATCCGCTTTTTCTTCTTGAACCAAGGCTTTTAAACATTTTGCAATGCCTAGGGGCTGAAGTTCCGATTCAACAAGCATCAATATTCCTCGATCAGCGCCTAAAGCCAAGGCATGACGAAGAATATCTTCACATTTTTTTTCACCGATAGTAATAGCTACTATGTCAGTTGCAATACCTTTTTCTTTGAGACGAATGGCTTCTTCAAGAGCAATTTCATCAAAAGGATTAATCGCCATTTTAAGATTGTCCAATACCACCCCAGATCCATCTCCTTTGACCTGGATTTTCACGTGATAATCAACGACACGCTTGATGGGGACAAGTATTTTCATATACTAAGCTTAGCATATTTAGCAGCAAACACCTGCGTCGATTGGCAATAAAGGTCTATCGCGAGCCATGAAACTCATTAGCACTCTGACCCCTCATGCAGGTGCTTATGTGAATGAGGCAGATTATTTTCAGAAAAATTGGCAAGAAGATTTCTGGGGTCCTCATTACCAACGTCTGAGAGAAATCAAAAAAAAATATGATCCCTATGGACTATTCTACTGCCATCACTGTATCGGTTCTGAACAATGGGATAGCAGTGGAATGTGTAGAAAATAAACTCATTTATCTCTGATATCTTTTCTGTGTAATTGAATTCCCTCTGCAAGTAACATTTTTACACGCGTATTATAGCGTATCGTAAAAACTATCATCAGCTTTCTATGCATATCTGTTTGTCCTAAGGCAAAATACCTAGATTCGGACCGTGAATGCTTTTCATCATCGTGAATTAATAATGGCTCATTAAAAAATAATTGTTCACACTCCCATCGTGACACATTATGCTTTTTTTGATTTTTCTCAAAATTAGCATGCTCCCTATCAAAACCTTCACAATTAGCAATGAGATTATCTTCCATTTAACCGTTGTATATTATAGTGATATACAAGTGAATAGATTGCTAGAGAGCAATATCAGTCGACTTATCTATAGATATCTACTACAATTTATACAGTAATTATGCATTCAATACAGGTATGGTTATGAGAAATATACGATGAAAAAGTCACCTACTAATTTCAGATTTGACCTCAACACCCATGTGATTACGCCAGATAAGAGAAGCCTTGCTGTTTATGCAGAGTGTGATCCGACTAAAAACGATCCCTATATCGCTTACTTATCATCTGCTGAAGGTAAAACATTGGGCTATATCAGTTTTTATTTTAACTCAGGGTCAAGAGTTGTTTCTAATTATGAAGGTATTTATAGGGATAAGGATAATCAATTACTGCCTTATATCGAAGTAAAATATGTTGAAAATTATGACTCAGCCTATTCTCATGTGGGTACCGCTTTGCAAGAATATATTTTAAGAGTCAGTCTCGAGTCTGGATATCAAGGGCGTGTTGCTTTTGAAGCTTATAAAGATTCGCATTATTTTCACTTCAAAAATGGTTATAGACCCTGTGATCATTCAGCGGATTATTATTTTCAACTCGCTCAGAAGTTTTACTTTGCTAAGGGTAAAAAAATAGATGAACAGATGGGGCCACAGCAACTTTATTTACCCCTACACTCAATTCGAGAGAATTTACAAAAATTTAAAATTGTCGATAAGCTCATCGAAGATGAAACGGAAACAAATAAACAGCTATTGCAAATGCAAAGTGGCGAAGCATTAGTCCTTGAAGCACAGCAAAATAGCCTAGTTTTTAAAGTACTATTAGCCATTCAAGAATATGGATCAAAAGAGGATATGCCAAAACTTGAAGCAGAAAGTGATGATCAGGAAGAATTCTTTCTAAAAAGTTTGTTACACAGTGGTGAAATAGATAAATATAAAAAAATGAATCCTGCTCTTTTTTGCAAAAATACCGAAGTTATATTGAAACATTGCCATGCAATGATGAAAAAACTTCCCATGGACCCACCTCAAAAACTCGCAATTATCTTAATAGGTACCGTAATAACAATGATGGTATTGCAGCACAAACTCTACGGTAAAGAAACACCTTATGGGAACTATCCGCTTGAATACGACAAGCTCATCAATGATAATTTAACCATCAGAGATAATATTTTAGCCATCGGTAAAATGGCATTGATCGATAAAACTATTCCTTATTCTGAGAAAATGATCACGACACTTTTTCCAAAGCTTCAACAAATTCCTGAACTCAATTCTTTTTTACAACAAGCAGAAGAATTCTATCGTGCAGAACATTCTCCTCCTGTAGCTAAAAAGTAGTTTCAAAGCAAAATTATCGCATCAATCTCAATATCACAGCCTTTGGGTAATTGACTCACAGCTATACTAACTCTGGCTGGAAAAGGTTGAGAAAAATAAGTAGCCATTACTGTATTAACGAATTGAATATTCGCGATTTCCCTCAGATAAACTGTGATTTTCACAGTCTGTTTTAAATCAGCTCCAGCAGCTTGTGCAATCATTTTTAAATTTTCAAATACCTGCTTTGCGTGATCTACAAATTTGGGAGAACTCACTAATTCACCACTAGGCAACAAGGGAATTTGACCTGATACAAATAAAAAGCCACCCGCACTAATGGCTTGAGAATATATTCCTATAGGCTGCGGAGCCTTCGAAGTTTGAATTTCCACTATCATTAGCGCCTGACTCCTATTCCTAAATTGTGATATTATAACCAGATGAGCACGGAAGCACTAGAATTTGATATCGTCATCGTCGGCGCAGGGCCCTCAGGCTTAAGTGCTGCTATCCGCTTAATGCAATTAAAAAATGACTTTAAAATCTGTATCTTAGAAAAAGGATCTCAAGTTGGTTCTCATATTTTGTCTGGGGCAGTTTTGGAGCCAGATTCCTTAACGACCCTACTTCCGGATTGGAAAAGCACTGGTGCTCCTATCACCACAAAAGTGACACAAGATAAGTTTTTATTCTTGAGCAAAAAATCCGCATTCAGATTACCAACACCACCTCAAATGAGAAATGAGGGTAATTACATTATTAGTTTAGGTGAATTGTGCCAATGGATAGCCACTCAAGCAGAACAACTGGGTGTGTCGATTTTTCCTGGATTTGCAGCGAGAGAATTATTATACGACCAAAACCAAAATGTGATTGGAATTAAAACGGGCGATAGAGGTCTTGATAAAGAAGGAAAAGCCACTGAACAATTTCAACCTGGCGTTAAAATCTTCGCCAAACATACGATACTTGCTGAAGGTTGTCATGGATCACTTAGCAAACAACTTCTGACAAACTCTCAACAAACCTATGGATTGGGTATCAAAGAATTATGGGAAATTCCCGAAGAATCTGAACATGTGGGCAACGTTATACACACCGTTGGATGGCCTTTAGACCACAAAACCTATGGTGGTTCATTTTTATATTATTTAAGTCCTAAAAAAATAGCCGTAGGTTTTGTCGTGGGGTTGGATTATAAAAATCCTTACCTGGATCCTTTTCAAGAATTCCAAAAATTTAAAACACATCCACATATTAGTCCACTTTTTAAAGATGCAAACCGCTTCGGATATGGTGCTCGCGCCCTCGTCGAAGGTGGTTGGCAATCAATCCCAAAACTGAGTTATCCAGGTCTGTTGTTAGTGGGTGACACAGGAGGGTTTTTAAATGTCCCTAAAATTAAGGGGATCCATAATGCGATTCTCTCAGGAATAATTGCCGCAGAAACTATATTTAAAAACAGTGATAACTTATCAGGCCAAGAATTAAGTGAATATAACGTTGCTATCAGAAATTCAGCCATCGGAAAAGAATTGAAAAAAGTCCGAAATATACGACCTGGATTTAAATGGGGACTCATTCCAGGACTTCTCAATGCTGCTTTTGAAACCTATGTCACTCAGGGCAAATCTCCTTGGACCCTAAAGCATCAGAGTGATCACCTAAGCTTGGAATCTGCAAATCACTGCACCCCACCTGACTATCCCAAAGCCGATGGGATTATTACTTTCGATAAATTATCTTCAGTATACCTCACAAATATCGCTCATCAAGAAAATCAGCCCAATCATTTACTACTAAAAAACCCCGGAACCGCCATAGCAATAAATTACAAAAAATATGCCTCACCAGAAACCCATTATTGCCCAGCAAATGTCTATGAATTAGTCGAAATTAACGGCCAAAAACAACTTCAAATCAATTCAGCAAATTGCATACATTGTAAAACCTGCGATATCAAAGATCCTACTCAAAATATCAATTGGGTACCACCCGAGGGCGGTAGTGGACCTAATTATTCAGGTTTGTAAGCATAGCCATTTCTTCAGGATTTTCCGGCATATCAGGCATATCAAAATGAATAGGTCTTGTATGCTTGGCGTGTGAGTTTGGATTTATTGCAGTAAAAGCCACTAATTTCTTGCCATCTGGGGTTTGGTCAATAATCGTTGCATAAATTCGCACATTACCCAATCCATCACCACCTAATAAGCGAATTTTAAAAACATAGGGTAATTTCACACCTAATTCGGCTTCTTTCACTCTCATTTCTTTGTAACAAGGAACACATAAGTCATTAATAAGTTCAGTGTCTGAATTAAATTTTGCCAGTAATTTTATCCCTTCCCCTTTTTTTATTTTTTCTATTTCTTCAATAATGCGAGGATTCATGCAAGCAAACCATCTGCCTGACAGTCCATTAACACGCAGCGGAACAACTCCCTGAGCTGAAAAAGGATCAAAAACTTTCTTTGTTTTCTCAAATTCAACTCGCTCTAGTGCTTTAGGTCTTCTAAGTTCTAAAAACGGCCAATTAGTAACAGGAATTTGTTCTTCCTCTCTTTTTGGAGGCTTTTTGGGCTTTGATTTATTTGAGCTTGCTTTAGGGTGGCTTAGATTGAAACCTATGTCTTTATCATTATTAGTATCGCTAGGTTTCGGTTCTTCAGAGGGATTTTTTTTACTTTTGACTGACTGAAGATTTTTAGCCTGTTCTTGAATTTTTTGTTTTTTCAATATTGCAAATGCTTTTTTAAGTACATGTACCTTGAACTGATAATCAAGCTTAAAAGCGATTGCATTTCTTTCATCTTCCGTTTTAGTTTCTGATAGGCAAAAATGTTGCATTTTATTATCTAAAATTTTTCTGATCTGCTGAGCATCTTCAGATGATTTAAAATAAATAATTAATGTTTTATTACGTGGATAACTTTTAATAGCATTCAAAATTGCATTAAATTCATCCTTAATTTCCTTTTCGATGAGAGATACGAGTGAAATTTCTAATTCATTTAATTTTTGATGATATTTAGATATATCAGCTTTGTTTGTTGTAAATTTAATAGCCTCCAGATAATACTTAATAGCTGTATCGATTTCATTGTTCTTTTCAAAATAGTCACCTGCATAGGCACAGGCATTCGAAAAGTAGGAAGAGGTTTGTTGTATTAATAATGTTAATAATTTTTTTTCTTTTTGTTTTTCTTGAGCTAATACCTTTAGAATCTGATCAATACCATGAAGACACAAATCAATATCGTTGAGTTGACAACCAATATAAGCCTGCTTAGCTGATACTAAACAAATCATTGAAACATGATCATCCTTACTCAGTTTTTTACCACTCATTAAGGATTTATTAGCAAATGCCTCAGCAAGCATATAATTTTTTTGTTGCATAAGGGAGGTTAATCGAGAAACTAATGTATCGAATTTTATCGAATTTAAAAGATTGAAATGATTAGGCATATGTTTCTTTTTTAAAGCGCTTCTGTTTTTGCTGAGATAAGATTTTCGTAATAATTTCTCTAATCTTGAAAATGTAGACGCGTATTCATACAAATGTTCATAATCAGGATTATGAACAGTTATTTCCGATAACACTTGTTGAATGTATTCTAAAGCAAATGAAGTCACTAATGAATCTTTTGATTTATCAAATAGGTGCTGAGATAAATGAAATTCACTGCAATCATTTGATTTTACATCAACTTTATCCGATTCATCAAAACTCATTAATTTATCTATTTGACAATGCATCCATTTAATAATGTATGGGATCAGGACTTCAACCTTTTTAAAATCCTTTTCTGTAACATTAGGAAATTTAAATATTCTCAAGAATCCAGATGCTAAAGAAGTAACATGAAATAATGCTTCACCGGGATTTAAAAAAACGTTGCTATGACTGGCAGAAAAGTGAATGGGTTGTAAACGCAGAGAATAATTAAAGCCATCTATATTTCTAATAATTCCATCAAATTCCTCATCAATACCATCATAAGCCTGTCCTGTGGTGGTTAATACATAGGGATCCTTAGGATCGGGAATGTCTTGAACTTTTTCCATCTTAGGTCCTCAATGTGTTAATTTAGCAACTTCTACATTATTAATAACGCCCTCTTCTGGCATATCAAATTCTAAAGGCCTTGAATGCTTGACATGTGAATTGGGATTTATTGCAGTGAAGACGACTAACTTTTTTCCATCCACAGTTTCATCCAGAATTTTCGCGTAGATTCTCACATTTTTAATGCCACCATCACCTAAGAGACGTATCTTAAAGAAATACAAAAATTTAACCCCTACTTCATCAGATTTCTTTTTCATTTCTTTAAAACAAGGCACACAAAAATCATTCGCAACACTCACTTGTTCGCAAAACTTTTTATTTAATTTCAAGCCCTCACCGGGATATAAAGCCTCTAGCTCATCGAGAACTCTAGGGTTAATACAAGCAAACCATCTACCAGACAAGCCATTGACACATAAGCTGACAGTGCCACTAGCATGATGAGGATCAAACACTTTCTTAGCTTTTAGAAATTCAACTCTTTCTAAAGGCTTCGATTTACGCTCATTTAGAAAAGCCCATTTTGGAATATTGATGACTGGAACTTCTACGGGCTTAGGCTTTTTAGGTTTTGTGATAGTGGCTCTAGGATGACTTCCACTAGCACCACCGACATAGCGCTCAATTGAAGGCGTGGGTAAATCCGGATTTAGACTATGATCAGGTAGAGCTCTAGCCTTAGCTTTTCTGTTCCGCTTTAATTCTTTTTGATGATCTTTGTGTTGTAATTTTTCAACTTCAGATAAAGCCGTAGTAAATACATCTACATTAAATTTATTATTAATTACAAGAGCAAGGGCATTACTTTGATTTGGTATAACTATCGGAATCATTTTATTCATCTTAAGCAAGTCATAAAAATACTTCATAAAGATTGGCGATTTAAAATACAAATCAAATCTTGAATTTGATGGATAAGATTTCACCTCATCTAGAATTACTTTACAACTTTCACTTTTAGCATGTGTGGCTAATTGTTTTACCAGTGCTTCAGTCAATGCTTTCAGTTTTTCTGAACATTGAAGTTTTTCTTCTTGGTTCTTTGAATATTTAAAAGCCACTCGATAGTATTTGATGGCTTTGTCAATTTCTTCAGACTGCTCAAAATACTGTCCAGCTGATACACAAGCTCTTGAAAAATAACCAAATTGTTTAATCTTTTCCTTGATGGCTTTAGAGGATTTTGAAAACTCTAGTGCCTTATTAATGCTATAGAGCAGCATATCAATATCATGGGTATTGGCTGCAACATAGGCTTGAGTGCTAAAAACTAAATATCGTAAAGCATTCTGTTCCGATGCATTAAGTTTATATATTATTGCTAAACACTTATTAGAAAATGCTTCTGCTAAAAGAAATTCTTGCCTTGCGATATGCGAAAAGAGCTGTGCAAATAAGCTATCAAAAACAATAACATCTAGATTTTTAATCAGTTCAGCTTTTTTTCTTTTTTTAGACAATATAGGGTCTATATTAAGAGCAAGCCTTAATTTTTTTTGTAATTTTTCTAAAGCGACTGCAAATTCACTTAATAATTCAAATTCAGAATAATCAATACTCAGTTTTGTCAACAATCTTTGAATAGTTTCCAAGACAGCAGCCGTATCTAAAGCATCTTTAGCAGTTCCCTTCTGTATTTTTTGCGAAAGTTGAAATTCACTGAGTTCAGAATTTTCGAATTGTTTTCGTTGTGATGAGATAGTATTCGATAATTTCTCACTCTGCACATCCATCCATTTAATAATATATTTTACATAAATTCCTATGGCAGATAATCCCGTTTTCCTGGAATTTCTCAACAAGGTTTTGAAACATAGATTTGCAAGAGAGCAAGCGTGAAAAAAAGGCTCTCCGGGGCTTAAAGTTCCTATATTAGATCTACCATCTATAAATTCCATGACCTCTTTGTAACTACTCGGAACAAGTATCATTTCAAAAAGAGCATCTACTCCATCATAAGGGAGCCCAGTGCATTCTAATATTAGAGTATTTTTTTCATCTTTATTCATACTTTCCTCAGTGCATTAATTTTAACATTTTTTGGTCTTCTTCTTTAGTGTCTTCAAACTCAACAGGCCTTGAATGCTTCACATGTGAATTAGGATTTATTGCACAAAACTCGACTAATTTTTTACCGTCTGCGGTTTGATCAACCACTTTGGCATAGACACGTACATTTCCTATTCCATCGCAGCCTAATAATCGAATTTTAAAAACATAGGGCAACTTTAGACCTAATTCTGCAGACTTTAATTTCATTTCTTTATAACAAGGAACGCATAGATCATTAGACACTTCCCTTTCAGCTTCAAATCGTGCTTTTAATTTGACCCCTTCTCCTTTCTTAATTTTTTCTATCTCTTCGACAATTTGTGGGTTAATACAAGCAAACCATCTGCCTGAGTATCCATTAACTCGTAGTGTCACCACTCCATTAGTCTGATCAGGATCGAATACTTTTGTAGATTTTAGAAATTCAACTTTTTCTAAAGGCTTTGGTCTGCGTTCACTTAAAAATCCCCATTTCGATACGCTGATCACAGCAACTTCAGCTGGTTTTGGCTTTTTCTTAACTTTTTTTGTGCTCACTTTGGGGTGACTTAAGCTTGCGCCTATTTCTTGAGGATCTCTTGAGTGTGTGCTTTGTTGAGGTTTCTCTGCTGCTTTAGGCGATTTCGCTTTTTCAGCTTCACGCAGCCTTCTTCGATAATCTTTTTTTTGAAAATCACTGATTATTTTTAAAGCTTTAAAAGAGGCATCATATTTAAATTTATAATCTATCACAAAAGCAACAGCATTCTTATCTTCTGGAGTTTTACATTCTGCTAACTGAGAATGATTAATTTTGTTTTTAATCAATATTTTTCTAAATTCATCCGCAAATACCGAAGTGTTAAAATAAATGATAAAGGTATTTTGCTTAGGGTAAGTTTTTATTTGGCTAATAATATTATCAAATTCACCTTTAATAAGTTTTTCAATTTGCAATAATAGTGGGCCGGCCAAGGTTTTTAATTTATCAGAAAGCAGAGTACGATCGCCAGAATTTCCAGCATACTTCAGTGCTTTAACATAATATTTAATAGCTTTATCGATCTCATTATTTTTTTCAAAATAAGCACCCGCATAAGCACATGCACTTGAAAAATTTGGGAATTCTTCGAGTATTAATTTACACTTTTTACTCGATACTGCCTTTAATATAATGTTAATGTTATCCAAGCACATATCAATATCATCCAATTTGCTGGCAATATAGGCTTGCATAATTGCTATTTTTTGAATAAAGAGTGGTCTCTCAGTAGTATGAATTTTAAGTAAATTTCTTAGGCATTTATTCGCATAAGCTTCTGCATTGATATACTGCTCATTATTAATGAGATAATTTAATCGACTAAACCAGGTATCAAATTTCATAACACCAAGACAAGTCATATAAGAGTTTTTATGTTTTTTCTTCGATATAACTGGGTCGCACTCAAATGCATGACTTAAACATTTCTCTAAAATACCAATATGAATAATATAGCTTTCTAAGAGAGGGTGCTTTGGAAGATATTCTGCCATTTCCGTCATGATAGATATCAAATTTTCAATAGCCAGTGTAAATAAGCAATCATCTTTTGCAGGGTCTTTTATAAAAAGCGTTTGAGATAAATGAAATTCGGACTGATCTTTTTCTTCCTGAGCTTCATTAAGCAATTTATCACACTGGAGATTCAGCCACTTCAAAATATAAGATAAGCAAGTTTTCAAAAATCGCTCATCAAGAGGTTTTTGCCGCAAAATACCCAATGTCACATTGCCTAACCAACAAATATGATAAAGTGGGTCACCTGGATTTAACATGACAGTCCGTTTTAGTCTCTTATAGTCAACTTGTAAAACCCGCTTATATTGATCAGTTGAACTGGACATAAAGTGATCAAATAAATCATCGACCCCATCATAAGATTGCCCTGTGCAGGTTAAGAGAGGAGGATATCGTAGTTCTTTTTCCACGTTTTCTCTGCCATATAGTGTAATATTTGTTGATTTTACATGTTATTTGCTGAAACATCAATTTTTCCTCATCTCTGTTATAATCCCCTGCATTAAGTGCACAGACGGAGTAAGCCCATGAAAATAGCCCTTTCCTCAGATTCCTCCTCTCCCCTACTTTCAGTGATCAAAAGCTGGTTAAAAGAACACCATCATGAGCTTATTTGGCATGGTTGTGATACCAATGAATACCTCTTATGGCCTGAAGCTGCAAAAAATGTGGCTCAAAGTGTTCAAAGCCGAGAAGCTGATTTCGGTATCGTCTTATGTTGGACTGGAACCGGAGTGAGCATCGCTGCCAATAAATTTAAAGGTATTCGTGCTGCCCTATGTTCAGATCCTGACACCGCTAGAGGTGCAAAATTATGGAACAATGCCAATGTGCTTTGCTTATCCATAAATAAACTCAATGAAGAATCACTTAACGCAATTTTAGAATCCTGGTTCAACACCGAATATATTCCAAAGGAAGAAGAGGAAAAATGCCTAAATTTCCTCAAAGAATATGAACAATGAGAACTCATTGATGCGACTCTCTGCTAATGCTATGATTGCCCGCTTGGAGAGATGGCCGAGTGGTCGAAGGCGCTCCCCTGCTAAGGGAGTATGGGGTCAAACTCATCGAGGGTTCGAATCCCTCTCTCTCCACCAGGTTATTTAAGCAAATTCCCCTATAAATACCGCAATAATATATGAATACATCCCTGTCCTTATCTAAACACGCTATAATCATATTGTAAGAACTCTTAATATCCCATGCGAGCTAAGAAGGAAATACACCTTAAGGAGACTAATATGAGTAAATATATTATACGCGAAAAGTTATTCGCTATGATCGTTGGGTTCAGTATGTTATTTGCACTAGCACCTGTTTTTGCAAATCAAAACCAAAATAATTCTCCCGACGGTCAAGGTTGTTCATTGGTTGGCAGTTATAATTATAATGTAACTGTAAATCCAGACACTGTAGCTTCTGCTTTTGGTGTGAACACTTTTACCAGTGATGGTACGTTGGTTTCTAACTCTACCTTTACGTCACCAATATCTGGAACGATTTTCACTGGTGTTTGGACTAAAATTGCTCCAAATCAATACAAGGCTGTATTGAGTTTGGTATTACAAGCAAATGCTGCTCCAATAGCACGATTAAAAATCGTCGAATTTTTAACGATGGATCAGGGTTGCCAAACATTAACTGGAACGGGCACAGAATATTTCTACCCTAAAGATGCTTTAGACTTATCGGCAACAGTTCCAGCATCTAAAACCATTTCTTTGCAACTGCAAAGAATAAACTAAGTAATTGACAAAAATTACTTGCCCATCGAATAAGTCAGTTTGACACACACCTAGCCCCGCTCTATACTCATTTTTTCAAAAAATGTGCGCCCGTAGCTCAGTTGGATAGAGTATCTGGCTACGAACCAGGGGGTCGGGAG
>CAZYYU010000014.1:21464-47651 GCA_964651735.1 uncultured Gammaproteobacteria bacterium | reverse complement strand
ACGATGAACAACGACGAACAACGATGAACAACGATGAATAACGACGAATAACGACAAACAACGACGAACAACGATGAACAACAATGAACAACGATGAACAACGAACAACGATGAATAACGACGAACAACCAGGTGCACCATCGCACAACGCTGAGCCACCACAACGCCAACCACAACGCCACCAACCACAACCACAACAGCAAACTCCCTCCTTCCTCTCCCTCCTCCTCCTCCTCCCCTCCCCTCCCCTTCCCTCCCTCTCCACACACTCGACGCCACTCGCGCGGCGTGCTGTCCCCGCACCTCAGCCTTGGTCCAGAGCATGTTTCCAAGGGACACGCCGACAGAAAAGCCCACGCCGATGAGCATCGGTATGACCACGTAGTTGCGCAGCGAGGCGCCCAGCGAAAGCCGTTCCTCCTCGTCCCTGTCCATTTTTCGCGCCGCCCCTCACCGCATCCGCAGAAATCGCGCTAGTGCAAGGTGTTCTTTGGACGCTTGTCGTGGTCGTGGTCGTGGCTGCCGTGGTGGTTGTGGCGGTGCTGCGAGCTCTTTTGGGCTTGCTCGTCACCATGTCTCTCCATGCTTCTGCTCTCGCTGTCGCTCTCTCCCTTCCTCGTCGTTGGAGCGGCTGCGCCGAGGCGGTGGCCGGCGTTCTTTTTTTGGGGCGTTCAAAAGGCGGCCGCGGCGGCGGCGCGCGCTCGCTGTGCGCTGCGCCAGCATTGACTGCGGTCCTCGGTGCCCTGGTGTGCTTGTCTCGTCGCGCTGCGGCTGTGCGCGCGCGCCCTTTCTGCTCGTCACGGGTTGCAGAGCCGCACCCGCTTGGCTGCGTTGCGACGTGCCTTCACGCGCTGTGTTCCGCATCGTTCTCACTTTGCGCGTCGCAGAAAATGCTGCTTCTTGCGATCGCTGTTTCGCTGTGCCTGGCCCTGGCCGGCGCCCAGACCACTGGCACGGAGGTCACCACTGGCCAGACGCCCACGCAGTTGACGAACCAGGCCAGCCGCCTCAGCCTGCAGTGGAACGGCCTGCTGGGCGAGTCGTGGCGCAAGAGCCAGCTGACGCCGTCCGAGGCCTACCTTGTGTTCTCCACCGACGCCAGCACCAACGTGTGCCCCAACGTGCCAGGCACCACCACGTGCTTCCCCTCGCTGTACTCCGTGAGCACGTACGCCGCGTCAGGCGGCTCGGGCGTGAAGAAGCTGTCAGGCACCACCGCAAGCACGGGCCTGGGAGTCGAGCCCAGCTGGGTCATTTCGCCTGCTGAGCAGGTGAGGGGGGCCTGTCGCAGCGATTGTTGACGCTCACGCCGCCGCCGCCGCCGCCAGTACGTGCTCTTTGGCGGCCAGATCACCACCGCTGGCACGTTCGAGCTGTGGAGCTCTCAAATTGGAGGCGGCAACGCGCCGGGCGTCAAGCTCAGCCCCACCAATGCGCCCAACTCGCTCATCAGCAACGCGGGTGAGGGCATTGCATGCAGCGCGGGGTGTTTGCGCTCACATTCGCTCTTCAGCCATTGCCAACCTCCTGTTCCGCCCCTCCACTCGCCCCGTGTACCCTTTCCCGTCGTTCGGAATCACTCAGGTATTGCGTTGCTTTGCTGCTCCTCCAACGTCTCACTCGTCGTTTTCAAAGGACTCGCAAGTCTTGATGACCGTGCCCACTCAATCTGGAACGCCCGTCACTGGACCGCCGCTGATTCCGCGCGACGCCAACGAGCTGTGGGTCAACGACGTTGCCGGCAGGCCCGGCGGCTCCCCCACCAAAGTGAGGAGGAGGGCAGCGGGTGTGCGGCTCTCTCACTGCCTTGCTTGCAAGGTGTCCGTGACTCTGGGGGCCGAAGGTGCGTGCCTTGTGCTCTCTCTCTCGCTCGCTCACTCGCTCATCCGTGCTGCAGGCGCCAACAAGGTGCTCAAGCTGGTCAGTGTCAGCCAGAACTGGATCATCTACACGGCCAACAACGGCTCGTCCACTGCCACGCCGAGCACTGATGCGCGCAACAGTATGTGGTGGCGGTGGCGGCGGCTGTGGCACTGCGTGTCTCACCACTTTGGCGACGCAGTCTTCATGACCAACTGGCAGGGCACTCAGACGTTCCAGCTCAACCCCACCACCACGCTGGCCGTCGGTGGCACCAGTGACATCACGTGCAACTGGCAGAACAACTTCTGGGGCTCCGACTGCATGACCCTCTTCTCCCCCAACTACAACTACATTGCAGTGCGCGACTTTGTTGACTCGCTGTCTGGGCCGTCGCTGCGCATCTTCAACGTCGGCACCGGAACCCTCATGAACAGCGGTACGGTGGTGTTGGAGGGGTGTTGGTTGTTGTTGGTTCGCTGATTCCCTTTCAGGAAACGCCATCAACCTGCCGCTTGGAGCCGCCACTGCTGGTGTCACCAACGTGTGGTGGTCTTGGGACTCGACCAAGGTGATATGTTGTGTTTCTCTCGTTGTCTCATTCTCTCACCGCGCCTTTCCCAGGTCTTCTTCACGTCGGCCCCCGGCTCCTCGCCGCTGCAGAACCACCTGTACATGTGGGATGTGACCAACCCCACGGCTGCCGCCCAGCAGATCACGCCCTCTGTCGCCGATGGAGGAGGCTTCTTTGGCGTATGTTCTCCCTTGTCATTGGCCATTCCCCTCTCTCTCCCCTTTTTCGTCCCCTTCTTTTCTCCTTGTCATTGGCCATTCTCTCTCTCCCCCCCTTTTCCCCCGTCTCTCTCTCTCACCTTCCCCTCCCCTTTTTTAGTCCGTCAGCATCACACAGAGCCCTGCCTTCATCGTGTTCCAGGTCGGCAAGGCCACCAGCTCGTCCACTGGCATGCTGTACGCCTACAACTTCGGCGCTGGCAGCAGCGCTGCGCTGCGCACCCTGAACCCGCCCGTGGCCACTGTTGGCAACCCCATCGACAGGATCATCGTGCTGCCCTCCATCCAGGTCCCGCCCTTTGTGCGCGGTTGTTTGCTCTTGCTCACTCTGTTCCCAGGCCGGCAGCCCCTACGTCACGTTCCGCGCCGCTGTGACCAACATCCAGAGCAACATCTACAGCTACCCGCTGACGTCCGCCAACGCCGCCCTGACGCCCACGCAGATCAGCCCCAACCTGATCCCCAACGCTGGAGGCACCGCACAGGCAGCCAGCCCCGACAGCTACATCACTGACCAGGGTGCGTGCGCGCCCTGCCCCTATGCACGCCGGCTGGGGGGCTCACCCTGCGCAGGCAACGCCGCGAACACCTGCTCCATCGGCAACTGCATCGCCTCGTCGAACCGCGCCTACGTGGTGTTGCTGGCCAACGGCGTTGACGCCAACGTGCCCACCGCGTACTGCGTGCCCCACGATGCCACCAGGCAAGACTTTTTGGTGCCGCCGCCGCCGCCGCCGTCGATGACTCACCTTGTCATCAGCAACGCTGGCGCCGTCAAGATCAGCGCCACCTCCGTGAACTCCCCCACCATCTTCTCGCAGTACAACACGTACACGCCGGCGCTCAACAGCTCGGGCCCGTTTGTGTACGTGGCCTCGCGCCCCACGGCCATCCCCACGCCCAACCAGTACTACGTGTCCAACTGCGGCACCGGCGCCGTGGTCACGCTGAGCCGCAGCAACGCCTCGCCTCAGTCGGCAACCTCGCTGGGCAACCTGCTGCTGTCGCCCAACAAGCTGTGGGTGGCATTCACCAGCAACTCCTTCAGCGCCACCACCAACGACATCTTTGCGCTGCCCGCTGACGGATCGACGGACCCCGTCAACGTCATTGCCCAGCTGTCGTCAACGCAGGTATGCTGTGGGATGGTCCTCGCTCTCTGTTGCTGCTCTCTCTCACCTTTTCCTTCTTTAGGCTGTCACTTCGTACTCCTTCACTGCCGACAGCAAGTACCTGACCGTCGTTCGTACCGACACTGCCACCACCACCACTCGCACTGGCTTCTACGACGCTCCCATGCAGGCTCCTCTGGCTGCTGCCAACGCCATCAACCTCACGCCTGCGTACCCCAACTTCCCCAACGGCGACCCGCTGTCCCTCATCGGCACTCGCTCTCCCACCTACAACAACAACGGCTTCCAGTACCAGATGCGCTGGCCCAACGCCATCCTGCCCGTCGGCAACACCACGTCGCCCGTGGCCGTGTATGCCATCTCCGAGAACGGCGGCAACACTGTGCGCCTCTCGTGGAACAGCTCCAGCCCCGTGCTGGTCAACCCCCAGTCCGCCAGGGCCAGCTTCCGCGTCTTCTTCTACGGTGACTCCGTGGGCACCGGCCTGGGCGGTGACGCGTACGTCAACTATGCGCTGGCCAGCTCCGTGGTCCCGTGCGTCGTGGCCTTGATCGCATTGCTGGCCGTTGCTCTGTGATCGTCGTCGTCGTCGAACAACGTTGTTTTTTTTGCTCTGCACAGGGTGCGCGCGCATGCTCGCGTGATGAATCCCTACGGCCCCCCACCCCCCAACCATTCTCTGTACCCGCTGGTGGCAGGAGACTCTGTCATGGCGCCGCCCGGCAACCCGTATGGCTATGGCGTGCCGCCCGCCGCAGCCGCCGCGCCGTACAACCCGTACGCGTACAACCCCAACCCCTACGGCCCCAACCCGCCACCCAGCAACCCGTACGGCGCGTATCCCGCCGCCAACAACGCGTACGGAGGTGGCGGCGCGCCTCCTCCGCCCAACCCCTACACCACACCCGCGCCCCCCGCCTACGCCTCGCCCAACCCCTACAGCAGCAGCGGGGCAGCCCCGAACCCGTACAGCGGCAGCAGCAGCGCAGGAGCGAATCCCTACAGCACCGCAGGAGGGCCCAACCCGTACAGCACGAGTGGTGGCCCGAACCCCTACAGCGGCGCCAACCCGTACACCAGCAGCAACAGCAGCAATCCGTACAGCCCCAACCCGTACCAGCCGCCGTCGTCCTCGTCTGTGTCGTCGCCCTTTGTGGGCCGCCCCGCCGCCGCCGCCGCCGCCAGCCCCGGCCCGGCCCACCTTGGAGCCGCAGCCCCGCCCCCCACCAACCCGTACACCAGCAAGGCCCCTGCATACGGCGGCGGCGGCGGCGCCGCGTACCCGCCCCAGGCACCGTCTCAATACGCAGCGGACCCCGCCCGCAAGGCCGAAGAGGAGGCGCGCCTCAAGCAGTACCAGGGTTGCCCGTCGCTCGTTCGCTTACGCACTCTCTCACGCCCACTGCCAGCCCAACTTGCCTCGATGGAGGCCGAGTTGCAAAAGGTAGTGCTCCGATGGGTGTACGCGCGCAATGCTTAGCTTGCACACAGGCCAAGCAGCAGCAGCAACAGCAGCAGACAACCGCCGAGAAGGAGCGGGCCGAGCTGGAGCGCGTCCGTCTCATGGCCGAGGACCGCGCCCGACGGTGCGTGCTTTGGGGGGTGTTGGCGTGTCTCAGCGGCCTGCAGCGACAACGAGGAGCGACTGCGGCAGCTGGAGCAGCAGTACAGCGCCAAGATGGCACAGCAGCAGCAGGAGCTGGAGCGCGTGCGCGTCGAGTCTGAGCGCCGTGCCCAGGAGGCGGCGCGCCTGCAGGTTTGATGCTTTGCCCCTGGGTGGCTTCCAACTGATAAGCCACAAAGGCCGAGGAAGAACTGCACAAACTGCGCAGCGCCATGCAGACGCTGCAGCAGGAGAAGACCGCGCTGGCCTCGCAAGCCGAGGTGCGCGTTCGTGAAGCTGAGGAGCAGAACCGCCGGCTGCTGGAGCAACAGCGTCAGCTGCAGCAGGAGGTCTGTGCACTGCACGCTCAGGTGGCGGCACGTCTCACCAGTGCACGCTGTAGGAGGCCGAGCGCCGCCTGAAGGAGGTTGCGTCCATCCGCCGCCGCCCCTTGCTTGGCTGATGTGCTCGTCGTCCCCAGCAGCAGTCGCATCAGCCGCCCTCGTGGGAGCTGGCCTACGACGACGTGCACTTTGAGCGTGTCATCGGCGAGGGCGCGTTTGGCGAGGTGTGGCAGGCCAGGCTGCACGGCAAGACGGTGGCGGCCAAGAAGCTCAAGTGGGTGCGCTGCAAGAGTCGAGACCCGCACTGACACGCTGTGCAGGGCCAGTCTGGCTTCTGGCTGGGTCCGTGTCCACGCCTGACCCCGCTCCGTGCAGGTCACCGCTCTGCCCGAAGACATGCAGCAGACCTTCAACGCCGAACTGGATGTCATGTCGAGGCTGCGACACCCCAACTTGCTGCTGTTCATGGGCGCGTGTCTGCAGCCGGTCAGGGCACACACATTAGAGCCACCATATTCATTCATCACACACACACACACCTCCAGGGCCGGCTGCTGCTCGTCACCGACTACATGGCGCGCGGCAGCCTGGCTCAGCTCATCCACGGCCAGCAGCCGCTCACGTTTGCGCTGCGCATGCAAATGTGTCGCGACATTGCAGCCGGCATGGCGTGGCTGCACGCGCAGAAGCCGGTGCGTCGTGCTCACTGGTGCCCTGCGCCGCTGGCTCACCGCTGCTTGCAGGCCATTGTGCACCGCGATCTGTGCGGCCGTCTCGCCTTCGCCGCTGCTGGCGTCCGATCACTCACGCGCGCACACACAGCAAGCCCGAGAACTGCCTGGTGTCCGAGGCCTACAAGGTTGTGGTGTGCGACTTTGGCATCGCGCAGGTAATGGCGCTCGCTGGCGTGCCTCGGCTTCACCGCGTGTGCGTGCAGATGAAGGCGTTCGTGGGCGGCGGCGGCGGCACGGGCCAGCGCATTGGGTCGCCCTTTTACATGGCGCCTGAGCTGCTGCTGGACAAGGACTGGGACCGCTCCGTGGACGTGTACGCGTACGGCGTGACCGTGTGGGAGGTGTACACGCGCAGCGCGCCGTACCCCGAGTACAGCAGCATGGACGAGCTGGTGGACGCGGTGGCCGTGGGCGGTGAGCGGCCTGCTCTGCCGCCGCAGTGCCCGCCGCCGCTGGCCGCTCTGCTGCAGCAGTGCTGGGCCAAGGACGCTGCGCGTCGCCCCGACTTCACCCACATCCTGGACCGCGCGTTGCTCGACGCCATCATCGTGGACGACCTGTGCCCCGAGCCCGCGGCCAACGGCTTCTGGAAGGCCGCGTTCCTGGCCCGCACGCCCAACGACGCGTACGGCGCGCGCTGCCACCGCTGTCCTCTGCTCACTCCTCTCAGTGTGCCCTTCAACGACTTTATGCTGGCGTTTGGCGCGCACTTCAAGGCGCGCGCGCGCGCTGCTTCCCTCTGCCTCGGCGTCTCACCGCCGACCCCCGCAGGTGGCCGCGCTGCCGCCGCCCACCGACGTGGGCGTGCAGTGCCTGCGCGCGCTCACGTGCAGCGATGACGGCGCCACGGTGCTGCTGACCAAGTTCGGGCAATCGGCCAAGTACTTTGGGCCGTTTGGGCCCGCGGCGCTGGCTAGGATGAAGGTTGCGCACTGGCGGTGGGGTGCCCTCTCTTCTTCACCGCGCAGCGATGCAGGACACGCTGAGCGCCGGCTGGTTCCACGGCCCCATCACCAAGCAGGAGGCCGAGGTGGCGCTCACGCGCAACAAGAAGCAGGGCTCGTACCTGATCCGCTACCACGACGGTGCGTGTGTGCGCGTGCGTTGCTTGGGCTTGCTGAACGCACGGCGGCAGGGGACGGCGATGGTCCGCTTGCGGCGCCCTCGCAGGCCGTGCTCGTGCTGTCGGTGTCGGGCGAGGCCGGCCGCGTTGTGCACACGCCACTGCTGGTGGCCGCGGACGGCTTCACGCTGGGCACGTCGCCCCTGTTCGCGTGTCCGCCGCTCACGTCTCTGCACGCAGGCGAGACCAAGTACGACACGTTGGACAAGGTTCGAGTTTGCACGGCCGTCGTCGTCGTCGTCGTCGGTGGTGGCGCTGACGGGGGGACCACCAGCTGCTGATGAGCGCACGCCGCCCGCTGGGCCTCAGCGTGCCGTGCCTCGGCTCCAGGTTCGACGCCATCAAGTTCCCCGAGGACGAGTGATGCGAGCGCCAATGCAAACGAGCGTTCAGAGCTTTTCAATGTTCCTCGTGATGCGCTGGTTGGTGCGCTGCATGCTGCGCCGCGTGAGCAGGCCGCCTCGCAAGACCCCGCCGCCCCAACGCACGCACCGCGCTTCCGTCTCCTCCATGCCTCGCGTGATGGCCACGATCTGGTCGTTCTGTCGGTCCACCTCCTGGCCCATGTCCTGGGCCATGAGGCCCAGCGTCCTGCAGCGTGACGCGTCAGCCGCGCCCCGGCAGTCTGGCGCCGGCCCGTCTCACTTCACAGCGTCGCTGATGGCGTCCACCTGCTGGTCTGTGCGGCGGGGCCGCGCTCAGCCACGTGGCGTCGGGGGTTGCAGACCGCTCACCCTGCATGCGGAACGCCACACGCACGCCGTCGCCTGCGGCAGCAACGTCACGCCGCCGCCACGCCACGCCGCGAACGAGCACGCACCGGCGCCCGCGCTCAGCAGATGCTCGGCCGACGACTGCTTGCTGGGCACGCTGAAGAGCGAGCCCTGGTCCAGCCCCACAGTCTTGCGCTTGGAGCCGGGCGACGGCCCCGCAGCCACGCCTGCCAACGTGGCCGCGTCAGGAGGCGGCGCGTCCCACGCACGCACGCACCCACGTCGCCCCGGATCCACTCGTGGTTGTAGGGGAACACTGCGGGCAGCTGAGCGCGGGGCACCGCACAGCCGCGCCGGTCACCTGTGGAGTCCTTCTCGAACACCACCGGCAGTGTGCGGCCGCGCGCACCGCACCGTAGCGCCAGCTCGTTCACCAGCCGCTGTACCTGCGCCGTCACCACACGCACACGCTGGCACCCCCCGTCAGCCTCGGACCCCCCAAACCATCACGGCCGCACCTCGCGTTTGTCTCGGAACTCAATGTCCAGGTGCAGGTATCGTGAGCGCAGTTTGACCGCGTCAACGTTGTCGTACTGCCAGCGGTCCAGCAGCCGCCGCTCGCCCTGCACCAGGCACGACTCCACCTCGCAGCCGTCGCTCAGCACCCGCACGCGCGCTGTGTGTGGGGAAACCGGTCAGGCGGCACACACACCAACACACCACCCCCACGCCCCACCCGGCTCCAGCGTGTCGTTGGCGTGCTTCCACACCACGGGCACGATGAGGCTGGGCGCCACCGGCGCGGCGGCCGGCCCTGCGCTGCGCTGAGCCGGTGCAGCCGCAGCCCCGCCCCTCGCACCCACGGCACTGCGGGACGGCACCAGCTTGGACCGCCGGTCCGCCGGCTCCGGCGTCAGCTTGTTGGCCAGCGCGCCTGTGCGCACGCGTGAACGCACAAACAAACAAACAAACAAACAAACACACACACACACAGTCCGCACCGCCCACGGACTCGATGCTCTTGAGATCTCGCTCGGCCCGGTCGAGGCTGGAGTTGATGCGGTCCACGTTGGCTGGCGCCGGTGTGAGCTCAGCACACAAACAAACAAACGCACACCGTGCATGCCGTCCAACACCCTGGCCTGGCGCTCCAGCTCCTGCAGCGTATCGGCTGCGGTCTGCTGTGTGCGCTGCGCGGTCTGCAGCGCGTTGCGGCCACTGTGTGTTGGTGCTCAGCTCACAATGCCGCCTCGCCACGCCCCTGCAATGGTCACCTGCTCAGGTCCACCAGCGGCGAGGGCGCGGCCGTCACGCTCAGCAGTGGTGCACTACCGCTGCTGTTGCCACCCGCAACCCACCCGGGCTCAGGATCCTGCTCGCTGGGCGCGTGAAATGGAGGGCCAAGGCGGCCGCCACCAAGCACCTTGGGCGCGTACGGGTTCTCGGCGATGATGGTGAACGGCTCCTCGAACAGGTGTTGTGCCAGGTACAGGGCCTCGTCGCGCTTCGACAAGCTCATGAAGGATGAGAAGACGAACTGCGCAGCGTGCCTGAATGGTTGTCCGCACAACAAAACAAACGCACCTCCTCGCCCTTGTTCGTCCGCACCACCATTGCCTTCTGGTCCTTCTTGATCTCGGTCACATTGCGGAACGCTATGCTCAGCTCGGCTGCGCGTGCGTCGTAGAAGAACAGGTAGTTCTGCGTGATGAACACCTTGGCCTTCTTCTGGCCCAGTGCACAGCGGTAGTCCTGGATCACCTGGCCAGCCTGGGGTGAACACGCTTGCACTGGTGGCGCCGCCGCACGGACGCACAAACTCCTGCGTCGCCAGGTTGAAGGCTGCTCGCAGCGCGGCAGTCTTGGCTGCCAGCTTTGCATGCTTGGGGTTTGACTGCTGCTCCATCGACCCTCTCTGCCGCCGCCGGCCGGGCCGCGACAAAAAAACCGCCATGGCAGAGAGTGGCGGATCTCCCTCTCCGGTGGTGCCGGGGGATCAACCGCACACCGTTGATGCAGCGCCCAAGTCCCCGCCTCCGGCGGACAACAATGGCCAGGAGCCTGCCGCAGAGGGACCGCGCCTGAGGCTCGGCGACATTGACTCGTTGCTGGGAGAAGGCAGCTTCAAGGCACGCGGCCTTTTTTTTGTGGTGGCGCGGCGCTCCCTCACCGTTGCTCCCAGGGCATAGACTCTTGGGGCTTGGACCACGACATGGACAAGCTGCTGTTCGAGGTGGCGTCTGAGCGCTCCCGTGGCGCCGGCTTTTTCACAGGAGCCGCCCAAAGCAGCCCGCCGCACCTCAGCCGCTCGAGGCCATGCTGACCCGCTTGGAGCGCCTCATCGCGGAGGCCGAGGACCCGGAGGCTCTGTCGCTGCGGTGTGTCTGCGTGGGCGGGGGCTTCGGCTGCCATGCTCACGCGCGGCGCGCAGCACACTCATCGACACGCTCAAGCGCGAGTTTGGCGAAGAGGTGGTCAAGGCCAACACGGGGCTGGTGAAGGAGAGGGCCAAGGAGCTGGTGGTGCTCAAGGCGCAAGCGCAACAAGAGGATGACGAGGTGTTGCCGCTCAACGACGACGAGGACGGCGACGTCGAGGGTGGCGATCATGGCGATGACCATGACGGCAGTGAGGTGCGCGGTCTCGGCCGTGGGTGCTGCTGCCGGTGACACGCACGCACGCACGCAGGAGGAGCGGCGGGCCGGCAAGAAGAAGAGGCGCAAAGGCAGCCGGCTGAAGAAGCGCAGGAGCACGGGCGGCGGCGCCACGCAGAGCTCCAGTGACAAGGGCAAGGAGGAGGTGTGCCTCAGCAACGGCGCGGCGGGCTGCTGTGCTGACGACAACGCCGCCGTCGTTCAGGCTGACGCTGAGGGGGACGTGGCATCCGCTGCAGCGACGGACTTTGACCAGTTCTTTGACGACGTGCCAGACGAGCCTGACGAAGAGGTGCGGTGTTGTCTGATCCTTGTTTGTCATTCTTATCGTTATTCGTCAGGACGACGACGAGGACGACCCTGACGTTGATGTGCGACTCCATTTCCCTCTCTCTCTCTCTCTCGCCCTCCTCACGCACAACCGCGCACAACTACAGGGCACTGCCTCGCGCAAGAAGCGGCGCTCGCGGGCCTCCAAGGACAAGAAGGTCGCAACTTCGCCTAATCATCTGCCACTCAACGGCAGCGACACCAGGAAAAGGGCACGAAGAAGAAGAAGAAGAAGCGCAGCGGCGCCAACAGCGGCGAGCCCATCGCAGAGGTGAAGGAGGCGCGGCCCCTGTCCGGTGCGTGGGGCTGTGGCTGGGGCCACCTTGCGCCCTCACTGCTCGCGCGCGCAGCGGCGGAGAAGATCTTCAGAGCGGCCAGCGACGCGGTCAAGAGCCGCAAGAGCGGCGGCGTCATCACCGAGCCCGCTCACGACCAGATCAGCAGCCAGGCGCAGGAGCTCGTGCGCGAGATGTCGGAGGCCGCCCAGGCCGACCGGGAAGCCAACCACGAGGGTGACGAGCGTGCATCCTCCCACCTGCTTGGCCGCCGCTGAACCGCAGCCGCAGGCAACCCCGCCATCCGCAAGGCGCAGCTGGTGGAGAATGTCAAGGGTCAGCGTGCTCCATCATGCCGCCGCCGCCGCTGACCCCGGCCCGCTGCTCGCAGCCGTGGTGGGCAAGGCGTACATGTCGGACGCGCTCATCGAGGCCGGGTTCCTGAGCGCGTTGGCCGAGTGGCTGAAGCCCCTGAGCGACGGCAGTTGCGTGGTCCGGGGGCTAATGGGTGGCCGCTGAGCGTGCTGCGTTGCAGGCCCGCCGTCCATCGGGCTGCGCACGCACGCGTTGGGTGAGGGCCCTGCTCGTGTGGCGACGCTTGTGCTCACCGCTGCTGCCACGGCCCAGAGTGGCTGCGCACCCTGCGCGTGGACTGGTCCGAAGGTGGCGTCTCGTGCGCGCTGTGCGCGCGCTCACGCTTCTGTGATAGGCACTGCCTTGGGCTTGCTCAAGAAGAGCGACCTGGGCAAGCTGGTGATGCACCTGGCCCGCAACGACGACGGTGCGCTGTGTGCTGTGGGCTGTTGCCGACGTGACCGCGCCGCAGTGCCATCCATCCGCAAGGCCGCCGACTACCTGGTGGAGATGTGGTCACGCGCCGCCTTCACCATCAACGATGACTGGCGTACGTGTCGCCGCCCTGCTCGCCCGCCGCCGCCGCCGCTGACATTCCCCCATCTCCAACGGCAGGCACGCTGGCCCGTGAAGAGCAGAAGCTGGGCCCGCGCACCGCACAACCGCTGGACAGGCAGCCCGCCCCGGCTTCGCAGCATCCCCTTCCCCACTCACGCTCCGGCGCAGGAAGAAGGCTGAGATCGCCAAGCTGGCCGAGAAGCGTCAGAAGCAGATGGAGGTCAGCTGTTTTGCCTGTTTGTTTGTGCTGTGTGAATGGCGGGTCTGGGTCATGCACACATACACATACAGGCGTCGATCGAGGCCCGGCGTCTCAAGCCCAACACGCGCGCCAAGCTCTACGGAGGCATCGGTGTCGTCGGTACGCCATTTTGCGTCTCTCTCCGTTTCTCTCATTCTTCCTCATCCTCCCACCATTAGGCACCCAGGCTCAGACGGGCGTTCTTCGCAGACCTGCGTCTCGGGCCGGTGTGGAGGATGATGTGCACTCCTTCACGCAACGCGTCTCGGAAACTGCCCAGCAGCTGGTGGCTGGCATGCACTACCAGGTGAGGGGTTTCCTCGCAACATGGCTCATTGTGACGATGTTTGCAAGGACGAGGTTGTGCGCACTGTGGAAAAGGCTTCGCACTTGGTGTCGGGAAAGAAACGGCTTTGATCGAGGGTGGGTGGCTCCCATGGCGGCGTCGCGTGCACTGCTAGACACCCGGGACCTGGTGGTGCATGCCTTCACGAAGCGGCTACGGCTCAGCGTTGCGTGCTACCCGCGTGCTTTGCACGAGGCTGTGCGCCGTCACCACGTGGCCGCCGAGCATCAGCCCCGCCTCAGCGCAGCCATGGGCGCATCGTTACTGCTCATGGACGGCAAGGTGGACCGCAGGCGTTCGTTGGTGGCGCCTCACCCCCGCGGCTCAAGGGCGAGGAGCGCTGCGTGGTCAGCATGGCCCTCACGTCGGGCGTGGAGGTGTACTCGGAGGCCATCCCACGCGTGGGCGAGGTGCGAGCCTACGTCAAGGCGGTGCACTCGCAATCGGACCACGACGTGACCGTGTGCCAGCGCATCCTGTACGACGCTGCCAAGCCCGTCACATCGTATGCGCATCTCCACCCTGGTCACTGCCTTGCTGAGCCTGGCTGTTGTGCGGTCCAGGGTGGTGGCTGGCGCCGACGAGGACTCTGTTGTGGACCTGTTCCATCGCTCCACTGCCAAGACCGCCACGCTGTGGCCTGCGGGCATGCTGGTGCTGGACCGGATCCCGGACAAGGCGAGCTCGGTGGAGGTGGCTACGGAGCTTCCCAGCCTGGCTCCCTTTGACGCGGCGCGCGGCGGCCCCTACGCGCATATGGAGCAGATGTGGCTGCCAGCCTTGTGCTCTGATGAGGCGGAGCTTCGGGAGGTGAGTGCACTGCACGCACACTCAGTCGTCATCGTCGTCAACGCTGCGGTGCAGGCCGTGGGCTCGTTGCGCCACGTGTTGCTGGCCTTCCACTGCCGCTGCTCAAAGGCAGAGTTTATGCGGAGCCTTGGCTCTTTGTCAAAGGACGTCGTTTCTGAGATGAAGGCGAAGAATGAGCGGGAACTGGTGTGCCACTACTGTGCGCGCAAGCACATGCTGAGTGAGCTGTCCCGTGCTGCATGTGTGCGTGCGTGCTTGCTCAATCCCTCCTTGCAGCTGATGGCGACTTTGGATTTCTGCTCGAGCAAAGGTCAACCAAGACCTGAATTGATGAAGTTGCGCTCCGCCGTGAGGGTCTGTCATGGAGCAGTTCCCGCCTTCGCTGCTTGCCATGGTGCAGGACGTGGTTCCCAGCCTGCGCGCCATGGCCCTGCGCGCTCTGGAACCGCGCGACGCCTCCTCGTTGCTGTCTTTGCCCCCAGAGGTGTTCCGCGACTGGGCCAACTACGTGCGGCTGACGCGGCACCCAGACCACTACCGCACCCTGGTGGCAGCGTGCCTGTTGCGCGGCGGTGCGCTGCCCACCCCCGCACACGCTTTGCGCGTCCTCACGGGCCTTGCTCCGCCACAGAGCCTGCGTTGCAGGTGTGCTGGCCTTCTGAGTCGGATGCTCAGCACTGGTGGAGCGGTGCGGCTCGCTGGCCCGGTTTGCAGCAGCTGGACCTGTTGGGCTGCGACGATGCCCCGACCGCGCTGCCCCTCATGATCGCCACCAGCTGCCCCAACCTAGTGCGCCTCACGCTGCAATCCGTGTCGGGCACCGAGCTTCCGCTGTATCCGCTGGCCAACCTTGCCCCCACGCTGACCTGTCTCACCATCACTGGCTGTCCTGGTGCGTTTGCGTCCATGGCAGGTCTGTGGGCGGCGGTGGCGGCGGCGGCGGCGACGGTGGCTGACTTCCACACACGTTCAGACGGCTACAACAGCCCTTGGCTCAGCGCGGTGTGGTGGTGGTGGTGCCTTTCTTCCCGCCTCGCCTCACTTGCGCTTGCAGCTGACGCGGCTCGAGCACGTGGACGTGCATTGCTCCAGCTTCAATACGGCCATGGCAGCGCGGCTGCCCCTCGCCACGCTGACGTATCTGGGTGCGGTGGAACATGCGATCACTCCGTGTTGCTTTGCACTGACGGTTGGCTCTAGACGTGTCCTTCACGTATGCCGTGGATGTGGTGCCGCTGCTGGGTACCAAACTGCGCGCATTGTGCCACCTGGCGGTGGGCCACGAGCAGAGCGACGTGGAGCAGACGGTGGCGCTGGCCGGGGCCGAGGCCGCGTGCTTGCCCGCGCTGCGCGAGCTGGTGGCTGTGTCGGGCGGGCTGGCGCGGCTGGACGCGGCCGCCCGGCGGCGGCGCTGCGACGGGCTGGTGGGCTGGGCGCAGGCCCACGCCGCGCTGCAGCGCGTCACCGTGTACTACGCCGTCAACGCGCACACTGCGGCGCCGCTGCAGGACCTACGCTACGAGCTGCCCACGCGGCACGGCCGCGGCCCGCTGCTGCTCACGGTGGCGCGGCTGCCGCTGGCCCTGCTCACGGCGCAGCACCAGCTGGAGGAGCGCGTGCGCTTCGTCACGCGGGAGATCGACCCCCCGCCCCCGGATCTGGGCGTGTGGATCCTGGACTGCGCGCGCCAGCTGCTGAGCCTGCTGCACACGTGGCGCCTGTCGGGCTGCCAGCGGCTGCTGCAGAACGCGCTGGAGCTGCTGGTGCTGTTTGCGCGGTGGGACCACAGCGCCAACCTGGAGGTGCAAGGCCAGCAGCACGCCTTTGCCAGGCACGTTGGCCGGCCCGCCCCACGCACTGCCGCTCTGACGCCGCAGTGCAGGCTCATCTGCGACCGCGGCGTGGCCGGGTTCCTGTTCGTGATGCTGCGGGACGCGGCGGCCGCTGCGCTGCACACCACAGAGGCTAAGCGCAGGAAGGTGGCGGCTGGCACGTCGGCGGTGAGCTGCGGGCGATTGTGGGCGGCCCTCGGCCACTCACTGCTGCTGCCAACGCAAGCCCGACGTGCTCGACGACGGCGATGACTACGGCGATGACGAGGGCGACGGCGACGACGGTGACGACGATGCCAGCCCCGCACTCACCGTCTCGCACCGCGGCATGTGCGCGGCGCTGGTCAAGCTGCTGTGCTGGTGCTACGACTCCACCGACGACCTGGTCACACGAGAGACGCAGGTCCTTGAATCGCGCGCGTGCTTTCTGTGCGTGAGTTGAGTGGGCCGCCGCCGCAGACGGCGCTGATCACGGGGCTTGACGCCCACCACATTGTTGCCGCGGCCATCCGCGCAGCGCCCGAGGCCACGCAGGCCGCCATCGTGCTGTACGCGCAGCTGGCCGCGTCGCAGCCCTACAAGGTGGCAGCCCGGCCCTCCGTCGGACCCCCCCACCATGCTCACCGCCGCCTGTCAGGGCCGCCTGCTGCGCCCGGTGCTGCCGCTGCTGCTGGCCATCCTGGACCCGCAGCGCGTGCTGGTGGGCGCAGGCACCAAGGCAACCCAGGGGGGCGGGGGTTGCTGTGCATCGCTCACGCAGCCCGCAATCCAAACTGCAAAACACAAACCACAAAAACCCCAGGAGGCAGCTCTCACTTGCCTTGGCAACCTTGCCTCGTGGCCCCCCAACACCGTGCACATGGTGGAGACTCACCCTGAGCTGCTGACGTATCTGCTTCGCATGCTTGGCGAGCCGATGGCTGCGCTGACGCCCGACGCCGAGCTCATCGCGTACGGCGCCGCGTACCTGTCCGGCAACCTGAGCTACATCAGCCCGCTGCTGGTGGGCCAGCGGCTGTTCTGCGCTGCGGCGTACCGCGACGCCATCGCGGAGCTGACGCGGCAGGCACTGGCCCACCACAACCAGACGGGCGCGTTCTGGGCGCTGTGGAGCGCGTGCCACGCCCACGACGCTGCGCGCGAGGCCCAACCCGCGCTGCTGCGCCTGCACCTGCCTTTCCAGCACGCGCTGTCCGACAACCTGTCCGTGTTCACGGCGCGCTTCGGCCCCCACCACACCATCCCGTGCCTGTGGTCCAACCTGCGCGGCGTCTTCCGCCTCATCTCCAGCCCCACCATTGCCATCAGGGCCTTTGGTTGGTGGCTCATGGGCAACATCAATTACCAGGTTGGGTGTTGTTGTTGTCGCGTGCGTGTGTGGCGTGCACGCCCTCAATGCCCCCCTGCTCTGCAACAGCCCCGGCATCGCAGCAAGGCAAAGCCCCCTTTACCCCCGTCCTTTGCTGACGGGTCCGCAGTTCGCCACGGCGTTTGCGCAGCTGTATCGCATCTTGTGCGAGCTGACCAGCAGCGGCGAGGGCGTGCAGCACACCAACGCCGGCGAGCCGTGGGGCTCGCGCATGCTGGACTGGCTGCAGATCGCGCTGGTCTTCTGCCTGGCGGATCCGCAGTTTGCCCACTGCGCCGCTCAGCACGAGCAAGGGCTGCGGGCGGCGTTGCTCCGTCTGGGCGTGTTCAACGGAGCGCTGGCGCAGGCTCTGGAGGATGCAGACGCTCTGGCTGAGCAGTATGTGCAGGAGAGGGAAAGGGCCAAGAAGGAGGCCATTCTGTGGTAGAAAGGTGTTGGAAGAAAAAAGCGCTTCTTCGGAGGGTCTTGGTGTGGTTGTGGCTGTGTGTACGTAGGTTGTGTGTTGCACTTGCATCGTGTTCATGCTCGAACGATGATTGCTTGCACTTCTCGTGTGCGGTGGCGCTCAAGGCGCGGAGCTCCGCAGAGCAGTCGACAGGACACACGGAGCCATGCTTGCTCCCGAGCAAAAGGTGCAGCGTGCTTCCGCAGGGGACCTGTGTTTGGCTGAGCAACACCGAACAGCGCGCCCCCAAGTGTGACCTGTACTGGCCGCTGCGCAAGCACATCGACGGCACGTTCGGGCCTGCGCTTGCCACGGCACACGACGAGGCACTCAAGGCTGCGGACGCGCTGCGCGAGGCTGCACGGAGCTCTTCCGACGTCAACGAGGCCCAGCGGCTGCGGCTGTACGCCTACTACCGCGTGTTGGCAGCGCTGGATGCGCGCCTGTCCCTCACCGAGGCCGGGGTGCGCCTCGACTTTGCTTGGAGCCCCGCGTGGTCCAAGTCCAAGGCCGTCAAGCTGTACGAGGGCGCCTACGAGCGCGCCGCCATCCTTTGGAATGCAGGTTTGTGTGCCGCAGCTCTTTGCCTGGTCGCTGCCAAAAACCAAACACTCACACACGCACGCAGGAGCCGTTGAGGCCGCGCTGGGCACGCACGCAGACCTGCTGCAGGCAGAGGGCGTGAAGCGCGCTTGCCACCAGTTCCAGGCCGCTGCCGGCTGCTTCCAGGAGATGCGAGAGCAGCTGCGCAGCCGCGCCAGCCAGGCCATGACCAAGGACATGAGCGTGGAGTGCGCTTCGATGCTGGTGGCGTTGATGCTGGGGCAGGCCCAGGAGTGCTTCGTGCTCAACGCCACGCGCACTGACAAGGCGCCCAAGATCGTGGCCATGCTGGCACAGCAGGCCGCGCTGTATTACGGGGAGGCGCTGGAACACCTGGACGACAAGAAGGCCGCGCTGGCCAAGGAGGTGCCCAAGCAGTGGCGCGACCACATCGCAACGCGCTTCGCCGTGCTCAATGGCGTGGCCATCTTGTACCTGGCAAAGGTGGCGGTGGCGGTGGTGGGTGGATGGGTCACGGCTCTTCTTCTGACCCTTGCTGTTCCAGGACCTTGAGGAGCGCCAGGAGCACGGCGAGGCCATCACGCGCCTCACTGCCGCGCTGCCGCTGCTGGAGCTCAAGGACACGGCCCGCGCCGTGCCGCAGTGCGGCCCCACTCTGGTGCAGATGTACCAGCAGTGCATGGACGAGCTGCCCAAGCTGCTGCACCGCCTCACGCGGGAGAACGACGCCATCTACTTCAAGAAGGCACGGCCCCTCCCTCACACCCCACATCCGCATCGCCTTTCTCATCGGTGGTGCAGGTGCTGCCGCTGAGCGCGCTGACGCCGCCCTTGGCCAAGTCCATGGTCAAGGCGCTGCCACTGCCCGAGGACTTGGTGGGGTTGACGGCGCTCAACGACCCGTTCGCCAAGCTTGTGCCGGTGGCGGTGCTGGCACGCGTGCGGGAGTACGAGGAGCGCAGGGATCAGCTGCTGCAGACGCAGTACGCCGGCAGCGAGCACAGCAACGCCGCAGTGCGGCAAACGCTGCAGGAATGCAACCTACCCGGTACGAGCACCCACAAACCAAGCACCCCACGCTTACCACACCGCAGGCTCTCTGGACGCCATGACGGCCACTCAGGGCGGGCTGCCTGCTGAGCTGGCGGCGCGCATCGAGGCGGTGCGGGCGGCGGGCGGCGAGGCGCAGCTGCAGGACCTGCTGCGCGCCAAGGCGCAGGTTGCGTCGGAGGACGCGCGGCTGCTGGACGAGGTTACGGCCATGCTGGACCGCGAGGAGCAGGAGGACGACGCTGGGCGCCGCAAGTACACTGACGGGCGCTGGGCTTGCTCGCGCTCCAACGTGCTCACGGTGCAGCTGCGTCAAGAGCTCAGCAAGCTGCGCGTGGCGCTGGACGCGGCGCACAAGTCGGACCAGCTTGTGCAGAGCAAGCTGGCGGACATCACGCCCGACCTGCACGCGTTTGCGCTGGGCGCGCAGCACGTGGCCTCGCTGCTGCCGCGCCCCAACCCCAGCGCACAGGCCGCGCAGGGCGGCGAGCAGTACGTGCAGCCGCTGCGCCAGTGCCTGGGCGCGCTGGACGCGCTGGTGTCGCAGCGCCTGCGCACCGTGGCCCAGCTGCGCGAGCTGGCCCGCGACGACGACATCACGGCCCAGCTCATGAAGAACCCCATCGCGCCAGAGGCTGTCTTCAAGCAGCAGCTGGAGCGCTACGCAGCCCCCATCAGGGAGCTGGAGGAGAACGCCGTCAAGCAGCGGCAGCAGCTGGACACGATCCGCGACGTCAACCGGCAGTTTGTCAACGCACGCTCGGCGGAGAGCGTCCCACTGCGCGAGGCCTGCCAGCGCATCGCACGCGCTGCCGCCACCTTCAACGAGGTGCTGGACAACCTGCGGGAGGGCGTCACCTTCTACACGGAGCTGCAGTCTCTCTGCGTTAGGCACAAACGCCACGCTGAGGACTTTTGCTACGCGCGCTCCCAGGAGCGCATGGAGCTGATGCAGCAGCAGGCAGTGCAGCCGGCGCCGAGTGCCAACCCCTACTATGGGGCCAGCGCCCCCGCATTGTCGCAGCAGCAGCAGCAGCAGCAGCAGCCTGCATTCAACCCGTATCAATCCCAGCAGCAGCAGCCGCCGCCGCCCTATGGCGCACAGCAACAGCCCCCGCCATACAACCCTTACCAGATGGGAGGGCCCAACCGATACTGAGGAGTAAATTTGGCGCGGGGGCGCATTGCGGGGGTCAACGAGCCTGTTTCTTGTTGAAGGGTGCAGAATTCCGCCCCGAACTTGATGCGGTTAATCGAGGTCATTCTCGCTTGGGTGCGGAATTCAGCAACAGCAGCACTTCTTCTTGCTAAGACCAAGAAAAATGCTGCTTTGCATGATGTTTCATTCGTCGTCCTCGTCATCGTCCGAGCCCCACATCTGGAACGGCGTCACCGAGTCCCTGGCGTCTCCCACAGGTGCTGCAGCAGCAGCAGGAACGCGCGCCCGCGGCTTGTGCCTCTTGGATGACGACGACGACGGAGCCTCCTCCTCGTGCTCGTCCTCCTCCGGCACCTCCTCCTCGTCGTCGTCGTCGTCACCATCCTCGGCCCCGTGCTGCTGCAGCTCGTCAACACCGTCGTCACCATCGTCGTCGTCGTCTGCCCCCTCCCGGAACACGCCCATGTCGACGCCCAAGTCCTGTTGCTTGTGCTCCCTCTGGAGTGCCAAGATGGCGTCCTCGGGCAGTCCCTTGGTGGCCACGTGAGTCTCCAAGGGGGTCGGCTGCTTGGCCCGCATCAGGGAGGCCGCCACTGCGTCGCGGGACTGTTGAGACCAATGAGGCCTCCCTTTCCACACAGCTGTCACCTGCAGCGCCCTGCTTGGGGGCGAGCTGCACTTTGGCGCGCAGCTGCAGCACGTGGCGGCTGTTGTCCTCCAGTACGCGGCACACGTCCTTGATGCGGCGGGCCGGCTGCGCCTGCGCGTAGCGGCACAGGTAGCTGGAGAGGGGGAACGCAAGCGCTGCTCAGCAACAGCGACACCGAATGACAGCGGCGGCCCCTTACCGCAGCTGCCGGGTGATGGGCACCGCCCACTCAGGGAACGCCGAGTGGCGGGGACGGGTGGCCGCGTCACGCAGCACAATGCCCAGTAGCGCGTCCAACACGTGGTCACGCTGCGGCCCGCGCCCTGCCACGAGGCGTCAGCGCTGTTGTTGTTGCTGATGTTGCTGCTGTTGGCAAGGGGAGTGCAAGGCTCACCAGCCAGCGCGTGCGGCGCCATGCGGAGCGAGTGCGGGGCCAGCGAATTGACCGAGCCCTTGTCGCGCGCCGGGCCGGCCGGGGCAGCGGTCAGCAGCGCGCCCAGCAGCCGCACGGCGTGTGCCGCCACCGGGATGTACGCAAACGGCGCCAGCAACAGCAGCACGTCCAGCAGATGCATGTGCACGGGCAGCCACGTGATGGAAGAGCTGTACTGCAGCAGGCCCTGGAGGTGACTGTGAGCTGGGCCGTTGCCGCCGCCGCCGGGCAAATCAACCTGTATGACGTGCACGACGGGGTACAGCAGCGAGAAGAGCTCGTGGTCTGTGGGCGACGCCGAGGCCCGCAACACCAGCGCCAACGTGTGGGCCGTGCTGCGCACACTGAACAGCAGCGGCCAGGAGTACAGCGTGGCCTTGGGGTCCGCCAGCGCTGCCGGTGCGGGGTCAGCGCCACACCTCTGCCCCAATCCCCTCGACACACACACCGTTGCGCAGATGCAGGGCGTGCTGGCGCAGCACCTTGAAGAGCAGCGCGTGCAGCGCGGGCGCAGGCAAGCCCGCCTGCAGCTCGGCCAGCGACGAGGCCAGCCACGCAAAGTGGGCCACGGTGTGGGCGCTGACGGCGCGCACCGAGCGCGTGAGGGCCAGCGCCGCCGCGTGCGCCACGCGCATGCCGTGCGGGTGCGGCAGCATGGGCAGCGCGCGTGTCAGCACCGCAAAGGCGCCAGCTCGCGCGCCGCGGTGGTGCTCGGACACCCACAGCCGCAGCAGCGGCTGCACCAGCCGGCGCAGCTCGCGCGGGCGCTCGCACATCAGCAGCCAGAAGCGCGGGCGCCGCGCCAGAGCCAGCAGCGTGCGATGCGTCCAGGGCGCGTCGTGTGCTCCGCCCAGCAGCGCTGTTACCGCGCCCACGCAGTGCTGCAGCGCGCCGCGCAGCGCGGGGCTATGCCACGACGCGGCGGCCCTGCGCTCGCCCGCCACACCCGCGCGCGCCAGCACCAGCTGCAGCCCCGGCCCCAGCGCCCAGCCCAGCACGGCCTCCACCGGCGCGCCGACCTCGTCGTCGTTGTCGTCGTCGTCGTCGCCGCCGTCATCCTTGCCACGGTCAGGGTCCGCGCCGCCAGCCGCGCGCCGCGCCGCGCTGTGGCAGTGGCGCCAAGCAACGCGCAGTGCCTTGGCGCCGCCGTGCGCCGCGCTGCTCATCCACTGCTGCATCTGGGCGCGCCGCTGGGCCTGCCGCGCAGCCGGTCATGACCACCACCGCAATGGAGGCACCGCCGCACCCTCAGCTGAGCTTCCTCCTCGTCGTCCTCGTCGTCGTGCTCCTCGTCCTCGACCAGCCCCTCGTCCCCATTCCACTCCAGCAGTTGCGGGTCGTTCTTCTGCAAGTACTCGTAGAACTCTGCACGCACGCACCAGCGTGACATGGCAGGGCGACCCCCCATCACGTCACGCACCTGGGTCAGTGGCGGCCAGCTCCTTCAACTCCAGTGCGTGCTGCTGCGCCGCCGCAGCCGAGTCCTCGCCATCCTGGCCCTCCTCGCCGACATCCCCACCACCGCCATCGTCGTCGTCGTCGTCGTCGTCGTCAACAGCGCCCTCACCTCCGCCTTCTTCGTCGTCTTCACCTTGCAACGCAGCGAGCTCTCGCTCCAAGTACTGCTCAAAGTCACCAGTGTCGGGGCCCTGCGCAGCCACACCCTCGTCCTCGTCCACCAGCCCGTCCGGGCCAGGCTGCTCTGGCTGCTCCTTCGGCTCATCGTCCTTGCCCGTCGCCACTCGACGCTTCTTGTGGCCCTCACGTCTGTCACGCCGCGTCTGGAACTTCTTGCGCTCCTTGATCTCGGTGCCCAGCTTGGCGCGCGTGAACTTCTTCAGCGACTTTTTGAGCTTCACCATGGCGACCGAGGCGGGCTGGGCGAAGCGGCGGTGACGGAAACCCCTCCGCGCAAAAAACAAAACCTGGCCGCAGCGAGGAGGGCCGTGCCTGCCCCCCCCCAACAACGGGTCACCCACTTTCGAGACTGGCCACTCCTCTGCTGGCACCATGGCGATGCCGCCTGACTGCTTGCTGCGACTGCCTGCACTGGACACCCAGGCCGTCCTAGAGGCGCTCCAGCAACGCTACGCTTCGGATCGAGTCTACACATGGGCTGGGCGCACGCTGCTTGCCGTGAACCCGTACCAGGAGCTCGAGGATCCGTCGTTTTCCGTCCCGCTTCAGGGGCAGCCCCATCCCTTCGCGGTGGCTGAGCTGGCGCTTCAGAGCCTGCGCACCACAGGCACGAACCAAGCGATTCTCATCTCTGGCGAGTCCGGGGCCGGCAAGACCGAGACCACCAAGCGTGTTCTTTCCTACGTTGGACACGCGCTGCAGTCGCACGGGCTCGAGGCGAGGTTGCTGGCCAGCAACCCGCTCATGGAGGCCATGGGCAACGCATCTACATCCCGCAACGACAACAGCTCTCGCTTTGGCAAGTTCGTCAAAATCACGACAGATCGCACGGGCACGCGGATGCTCTCGGCAAACATTGACACGTACCTGCTGGAGCGCTCGCGCGTGACAGGGCCGCAGCCAAACGAGGGCAACTTCCATCTGCTGTACCAAGTGTGGCGCACCGACCCAAACCTCAGGTTCTTGCTGCCGCATCCTTTCCCTGGTTTCCCTGTGACATTGTCGCGGCGCGCCCCACAGCGGTCACACCTTCAGATGGCTCAACGGCCAGCAGGGCCTGCACGGCGCTGCGCAGTGGGCGCAGACGGAGGCGGCGCTGATCACCATCGGCGCCACAGTTGCGTTGCTGCGGCGCTGCCGCTTGCTGCCGCTGCTCCTCACCTCGTGCACCGCAGCCCAACGAGGTGGCCACTGTTCGCAACGTGTGCGCAGCAGTGCTGTGGCTCGGCGAGCTGACGTTCGAGGCCAAAGGCGCGCTGCTTCTGTTGCTGCGGTGTGGCTGACAAGCAACTCTGCTGCTGCGTGCGTGCAGGCGACGGCAGCCAGGTGGCAGCCAAGTCACGGGCGGCTCTGGAGCGAGCGAGCGCGCTGCTTGGCGTGCTTCCTGCCGATGTGCTGCAGGCCACAACCGTGGAAACCCTGGACACGCGCCAGGGCGGAACCATGCTGGCCAGGCCGCTGGTACGGGGCGCCTGCATGTGTGGCCTCCCCCTGCAACAGTGCTGAGGGTGGTCGCAGAACCCGCTGCGAGCTGGTGCTCAGCGCGACTCTCTGGCTCGTGCGCTGTATGTGGCGCTGTGGACGTGGGCCGTGGCCAAGGTGCGTGCTTGCCGCTACTGCTGCGTCGTTGCTGAACTGGCTCCGGCCCCGCTGCAGATCAACGCCAGCCTCGTCTGCGACGGTGACGGCGCAGATGCAGCCTTCACCGAAACAAACACCATCGGCGTTCTTGACATCTTCGGGTTCGAGATCATGCAAAGCAACAATCTGGAGCAGCTGCTCATCAACTACGCCAACGAGCGGCTGCACGGGCTGTTCATCGAAGGCACGTTCTTGTCAACAAGCCACGCGAGTTGGATTGCGCTCACACGAGCGCACCAGCCTGCCTCAAGGCTGAGCAGGCTCTGTACGAGGCAGAGGGGGTTCCGTGGGCATTTGTGCAGTACGAGGTGCGCTGTGATACCGCACGATGGCGACGCTGTAACACAGCACGCAGTCCAACGACGGGGTGATTCAAGCGCTGAGCAACGCTGTGCTCCCGTTGCTCGACGACGCCACGCAGCTCACCGGTGACGCCGGCCAGTTCCTGGCCCAGCTGCAGCAGCGCAAGCACGCTGCCATCGCGCTGGAAGCCGGCAAAGGGCTGCTACAGGTGAAGCACTACGCCGGGCCCGTGTCTTACCAGGCCGCGCTGATGCCCGCTGCCAACCTGGACGTGCTGGCCATCAACGCTGTGCGGCTGTGTAGCTCATCAGGCAACGCGCTGTTGGCGCAGTGGTTTGCCAGCGATGCTGCCGCGGTGCCTGCTGCTGGTGGCCGCCCCGCTGCGGCGGCGGCTGTGACGGGCAGCCCGGCCGCGCGCCGCAAGCCCAGCGGCTACTCGTCGCCGGCCCGCAAGGCCAGCGTGGCAGCCAAGTTCCGCTCTGCACTCAACGGCCTGATGGACGAGCTGCAGCGCACAGAGTGTCTCTTCATCCGCACGATCAAGCCCAACGCCGAGAAGGCCGCCAGGACCTTCATCGCGGAGCCCAACGTGCGTGCGCAGCTGGAGCAGGGTGGAGTGGTGGAAGGCGAGTGCGTTGTGTGTTGGCAGGCAGCGCTGAGCGTGTGCAGTGGCGAGAGTGAGGCAGGCCGGCTTCGACGTGCACGTGGCGCACGGCGACTTCGAGGCAAGTGCCGTGGCGACGTGACAACGCGCTGACGGTCAAGGTCAGCGGAGATACGTGGGCATGCAGCTTCCTCCTGACGAGGAGGGCGTGACTTGGTTTCGTGGTCGGTCGTTGCTGCTGCTCAAGTCTGCGCTGCAGACGCGGCTGGACGTGGTGCTGCGGGCCCGGGCCACGGCCGCGACCCGCATCCAGCGCAGCTGGCGCGCGCATCGCCGCAACGCCGCCCTGCGTCGCGCCGTCACGGCTGCGTTGGCGGTGGCCCGGTGGGGCCAGCGGCAGCGCGAGCTCAGAGCCGCTGTGCGCGTGCAGCGCTGGCTCAGGGCCCTGCGCTACAACCGTCGCCTTCGCCGTTGTGTTGTTGCAGCCTTGGCTGTGGCGCGTCTTTGCCATGCGCGCCGAGTGGACGAGGCTCAGCGTCAGCTGCAACGCGAGCAGCAGCAGCAGCGTGAGCAGGAACGTGCAGCAGCAGTGGCAGTAGCAGCAGCAGCGGCAGCGGCAACAGCACCACC
>CAZYYU010000014.1:0-21364 GCA_964651735.1 uncultured Gammaproteobacteria bacterium | reverse complement strand
CATCATCACCGGCATCATCATCACCGGCATCATCAGCACCCTCGACGTTGCGCGACTTGGGCGGCCCTTCAACCCCTTCACTCAGCCGCAAGGCAGTGTCTGTGGCTGTGGCGGCGCGGCTCGACCCCGGTCCCTCCTCACCGATGCAGCCCTCCATCACGCCGGCAGTTCACTATCCAAGCCTGGGTCGGTGCAGCACTTCTTGATGCACGCCGCTCACTCTTGCTTGCAACAGCTGAGCTCCCTGCCGAGGCGAGGAAGGTCATCGCGCAGATGGGCGTGTCGGATGCCGAGGCTGCGCAGCACTGGCCAGTGTATGATTGAGCTTGCTTGAGTTTTGCGCCGCCCTTCAAGTCGCGCAGGCTCCTTGCAGTGGTGGGTCGGGCGCTCAACAGCTGCCTGCTGCCGCGTCTGGTGGAGGGTCGCGAGAACCACCTGCTGTGTCCAGCGCTGGACGCCGCACCGGCCACCAAAGAGGCCCGCAAAGCACACAAGGGCAAACTGGTGTACGCCAACAAGTGCAGCGTGTTCGCCGTGGGTGAGTGGGCCCGGGGCAGGGCCGGTGCGTGCGCGCTGACGTGCACGTGCCAGGCAAGACGCTGGCAACCAAGGTGGCGCCGATGGACGGCAGCGCCAACGCTGAGGTGTGTGTGGTTTGCGGTGGCGAGCGGTGGGGGGCCTGAGCAGAGGGGGAAACTGCAGGCGATGGAGCGAGAGTGTCGCGCGCTGCTGGCGCTGCCCCAGCACCCGCACGTGGTGCGCGCGCGCGCAGCGTGGCGGGCCGGCCCTGCGCTCGCCCTCACCGGCGCGCGCTGCGACGAGCTGTGGCTGGACATGGGTGGCACCTCTCTGCAATCTCCTCCATCCTCCGCGCACCTCACTCACGGCCCTCTGCCTCTCCAGACTGGCTCAACGCCGTTCCCTTGTCATCGCTGCAGCGCCATCACAAGTGGCAGACGCCACAAATCGGTGAGTGGCATGGGCGAGGTTCCGCCCCCTGCACTCTCAGTGCACGCAGCCATGCTTCTGGCGCAGGTTTTGAACGCCGTGGCCTTCCTGCACGCTCGCAACATTGTGCACCGCTCCATCTCTCTGCACAACATTCTGGTGGACGAGCAGGGTCAGGCGCTGCGCTGCGCGCTCGTTGGCTGACGCACCATTACTGCTGCAGGCCACGCAACGCTGATCGACTTTGGGTCGAGCGCCACAGTGCCCGACGCACCGCCGTTCCTGACAGGCATGCACGGCGCGCCCTTCTTCGTGGCGCCGGAGATGGTGCGGCACGACTCGTTCCATGCCTGGCCGGTCGACGTGTACAGTGTGGGCGTGGTGGCGTACACGCTGCTCACCGGCAGCCTGCCCACTCTGGCCTCTGGTGCGTGCGCGCGTGCTGCTGTTGTTGATCGTTACTTGGTGCTCAGCGCGCGCTTGCAGCGGACAAGGCCAGCCGCAGTGCAGGCCTCAACTGCATGTTCCGCGTTGGCTGCGGGCAAGCTGTCACGAGCCTGGATGCCACCTATTCCAGGTTGGTGGCAACCCACGGTGTTGTCTCTGTCCTCGGCTGACCGGGCGCAGCGCTGTCGCGGACTTTGTGAGGCTGTGTTGCGAGCAGGACCCGCTCAAGCGCGCCACTGCCGCTGCACTGTTGGGGCATCCGTTTCTCCTGCAAAAGTCCGCTCAGCTGGACCTGAAGAAGGCCGTGGCCGCATGTCAACGGGAGAAGTTTGTGAACGGGTTGTTGTAGAGTTGAGAGGCGGCGGAAGGGGCCGCGATGCTGCGCATCAAGACTGGCGCGGCAGTGGAACGGGCGCAGCCTTCGTGGCGTTGGTTGCTGCTTGGCCTCGGGTTGACTCTGCTGCTGGGGCTGGTGCGCACACACCCTTCCCCACCCATCTCGCTGTCCTCACCGCCCACCACCACACACAGACCGGGGCGGCGATCAAGCTTGGGCTCTCGAGCCCGCTTTCCCACGTGCGTGTGTTCGCGCCGCTACCGCCCAACTGCAGCAGCCAGCAGCCGCCCGAGCTTGCTGCCCGCGAGGGTCGCGCTGCGTCCGAGGCTGTAGCGAGCGCGGAGCGCCTTGACGCGGCTGTGCAGGCCGTTCGCCGTCGACTGGATGCCATCAAGGGTCAACTGGAGCCCCTTGCGAGTCGCGTGCCTGCCCCGGCCGCGCCCGTGGTGGTGGCGCCTCCGCCCAACGCACCGCTGCCCGAGCTCCGCGTCACGTTCGAGAAGGGCGACGAGCTGGACCTGTTCTGCTGGCGCCTGTGCGAGTGGGGCATGCGAGCCGTGGCGGGCCACAGGCTCAACATCACATGTCGTGGTGCGTGGTCTCCACCCTGCGCCTGGCTTGCAGCTCATCACCGTCATCAGCCAACTGGGACGAGGCGCAGTACGCGCTCACGGGAGGCTACAGGTTGGCGCTGCGCTGCTTTCCGCTCGCACGCCCGGCGCTCATCGATTGCCTCACCAGGCCGGGCAAGTGGAACCCGCCCTCGTCCACACCGGGTCCCAACAGAGTCGGGTTCCTGGTGGAGAACATCCCCAAAGCCAAGGTGAGGGCACTGATGGTTGCTGGTGGTGGTGGTGGAGCCAACGGCGTGCGCGGCGGCGGCGGCGGCGGCGGCAGGTGGCGGACAGCGACGCCGTCAACTTCTGGGGCACGCGGCCACCCGCTCACCTCACCAAGTGGATCCATCTGCCCATCGCGTTCACGGTGTTCTCGCACGCACGCCGCAGCCACTTTCATCACCCCGAGCTGCTGCTGCGATCCGATGGCAACCCGCTGCTGCCAGAGTTTCCGGGTGGGAGAGCTGCCTTGCTGCGGCGCGCCGCTGCTGACGCCCCGCTGTTGCAGGCAAGCAAGTGCTGGCGTGGAAGGAAAAGGACCGATTCTGCGCCTTTGTGGCCACCGCGTGTACCATGGACCATTACATGGGCATCTACCAGCTTGAAGATCGCAGCGTGAAGGACCAGCCGCTGATTCGCACGGTGAGCGGATTGTGCTTGCGTGCGGCTGGCTGGCTCAGCCTCGGCAGATGCTGTTTGATCAGCTGTCTGCGTCCTACAAGCAAGTGGACGCGCTGGGCCCGTGTCGCCACAACCGCGAGCCCCCCGTCATCCCGCCGTGGACCACCAGCGCGCTGCTGTCTGAGCAGACCATCAACTGGTTCCACAGGTGAGGCGGCAGCCCCTGTGTGCGCGTGTGCTCACGGTTGCGAATACGCGCGCGCAAGGTACAAGTTCGCCATCTGCTTCGAGAACGGCGCCGGCCCCGGCTGGATCACCGAGAAGCTGTTCGACGCCTACCTGGGAATGTAACGCCGCTGCTGCCTCGCCCACACTCTCACACTCTCACGCTGCTGCTGCTGCCAAGGACGATCCCCGTGTACTGGGGTCCGTCTGACATTTTCGACGAGCGTTACAACTTCAACATGGATGCATTTGTGTACTGCGCGCCGGACAACCTGACGCCCGATCCAGAGGCACAGTTCTACTGGCTGCCCAACGCCACCTTCAAGTGAGCTGCATTAGCTTGCTTGCTTGCTTGTGTGTGTGCTCAGCCCGCCGGTTGTCTGGCAGGAAGTGCATCGAAGAGATCAAGAGGTTGGACAAGGACGATGAAGCATACGCCGCCAAGCTGGCGCAGCCCATCTTCCGGGTTCGTTGTGGGGGATGGCTCTTCTTGCCAGCGTCGGTTGAGTGCAGCGGTGCAGGACAACAAGATTCCCGCCTGGATGCACTATGACACGTACGCCAGGCAGCTGCTCGACAAGTGGGGCGTGTAAGGAGAGCTGCGGGGCGCGTTGGCGTGCACGCTGCTGCGCCGCGGAGGCAAGTCGCTGCTCGGTGGCGGGGACACGGAGCGTGTGTGGCTCTCCGCAGCAACAAATGTACACTCGTGTATTTCGCTGCGCGCAGTCACAGCTCCACCGACTCCAGCGCAGCCTCAGCCTCGCCCCGCGACGAGGGCGCGGATGACGACGACGGCGACGACGACAACGGCACGTCAACACTTTGCGTGCGCGCTTGCCGCAGCACCGACAGCACGCGCCACGGCTCGCTCACGGAGGGCGCCGAGTTGCGGTGCCCTGTCAGCTGCGTCTCGCCCGGCGGCGGCGACCGCGGCGACAAGGACGGCGCCGAGCTGCGCAGCTCGTGCAGCGGCACCTCGCTCGTCGGCAGGCGTCGCAGGTGCGGCACCTTGACAGCGGAGGTGAGCGAAAGCAGCAGCACCGCGGCCCCACAGTACGCACCGCAAAGTCCGGCGGCAATGGCGTCACAGTGGGGCGCCGCCGCATCACCTCCACACCGCCGCCCAGCGCAATGGGAACCGTCGGGTCCACAGCCATCAGGTCGTCCTGCACGATGAGCGCGATGGGCGTCACGGGGTCCATGGTGCTCCACCGATCTTCCACGAAGTCGTCCATGGCCAGCACGTACACCAGGTCGTCGTCCACGAGCACCTCGTTGGGGGGCGGGTTGGTGTACACGAAGCGCGCGGCCGCCTCGCGCGCCCCCGGCGGGTGGTACAGGTCCACCTCCTCAACAAGCAGCACCGTCTCGTCCAGCGGATCCCGGGGCTCCCAGCGCTTGGAGCGGAACAGGCCCATGCAGATGACGGGGAATACCAGGCTGCGCGTGTGTGAGCACCACAGAAGCGTGCGTGCGTGCAGGCAGCGAGCGAGCGAGCGCAAGCACCTGCGGGCGAAGAGCGTGCCGTACTGCGAGCCCACCATGGCGCGGGGCACGCGCCACTGATACACCTGGCCCGCGGTCAGCATGTCCCGTGGGCTGTCCAGGCCGCCACCCGTCAGCCGCGACGCCAGCGCAAACATGTCCTCGTTGAAGAGCACCGACGCCGTCAGCGAGTGCACCACGCCCTGCGGCAGCGCCAGCCCGCTGGAGTAGAAGCAAGACGCGTGGAACGGCAGCTTGATCTCGCCCTTTTGGTCCATCTCCTCGCCCACCAGACTGGCCTCGATGCGTTTGCGCTTGCGGTACGCCTTGCACCGCTCCGCGTTGAGCGAGAGAGCGTGACACACACACACGCACACACAGCGCGTACCTGGAAGCTCTGCATGGGAGACTGTGGTGCAGCCAGGCCGTACACCTCTTCCACGTGGCCTTCTTCCAACTGGACATGGTCCATGTCGCGGAAGTGCAGGCAGAACATGTTCTTGCCGTGCTCCACCTCGCAGCGCAACACGCGCAGCGCGGGGTTGATGTCGGCCGCGGCGTACAGCTGCCGCATGACCGCCACCACGCCCGCGTCGGCCAGCGCAGCCTCGTTGGCGAGCAGCGGGCTGCGTGGCGGGTGCGCCAGCAGGATCACGCCCCGCGCGCTCGAGTGCACGCCCAGCTTCTCCAGGCTGCGCTGCGACGTGATCGCGCCCTGCATGAAGTAGCAGTCGGGCAGCCACGACAGCAGGTACAACTCGTCCGCAGTGGGCGCGTGCTCGTGCATGGCCACCACACACATGGTAGAATCGCGCGACTTGAGCGAGCGCAGCCGCAGCAGCATGCGGAACAGACCGCTCGCTGCGTGCCAAACTAGGGGGTCAGCGCTGACACGCGAGCACGACACAAGGTCGCTCAACTGGGGCCGACGACGCAGAGGTGGCCGCGCGCCCGGACGTGGTCAGGCAGCTGCTCGATGAGCACCTGGTCCAGCGGCCGAGGCTGCGAGCTCAGGCGGTAGCAGAAGCGCCACGCGCCGGGATCGCGGCGGTGCAGCGCGTCTGGCAAAAACCGTTGGCGTGCAGCGCAACGCAGCGCCACCAAGCGCAGCCTACCTTCCACGCTCAGCTGCGTGTCGAGGTCCGCGGCGCTGGCCCGCGTCCAGTCCACGGTGCTGTCGCTGTGCTTGAGGCAGCGCTGGCTCTCGGACAGGGCCGCGTCCAGGTGCACACTGCGCGACTGCTCGTCGGATTCGCTTTGGTCGCCCCTGCAACGCCGCGCTCAGCGCACACACGCCCAACACACACGCACAACAACACTCACCACAGCTTGGAGGACGAGTTGCGCACGTGGCGTCCCGTGTCCCGCAGCCCCCGGCTCTCCAGCCTGGGCCGCATGTGGCCCTCTGTGACCAGCTTGCGCAGTCTGATGCGCGGCGACATGTCGAGCTCGGGCGGCGGCCGCCGCTCCACTGACACGGGCGGGATGCTGTGCAGGTGCTGCATGGCGGCGCAGGCCACGCGGTCCGCGGCGATGAGGAACACGGTGTCGCCGCGCGCCAACGTCACGTTGCGCGGCAGCAGCTGGATGCACTGAGACCCGTTCAAGGGCCGCAGCCCGAACACCACCACGCCGAACATGTCGTACATGGCCAGCGCGGCCTCGTAAAAGGGCAGGCCGTCAAAGGCTGCGCTGAGATGCGTCGAGTACAGCTCAAAGCCGACACCATGCAGGTACTTGCGCTGCCACGTGGCCGGAGCGTCGGGGAACGCGCCGTCAACGCGCAGCAGGTTGCTCAACAGCGTGCTCAGCCCGGCCGCCCGCACCGACGCACTCAGCAGCCCTGCCACAACACGCAGCCGTCAAAACAACCCCCGATGCAGAGCAAACGCGGCGCACCCAGCTTGTAGTCAATGGCCAGCAGCACCGGGTCGTACGGGCCAATTTGCCTGCGTCTGCGTCACAAACACACACATCCACACGCGGCGATTGCACTGACCTGACGCTTTGCGGGTCCAGCAGCTGCACGCCAATCTGCAAGTTGGGGCGTGCGCGGCGGATGCTGCGGCCGAGCGTGAGCGTAGCGTGCAACGGGCTGGCCACCACAACCTGAGGTAGCGCAGCAGCGTGTCGGCGTCGGCCGGCGCCACGTCGCCGGAGGCGGGCGGTGCGGGGCTGGCCAGGATGCACATGCTGGCCATGTCGCAGCGGGCACGGTACAGGTCGGCGGGGTTCAGCGGCGTGCCCACCAGGTACTCCACGCTGCGACCCATGAGCGCGCACACCGGCTCTCCTCTCTTCCACTCACCGCTGCGTGTAGAATTCGTGGCACAGCATGAACTCCAGGTCAGCATCGGGCGGCTCCGCGCCCAGCAGACACACGCTGATGTAGTGCTGCGAGCGCTCCTTGTGGAATATCTCGCGGAACATGGGCAGCACGTTGGAGTACTTGATGGGGCCCGTGATGATGAGGTGCACGCGCTGCGGCGTGGTGCGGAAGTGGCCCTTGCGCGGGTCGTACGACGCGTACAGGTGCACCAGCCGCGCGGTTTGGTAGCCGGCCAGCGGGAACACGATGAACACAATGGCGGTGATGAAGCCGCGCGACACGGCGGTGGTGGGCACGATGTCGCCGTACCCGGTGGTGGACAGCGTGATCACCATGAAGTAAAGTGTGGTGTGAAACGACAGGTCGCCCGGCATCACGGCCTGCATGATGCCCGTGGACACGAGCAGCACGCACACCACGGCCAGAAACCACTGCAGGATGCGCTTTTGGCTCTCATCGGCCGAGTACTGCGGCAAACCGATCAGCCAACCACGCACGCACGCACGCACGAGACCACGGGCTACCTTTGTGATCTTGAGCACGCGCAAGATACGCAGCGTGCGCATGACACGCAGCGCGCGCAGGAACTGCAGCTGCACAGCGGTGGTGGACGACCACACCAGCCGCACCACCAGCTCGCCCAGCGTGGGCACAATGGTCAACATGTCGACCAGTCCCATGAAGCTCCAGACCCACTTGAGTTTGTTGCGCGACGCGTACAAGTTGATGGCGTAGTCCATGAGGAAGAACGCTGTCAGCACCAGCTCGCCCAAAAAGAAGCCAGTCACGTCCGTGGACGTGTTGTAGAGCTCCGCAATGTAGAAGCCAAAGGCCACCAGCGAAATGATGGTCTGGAACACGTTCCAAGCCAGTGCCAGCGGGTGCGTCTGCATGAAGTTGTCCACGCGCTCTCGCATAGACGGCGCACCAATCTGCGTCACGCTCCGTCCGTGAGCAGCGCTCAACAAGGCCTTGCGCCCCACACAGCAAGGGCAACGCACCCGCGACAGGTCTTCGGCTGGCCGGGCAATGACCCAGTGGTAGCGGTGCACCGCCAGGCGCAGCAGGTACTTGATCGTCAGCCATAGCAGGATCAGGAAGGTGAGGCCCAGCAACGGCGTAGCAACGACCACGAGCAGGAACGCGAAGGAGCCCACTGAGCAAGGCGAGTGGGGATGAGGCAGGAACGCGTTCAAAAAGGGAGCCTTACACTCGAAGCCCGGGGGCAAGTCCGGGCCTGTGCTGTTGGTGGCCTCAGCCGTTGTGGCAATGGCGACGGGCGTGGTGGTGGTGGTGGTGGTCGCCATCCGCAGGGGCCGGGCAAGGCACGGCTCCCGGCCGGCCCAAACGAGTCTGCACCTCCAAGGTGGCTGCTCGCGGGCCCCACGGAGGCCCTAGTCGCTTCGAGGGCGAATGTCACTTCATTTGCGGACCTGTGCGCGGGCCTACCATTTTTTGTCGAAGCGGGCCTGGGGACGCAATTGAGACATGTGTGCGGGCACTGGTACAATGCACACCATGAGCTGCTGGGCATCCGTCAAGTCCTTTTGCACCTTGGTGCGCCTGTGGCCGAAAGCGCGCTCAGCAACACATAATGGGGCTCTGCCGCTCGCGCACCGATAGAAGATGGGGCAGTCGCGCGCCGAGCACAGCACCTGCTGGTGCAAACTGCCCTGACAGCGCTGGCACTGCAAGAGGCGATGACGCACACAACACACACCACAGATGACGCACGCAACGGTACCTGCGTCCACGCTGCTGAAAACTCCATCTCGAGCTTGCGCACCACCACCAGCTGCTTCTGGTAGATGAGGGGCTCCTGCTCCTTGCAGAACGTGCACACTGCAGCGGCAATGAAGCAGGCGTTTCCTCTTTGGCCCTCCAGCTCTTACCAGTGGTCTCGGTGGCTTTGAGGCCAGACTTGCAGTGAAGACACTGCAGCTTCTTCTTTGTGAAGCCAACGATGCCGCCGCTCTGCAGCGCGGTCAGCGATCACCAGCGCAGCGGTGGGCACGCTCGCCTTGGGCACGGGCATGGCTATGCTGCGCGTGTGGTCGCCGCTGAAGAGCACGTTCACGTCGCGCAGCACCGGCTTGAAGATGCGGCCTGCAAGTGCTCCACTCTCAGCGGCGGGCCCAGCAACACACCCACTGACCCAGAGGCTTGGCCAGCTGGTTGTGCAGGTAGTACTGCACGTCGAGCGGGATGTTGTTCTGCAGCACGAACAGCGGGTCCTCAGAGCGCTCCCACGCCTGCATGTTCTTGGCACCCTGAACGGCGCGTGAGCTGAGGTGCATGGACGGTGAGACGGTGCGGCGGACGCTCGCCTTGATGATGACGTAGGGGATGCGGTCGCCCACCACGGGCGCGGTGGCGGGGTCTCGCGCGTGCATCTTCTCCGCCAGCACCACGTGCGCCTGCGCCCCGTCACGCGCCACACACGTCACGCCGCAGAGCGGGCCGGCTCACCTGCTTGCCCGCGTACTCCTCGCCCTTCTTGCTGAATGCCTTGGTAATGACCAGCTTGCTAATGTCCAGCCGATTGCACAGCAGGTCACTGATGGTGTTCTTGGCGTAATCCACGGCGCCTGCAGCAGCCCCCCGGGTCAGCAGCAACGCACGCATGCCAAGGCAAGCACGCAAAGGGCGGCCGGTGCCTTGAACGTCCCGCTCCATCAGAATCTTTTGCAGGCACGTGGTGATCACGTCCTTGACCAGGGGGCAGTTGTCGCGCCGCACCGTCTCGATACCTGAGGGGGGCGGGGCGCCAGTGAGCAGCAGCGATGGAGCGCGACGATCGCGGGCAACCCTTGGTGTCCATGCGGTCGAACTTGTCGGGCTTGGTCCAGTACAGGCCGGCGTAGCGCTTCTTGCTGATGAGCAGATACGGAAAGTACACTGAGCCACGCTGCATGTCAGGCAATGCTGCACAACAAGACCCACAGCACAACAAGACCAGCACAGACCCTTTTCAAAGTCCAGATTGATGGGCTTGATGAAGTGGCCAGTCACATACTTGGCCGCCTGCAACGCCGTCAGGCCCGACGACGGCAACAGCGACGATGATAACAACACCAACCTCGCGGCCCAGCTCCATCGTCTCGGGCACTGCACGCACTGCTGCTGAGCAGCCAACGAGCACTTGCACCGCACCACGAACCGGTGTGGAAGCCGAACTTGACCATCACAGAGTCCGTGTCGCCATACACCACAACCGCGTCGGCTGCAGCGCAACGCACAGTGAGCGACACTGAGCGGAGGGGGGGCCACGGCAGGCTGACCCGGATAGCCGTTAGCCAGCGTGAACTTGGCCTCCACCAGTGCCTTGGTCTTGTGCAACATTTCGCGCCCTGCACCGCGTCAGCAAGACCGTAGTCTCTGTGCAAAGGGGGAGGCGCGCACCAAACGACGTGACGGCGGCGCTGATCTCCAGACACGGCAGCTTGCCCACAGTGGCGCCTGCACGGCTGTGGGCACCAACACTGCAGCGCAACGAAGCACTGGCGCACCGGTGAAGCCGTACACGGAGTTGGCGCTGATCTTGAGCGCCAGCTGTCGGCCGTCCAGCACTGCCTGCAGAAGACATTTGAGCCGCGCAGCACAACGAAGAGCGACGCTCACTTTGCGACCGGGATCCTGCAGCCGGGTCAGCCACAGCCACACAGCCACACACGCAAGCACCGTACCCGCTCGTTCTTCAAGTCGTCCTTGGCCTTCTTACGCTGTTGCAGCAGCGACTCCAGAATGTCCGGCAGCAGCCCTTTGCGCACGTTGTTCTTCACAAAGTAGTGGCCGTTGGGCGTGGCGGCATAGTCCCTGTCCTTCTCCAGACCCAGCCGGTCGATGGTGCTCTTGTTGACCAGCGTCGAGTAGCACAGGTTGTGGGCCTGGCGTCGGGGGTTACTACTGCAATGTGGCTGGTGGCCCAGCAACCCAGCATGCATGCCTGCATGATGGAGGGGTACAGCGACGTAAAGTCCAGCGTGGCAATGGGCATCTCGTAGAAGCCTTTGATGGGCTCGATGACGACGGCGCCGGTGTACGACTGGTCGCTCTTGCTGGATTGCTTGTAGGCGGGGATGAGGACGCCTTTGGGCCGCGCGGCCCGGAACAGCTGCGAGATGACCTTGACCTGCTGGCCCCTGCAATACCAGTCAAACCCCCCCCCAACACACAAGCAAACAAGAGGCGCGCACCGAGCCAGCAAGAACGCAAACGGCACGCCCGTCACGCGTGCCATCTCCAGGTAGTTGACCACGCACATGAGCTTGTCCAGCAGGCGTTGCGGCAGATACGCATCCTGGCCTGGCGTTGAGCGCGGGCCAGCGGCATGGACGCACCATCTCACCTTCAGGCAGTAGATGCCCAGACGGCGGCGGTCGTCGTCGGTGCCGCCGAACAGATCGCCGATGATGGAGAAGTGCACCTCCTCCTTCTGCTCGGCCAGAAAGTGGGCGCTCACTGGCGGCGCGCGCACACAGTGAGCGAGCGAGGGGGCCTGCTGCGAGCAACAGAGCCAGACCGGCGTTGAGGCCGTACGAGCGCAGCTTGTGGTCGCGCTGCAAGATCTGCAGCACGTCAAAGGGCACGCGGCCGTCGATGGTGGTTTCGTGCGACTCGCGCGTGCCATACGCCTTGCTGCTAAAGGTGGTCTCGCGCACCTTGAACGCGTGCACAACAAGGTGAGCGCGGCAACGCGGCCCCGCCGTGCACTTGCCCGCGCCCGGATGGCTCGCATGCGGCCCAGAAACAGGAACGAGTGCAGCTTCAGCGTCTCGGCGCGGTGGATCAGGTACGGCAGATCGAAGTTGTTGATGTTGTATCCAGTCAGCACGTCGGGATCGGACCTGCCAAAAGACGGTCAGTCAGCGTAGCGCAGCAAAAGAGCGGCACGCACTGGATCATGAAGGCCCTCCATGCGCTGAGCATCTCCGCCTCCGTGCGGTACGAGAACACCTCCGCGCCGATGATGTTGCTGCAGCCGCCCAGCGTGAACAAGTTGCGGATGAAAGGCGTGGACTCTCCTGCATGACTGATCAACACAGGCCCCAACGACAGGCAAGCGCTGTACCGTGGCGCGTCACGTAGCACGCAATCATGATGACGGGGTCGTGCTTGGGGTCGGGGAAGCTGCCTGCGCGCTCGACAGTCAGCCCCCGAATCACGGCCGTCAGCGGAGGCACCTTTGCGGCCCGCGCACTCAATGTCGAAGGACAGCACACGCAGCGGCGCCACGTCGCTCTTCTCGTCCAGCGAGTACGAGCGCAGGCGGTTGTAGGCCACGTCCACCTCCAGCTGGCAGTGCGACTGCTTGGCGTCCGCCGCCACCACCTTGTACGCGCCCACCGGCAGCTCGATCCAGCCGCCGCCAGTCATGCCTGCATCGCGGTGAGGGCGGCCGCCCCCATTCCCCACAGCCGGGGCGCGCGCGTGCTCGCTCACCCACGTCGACCATGAAGCGCATCACGAACAGGATGTTGGATTCGTACGTCAGGTACTGGCGGTCTCCGTAGCCGGGCAGCGCAAAGCTGCTCTCCAGAATGCGGCGCACAGTGGGCACGTGCTTGGGCAGCGCAGTGGTGATGCGGAGGAAGTCAGTCATGTTGTCCCCTGCCAGCCAGCGGTCAGCGATGCAACCACAACCGGCCACGCGCCCGCGCACACACCCTGGTAGCCCATGATGGACCGCTTCTGCTCCAGCGCCACCTGCAGAATGTACTCCTGACAGCGCTGCGCAGCAGGCATGTTGCTCGTCTCCATGCGTCTGTTGAGCGTCTTGCGAAACAGCTCCACATCACTTGCGGGCGGATCAGCAACGGGTGCGTTTTGGACCACCATCTCCCCGAGAGGGGAGGCCCAACCTGGGCTTGAACTCAGGCGGCGCTTGCACATACAAGTAGGGCAAGAAGCCATGGATCTAGACGCGGAAAATAAGCAATAATGAGCGCAACACAGTTCATCAGCGTGCGCGTTACGTTGACGAGCACAGAGTGGCCTTCCTGCGTGACGCCAAACACGCGCACAATGGGCACCTGACGAAGGGTGCGTCAGGTGTGAAGTCGCGTGCGCGCCACAGGCGCACCGGGCCCACAGTGTTGCCGGGCATGCCCTTGATGGGAGCACCGTGCGTGTAGTCCAGCTCCATGTTCTGCACCACTGCAAGTCCGTTGAGAACGGCAGCATCGGCCCTTTCCCGCCCAAAACAAGCAGCAGCCTACCGAGCGGGAGCTTGCCCTCCTGCAGCTCGGGGGAGACGGGGGGTCGCTCCCACACCTGGAGGACGCGGGAGTGTGGTGGGCGTGTGGCGCGAAACACAACTCGGCCCCCGCCGCCGCCACCTGCTTGGTGCGGAGCCCGCCCTGCAGGAACAGGGGCAGCTCCGCATCGGGTGCTGCCTCGGCGAACGCCACCTCGGCCTCGTCCTCGTCGTCTGGGTCTGCCCACTCTGCTTGCGAGCGAGCGCGCTTCGCCTCCTTGCCCTCCTTGGGCTTCTGCGTCTTGACACGCGCCCCAAACTCCTCTTCCTCGTCCATTGCGTGCGTGCGCAAGCGAGCACTCCTCTCGCAGTTTTGTTTTTTTGGCGCTGCCCGGCCTCACAAGGAATCGTCGTCGCTTGAGGCGTGCCTCGAGTCTCTTTCGCCTTTGTGCGCAGGGAGCTTGACGGGGCCGTGAGCCAGACGCAAACACGGACCACTGTCGCCCAGCTCACCAGCTGATTGCTCCGCAACGAGGCAGCACGAGGACGCCCGCCAGCTGCCGCGTCAGGTTGTTGCGGCGCGTTGAGAAAGTTGCGCGGAGGAAGCAGCGGCGACGGCGAGACAGGCAGCATGGGTGCCACCTCAGCGTGCAAGGTGGGCAGCGCGCCGCTGCCGCCAGAGTCGCTGAAGTCAGCCACGGGCTTGCGCAGCAGCAGCAGCGCGTCCGTTTCCAGCGGCGGGCTGGGCGTGCTTTCGCGGGCACCGGCGGCGGCCGACTTGGCGCTGCCGCTCAGTGAGGGCGGGCCCGAGTCCGACGGCGAGCCATCGCCGCGCGCGGCTGACTTCCTGCTGCCACCCAGCCGCGGCGACTGCGACGGCGACTGCGGCTGGCTGGACGAGCTGTCGCGGGGCGCGCGCTGGCTGCGGCGGCTCTGCGCAGGCGTTGCCGGCGATGACCGGCGCGGCAGCAGAGGCGTGGCCCCCGACCGACGCACGGCGCCCGGCGTGCCGGCGCCGGACCACCGCGTCATGGCGGGAGAGTTGCTCACTTCCTGCAGCACGCTCTGGTACTTCTTCAGCTCCAGCACGTCGGAGACCAGCCGGGACGTGTCCTTGTCCCCCACAGCCTGCCGCCAGTGCGGTGAGGCCGCATGCAGCCAGCATTCAAGCGGCACCCAACCTTGGTAGTTCGCCGTTGTTCGTGCAGGCTGAGGCCGGCCTGGGCGCGCGCATCGTCAGGGGGGTGACGCCAACACGGCGTTTGCCAACAGTCACTCGCCTTGCGGCGCCGAAAGGCGCGCTGCAGCTTCACCGCCGCCACATACTCCGACACCGTGTACGTGGGGCCGGTGGGCTGGTGCTGCAGCTGCGGAAACTTCTTCTTCCAGCTCTGCTCCAGGCGCTCCAGCGCGTGCGGGTCGTCCTGTTGCAAGCAAGCGCGCTGCTGCTTGAGAGAGGGGCGTGTCGCGCGCGCATCGCAACAGCACGCACCAAGTTGGGCGGCGCGGCCATGGTGGACAGCAGACGCAGCAGGTCGGGGTAGCTGATGCAGTCTTCGCCGCGCTCGTTCTGGCGAATGACCAGCGGCAAACGCGCAATGTAGCGCATCATGGCGGCGCGGTTGAGCTTGCCCGGACCCAGCGGCGGCCGCACATCGGCCAGCAGAGCAGGCAGCAGATGCAGCCTGCAAATCAGCGTCACGCCACCACACCGCGACCCGGTGACGCGCCGCGCACCCGATGTACCCACTGTTGGTGGGGTCGCACTTGGACCACGCCTGCGCAAACGACTCCATGGAGTCGGCGGACAGCGCGCCCTCCGGCACCAGAAACACGTCGCGAAACGTCTTGAGCATGACACCCACGATCATCTGCAGCAGAATCATGGCCGACAGCACCAGAAACGAGAAGAAGTACGCGGGCGCGCCCACGTAGTTGTTGGGCGGATTGTAGAGGTCGTACATGACCGACTCCCAGCCGTCGCCCGTCAGCACCGTGAGCAGCACAAACACGGCCTGGCCCCAGTTCTCAAACGTCATGGGCGGGTACAGCGCCATGCCGTACGTGGCGGTGCCGAACACGGCCACGCCAATCACGGCGTAGATGTACACCACGATGAAGAACAGGCAGAACACGTTGACCACGGCGGGCACCGCCAGCGAGATGGACACGATCACGGTGCGCAGCCGCTTGCTCCACTTGACCAGCTTGAGCAGCCGGAACACGCGCAGCACGCGGATGATGCTGGCGCTCACCACGCCCGACAGCAGGAACGTCATGAACACGTCGGCCAGACTGCCCAGCACGATGACCGCATCCAGGATGCACCAGCCGTCGCGGAAGTACTGCGGCGGGCCCAGCGCGATCAGCTTCACCACCATCTCGAACGCGAAGATGCCCATGAACACGGCGTTGGCCAGGCTCAGCGACAGCTGCCAGGCGTCAGGCGCGCCGCCATAGTCCATGCACAGCACCACAATGTTGACGATGATGATGCTGGCCATGAAGTACGTGAAGTACGAGTTGATGGCGAAGCGGAAGCAGTACTCGCGCAGCGGGTGCGTGGGGATGGTGTACAGCGTCTTGGGCTTCTGGTTCAGCAGCTGCTTCTGCAGCGACACCCACTGCCGCTGCTCGTCCGTCATGAGCAGACCGCCCGAGCTCTCCTGGCTCTCGATGCGCTGGAACGTGTCCACGATGGCGCCCGTGAAGAGGTTGCTGTTGAACCAGGTGCCGACGAGGATGAAGAACACGCAGTACAACGCGTTGGCGGGCGTGGCGTCACGCCGCGGCTGCTGCTCGACTCCCACGGCATCCTGAAGCGCGTACATCTTGTCGTTCCACCCGCTCACGCCTATCATGGGGAAGATGCTGTACAGCGCCATGCCCACGTTGTCGAAGTTGCCCCACACGGGGTTGCTCCAAACGCGCGCCGTGCTCAGGCCCGTCACGGGGTTCACGTACGTGCCCACGCACTGCGTCTTGTTCTGCACGGCCTGGTCGTTGCACGCGCCCAGCTGGCCTTGGAACAGCTGGCAGCCCTGCGGTGGCGGATGTTGCGGGTGACTTGCTGTGACGACCAAGTGGAGGGGCAGCCTTCTTACCATGATGGCGAAGATGAGCCACAGCGCCATGGAGAAGACGATGACGTTCACGACCTGGGGGATGCTCTTGAGGAACACCACCACCACAGTGCGCGTGCGCGCGAAGCGGCCCATGAGGCGGAACGCGCGGAAGGCCCGGAACGCGCGAAGGAAGCCCAGGTCCACGGCCAGCAGGTAGCTGAGCGCCGCCGCCACAATGGACACCACGACCACGGCAAAGTCCAGGATGTTCCAGCCGCTGCGCAGGTACGCGCCCTTGTGCGCCACCACCCCGAATGCCACCAGCTTCAGCACCATCTCCACGAAGAACACCACCAGAAACGCCATCTCAAAGGCGCTGAACACGCACTGCCACACGAAGATCTGGGCCCAGTCCGGGTTCTCCAACATGAGCACGATGCACGCCACGCCGATGCACGCCACGATGAAGTACTCAAAGGGGGGCGACGTCACCATGCGAAACAGCGCGATGCGCAGCGGGTTGTCGGGGCCGATGATGAAGCACGACCGGTCCTTGGGCATGCGCGGGGCCTTCTTCTGCTTCTGCGTCCTCGGCTTTGCGTCCATCGTCTGCTGTTGCTGCACCGCTGCATCGGCGGCTGCCGGCAGGTTGACCGCGGCCACGAACAGGTCTGGATGTGCCACGGGCGCCTCAAAGTGCGACAGCACCTGCACCACGAGTGGGTGAGGGGGGCCGTCAAGCGCCGCCCCCTCAGCACCTGCACGGCCTTGGCAGCGTCTCCGTCGCTCAGCACCACTTGCTCCATGTCGGCACCACCCACAGCGGCGGCGCCTTCTCCCTTGTCCACCTTGCTCTTGTCACCGCCCTGTTGGTTGCCGCCGCCGCCGCCGCCATCGTCGTCGTCGTCGTCGTCCCCGAACGCATCGAGCAAAATCGCCAGGAACAGGTTGAGCACGATCCACGCGCCCACCGCCGTCTCCACCACGTAGAAGAGCGCCGCGCCCCAGCCAATGGCGCGGATGCCGCTGGACATGGCCGACGGCCAGGACTCGCCCGACAGCACCTGAAACGAGGTCAGGAACGCGTTCCACAGGTTGTCAAAGTTCCAGCGAGGGTATCCGTCCGCGAAGAAGAAGGAGCCGCCGAACACTTGCATGCCCACCACGCTGAATATGTACAGGTACAGAAACAGCAGCACCATGAACCAGACGGAGGCGCCCACCGCCTTGCCCACCGTGCGCAGGATCTTGGCAAACGCGGGCCACAGCGCCAGCAGCTTGAACAGGCGGAAGGAGCGCAGCACGCGGATGAACGACACTTGGCCACCTGCACGGGCTGCAGGTCAGGCGGCAGCGCACACACGCACGCACGCACGCATGCAGCGCCTCACCGATGATGAGCTCGATCCACGACGCGCCCACAATGACCAGGTCGAACCAGTTGAAGCCAACCTGAGACCACGCGTAGAAGCCCAGCCCGATCCACTTGAGCACAATCTCCACCGTGAACACAATGTTGAAGACAATGTTGAGAATGGCCAGCGCATCGCTGAGGGCATTGGACTGCGGGTAGTGGTCGATGCAGAGCGCCACCAGGTTGAGGAAGATGGCGGAGTACACGACGGCCAGAAACGCGACGCTCTCCACCACGCGGTGGCACAGGCGCAGCACGCGCCAGCGCTCGTCGCGGCCGCGTTCGCGCTCCCCGATGGCCCGGTACTGCCGCACCAGCCACTGGATGGCAGCGTGCTGCGGCACCTCGGCCTTGTCTTTGGCGGCCGCCGCCTCCTCCAGCGACAGCACGCCCGTCACCACCGACACGAACAGGTTCACCAGCACGAACGTGCCCAGCAGCACCAGCACCACGAAGAAGATGATGGCGGCCTTGGACGTGGCGTCCATGGCCATGACTGCAACCACGGACCAGTTCTCGGGAGACACGCACTGCAAGCGGCGTCCCCCGCACACGGTGAGTGTCGCGCAGGGCGCGCAGCAGCGAGGTCGTGCTCAACCTGGTACACGGTCAGGAAGGCCACGGCAAAGTTGTCGAAGGAGATCTGGTCGTAGCGCGGGTTGATGGGCGTGACTTGGCAGGTCCAGCCCGGGCCAAAGTCGCTGCACTGCCGTCCCTGGCTCTCGGACAAGGAGCAGCACACGTCGGTGTTGTACAGGCCCGTCTGGGGGTCCACGCAGTGCTGCTTCAGGTGGCCGCCAAACACCTGCAGGCCCACAATGGCAAACATGAGCAGCATGATGCCCAGCAGGATCATGGCGTTGAGCAGGTACGACATGGCCTTGAACAGCGTGGTGATGAGCACGTTGAGCTCCTTGATGAAGCGCAGCAGACGCAGCGCTCGCAGCACTCGCAGCGCGCGGATGCCGCTCAGATTGGCACCCACGCCTGGAATCACGCCCACAATGGAGAGTATCACGATGCCAAAGTCGAGCCTAATGCAGTGAGCAGGTGCACAATCATGTTACGCTCGTCACCAAGCGCAAAAGTACCAGTTCCATCCGTCGCGGAAGTAGGCGGCCTGGTGCATGATACAGCCCATGGCCAGCAGCTTGACAATGGCCTCGGACGCGAAAATGGCCAGGAACACGGGCTCCGCACCATCAGCCACGGCGTTGGGCGGCGCGTCCACGTTGAGCGGCACGTAGGCCCCGAACAGGGCGCTGTTCACCAGGATGGCCACGATGATGAAGGCACGGAACCAGCGCCAGCGAACGAGCCAGAAGAGCGTGCGCCGCACGGGGTTGGACGGCGACAGGCAATAGAAGGCGGTCTCCTTCTCGTAGGAGAAGTCGTCATCCTCGTCGCCCTGTGTTGCCTCCGACTGCTTGGCGGAGGAGGAAGCGGCGTTGTTGCTGCAGCACGACCATTTTCGGCGCGACAGCGTCGTCAAGCTCACAGCTGCGGAGGGCCATGTCGCGGGTGAGAGCCAAGCAGCCTGATGAGCACACCGCAAAGCAACCTGACGACTCGAACGCTGAGCCAAAGTCATCGTCCTCGGCCATGGCTGCCTGCAAGAGCGCACGACTCTGGGCTTGTTGCACTACTCCATGGGCGCGCCCTCCCCCTCTCCACACCACCAAATGCCTGAGTATCTCATGTCATTCGTTCGCGGCGCGGCCGCGTCCACAGCACTTCCGCGCACACCATGCCCACGCAGGCCGCATCAACTCCAGCGGGTCCACGTTCACAAACAGGAAGCCCAGAAACGTCAGCACCGCGCCCAGAATGTAGAGCGCGTGAAACTCCTGCCCGTGCAAAACCAGATCGGCAATCATGGACAGCGGGATGGTGAGCGACAGGCCGGCCGTGGCCACCACCGGGGACACCAAGAGCACGGCCAGCACCCACAGGTAGTCGCTGATGACGGTGCCCACCAGGCCGTTGGCAAACAGCGAGCCAAGCACCGGACCCGGCACAGGGCGCAGCACTTCCCAGCCCGTGAAGTGCAGCACCAAGCCCAGCGGCCACATGAGCAAAATGTTGAACAGCCCCACAAAGCCGAAGAACATGGGCATGTGAACACGCCGCTCGTCCAGCTGCATCTTGAGATACACGGCGTAGCCCGCGTAGATGACCGCACCGGCCAACGCAAAGGCATCACCCACAATGGAGTCGCCGCGCTCGTTGCTCGTGTCCAGCAGCGACACCAGCACCACGCCGCCCAGCATGACCAGCAGGCCCACCAACTTCCAGATGGTGGGCTTCTCCACCCGGCACGCACAGCTCAGCCCAAACGTGAAGAGCGACGACGTGGCCGACAGGATGGTGGCGCTGGCCACGCTGGTGTACGACAGCGACAGGTTGTACAAGTAGTTGGCTCCAAACCACAGCGGGCAGAAGCCCAGCGCGATCCAGCACAGCTTGCCGATGCTGAGCATGGTGGGGGCCTCAGCGGCGCCTTGAGCGGTGTCGCCCCCCGCAGCGCTGTCGGCCTGCAGCGTGGGCGCGGTCTCGTCCACGTCCTCGCTCTCGTGCTTGGCCAGGCAGGGGTCGCGCGCGGGACTCAAGCAGGCCAGCCGCATCCAGCACATCCAGCGGGGTGGCCCCGCGTCGCCCCACCAGGCCGGGCGGAACAGGAAGCCCAGCAAGTAGAGAACGAACAGCCCAGTGTTGAAGTAGGTGATGAAGAAGGGCGCCGAGAAGTTCTGGTTGGTGAAGATGAACTCGATGAGCTCGCCGGACACGACCCAGATGAGCACCACGCCGAACAGGCACAGCAGGCCCAAGCCGCGCCGGCCCCAGCGGACACACACAGCGCGCGCCATTCGCCACCCGGGCGGCGGTGGAGCGCCTCCACGCGATCCAAAAAAACAAACTCCGGTCAGGGCTGGAATCGCGGCAGGACGCAGTAGCAGCAGCAGCAACCTCGCGGGCAAGCTGTCCACAGGGGAGCGCACGCGCACGCGATGGAGCAACAGGCTTTTGGCATCTACGACTCGGTTTGTCCCTCAGCGCGGCTCCGCACACGCGGCTCACCGATCCCATCCCCACCTCTCCTCCACGCAGACCGGCCGAGGCACGCTGGGCTGGGCCGACTTCCAGGTGCGCTTGCGTGCGTCTTGCGGCGTGGTCTGTCTGAACGCGCCCGCCCCTCCGTGCGTGCCGCCGCAGGATGCAGTGCGCAGCCTCGGTCGCCCCTACACAGAGGAGATGTTCGCCACAGTGAGGGTGAGCGCGCCCTGCTCGTTCATGCTTGTCGGTAACGATGTGCGCGCACCGCAGCCGCCCAACTTCGCGACCACGTGGACGTGCGACCTGGCGACCTTCAAGCAGCTCAACGCGCAGCTCGCCAAGGCGTTCCCGGCCACCAACATGGACGACGACGTGAAGCGAGCATTTGACCTGATGGACACGGACAAGAGCGGCAAGATCAAGGTGGTGGGGGGAACCGCAACGTGTGTCTTGCTGGCGTGCGCTGCTCATTGGTAGTTGCGCCGCCGCATCAGAAGTCCATGGTGCTGCACTACCTGACGCTGGTGGGGGACAAGATCCCGCCTGCCGAGCTGGAGCCGCTGCTGGCTGAGCTCAGCGACCCCCTTGACTTGGCGGCATTCAAGAAGCTTGTGTTGGGCAAGTGA
>CAZYYU010000013.1:0-51742 GCA_964651735.1 uncultured Gammaproteobacteria bacterium | reverse complement strand
ATCAAGTGTCCAGGTGTCCAGGTGTCCGGGTAGTTGTACATCAAGTATTTCCAAAAATAATGGGTTATTGAAAGTTTTTGCCTTCCCATAGAATGACGTGCAGCATTTCGCTGTTCCTAAAAGAATGCACGTATTATGGTCGCATCACTTATTGTTGACATTTCTTACAATATTTAACTTTCTTTAGAGTGATAACGTTTTCACCTTGATAATATAGACACATGGACATCCTCTCTTCTTGCAATCTACTACCTTGTTTTACAGGGGGAACATGCTTTCATCGCCAAATGGGATGCATTGTCAAGGTGTCTAAGTTAAAGAAGTTTAATCGTTATCACTCTATGAAAATGCTTCTATCGAAAGTATTACGAATGAGGTGCACGAGCAGCTGATAACTATTCAAAGTTATTACACTCCATCTGTGACGTCATTTCGTGTCATTCTTGCATCAAACTCTTACCGTAGAACGACACGAAAAAAACTTTCAATAATCCATTATTTTTGGGAATATTTGATGTACAACTACCCGGACACCTGGACACCTGGACACTCGATTTTTCAATTTTGCGAGTAGAAGACTCAAGCAGCGATGTCCTTGCGAGCACTATTTTGAGTGACTCAAGTTCTTCCCATATCGTGACGTGAAGAAAACTTTCAATAATCCATTATTTTTGGAATTATTTGATGTACAACTACCCGGACACCTGGACACCTGGACACTCGATTTTGCAGTGGAGTTCCCAATTGCGAATGTAAAAAATATGGTTTTGCCCAGACGCAAAAATTGAACACTCAAACCATCTCTTCACTTCCATTTTCCATCCATCAAGGAAGAACGACACTGCTGTTGTTGTTAGGGTGAGCAATGTTGGAGGGGGGTCACGTTAGGCATAGGACGGGGGCTTTGACAATGAACCTCTCCATTAGGCCAGATATCAGCCAAACAAAAGAAAAATCCCTCGCGATCATTCCGTTTTAAAGGATCGCGGAGTGCACAACGCATTGGATTCGGGTTTAAAATGTCCCTCATATAGGACGGATGCCCCATTCGGTTTTGAAGGAGCATTCGGTTATAATGGACCCTCACAGTACCATGCATGATGACGCATGAAAGCGATGGACTAATGACGACTTTGCGCGATTTCACAAGTGAGATAACTATTCCGCGTTGCATAGAAGATGGACGAGAGTAAGTTTGGCTTGAATGTGTAGTAATTGTTTGAAGTGGCGTGCAAAAATGCCCACTGTGAGCTTGTCCGTGCGGCTAGTGTTTGCCTGCCGTCTTTCTACGAAGTTCGAATTGAAAACAAAATGCATCTTACAAATTAAAAAGTTAATTTGGAAGTTAACTTTGAAGAAATTCGCAAGATTTTCAAGTAATTCGCTCTACTTAATCACATCGAATCTCGTTCAAGCCAAACCCTAACAATGCACGAAAATACTCGCATCAATCGAATTGTCCTTTTTCCCACTGTCTCTTGTACCCTTCGAGAGCACATCTGCAAGCTGTCTCAGACAGGGGAAGTCTTTCTTATATTGGATAGCTTATTGATAACACAGGAAGATGATCACATGAAAACGAACATCTTAGAAGCTGGACTCTCCATCATCAAAGGTGAATTTGCAGCGGTACCTCCCGAGTGTCAGGTCCTGTCGCGAGACAATATACTGCCAGAGTTTCGGCATGCTCGGTTCAGTCTGCCAACGCCAAAGGGACGGAAACTGTTTGGCTTGGCCATTGAGGATCTTGAAGACATAATCATTATTTCCATGCACTACACTCTTGGATAGCTTTGTCCACGCAAAAGTAAGCGCACACAGGGGCGTTCACTGGTTGTCCAAGTTGCTCGAAGTGTCAAAATAATTAATAAAGTTTTCTTGTTTATTTGTAATCTATATCATCTCAATCTATGCGCAAAAAGCACCCCTTGTGAGATACTACGAACAAGGTGGCGCTGTCAAGTGGTGGCCATAGATTGGTAATAACTAGGACATCTTTTAAGGATTGAGATTTTTTGGAGGTGAGAAGAACTCGGGGCGCGTGCTGTTTGGCTCCTGCTATCTTTCTTTGTTGGTGTGACAGATATGCGCAGGCCTGGGGCTAAGGTGAGACCACGAGGGCAACGCTCTATGCTTGCGCTTTAACGGCGAAAATGAGGATTGTGACATCCTCCCTGCTTATGACTGCAGCGGACAACAAAGGCAGCACCAAAAGTGCAGTGGAGAACTGTGCAAGATGATATGAAATAAAACAAGAAAATTGCTTCGCCACATTTGCTAATGCAACATGTAACTGAATTTGCGTCCAAGTTTCTGCAGAAACACTGGCGGTCATTCAACACTCGTACTTACGAACAAGAGTTTGAGCTACTGTACAGCCACTAGCAAACGGGAGAACTTTATGAAATGGAAAGTCAAAATGCTCTCCGTTTCCGGCCAAAAACAGTCAAAAAATTCCCTGCGGGGCCTCCATTGCATAAAGTTCTCCCGTTTGCTAGTGGCTGTACAGTATTGAGACTTGAACAAACAATCGAGCATGAGCGCACTTTACATTCTGATGACAAAATTGTCTTGTTATAATATATTCTTTTTGTCTGGTTCATTCAAAAGTCTGGTTCATCTTGACTGCTGAGCTTTTTTGATTCAAAGTTTTAATTCGAAAATAAACTTTTCATCTGAGATGAATTAAATTATATTTATCATCGCAAAATGCGTGCTGCGGGCGCTTTTGTGAGCTTAACCAGACTTTAGGATGAACCAGACACTTGGAGTTGCATACGTTCATGTAAAATTCATGCAGAAAAAGCACTTAAGATGAGTGCTTTGTTTCACGTTGATACCCAACAATGATGAAAAATCAAACCAAGCAAGAGAAGAAGAAGTATCTCATCTGTGGCAGTTCAACCACTGAGCTTTTCAGGATAAGGAAAGAGTGCACGCATGAACATTGCAGGAAATGCAATGCCACTAAACGAGAGGAGTGGCCCTGTTTACAATGTGAATTTCCCGAAAACTTTGTTGATGGAAAGAACGCACAGTATAAGAAGTGCTATCACTGCATGGAATTCGTTCATAGTGAGCTGATCAGACTTGCACCCCCACCATCGTGCAGCTCTGGGCATCAATGGTGCTACTACTGCTTCATCTACAAGCAGCAATTTCAAAACAGTTACTGGGTGAAGCGCTGCTCCACGTGCGAGTGGAAAGATGAAGGGGGCAAAGGCGTCAAACAAGCCAACAATGCGACGTATTACCAGAAGAATTCGGAGGAAATCAAGAAGCGTTCAAGGGAGTACAAGCAAGAGAACCGAGAGCGATACAATGAAAACGAGAAACTTAGGAAGCGAAGGAAGCGACACGAGAAGAGGATGTCAGAAATGCAACGTCTCAGGCAAAAAAAGATGAACACCGCCAATAAGAAGCGCTATCAACACCTCCACCAAGTTGAAGAACGCTATCAAAGGAACCTGGAAAGTGACAGGAGAAAAGCAGAGTCAAAAGCAGTGATAAACATGATGGAGTTAGTGTAGAGTCATTCTCAACCAATAAATTCCTTTCTTTCTTTCGAACTACGCCACTCAAAGCTAACTCACATTGCTCTCTTCTAATCAGCTACCAGCCGCGAATCAATCGGGACCTTTTACTCCCAGACAGGTTCATGGCAACTGGTGGTGTTCATTGGTGGGTGCTGGTGGTAATGGATGATTTGCAGCGACTGTGACTTAATTGGTTGTGCAAATTCTGTCGCTTGATTGATTGCATCTTCAATCATCAAGTCTGGCAGCATGACCACTCCCAAAAACAATCAAAACGAAAAAAACATAAAAGTGTACTCGGCAAAATGATTTAAAGAATAGAGTACAATAATTCTAAACGACAAATATGTCAATCACACACTTTCCTGAAATGACTAATGAAGACTCTCAAGATCTTGTATCTGTCCATCGAGCTTTTTGGCAGGAGAATCCTCAGGCAACAAGGAAAGACTTTGCGCGATTCATCGGACTTCGAGAGGCAACATGTAAAAACTGTGCAACTTGCTTCATGCGACCAGAGGAAGAAGGCTGGATTAAGATATGTCAAGATTGTAATGAAAGCGAAGACAGAACGTGTCCCTGTGGCAAAACGTTCCTGTCCTCAATCCGTGAAAGATGGAAGATATTGTGCTATGAATGTTACCCACATTCCAAAGCTGAGAGAAGACCTCGTAAATTCCCAATTCTTGAAGATAATGAGTGAGTCCACAGGACTCGCCACACTTGATGGTCGTCATTGCTGTCCATTCTCCCGATTTCTAGAGGCAAGACCTGCAAACCATTCAGTTACACTTGAATGTCCACGAGGAATAGAGACATTGGCAGAAGGTTTGCCAGGCTGTCCGGATGAGGAATACATTTGGAGTCGACCTGGTTATTTCATCCAGGTCAGCAATTTATATTTGGATCTAAGTGAGAGGTGCTACGACCACAGCTTGCTCGGCCGTAAGACAACGAGAATCAAATTTTGGAGGCTCGAGGCATCTTTTCCTCTTCAGAGCTGAATCAGATGTGCATGTTCACAGCATGATCACTGTCGGTGCCATAATTTGCCCAGGCTACTTGACACGGTGATCAAGTTTGGGCATTTGAGCCAATTGGTGATACTCGCTGCTGTGGGAATACCGGAGGCTTCGATTGTCATTACAACAGCAAGTTGTTGAAAAGCCCAACCCTCTGCATAGCAAGTCCGAGAACTGGCACTTCCCTTTCTTCAGAGAACAAAGGTGCATCGAGTGAGCTCGTTTTGCGATTGCCGGAAGCATGCCTGAGAAATGTTGTTGCACTTGTTAAATAAAGGCAAAATACACTATGCAAGAACGTTTGATGAAAACAAAAACGATAGATTTCATCTCTAACTGAAAGACGAATTGGTGAAGTCGAATGTATCTAAACGAGATGAATAGATTGAGTCCCTTCTGTGTACAAGCATATGAGTGATTGATGATTGGTGGTTTGAAACCGGTGAATGGTGAATGGTGAATGGTGAATGGTGAATGGTGAATGGTGAATGGGCGGCAGTGGGCGGATTGGTACCAGTGCACTGATTGGTACTCGCTGCTCACCATTGTGTGCTCGCCTTTGGGTCTGGAATGAACTTGATGTTTGTCTGACAAAAAATCGGCAAATCACGCTGCCCTTGGGATCAGTGTCGAACGCTATGAGGCATGGATCGTTGACTGATTTCCGACAGGGTGCGTTCACTGTTTGGAAGCTGCACAGAAACTGTAATCCATGGTGCTTCACGTATTTCATATTTTCATCACGTCCGTCATCTCCGTCATCCCGTTCAGGTAAAATTCAAACACTGAATTCAAAGAAGCGTGATGGAGGTGATGGGAGAGATGGAGGCGTAAGTGCGATGAAAAAAACTCACCAGGAAAAACTGAAGACGAATCGTGCTAGACTGCTGCTGCAGAATAGTCACTGGGTTGATACGCTCGATGGGTGTTCTTGAGAAAACTGCGACCATGCAAGCTCACTAGGTCCCATTATTCTTCAAACGGGTAGTTGATGGAGGTGAGTGAGAATCCATGGCCGCGTTATGAATCTCCTTCATGTGCTGTTAAAGAGTTCAAAAAAGTTGGCGCGAACTTGCCAATGCTGCAAAGAAAATCGCTGAATTTGATTTGCGGAGCTGATGGAGATGATGGGGGTGACGACGGTAGTAAAAAGAGCATGAAAATTTTATTTACAAAGAAGGCCTCAGTCATCACCCAGACGAAAGCTGGAAGCATTAGTTTGTCTCTTCGATTCACCAGCGATAGCAATCTCTTGACCTGACTGGTCTTGAAAGGGAAGTTGGGACGGTGATTCATCGAAGATGGGTTTAAGCGCCTTGGTGTCAATCTTTGTTCCAACCTTTGAGGAGAGTGCCTCAGCCACAGTCGCTGTGGCAATTCTTCCCATTTCCCTAACTTTCTGGGGCAACTGCTGAGAGTAATTGACCAGGAGAGAGTGAATGGAAACTCTCGTGCAAAAAATAAATCGCTCTGACTACGAAGTTCTGAAAAGTACGTCCTACCACTATGTTGACGACAGCTAGTTGACGAATTGATGGAGTGGTTCAGCAGTCCTCTTGTTCGATTGCTCAATGTGAGAGATGAAAGGAGTTCACAACCTCCAGCTCCCCCATCAACTATCGTGACACTTTGTTGCTCATTGCGTACATATCTCCAAAGTATGAAGGGATCTATGCAGGGAGCGTTAAAGGAAACGATGGCTAAGCAATGTGCAGTAAGGCAGTGATGGCTGCAGACAGCGCACATGCATTTGATGCATTTCACGCATCACTGGAGTCTCAGAGATGATGGCAGCATGGCACCAATCGCGGGTCTTCGTGTATCTTTATTGCATTGTCCCCTCCTTGACAATCGCGATATATCGCGATTCGTGATCTATGGTTGAGAACGGCGTGTATGGAGCCACAGGTCGCGGAGCGCCAAAGGAGACAGTGTATTAAACAAGGGTCATCATGAATTGATCAATGTCGCGTGCAGTGAATGAACTGGGAAGCTGTTTGTAGTGGAGCCTCCAAAAGTTAAGGAGGAGCGCAAACACAATTACTGGCACAGTAGAAAGAAGCTCACTGGCTCCTGCAATGGCCGGAGGAACATACACACCCAGTGGCCAGAAGAAGCCAACGGCCAAGGGAATTGCAACAACGTTGTAGCCAAAGGCCCAGACAAGATTGATGACGATACGCCTGGCCACGCTTCGAGCGAGCTCCGTTACCACAAGAACTCCCTCCAGATGATCGCGCATCAACACAGCGCCAGCAGCTGTTGTGGCCATCTCTGTTCCGCCACCAATTGCAATTCCGACATTGGCCACTGCCAGTGCAGCAGCATCATTGCACCCATCGCCGACCATGGCTACTGACCTGCCTTCGCCTTGTAATCGCTTGATCTCATCTGCTTTGCCCTCAGGAAGCACGCCGGCACGAACATTTTCCAGGGGAATTCCAATATCCAGAGCCAAAGCTTCGACAGCTGGCGCAATATCACCACTCACGAGCCAAACATCCATGCCTCGCTGTTTCAGGTGCGCGACAACACTTCGCGATTCCTCTCGCACCACATCACTTAATACTAAGCGTGCGCAATAGAAGCCATCCAGCGCAACAAAGATGGATATATGACCAACATGGCTGCTCTGCATAGCGTTCATCTCAATGGCTCGTGAAACGTGAATGCCATGCCTCTGCAGCAACTTCAGATTTCCTACCAGCACGCGTGAGGCGCCAGGGCTCTTGTTTGGAGGAGAGGGAGGAAAGTCCACAATGCACTCGACTCCGAGTCCAGGATACGCCACAAAGTCACGTGCTTTGGCCTGTTGTTGTGCAGTGAAACAACTCTGCTTGAGTTCCTCGGTGGCATATTTGAGGAGGGCTTTGGCCACGAGATGTTCGCTGTTAGATTCAGCAGCTGCCAGACTTCGCAAAATCTTCGCACGTAACACGTGCGATTCCTCTGCAATTGTGTTCGTGGCCATTTCAAAATGGTTCACACGAAGTTTTCCAATGGTCAACGATCCAGTCTTGTCGAACACAACCGTGTCCAGCTTTTTTGCTGCTTCCCACACCGTTGCGCCCTTCACGAGAACACCATTCTTTGCTGCTACTCCAGTGGCAACAACAACGACAGTTGGAACGGCAAGGGCAATTGCACACGGGCATGCCACGACCAAAACGGCCACGGTAAAGCGCAGTGCAAATGGGACCGCAAAACTCGACGTGACCACGACGCCTGAATATGCAAGAGCAAACCAAACAAAAAACGTGAGAATTCCCACGGCCAGGGCGATAGGAACAAAGTAGTGCGAAACACGGTCTGCAATGCGCTCGATGGGAAGCTTTTCGGCAAGAGCAGCATCCACAAACGCACACATCTGAGCCAGCGTGGATTCGGATGGCATTTTGATCACAGAGACAAGCAACAACCCTTCTTGGTTCACAGTTCCGGCGGAAACTTTTGAGCCGACCATTTTTTTCACCGGCAGTGCTTCTCCAGTCAAAAGTGATTCGTCGACGCTGGAAGATCCCTGAATGACACGACCGTCGGATGGAATTCGAGATCCTGGAACCAATTTGATGATATCACCACGGCCAATGAGATCCGCGTCGACTTCGCTCTCCGTCCCGTTATTCTCCACCAGGATCGCCTTGGATTCCTGCCAATTGCGCAACTTCTCAATGAAGCTCACGCTTTTACGCATCGCAAGCTTCTCCAGCAACGTGCCAAGTGTCACCAGTGTCAAAAGAATGGCGGGGGTCTCGAAAAAGACTTCGTTGGGCAGCCCTGGTGTTGACGCAAAGAGAGCAATCATGACCGCAAAAGAATAAAGATATGCAACGGTCGAAGACAGCATGATCAGAAAATTCATGTTGAAGCTGTGTTGATAACGCAACGACCGATAGGCGCTCTTATACAATGAGGGGCCTATTACAGCCATCACTACTGAGCACAAAGCAAAGCCGACGATGACGTTCACAGCAACATTGCCTCGCACTACGCGGCTCAACGTTGCATTGACAGTGGGACTCAGCGGCAAGAAGAAGGAAATCAAAATCAACGGAATCGTCAAGCACAACGCAATGAGGAATTTCACCAATATGGTCAGTAACTCCTTCCTTTGGGCCGACTTCTCGTCGTTAATGGAGTCGACTTTGAATAACGTAGCCTCCCCAATATGTTTGAGTCCTGTCAAAATGAGCCGAGGACCAGTTGCATCAGGATCAAACTTGCAATCGAGAACATGTGGGAATGCAAGGCTCTCTTCGGTGTGCACAATTCCTGGAAGAGTGTAAAGATGCGCCAAAGCAGCCTTGAGATTAGAGGTCGTCGACAACTTGATCAATATGGTCGCGTGATGATCGGTCCCCTGCTCAGCGCGATTGACTGGAATGGCCTTGTATCCTGCGCGCTCAATGGTAACCCGAAGCGTCGCAACATCAGTGATTGATGAGTTGTAGAAAATCTCCCCGAGCTTGGATAGAAAATTCACAATGGCCCATTCAACGCCTTCCTGTTTGCGTAGCGTGCCCTGCAAGCTCGCTGCACAGCTGGAGCAGTCCATTCCCTGAATTGAAAAGGCAATTTTGGCTCCGCTGACCTCCTTGGTGGGTGGATCTGGACTGATCAGTATTTTGCCATTACCAGAGCAGCTGCACGCATCGGCACATGTCTTCGCCTTGTCCATGAGTTGCTTGGGCGCTTCGTTGGAGCAGCAGCCATCAGTGCAAGAGCGCTCTACCGGACTCGGACTCGGCGCGAGGTCATGGTCATGGTCATGGTCATGGTCATGGTGATGGTCGTGGTTATGGTCGTCAGGGCCCTGATGGTCGTGGTCATGCAGTGCACTGTGGTCATGGTCGTGGTGATGGTCCTGACTGTGCGCTTGATCCTCGTGGTGAAATTGTCCATCGCTCTCGCCATGACTTGAAGATTCTCCTGTGCACCGCGCCGAATCTGCCTCTGACGTCTCGTGTTGGTGATCGTGTGTATGGCCATGTTCAACGTTGCAGTGGTCGGTACTTTGTGTTTCAAGCGCTGGGGGCGCATTCGTTTGCGCGCAACAACCACCTTGACATACAACCGACTCCATCTTTCCACCAAGCCTTGCTTTCACTTCCCCCAACGTCGGACCCTTCGACTAACGCGAGAGAATGGAAGTTCTGAAAAAAGGAGGCAGGGTTTCAAAACCGGTTTCAAAGCAAATGAACGATCCTGAGCCATTCCTGTCGGAGTCACAGGAACGCTTAGTGGCGTTGTTGAAGAAGTCCTTCGATGTGGTCCCATTTGCGGTAGATGAGGAATGCAATGAGATGTTCGCTCGGCTGGCGAAGTTCTGCCAAAAAGCCTTGGAAAAGCGCAACCGCGGGCGCGACCCCAAGTACGCGAACATGGATATCGAATCTCTTATTGGATTGTCAAGGAGTATCGAGGAGGGTACCGCTGCGACTCAAGCCACAAGCACGAGTCCTGCCCCAGCCAGCACTCAAGCAACGATGCCAACAACAAATGGAAGTAAGCGACCACGAGGATCACAAGAGAGCGATCGCTCAGAGGCAGAGCCTGCAGAGGAGAGCGAGCGCTGGACATTCGAGAAAGCGTACAATGTCGTTGAAGTGACTGAAGTGCAGCTGTTGGGCCCGCGACACGTGATATTGCGAGTGCTGGCTCGGCCACCTGTGGCAGGGAACAAGGCACCGCGCGAATATTGCATGGAGACTGCCGATCTCCAAGCCGTGGACGGGTTTCGAGGGAAGCCCGGAAAGCGCCTTCGCGATAACCTGGCTTCGTCTCTGGAGAAATACTACCAAGTCAATGATTCCGTTGATCCCGCGCCACTCATTGATCTGCTCCGTCCCTTTCTGTGGGCCGCTGCTTTTATTGAAGCATTTGGCAGCAAGCGCCGCGCACAATGAAGAGCCGGTATGATGTTACGAGAAACTACCCGCATGATTGCATGCAAGTCGGCGCATGAGCAGCCAACTGATCACCAACTAGCCCCTCCACCAACTCGGTTTTGGGCTTGGGAATAGGCGGTATGGAATTATTTTTGGATGGAGCAGGGAGGGTCGAAAGTGCGGCTACTGCTGCTATTAGAGAAGTCACTCTCGGTGGTTAGATTTACATCAGCGGCCGAATGTGACGCCCTCTTTGTTGAGTTGGCCGATTTCACGTCGTCTGCGATCGAGAAAAAGAAACGGCTGCGAGAAGAGGCAGCACGCACGTCGTTGGAGGAGTTGATTGATGATATTCCCTTGCCAGACCTGCCAATGATGGGTGACTTCGCGCTCACGCACCCGTGTTCGCCGTTCGGCGTTTGCGAACCATCTGCAAAAAACGAACAACTGTGCTACTGCTGCGACGATGGCTCTGTTCCAGTCGGTTTTGGAGCTTCAGGTAGTGACAGCGTTGATGCTTGCGCTCAATGCCTCTGTTCGCTACAGCGTCCCGTGGTTTTTGCAAACCCGGAACTTCAGGGTGAGTGAGCACAATGCCACTGTGACGCCCACTACAACGTTGCCGCTGATGAATCGGCCGCTGATGAATCGCAACGATCGTGAAGCGCTCAAAGGCGGAAATACAGCTACACGTAAATACAGCGCAATGAGCTTTAAAACTCAAGGGTCATGCTGCCGGTGCACACCCATAGAGAGCTCGAGGCTGGTGCCGAGATTCTCTTTGACTTTCATGAAGCTATTGAACGGCAGGCCAACAATGATACTTTCACCATTGAGACAGTGAACGCAGTAACAGGTTCGTCTCTGTTTGTTTGTTTTTGGCGTTGATAGCAAGGGGACAAGATTCAAATGTTCGGACGGTCACCTTTGCTGTGAAAGACATGGAATGCAACAATTGTGCCGCGGGTCTTGAGAATTCGCTCAGGAGCCGCGTGAAAGGCGTGATGAACATCTCGATTAACCTTTTGGCAAGACAAGTGTCGGTAACGTTTGACACTAGCGTGATCTCCGATGATGCCATCAAAGCCTCGCTGCAGAGTATTGGCGTCAATGTTCGCTATATCGCTCACGCGGGAGACCTGAGTCAAACCCTTTTGAAGCTCGAGACTGACGACAACGTACAAGCAAGAGAGTCGGTGACGTCTGCTCTAAGCACACTCTTGGGTGTCGATCGAGTATCAATTCATGGCAGTGTTCTCAGAATTGAACACATTGGAGGAAAGATTGGCGCGCGAGATATGATTTCTGCCCTCAAAGCCAAAGGGCTGGTGGCCACTCTTTTTGAAGTCGCTTCTACTTCCGTGGCCAAGTCTCAGAAGAAGCGCAAACATCTGTTGCAACAACTGCTCCTTTCGCTAGGATTGACTATCCCTTTGATTTTATTCGAGTATCTGCTTCCCATTAACGGCACAGTACGTGCCGGCCTGGAAACGAAAGTGTTCCGCGAACTAACGGTCACGGCGTTGGTACAATTCGCTTTGGCATTGCCCATTCAGTGGTGGATTGGACTCAAATTCTACAAGGGTGCATGGGATGCAATCAAATCGAGGCGCTTGAACGTCGATGTGCTTGTTTGCATTTCAACAACCGCGGCATTCGTTTATAGCGTTATTGCAATGATTTTGTCCATGGCGTTGGAAAAGTTCGTGCTGAACGAAGTGCTCTTCGTGGAGTGTGGGATTTTGATCAGCATCATCTTACTGGGAAAGGTGCTGGAAAGCCTTTCCAAAGACAAGGCTGCTGAAGCGCTGCGATCTCTTCCAAAGCTCCAGGCAAAAGAAGGCCGTCTGGTCACATCTGACATCAGTGACAAGTCAGCGGCAGAAAGAACGGAAATGATACCGGCCAAGCTGATTCAAATTGGCGACCTTCTCAAAGTGATCCCTGGCGAAACCGTTCCCGCGGATGGGAACGTGATGTTTGGCGAAAGCTCGGTGGATGAATCCATGATCACGGGTGAATCTAAGCCAGTGCCAAAGCACGCAGGTGATCGTGTCACTGGTGGCACCATCAACCAGTTTGGAGTTCTCTATGTTCGAGCAACCGCCATTGGCGCTGAGAGTACACTTGGACAAATCGTCCGTATGGTAGAGAACGCACAGACCAATAAGGCCCCCATCCAACGATATGCAGACTCCATCTCGAACTACTTTGTTCCTTGCGTGGTTGGTATTTCCATTGTCGTTCTGGTGATTTGGATGAGCCTCACTCTGACTGGTGTGGTGGACTTGTGCCGAGGGTTTGTTCCTTTCTCGCTTTTTCCTTCTCTGACATTCATTGCCTACAGCCAAACCGGATGCGTTACAACTCCTGCACAGAATGTTGTGTTTTCCTTGTTAATGTGGATCAACGTGCTTGTCATTGCTTGCCCGTGTGCGCTGGGATTGGCTACTCCCACAGCTGTCATGGTTGGAAGCGCCGTTGGAGCAAAGGCTGGAATCTTAATCAAATCGGCAGCAGCGCTCGAATCTGTATTCAAGACAGATATTGTTGCCTTTGACAAAACCGGCACACTGACGTTTGGCGAGCTTCGTGTAGCGAGTTATCACAATGTGAGCGCCGATAATGATTCGATATTTTGGCATATCATTGGAACCCTTGAGAATGGCAGCGAACATCCAACGGCCAAGGCCTTGTTGAAGCACGCTCAGGAAGTGCGAGAAAAGGAGTTCGATCTCGTTTCCAAGTTTGTGGCAATCCCTGGCGAGGGGGCTTCGGCAACCATTACTTTCACCGACGATCGAAGCATCGAAGTTTCCATTGGGAACAGACTGCGAATGGCCAACATTGGGGTCCGTCTTGATCAAGACATTGAATTGCGCGTACAGAGACTCGAAGCACGAGCGCAAACTGTGGTTTTTCTCGCTGTAGATCAACGCTTTTGGGGCTTTGTGGCCATCGCTGATTTGGTTCGTCCCGAAGCGCGCCACGTTGTGCAAAAGCTTAAGTCTTTGGGAGTGACCTCGTACCTTATCTCTGGAGACAATTATCGTGTTGCAAAAGCGATTGGAGATCAACTTGGAATCGAGAATATCATTGGAGGCGTCATCCCACAACAAAAGAGCCTGAAGCTGGCCGAACTGCAAAGACAAGGCCATTCGGTCGTCTTTATTGGAGATGGAGTCAACGATGCTGTTGCACTGGCGCAAGCAGGTACGGATGCGGTCAGTCTTTGGTTACCTACTCACCCTTTTTGTTGCAAGACACTGGAATTGCTGTGGCAAGTGGAACAGACGTTGCAAATGATGCCGCAGATATTGTCTTGATGAAGAGTGATCTTCGCGACATCGTGGCAGCAATTGATCTCAGCCGCGTGACATTTAGGAGGATTCGTCTGAATTTTGTTTGGGCTCTCGGGTACAATTTTCTTGCGATTCCTTTGGCAGCAGGCGTTTTGTATCCTGCCACCGGATTTCAACTGCCACCAGGAGTGGCAGCAGCCATGGAAGCACTTTCGACAGTTTTGGTTGTCGTGAGTTCCATCTTGCTCAACTTTTACAAAAAGCCCGTTTTCCCCATCACACCCAGTGAATCTGGAGATGAAGTTGTCTCACCGACCCATTCTCTCATCAACGAGAAACGGTCGTCATTATCCCAAGACAACAAAAATAATGAATAACGTCATCAAAGCATGGCTAACAGGCGCAGAATTGGTTTTTTTTGGAAAACAGCTGCAGGGAGCGCAGTACTGCTTCAGTAAGGTAGGCAGTGTCTATCCCTGCGATTTCCCAGTTGGAAGGGCTTTGAAACGACGGCCCCCGCTATGGAGAAAAGCCTCTTAAAGGCTGCAAGCTGGTGCACTCTTTTGTATATCCACACAACCAATGTTGGGACAGTGTTCAGCGGTCAGCAGCGCTGGCGGTCAGTGTTGCGATCGAGCTAACCAAAAGTTATTGAGCGTTAGGTCAAGGTAGCTAGCCAGGCCTTTCCTGCCAAAAATCAACATTTTCCATCACCCCAACTCGGTCCCATCCCCAGCTTGCCCTTTTTTCCAAACATCAATACTCATCTGCTCCTCAGGGGCCCTGCTTGCTCCTAGGAAAGTGAGAAAAAAAAGGTGCCTGAACTCTCGAGTGATGAAATATCAGTTTTGACTTTGAGGTGTTTGTAATGGAAAATACCCCTTCTTCATCAACACTTCCTTCTGCTCCAGCAACGACTGGAACCAAGTATTGCAATAACAAGGAATGCAACAAAGAAGGGAAGGAGAAGAAGGAGAAGGAGAAAGAAGAGAAGGACAACAATGGTGATGAGAAGAAAGCGAAGAAAGACCATGCTGATGAGAAGAAACCAAAGAAAGGCAAGAACAAAGATTCCTCAAAGAAGTAAAGAGCACCTTGTAGAGAGCACGTTCAAGCATTTGCTCCTGCTCATAAAAAAGTTTTAAAAAGCAAATGGCTTGCTTTAAAACCACGGTCTTTTGACACGACTCTGACAGAATCAAATCACGCAGGAGGGTGTTGTGTTCAGCGCGTGTTTGCAATGTCTGGCCCACCACCTCCTTACAATCCCTCATACCTCCCGCCTGCATACACACCTTCAGGTCAAGCAGTTTATCCACAAGTACCTCCGGTTGGTGGTGTGTACCCACCCCCAGCTCCTGGAGTGGTTTATGCACAGCCTGTCCCTCATCAGGTTGTGTACGTTAATCCGAATGTGCATCCACCACCTCCACACGGATATGGAGGGCATGGAGGGCATGGTGGAGGGCATGGTGGATACTACACAAGTGGACATGGCGGGCACGGTGGAGGACATCACTAGCACAAAAGGGCAGATAGAAAGCATAAATGGCTCCACCTCAAACCCGTGAAAAAGAAGTTTTTCTTGAGTCACCTAGCGCTAAACAAAGCACCAATGACTATTGACCAAATCCAAAGAGCTGCGCCGTGCGATTCTGGACAAGTTCTCGGATGAATGCACCTGTGGCAAGTGCGAGACAAAAGGGGAAGCAGGCAGGAAAATTTCACAAACTTGGTCGAGCCTGCAAATTCATTTCCACATTAACTGTTAATGAAGTCATTGAGAGTCAACTGACTAACTAAGGGGGGAGGGCGTTTCGTCTAGCACTGCCCTTGGCAACTCTTACAGGGTCTTTTCCTCATTGAGAGCATCATCCACAGGGACCAGAAGACCAAGGTGCAGTTTTCGATGATGCAGTTTTTCCTCTGCCAAGGCGCGCATCTGTGGCCCTGTCCGATTCAAGTTGATCCAAACAATGATGAGCAGAACCACGGCAAACATGCCACTTGCAAGCAGGCAATAACCCCAAGGAACTTGGCGAGGTGTGTCAATATTGTTCATGCCAAACACAGAAGCCACAACAATGAAGGGAGTGACAGCAGCCGTGATGGTATAGAATGTAATGTCGAGGCGGTGTTGGCGTTGCAGGCAATTCAGTTCCAAGTTCCGGTCGTTCTTGATCACCTTGTTCTTCCAATAGAGCTCCAGTGCATGGTCTGCTCGTCGCGCTTGCAGCCACGTGCTTTTCACCACAGCGAGCGTATCGTGCAACACCTCGTGCAATTCTTGCTTGAGCACCTCAATCGAAAAGGACTGGCGCAATTGCTTGAAAAAGGAGTAATACTCGTGGCGACCGCCACAATCTGCAGACGCCATGGACGAGTTATAAAGTGCAAGATCCTTGGCCAGGGTCATCACAGAACGTCGTAGACAATCAGTTTCGATTCGACTCTTAGTTACGGTGATATCTGGCGAAACAGCAACCAAATACAAGAGCTTTGTCAGAACCCAGCGCTCAGACAGACAATGGACAGTCAACAACTCAAATATGCTCATAAATTGCTTGAGGTGCGATTGGCGGGGTGGAATCAGGTCGGGTTCAACTGCGAGAATGCCACCCAGAGAGATTTCCACAAAACATTTTGGCCACAATTCAAACAAGGACTCTTCTGAGGACAATTGAGACAGCTCTGAATTTCCAAAATGCCAAATTCTTTTTGGCCTGAGCAAGGTGCCTCTGACGCGCACAAAGGCATGATGGTGACATACCTCATGCCGAGCGACGCGACGTGGAATGGTGTGGCTCGACTCATCTCCCAATTTCACCAGCCAATTGACAGCGCTTGACAAGGAAATACTTCCCCCACCATAGAGTGCTGCGTGGAGATTCACTCCAAGCAACTCCCTCGCCTCCTCCAAGAGTTCAGGGGAAGAGACAGGCTCTTGTGGCACAAATGCCCACCCAGTACACACACCCTCCTGAATGGACATGAGTCTGGCAAGATGCATCCGCATTCGGAAGTCAACAGCCCTCATTTGTTGGGCTTCACTGGTCCAGTCCACAGTGATTTGAAGGATGGCTCCATGAGGAAATACAGTTAGACACACCTTGCTCCAGGTACAGGGTATTGAGAAGACACCTCCATCGCTTGTGCAGGCTCCAAGAAGCGCGCGAGAGAAGTAACCAAGCCCACCATCGGTGAGCGTTAAGCGAACCATTGGCGAATCCTCACCATCAAGAACCAGTTGAAAATGCGTCGATAACTCCTGCACCTCCTCTGGCACCTTTGTAATTTCCCACAGTGCTGTCAATGACTCACGCACGCGAACGCGACGATCCAGTAACGAGCGTGCAACATCCCGAGAAGATTTTTCATCTCTTTCCATCCAAAACGAGAAAGAAATCAGCAATGTAGAAATTGCAGTTATACATTGAGTTTCGTCATCAACCGGCAACACGCTGAACACGCTCCCTCCAACTGCAGTTTCAAGTAGAACATCATTATCTGGTTGTGGCAAACGCTGGTCTGTCTCAGCATTATCGGAGTCCTCAACATTCTCACTAATGCATGATTCTTCGCTAATGCTCTCCATCTCATGAGCCCATTATCAGCTGCCCGTTATTTCAGACCTGATGGTAAATCACAAAGACTGCGGAGCTGGTTTTAAAGCTTCCTGAAAATCATTGCTTCGACTACACCCCCCCCCCCCCTGAAAATAAGAGAATGGATGAAGAGAATACCTTCACCCTGTTGGAAGGGCCCTCTCAATTCGAAAATAAGAAAACGGGTTGCCCAGCCACACAATCAAAAAAAAAAGAAACAGAAAAACGTGCAGAAAAACACAATGAAGAAGAAGGTGTTCCAGCAAACCCTTTTTGGCATGTTGAAGCAAGGCACTGCTGAGCAAAGAGAACCTCTAGTTCTTGAAGCAAAGCCTGTAAAATGTCTAGTGTCACGAAGCTGCTAATGCGAAGGCACAGCCTTGAAGAACCATGTGTTTGTAACGAGGATGAAGTCCAGGCCGGCGCTGACAATTCGGACGAGGAAGCAGGAGAACTGGAGGAGTTGGAGGAGAATTTTCCTGATATCCTTGCTGAGATCCGGTCAAACCGTGAGAAGCAGCGAGCTGGCAATATTGTTGATCAATTCCAGCGCTTGGAAGATGTTGATGGTAGAAGGAGGAAAAAGAAAAACTGAGGGCCCCTGCGGGAGCGAAAATAAGAAAAAGGCTGCTTTGTGGGACAAGAATGCCTAGTCTGAAAGTAAGATAATACCTTCCCAGCCGCTCCAATCATTCTGGTCATTCTCTTATTTTCAGAGGGGGGGTGTATTTAATTCTTCTCTTCTCTCTCTTCTCTTCTCTTCTCTTCTCAAGCTCTGATCAACAACAACACATAAACAACCACAAATCAGGCACCATTCAAGGTGTAGCCAGAGTGAAAATGTCGGAAAAGCAAGTTGCTGACGATGAGCCCTTTTGTGATGCATCTCTCAAACCTCTAAGAGGAGGAGAGTTGCCTGCTGGACCGCCATTGAGGGGTGATGCAGGGGAAGAAATTCGAGATCAGAGTAGTTTTGGCAAGAAGACCATTGGTAGCTTTGCAGGAACCGTACTCCTCCTCAACAATATGATGGGTGTGGGTTTACCGTTGCTGCCAATGTTGCTTCAGCAAGCGGGATGGGTTACGCCTGTTCTTTGTATCGTGGCCGTGGCGCTGCTAAGTGGGTATTCAGCCACCATGTTGACAGAGGCCATGAACTGCTTGCCTGGCAACAAGAACTTTGAGGATCGTGTCGAGTACGCTTCGCTTGCCAAGTTCTACTTGGGAAGCTGGCCATACTTTGCAACCCAGCTTTTCCTCAACTTGGCATTGCTGTCGCTGAATCTGGTGAGCATTCTCGAGACAATCCAAGTCATGGATTGGACGCTTGTGGGCATCTTTGGTTGTACGTACGGGTTTACGCTTTGGCCAGTGGTTGGCTTTCGGCGCATGTGCCCAGTGACAGCAGGCAACACGTGTGACTCTCCCTTTGGCCAGTCCATGGTGGTGGGGTTGGGTTATGTCGTGATTATGGTGGTGATTATCCCGTTGGGTTACTGGAATTTGGAGGACAATATCGCCATTCAAGTGGTGAGTATGGCGATTCAACTACTCATCATTGCCAAGTGGTGCATCACATTCCTGATGAAGGGTTTTCATCTGGAGGCAGTAACGGCCTTTGGAACTGGACTGGGGCAGAGCTCCGTGTTGGGGCAAGTGTTGCTAAACTATGCCTTTATCATGTCGGTGCCCAGCTGGTGTAATGAGAAGCGGCGCTCCAGCAACGTCAATCGCGTCGTGTGGAGCGCGGTTTCTGGTGCCACTGTGTGCTATCTGGCAGTGGGCATCATGGGTGCGCTTGCTTTTCCCAATTTGCATGGCGAGGACATTCTGACAGCCATCAATAACGCAGATCCTAATGCGATCATTGATCACGTTAGTGTCTACCTTTACCCCCTGATTGCTGTGTCGACGAGCATTCCTATTTTCAGCATCATTATGCGATACAACATTGTGGAAAATGGCTTGATGAGCGCGCGTTGGGCAAGTGTTGTGTCTGTGTTGCTTCCCTGGCTGCTAGTGATTCCCCTGACCGCAGGAAATTCCATTTTTAACGTGGTGGCAGATTTCTTCAGCATTGCTTTTCAGCTACCAATCAATCTCATCTTGCCCTTTGTTATCTACGCAGTGGCCATGCGGCGCAAAGCATACCTGAAGCCCTGTTTATGTGAGCCTGGACCGTGCCCTCACGACATTTCGAACATCATCGATGATTCAGAGCCAAGAACGCTTCCGCCCATGGGAATGGTGCCTGTTATTGGCGCGCATGATGATGTGTCCATCAACGACGCTGAAACGGCCAGCCTCTTGAAGAAGTCTGACAACGAGCAAATCATTGCAGTAGATGTAGCGGCGCATCCAAAAACTTCGCCCAAGTGGTCATCTGATCACCCCAGGTGTGCACGCTTTTGTTGTACATGGTGGGTACGCTGGAAAGATGCACCACCTATCAATCATTTGAAACCGTTTTCCATCCGCCATCCTTGGCTTGCTGAGCGCCTCCCTCATGCAGTTGTGAGATATTTGGACAAAGAAGAACCCGTGGCATCTTATCACAGCGCATTGCCTCAAAAATATCCATTGCGATTGAGGCAATGCATTGGGTTTACTTTGGCGGGTGTTTCGGCTCTTCTGTTTGCTGGTGCCTTGGCTCTTGCCATTTGGGGTCTTGTTGATCCCATCCACTACGTTGGTGCGCCTAACTCTACCACGTGCTGAAAAAGTCATCTGTGGTGATAATGCTGGGGCCTTGTGAAGGTATGTTGTTGTTTGAAGTGCTTCCCGTATGAAAAAAGATTTCGATGTGGCTCATGCCTATGTTCGCCTGGCCGACTTGAGCTTGCAAGGGGGATTTGCCTTGAAGAACAGACATGTCTTTCCAAATTCCATGAAATAGTTGAGAAAACGTGATCAGCAGCCGTGCTTCTCAGAAAATTCCCTAGAACCTTGAAATCACACAAAAGCTTTCAGTCACGCTCATTGCATAGAGAATCGAACTGCACAATATGCCAAAGACTTCACCTTGACAGCATTGAACTACAGAGTCAACTTGTGAAGTCCGCTGCAGAGAATGTGAACATCGCCTACGCACTCACGTTAGTGCGGGATGAGAAATGCCCAACCAGCCCGATCACGGATGCTGAATGCTGCTTCAGTGCAGTGCACTGTGCTGCTTGATTGATGGTAAGAGTGGGTGGTGACTCTTCTTGGTGTGAAGTGCATTTGTCAGATGCAGTGAACCCACAGATATGCTCACGCACAGTTGTTCCCAAACACATTCTTCAATTCCCACTCAATGTGCAATTTTAAGGGAGATCTCCAAGACAAGAGTTACATGACCAATAGCCATGAGGAGTTGCGTTGGTGCGTTGCAAAAGCAATGCATGTCAGATGATAGGAGCGCAGCTGTGGTTGAAAGATCAGAGGTGACGGACTGAAGTCATGTTTTAAAACTTTTGGATCCTAAAAAGTCAACACATCAAGAAACTCCCGCTTTGGATAATGGATTCACGTTGGATAGTGACAACACCATGATTGCCGCTAATCCAGGCAAACTCGGATTTGGACTTGGATTTGGATGTACGATCAAAACGATTCGCACTGAACGAATGAAGGGAGTCGTTGCTAATCAAGAGGGAGTTTAGTTATGGACAACACTAACAACGCCAACCAAGCCCCGGAGAAAACCGTAGAGCAAACAACCAACAGGAAGACGGCACACTGACTTCGCTCTCAAGTCTTGCCAAGGCTTTCTTGAGGCAAAGTCGATGCACTGTTGACATGGCTTGAATAGCATGAGACAGCTGTCACTCACAGTGGCAACACGATTGAAAGGCAACTGTGGGTTATTTAGTGCAGCGAACTTCACAAGTGGATTCTGTAGTTCAATGATGCCAACATGCAGTGCAAAACTGTCCATTTGACAAATTGTCATGGTGGGGGAAATTTTCTAACGTATTATTTATGTAAAAAGATTTTTACGAATGGAAAAATCCCCCCACCATAAAACATGGTAAGCAGGAAAGAGGAAACATCCTTCATAAGGGAGGGATACGCAGCATGAAAACAACATCAGAAAACGTTTGCAAGTCCCCTAGCTACATTGGCAAGTGAGCGGTAGTTCTTTGGCTCCAAATCTTCTGCACAATGTGACAATTCATGGTGAGTGTGATTGACTGCGTGATGGTGAAGGAGACTGGTCATGATTGGTGATGATTGGTGTATTTGTAGCAAGAGATCAAGTCAGTGATGAAGTCCCGAAAAATTTTGCGACAATCTTTTCAGCTGCCGAAATGGAGCAAAAGAAGTGGTACAGATCAAAAAAGCACGTTGGGGTAAATTTTCTAACGTATTATTTATGTAAAAAGATTTTTACGAATGGAAAAATCCCCCCAGCATAAAATATGGTAAGCAGGAAAGACGAAACATCCTTCCTAAGGGAGGGATACACAGCACAGAAACTACATCAGAAAACGTTTGCAAGTTCCCTAGCATCGATTGGCAAGCGACTAAGAGTTCTGAGTCTTTTGGTCGTGCTATTTTTTGTCAGGGTTTTGAGTGATATGCTTTCTTCATGGTCTTACTGACCGCGTTCCAGGAAATCTTTTCCTTTCGAGATTTTCCTTCGAAGCTAAAGTTTTTTGCGTGATTTCAGAGTGATCACACATTCTAGGAAATTTTCGGGAATGGTTGATTCCGAACATTTCGCTCGAAGTGTGAGTGATGCTTGAGTGTACCCAGTTCAATGACTTCGCGATATTGGTCTTATTTGTGTCTGTCATTACCTTTCACCAACCAATCTAGTGCATGACAGGGACGCTGGTGATAAATGGTGGAGCATTCAGTGGTGTTTGGCAGTGTTTAGTTATTGACGACACAGTATGAGAAACAGCATTTGAAGAAACGTGAGGGTCCAGATTACGCAGTGGTTTTCTATCAAGCCCAGAAAGACTCCAGGTCACGATTCAGGCTCCATGTTCGATGACAACACAAGATAGGCTATGTTTCGAAAGATGCATTAGGTGAAATGAGGAACATGTATCAAATGCACACGGACCACACATACTAACGGCCTGCATCAAAACACAAATAAAGAGTAAAATTCTTTCGTGAGTTTAAAGCAATCAAAATGTTGTGGTGGGGTCGACTGTCGCTGGCTCGGCGAACGACGCACAAGTGCAAGGCAATTCGCAGCCGAAATTGCAAAGTCTTTTTCCATTTTTAACTCAAGGTGGGGCGGGTGCGTGTCATTGTTAGCTTTTAATTTTCAAGACAGGGAGAAACTTCTGTCACTTATTGAGAATGCTATGGCACATGCTCTTCAATTTTTCGTGGTTTTCCTTGCTGAGGCAGATTTTGACTTTGCGTGCAGTTTGTGTGGTCAGCATTTTGAGGAACGTTTCAACTTGCCGATCTGATGAGCGTTCATGAGTTGTCGTGGATCTTGTGCGCGCCTTCTTCTTGTTTGAAGACGTTTTCCTTTTTGGCGGTGCCTTTGGTGGGTCAATCCAAATCTGTCGATTTCATCGTGGTCAATTTTGAGGTGTGCTTGCAATGGTGGTGATGGTGTGTCTATTTTCTTGTTGGTGACTTTGGGGTGCGATGGCTTAGAGCTGAAGAGTTTCTTTAGCGAGTTTTGCATGTTCTGGAATGGAGAATAGTCAGTTTGGTCAGGAAATTTAGCCTTGATCAGAGCGAGTCGGAACTGCAAATGGTGTCCCTTCCTTTCACTTCTCGAGGACTCAACCTTTTCCAGTTCTACTGCTGTTAATCCCAGTACTTCATCGACCAACACATCCAGCTCCTTCAGCGCCTGCTCTTGGACTTTTTTCTCTATGCGCCTTCTGCGAGACATTTTTTCTTTCTCCCAAATAAGTGGATCTAGATCAAGGCTTCAGTTCGAGCCAAGTGCAAAAAGCACCCAATGAAAAGCCTTGGTGCAACTGTCAGGATGCTAGACCCTCTGATCCTTATATTCTCTTCGGTTCACTTCTTGGCGGCCTCGCGCAAAGGGCGCTGTTTGTAGTATCACCACAACTTTCTTGGCAAGGGATGAACATGCACTGCATTTCTTGAATTCAAAGTCAGGCGAACTGCTACTATGCCAGCGGTTTCAATGGAACGCGCTGTTCAGAGTGACGCACTCAATACTCGAGAAACATCAAAGGTGTTTTGGCGCAATGTTTGGAATGCCAGAGCGTGATTTCATGAACACCCGACGCTTTGCTGTTAGCTTGGTCGTTGTTAGGGGTTTTAATTCAATGTTGCTGAGATCTCATTCTCGAAATTGAGGGTTGGTCAGTTTCTGTTGAATTTTCTTAGAATCGTTGGCGATTAGAGTGCAGTACCTGCCATATTGTATTATCCCTTTGCTTAAGAAAACGCTGCGCAACACTAGGTTCGAGAGTAAGTATCCTTGATGTCGGATGTCATGTTGGAGAAGAATCTGGCGAAAAAACCTCAGTCGTTTTTCTGAAGAACGAGCAGGGGCGAGGCGTCACACAGTGATCAAGTTTGAGCATTTGAGCCAATTGGTGATACTCGCTGCTGTGGGAATACCGGAGGCGTCATTACAACAGCAAGTTGCTGAAAGCCCAACCCTCTGCATACCAAGTCCGAGAACTGGCACTTCCCTTTCTTCAGAGAACAAGGGTGCATCGAGTGAGCTCGTTTTGCGATTGCCGGAAGCATGCCTGAGAAATGTTGTTGCACTTGTTAAATAAAGGCAAAATACACGTTTGATGAAACTAAACGATAGATTTCATCTCTAACTGAAACACGAATTGGTGAAGTCGAATGGGTGAATGGTGAATGGTGAATGGTGATTGGTGAATGGTGAATGGGCGGCAGTGGGCGGATTGGTACTGACCATTGTGTGCTCGCCTTTGGGTCTGGATGTTTGCCTGACAAAAAATCGGCAGCGTCAATCACGCTGCCCTTGAGATCAGTGCCGAACGCTCTGAGGCATTGGTACAGCAACCTTTTCTGACTGTGCTGGAGGCATTCGCTAAAACTGCGATAATTTGAACCCTTAAACATGATTTGACAAAAGCCTTAAACTTTAATTTCTGTTGGTACACTCTCGCAGCAGTAGACTGAACAAGCCTGCAATATTCTCTGATGGATCTGGCCTACAGCGCTCATTCGATGAGATACCCAACCTCGAAGGATCGTTGACTGATTTCCGACAGGGTGCGTTCACTGTTTGGAAGCTGCACAGAAACTGTAATCCATGGTGCTTCACGTATTTCATATTTTCATCACGTCCGTCATCTCCGTCATCCCGTTCAGGTAAAATTCAAGGAAGCGTGATGGAGGTGATGGGAGAGATGGAGGAGCGTAAGGGCGACGAAAAAAACTCACCCCGGAAAACTGAAGACGAATAGTGCTAGACTGCTGCAGAATAGTCACTGGGTTGACACGCTCGATGGGTTGGTGATTGGTGATTATAGTGATTGGTGATTGGTGATTGGTGATTGGTGATTGGTAATTGTGATTGGTGATTGGTGATTGGTAATTGTGATTGGTGATTGGTGATTGGTGATTGGTCATTGGCTGAAAATGGTACGTCATTTCCATCACCTTCATCACAATTTCTCAAAGATTTCGAGTGACAGGCCATGCATGACACCTGAGATAGTCCGTTAAGATATCAGTGGTTCCTCTCGAGTTGGAATCTCCTGTCAACGTACACTCTCCGTCACCTCCGTCATCTCCATCACTTTCCTTAAAAATTGCAAAGAATCGTGATGGATGTGATGGAGATGATGGAGGTGATTATTGCATCATTTGAAAGAGAGATTGCCAGAAGACGAAAGATGGGTGAATGGATGGAATTTCTCGAGTTGACTGAAGGAGAATAAAGACTTGATGATAATTCACGATGATAAGCCCTCACGGATTGTTGGTGGCCGATGGTTGACATTTCTTGTGATTGGTGAGTGATTGGTGAATGGTGAATGGTGAATGGTGAATGGTGATCGGTGATTTGTGGTGACGTGATTGGCGAATGAACATTGCAACTCTTTCACCAAGCAAGGCCTTGTCACCAAGGAAGGTGTCCATCACTGGTCTGCACAAGAAACAGTTTTTTCGTCACATTAGTGATTTCTTGCTCTTTTGTGTTCTCAAGTTGTGATGTCATTCTCGTTGACATGGTGGCAGAAAGGAAAAATTTGCAATATCGGTTGAGATGACGTGGATTTACACCACGACGCCGTTCTTCAATCATCATAATCATCATCCCGTTTGGACTTGAGGCGCCTCTTCTTCTCCTGTGAAGAAGGCGCAGACTTGTAAGAGCCTCGCTGCCGTGAGACGGTGAGTGTCAACCCTTCTGCCTACAAATTTCTCCTTTTCCCTTACCTTGGCCTTGGGGACCACCTCGTCATCCCGCTCAATGCGCTTGGAGAGCTCCTTCTTTCGCAACTAACAGAAATTGAGAAAGTAATACATGGCCCAAATGGCCCAAATCCCCGAACCTTTGTTCCATCAGCCATTTCCTTCTGACGCAACTGCGATGAATATTGTTGAAGGAAGACAAAAAGTTGCGACTAGCCTCTCAAGACTCCCCTCCCTCCTCCCGGCCCGGCCCCAAGCGGCACCCACCTGCTGAGCGCGCTTCCATCTTAGCAGTCTCTGTTTCAACCAGTTGTCATGCCAAAGATGCCTGTTTTGCAGACTACCTTACCTGCACCAGCTCATCGCGAGTTCCTTTGGGGTCGAGGTGATGGTATTCACAAACGTCACGAAGCCCGTTCTTTTCCGTTCCTTTCAAAGGGCATACGTCTAGGCTCCTCTTCGAAAAGTGGATGCAAGACTTCCAGGTGTGTCCATTGCTGGCCCCGTTAATACTTGACTCAACGTCAGCCCTTCCCTCGCAGAGGAAGCACATGCTACGCGACCCTTTCATTTTTGTTTGTTTTTGTTTGTTGTTAATAGTGGTTGCAGTTTTCCCCAAAACCCAATATTTTGGCCGTCAAGAAAACCCAATATTTTCTGAAGCAGAATATTGGGTTTCTTGCCAGTTAGGAGTCCCAAGAAGAGGATCAAGAACAACCGAAAGAAAAACAGAAAAAAAAGGTTGTTTCTTCTGTGGAATCAGAGATCTGGAATCTACGGCATGGAACATACGCAGGCCAGAGCCGCTCTTGGCCTTGAAGTGAGCGCACTTCAGACTTGGTAATGTGAGATGACAAGTTGGCACACCGCCACTGATTTTTTGGTGGGAAAAGTGAGCCGGCCGTGCGGCGAAGAATCATTTCTGGAAAACCCAATATACCCAATATTTTTGGGCCCTCAAAACCCAATACCCAATATTGCTCAAAATAGTCATATTTTGCAACCACTATTGTTAAGGCAGGCCTGTTTCTGGGCCAACAACCAACAGGCAAGGGCAGCTGCCAAAAGTACCCTTTAATCTGTCAAATGGATGAACGACTCTTTCAAATGCCGAACATGCATTGATTTCCCAGCGAGGAATCCCCAGACAAACGGACACTCTGGCGAAAAAGGCGACTGCAACATATGGCAACATCAGTCTTGCTTGAATTTCACAAAGCTGCAATAACACCCAGTTCCTCGACAATTGTACCAATGCTACACCTGTCTTCCCAGTCGTAGATACAACACTGCGTGTGCAAATGCCACAGCGCCTTTACCTGACCAACGACTCCATTCAACACATCCGTCTCTTCCCCATCTCGAGGTGAGCGAAACACTTCAAACAAGCGACTGACTTTACCTCGAAAGGGACAAAAAGTGGCTGCTTCATCCATAATGCAAGAGATGATTTCTTGTCGTGCCAATTCATCGAGCTCCCGCGCATCCTGAATGGGATCAAGTGCTTGGCTGTCAGCTATTGCACCGTACACCCAATTCCATGGGAACATCTTTGTCAACAACTCTCCAATTAAACACCCAAAGCCCCAAACATCGGACCAAACACCAATAATCGAGTCCTCTCTTGACTGTTGCAGAAAACATTCTGGAGGTAGATAAAAGAACTCGCCAATCGTGTGATATTTGCTAGGATGATGGGTGAGCGCTGTGCATTTCTGTTATCACGCAAACTTCCGTACCCAGGATAAGAGCCTCGCTGTGGCGGACACATTGTTGTCCCGAAGTCAGATAATTTCACGATCAGGTCGCGTTGATCGGACGAAAAGGATAAAAGGACATTCCCCGTTTTCACATCTCGGTAGAGTAAACCCTTTCCATGGATGTACCCCAGTGCGCTGGCAACACCTTGAAGAATCGTGACTATTCTTTCTGTTGGAAGAGCACGTATCGACGAATCCGAATCGTGCAGCGACATGGCGTCGATCCAGTCCAATAGTGACATTTGCAAGTGCTCCATGAGAATGCAAATGCTGGATTGCTGCTTGCTAATGCAGTGTGAGGTCAGTTTCTGAAACATTGAGCAAATTATCACACCTACGTCCCGGATTCCAAAAAACGTCCAATACTTTGGTGATATTTGGATGATCAAAGCTCTTGTGCACTGAAACTTCTCTCAAGAGATCTTCCTTTGTAGGGACAAATCTCCCCTTTTCGTGAGAGTTGTGACTGTTGAACAAAAATGCGGTCACAAAAAGAACAAACAGCCTGCAACACAACGCTACCTCGATAGGGGCAGACTTTTCATGACGACAGGATGAGAATATCGTGCACATGCAATTCGAAAGATTTGTGGGCCTAATAGGCCATCTTCCTCCACGTGGGGCGCAATCCTCTCAAGTATCTTGATTTCTGCCACAGGGAGCTCTTCAAAGGCGCTTTCCGGGCCCTCGATTGCACTCGAGTCAGCCCTCAAAGCCAATGTCTTGCACGCACCATTCAGGGGGGGCGCTTTTTTTGCTTGGAGGACATTATCGGGGCTTACTGGAGTCGATGGTCTGCGAATCACTCCTTGCAAGGCAGAGAGATGGCAACGACTCCAGGATTTGTCGATAGGAGCATCGCTCTCATCGCTTTCAATCACAAAACGAAGTTCCTTTCCACGACGACCAGTAATGCGTCCTTTGATCAACCGCTTCAACACACCAGGTTCGGGAAGAGACAAATCATGAAAAGGGAAACCTCTGTAACATCGTCCCTGTGGATCAGGCTTCAACGCGTGCAACAACCACACAGCGTCATTGCGTCCAAGTTCAGCAGGTGGGTCCGCATCACAAAGCCATTTCACAGAGGCGGCACCAGGCTTGATAGAAGCGGTGAGCGTCTCGGCCTTCCGCTCTGGCACATAGAACATCCAAACACGAGAGTTGGCAGCCTTTCTCGGTGTTGTAGGACTATCAGATGTCGCAGAATCGGACGCTTTGTCCATTTGCCTCAATGTAGGCCCTACTGCAACGAAGAGAGAGCCAAAAAAGAGAGGGATTGCAGTGAGAAATTGAACTTGCGAAAAGCGATTGGTGGGTTGGATCAATTCCCAAGCACAACAGTACAGTAGTCACGGTAACACATCTCAACTGCTCATGTCAAAGAAAAAGACGGCAGAATGGGATGGAAAGGGAACCATCAGCAGTGTGAAAGCCAAACAAGGCAGCAGCACCGATGTTGTCATCCAAGTACACGAGAAGGATGCGCAGTTTGTCGTGACAAAGAAGACAATGGAGAACCCCGAGGTGAAGCTCGCGCTAGAAACTGGTTTGAGCAAGGGCGGTAGCAAAGTTGGCAAGGGCAAGGTTGTACTGACTACCCCTGCGAAGCAAAGATTGGTGTTGCTGGGGTTACAGGAAGGAAGCGTCAAAGAAGTGGAAAGTGAGGAAGCCAGCGAGGATTCCCAAGTCTCGAGCGAAAGTGCTCACGCGGAATATGGCAACAATGACAACAACAGGCCTGTCCAATTCAAGGAAGTTGAAAATGCCAATATTGGCGATGATTCCTTTTTTAGCGAGGCAGATCAACAGAGCCTGCTGGATTCGTTCATCAAAACGGCAAGGGAAAAGGCTGCTAGGCTGGATTTGAAGCCCGTGGGTTCACAGATACACGATCTACCTACAACGGTGCTGAAATCGCGCGTTGAATCGGCATCGGAAATCCTGCCACGTGTTCTTGTCAAATTGCCTGATGGAACCAAGGTGACCATCGAGAAAATCGAACTGACCAAGCAATGCCGTGTTTCACGCATCATGAAACGCTTGGTCATCCATTCAACTATGGACGATATTGCTGCACTGACAAATCATCCTGATGCTGATAAGCGGGACGCACACAAAGGACACCAAGTGGCAGAATGGTTTGCAGTGGAGGTAGGCGCAAGGTCGAGATGTTGGCTGCCAATCAACAGGATTGCGAATCTGGACGAGTGCTTGCCTGCTTTCTTCTTCCAGCAGTTCGTCCGCTTGAATCGTAAGCTTTCGGGCATAGTTGGCTCGGATGAATTCAAAAACGAGCTCAGGAACGTCTTACTTCTGAAAAGAGGCCGCGATCATGTCGCTAAGTTCCGCAGAGAGAACAAGAGTTCAGTTCTCGTTGTAGAGCCGAGCAAGAATATGGAGCCCATTACTTTGTTGGGAGTTCCAGGTGAGTCAATCTACTCCCATCAAAGGTGTTGTTCGTGGTTGTTGGTGCTCATGTTTGTTCGTAGGTGTTGGCAAAACAACAGCATTGCGCATACTTGGCAGGTTTTATTATCTGGCAGGCGACTTGCTGTATGGTCATATGCCCTCAAAAAATCTGGTGACTAACATGGAAGAGCCGTGGACTGGCCAAGGGTTAATTGCCCCCATCATGGGAATCACACCCCAAAAAGTGGCTTTTGCTGTTCAAGATGCAGAGGGTGGAATCTTTGCCGTTGACGAGGCTCATGGGTTGCTCACAGTGGACTATGGGGATGAAGCGATTCTTGCCTGGAACGCTGAAATTACGAACAGGCATGAGAATGTGCTGCACGCTATGGCGGGGTATCCCGAGAAGATCATGGCGCTGAAGGAGGCAGAGCCAGGATTGGCCAGCAGATTCACCGGTCTTGAATTTTCTCTTCAGGCTTTTTCACCGCACCAGCTAGCACAAGTTGTCGTGAATTCTCTGGTCAACTTGCGTGGCTTGACATTGAGCGAAGAGGCCTCGCAAGCCCTTTTGGCATTCTTTGAACCCTGCGCAGGGTGGGACTCTTCTTTTGGAAATGCTCGGGCGGCGGTGAAGATTGCAGAATTTTGCGAGAAAGAGCTGTTGCTTCGTGCGGCGAATGGCTTTGAGTCGTTGGAAGTCACTTTGGCTGATGTTAGTGCTGCATGCAATCGATGGGCTCACCAGAATAAGCACTTAATGGAGAAGGCAAGCGCTGGCGTTTCCTCCAAATGCGTTGTCGATTTTCAGGCAATCGAGCGAGCCTTGTACCTGAACAGCCCGCGCAAGCTCTATCGCGCCCGCGATGCTATTAATGTTTTGCGAAATCAACTTGTAAGTTCGCGTTGTATTTTTAAGGTCCCCTCTAACTCTGTCCTTAGCTTTCGCAAAACCCTGATGGGCAATTTACAAGCAACAAGGTATTAAGTCGTTCGTTTGCCATGTTTTGTCTGACACGCGGCAGTGGCAATGGTATCTTTATCAACCGACTGAATTCGTCTCTGGGTCCGATGCATGCTCTCCTCTTGAAGAGGAAGACTCTGCCAAACTCGAAGATGCATTTCAGGTGTATGCTCCGACACGTCCAGATCATTCTGACCAGGGCAGGCGAGTCACAGTGGAATCAAGCATTGGAAAGTTTTCCGTTGATCTGGTGAAGTCTCCTTTTCTCTCTTGGAAACTGAACAGGAGAGGCGAGGTGAACAGCGATGAGCTTGGAGTTCTTGCTTTGCGCTGGGTGTCTGGAGATGCAAATATTCCGCCATCACTCTATCAAGTGGTCGAGTATTCGGAGGATGACGAAGATGAGAAGGAGGCTGATGTCGCGAGCGAACAGGTGTACAAGGTCAGTGAAGTTCTCTTTTTGCAATGGTTTTTCATAAGCTTGTTAGAAAATGCGAACGCTAAACAAGAAAGCGCTCCGAGCGTATTTGACTCTGCTGGGAATTAATCCAACTGGATCCCTGAATATGAAGCGCGCTCGATTCTTGAAATACGTCAGTGATGTGACTCCGGAAGATTCTGATGAGGACATGGAACAAGACCATCACACTGGCACGAGTGTTTGTGTTGAATTTTCTCCAAGTAGGTCCGACAACAATTATGACAAGGAGGTAGGTCTCTGGATTTACACTCCGTAGAGACTAACATCCTTTCAGGAGGGCCGAGCGCCCTTGCTTGAGAAGAAGGTGAGAGTGCTGTATTACTTTGGCGCGTTTCTGAAACAAAGTAAGGTGACATCAACGTCAACAACTCCCAGTTCTTCTCCAGTGCGAACGCCAGTGAAGAAGTCAAGAATGCCTGCGCCCGTTACTCCTGCGATGTCATCGAATGCTCGCATTTTGCACTGCTCTAGCATACAGAAGCGCTTTCCTGGTGTCGATGATATCATGCATCTCACTCTCGTGAAAATCGATGGGAAACTGTATTACATTGCAGCAGAAGTCCGCAAATTTATGGAACAACATGGTATTGTGACCGGTATTGGCAAGTACAAAAATGCCAAGTTCGAGGAGGGTGTAGCGGAGGCCCTTGAACAGTCGGAGCTAAGGGCGCTTAAGAAGTGCATCGACGAAGAGTCACCCTTGAAGAATTCCCGTGCTTCGAAGCTTTGGGTGGTTGAAGCTCAGTAAGTCGCGTTTTTTCTCCTACCACCGTGATGACTTGTCTCCCTTAGGTATGTGAATAATGACCTTCACCTGGAAGATGTGGACGCAAAATGAACTTGGAATGTGATCAGGCCCGACCAATCACCAATCACCAATCACCAAACACCCTTCACACCTATCAACCTATCACCAAGTGTTTCTCAGTCCTGACACTGGGTGCGATTTTTGGTTTTGACAGCCGAGACAATCACTGTTTTTTCGTTCCAAGCCGCCACTAAGTTGATTCCAACTTGCCTTAGGGTATGTTGTTGTTTTTAAATCAAACACAGAGATCTCGCATGGATTGCGGGACAAACATCAGGGGACGCGACCAAATTTTCATTCTGCGACCGTCCTGCTTTAGACACTCGAGAGCAAACGCAAATCGAATCTCGAAGTCACAAGCGTTCTTGGACGAAGGGAAGTTGCAATCTCACCCCAACAACACGAGCAAATCAAGATGAACGCGTCCATCGTGCAACATGTCCTGCACTGACTCTTTGTTGATCCATCCAATAAAGCGAACCTGACTGACGTCTTCCTTGTCGCGCTGCCAAATGGCGGCTCGAATCACAGCTTTTGGGAGTTAAAAAAGTCCTTTTTGTGCCTTTGTCTGGAACAACGCATGCTGGGTCCAGAAATGCATGAAGAACAATTAATACCCATTTGCTCGAATAAGTTCTGCGAGCCATATGAGTTCAGCTGGATGAAACCCAGGCCTCTGGGAAATATCATCAAATGCAGCAATAAGTCCAGCAGGCAAACACTGCGCATGTGATTCTAAGATACCACGAGCTTCCTTGAAAGACTCTGGACAGAAGAGATACCACAAGAGAAGGAGGTACCAAGAAGTCTCACGCACTGTAAACTTAACCAAGGCCAATTCTATGCATGCGCAAATGAGAGTTGGAGGAAGCTCCAGCTGAAACAGAATGCGTGTGAGGGGGCGCCAGTTCACTTCACAAATTGCAAGGAGTATTTTTGCCCATCCCTTCCGCAATTTCTTGGAGCATCCTGCAAGTTCAGTTGCATCCACAAGATCAAGCCACTGCTCGACTAAAACATAGTCAGATCCTGCATACGCATGCTCAAGAATGGGGAGAATGGTACAACAGCTGACATAATTCCACGGGTGGACACATGACATCACATCTACAGTCTTTCGCAGTTGAGCAACGTGATCATCCACCAATGCAGAACAGTGCTGGTCGTGACATAGAAGAGCACGGCGAGCAACACCATCGCGAAGCATGTACTCTCGAGGCGGAATCATCGAATAGACACGAGCAAGGACAGAAATGTTCAGGGACCACTTCAAAGGATAATGCACAATAAAGAAAATTAGAATTACTGGCGATCCATGATGTGTCTCCATCAACTCGGCCACAGAAGCGGGGGCCTCTTGTGGGAGCCTTGAATACAAAAGTCTCGTGATATTAACAGCACTATTAACATGCTCAGGGTTCGTACAATTCCAGGCTTCAAGAAAGAGTTTGGTGGCTTGATTCTCCGAAGAGGCAAAAAGCTCCACTTCAGCTTTCAAAACAGCATCACCAGGATGGGACGGGCTGCGAGCAAATGCAACTATTTGAGCAACTTCGCTGGCACGGATAGCACCACGGATCACATTCTTGGCATTTGGCTTCTCAATGTACGCAATGGCCCAGTCTTGGTCCAGCCAGTCCCAGGGTTTGGAGAAAACAGGTGCATCACCACGGCGTTGGCGAAGCATCTTCACAACCTTAGAAAGGCGAACAAGACCATTTTTTGAGTGCGCTGCTCTCAAAGCCTCACACACTCGTGCTGTGAAATGGCTTCCACTTGAGCTGAATGATGAAGTGCGCTCTGCGGAGCAGGAAGCAAGGCAAAAAAACCCAGCTCCTTCTAGGAGTGTTGAGAACGCTGCCAGTCGCTCGTGTCGTCGGTCTTTCACAAACGCTCCAGAGTAACAAGCATCGATGATCATGAGCAATCGGCCTTGTGGCATGAGGTCCGAGAAAGACGCTTTCAACTCAGACTCACGCACACAGCCTGTCCCGTCACTTTTCGAGTCTGCAAGAGCAAGGCACCATTTGTTCTCGTTGTCGAACAAACCGTGCGTTGAGATGTACACAAATGATGGCCCCTTTGTGCACATCAGCATCTCGGGAGAGGCAAGAATTCTCACTCACCATGTGCGGAAGCTTGGCAAATTCTGACAGCAATTTCCTGCCCTCGGCACAGGTAGGAGAGGCTGATGAAACAGTGATGTTATCACGCTTTACCCAACAACATTCTGTCAAGACATTCACAACCATGCGCAAGTCCTCTGTTGCGGGCAACTCAGCAAATTGTTCATCGCTGAAGGTCCCACAGACGATCACAAGAGCTCTTGTAGTATCTTGAAAACGGCGAATCGGATTATCATCCATCTTCTGCGACCCTCAACCACTCGTAGTGTGTGACCCTATTCCAACCCCTCTAGGAGTGGCCAATTTTCGCTGCATGAAGAAGAAAAAAGATGGACAAGGTTCTTATGCTGACTGGTACCTCGGTGCAAAAAGTCAGTCACTAAAAGTGGGAGTCAGTCATTAGTCAGTCAATAACTCATCCATGAGACAGGGAGGGTCTCTCAGTCGTCAATTTGTAGAAGCAACGAAGGTTGCACTCAATGATGAGACTGGCTCTCGTCACAAAAGAGCTCGCAAAAAGAACGAAAAAAGGAACAAGAGCCCTCCTCCTCCTCCTCTCACTCAGGCGCAGGTTGATCAACTCCTTGACAAAGCTCGTCACAAGGGCAGAGTTCCCAGAAAAAAGGAAGTGGGAAGACAGAAAAAGCAACGGGACGATGATGATTATAGAGAAGAGGAAGAACAAGCCCCTGTGGACGATGGGGACGAAGACCATGCTTTGCAAAGTTTCGAGGAAGATGATCTTGCTGCAGAGGAAGATATCCTTGAGGTGGGTAAGAGGGATGATGAAGAAGACGATGAAGTTGAGGAGGAAAATGAGGATGAGGAGGAAGAGGATTCAGGTTTATTGCCCCCTGTTGAGAAGAAGCGTAAGTTCAAAAAGCGCAAACAACACGGGCGTAAGAAACGCTCCATGCAACACGTGCTTTGGTTGACGGTCGATGAAACTACAAGAATTGTCAAATGCCGACTCTGCTTGCATCAGATCAAATTCCACCTCTCAAACTGCAAGGATCACTGGGCCGAAAAGCACAGAAAGGAGTGGGTGACTCTCTTAGAGGCCAATGATCGTGGTGAGGATCTAGAAGCTGTTTTGCAGACTGTGATGGAGACAAGGAAACAGGGTGACTTAGTTGGATTCTTTCGTAACTCTCCTGCTTTAGTCATCTCAACGAAAGGAGCCAAGGCAGACATTAGTGTCAAAGTCCGCAAGCAGCTTGCTGTTGTGTACCATTTGATTTGCTGCAAGGAATCGTTCAACTCTTTATCTGATCCATCCTTTCAGGTGTTGAAGAAGGAATGGGGTGTCCAAATCGATGAGACTAGCAAAATTCAAGAGTTGATAGAGCCCATGTTTGTCACTGCTGTTCGACTGAAGGAGCAGGAGCTCATGGCTTGTGGAGCTGTGTCCACCACCATTGATTTCTGGACATCTGCAGCAAAGCGCAAGTACCTTGCAATCACTTACCATGGGATTACCCCTCAGTGGCAGATGTCACATCATCTTCTTGACTTGGTACACTTTCCTGGAGCAACTTTTGCAGAGCTGATTGGTTTCTGTGTCTCAGAGCGCATCGCACAGCACCTGCCAGGAAACACCATGAGTGTAGCCACAGTTTCTGACCAAGGTGGTGATGTGAAAAAGGCTCGCAATGTGGAGATTGATGAAGATGGGGAGGATTGCATGAACCACCGTCTCAACTTGGTTCTGAATGATATTTTTGGAGACAGTCAGAAATCCCGTGGATATCGTGGGCTCCTAGCTGTTGTGATGGTCCGTGCTGTGAGCTACATCATCACAGTGATTGAAGCAGATCGCAATTGTAAGCTTTTTCTGCAGCGTTTGCAAGAATGGGAGGAGTATGATCAGGTCCTGCAATTTGTTCAGAAAAATGACACACGATGGGAGGGCCTTTTGCTCATGTTAGAGCGTTTTGCACGTTTGCAAGATGCATTAATGTCTCAGTTGGATGGCGCTGAGGACATGCGAAAGCATTTGCTGAAAGATTGGCCAGCTCAATTGACTGATGCCAATGATATCTTTCAGAAACGCTTTTATGTCCGCCTGCAAGGCATTATTGACTGCTTAAAGCCATTTTCTGTTGCATCACGGGCGCTGCAAGATCTGAAACGTCCCACTGCCTCACGTGTACCGGGTTTACTGCACTATATAGATGAGAAGCTGTTGGAGAAGCAGCTGGATTTGGAGACTCGAGGAATTCCAGAGCTTGCTATTGCTTTGCAGAGCGCTCTTACAGAGCGAACATCAGAATATCTGACAACAGTGAATAACTGCTTGAAGGCAGCTCTTGTAGATCCAACGCAGAGCCGTTTTGTTGCTTCCTTTGGTGTGGACGAAAATATTATCACTGGATGTTGGTTGAAGATCCTTGATGAGTGTGTTGATTTCTACAGCGATGCTGAAATTCCTGTAGGAATTGACATACGAGAGTCCTGTGCCACTGATGTGCGAAATCTGCGAAATTACCTTGCAAACTGCTCGCTTAAGAAGGATGATGACCCTCTTGAATACTATCGTGACTCCAAACCTGTTTCTGATTGGTGCCGCAAAGCTCTACCTGTTGTTCGCATGCTTTTGGCGATTCCTGCTGGCGAATCGCACTGTGAGCGTGCATTTTCTTGGGCCCATGGATTTGTCACACGTTTGCGCACTCGAACATCAAACCAGGTCCTGGAGATGCAGATGGTGTTGTATGACCTCTTTAAGAGACCCAACTTCAACTGGGAGCACTTCTTGTTGAAAATGGTTGAGCTGGGAGTGCTCAAACACAATTGACTTCTTATTGACTTATTGACTACGCCAGTAGTTAGTCAGTAGTGGAGATGCCCAAGTTAGTCAGTCATTATAAGAACCTTGAAGATGGACACCCCTCCAGTGCACAGCACCCCTTCTTCCCACTTTAGGTATGGACTTGCGACAGACAGTCAGTGCTTTTGTTTTTATCATTCCACATCCTTCGTGGTCAACAACGCGAACTGAAGACTTGCCTGCTACGAACATGGGATGATGCAAAAGGTCATTGCGATTCACCCCAACACGAGCAAATCAAGATGAACGCGTCCATCGTGCAACATGTGAACAGTCTTGCCAACCGACTCTTTGTTGATCCATCCAATAAAGCGAACCTGACTGACGTCTTCCTTGTCGCGCTGCCAAATGGCGGCTCGAAAATCATAGATTCGTGCCAGTGCATCGAGGGTGGTGTAAGCAGTGCCAATCTCACGAACAGCAGTTTGCAAATAGCCGTCGTTCTCAGCGTTGCGAATGTAAGTGCTGATGAACCTTTCACAAGTTTCCTTGTCTTCACACCACGATGCAATCTCCTTTTCGAGAGCAGCCAAATCGTCTTCCAGTTTCTTGTTGATGTGACCCGCCCTGGCATCCTCATCAATCTTGGTCTGAGTCTCGACGTGCTCATGAAGCAGTTGACGGATGGCGTCATCCAAAACTGATACCGGCAATCCAAGTTTCTCATCCACGCCATCCATCAACATGCTGCGGATTTCCATGCCAATCATTTTGCGAATATCCTCATTGTCCAAGTTCTTCTCCAACGCATCTGCTGCCTCTTCGCGAGGAATGCCAATCACGGTAAACCCACAATCGCCATCTCCAAGAACCCTTTCCATGCGAAACTGCACAACTGGTCCATCAGGCATCTCTCCCGTAGGCCTCATCGACGCATAATACTCTCCCAAGCGCTCCTTGGAACTCCAAAACGACTTCTCTTTCTTGGACATCACTTGCTTCAGCACCACAGTGAACGGCTTTCCCCGCTGACCATCCCTTTTCTTGTAAGTGCGCGTCCACTGCTCCTTGGTGATGAACTGTGTCTGATAGATGAATCCTGGAAAGGCCTTCAAAAAGTTCCCAATGTCGCGGTATTGACACGCATGCTTATATGATAGTCGTCCTCGAACACGCTTTACCAGATCATTCCACATGGCCTCCAGCGACTGTTGTTTCCTTGGGCGCCCACCCTTACCTTTTTGCTGCTTTTTCGGCTTTCGTAAAGAATCCAAGTGATCAAACAAGCCAGCGAATGATAGGGAGCGCCGAACAAGCCACCACCACCCCAACAGTTTGCCCCACTCCTCCACAGAGGATCTCACAGGCTCTTGCTGGAGGAGCGCTTGCAGTTTTTCGGCATCTTGAGCTATCGTTTCTCCCGTTGCAGCATTTGCAAGGTCCAAAGTCGGATCAAGGGGGTTGAATTCCAGAGACACCGAACTTTCGTCTTTTCGTGTGGCGAGCAACTCCAGAACCCCGACAACCGAACACTCTGCCTCACCCAGATCCACCTGCAGTTGACTCTTCCAATCCGCCTCTTCGCTGGGTTCATCGCCATCGCCTTGCTCATCCGACTTAGAGCCCCGCTCATCTCCCTCGTCGTTGGCCTCCACATCATCCTTATCGTTGGCGTCATTGTTGATCACGACAGTTTCTTGCACATGTCTCTCACGCTTTTTCTGACCACGTTGTTGTTGGCGCTGATGCGACGCTTCCTCGTTGTTGAGTTCTTCGTCATCTTTCTCCTCCGCGATGTCCTTCTCAACATCCGCCTCCACATTATTCAACGAACTCTCCTTCCCAACCGCCACGCCTTTCTTCTTCCGACGTTTTGTTGTGTCACCGACACCTGCAACCACATCCTTCTTCTCCAACTGCACTCTCGCCAGCTGTCGTTTCGGCGTCCCACGAGTATTCAGCCCAGCTGCAGATGCAAACCCGCGCAGTCGATTCTGACACTCAACAATGGCCGAACGCGCCTCATCTTCATCACCCTCGCGAAGTGTCAAATCAATTACCACATCGTTGGAGATGAGATCCAGAATCCTACGATGACGCCTTAGTTGTCCCAAGCGCAGCACACTTGTCGAAGGATGAGCAATCTCTTCTTCCAGCTCCGCCAGCTCCTCTTCGGTCCGCTCCACCAACAGAATCTGGTGCAGCACCGCACCGGCTTTCTGGCCCATCTGTTGCTTCACCGCCACTCTGGACCGCAGCTCGCCACGGCTCAACGAGAAATCAACCGCGTCAAACATGACGCTGGTGTCAACACCCAGCAATGCAAACGTATGGCGTGTTGCTGACAATGCCGACCGCACCATTCTACTGAACTTCATCACCGAAGTCTGCCACTGCATCAACGAGGAAGCCGAGAGGTCCGCACCCACCACCTCCGTGGCCTGCAAGCGAAGTTGCTCGTTCGAAAGCCCATCCAGCGTCCAATGAGATACATCTGGTAAAAGCATCGCGCTTTGTTGGTTCCTGGCATCCTCGATTGAGGGGAGCTCAACTCCCTCCTCATCACTGAGTGGATTGTGCGATCCGAAGAGCGGGCCCTCCTCGGAGACCGCTGTAAACGAGTGAGGTAGGCCTAGAGTGAGGCATTTTTTTTCGTTCATTAGGTTCTCTTCTCACCAGAGGATAGAGTGGCGCGCACCAGTGGTTTTCCCGCACTCCTTAGGGTCAGAGTAGTGGTGGAGGTCATCGTACGTTGGTGGTTTGCCCCTTCCTAGCGGAGAAAATTTCTGGACGTTGGGGTCCAGAAACCAACGAGGCACACCACGGGTTGTTGGGGCTCAAACCTCTTCAAACCGTCTTGATGGTTGCTGTAGATGAGGGGAAAACCATCCAGTCCTGTTGTTAGAGCGTGTTGATTGTTCGAGCCTAGCAGAGCCTATTTGTCGTCCGCTCTTTTGGCCGCTATTACCGAGCCGGCCAGTCCATAATATCATAGAGGGTTGCCGTCCCCATATTTTATGGGGGTTTGAGGACCTCGTATGGGGGTGAGATGGGGGCTTCGGAGCTGAAAATAGAACTTTCTTCCGGGGCCTCTTCATTCATATCCTTTGAAATAAGCAGCAAGATCAAACTTGGCAGGGATATGAGCATTGACTGGCCTTGGACCAAGATGTTTCAGCTTTCCTGCGGTCCACATTGCATCAAGACGACGCTCTGTTGCTCGAAATTCGTTGCACCAAACTTGTTCTGCTCCTGTTTCAACCTCCAATGCACCGCGCAATTTGGTCAAAACGCGCTTCAACTTGCTCCAGAGGCGTTCAGTATCGGAGGAACTCATTGGTCAACTGTGCACCACGCGCGCGAAGACAAATCATGCTCAGGTTGCCCTCCCCCATCTTCTCCAAGATTCACGTCCTCACTACCCTCATCACCTCCTCCCCCTTCCCCTTCACTTCTTCTTCTGCTCTCTCTTCCCGACGCTGTGATGCAAAGGTTCAACACCGACAGCCGCATGACAGAAAACCGCGTGCACTCACACACATGCACTGACACATAACACACACCCTCCAAATATGGGCAGTGAATATGTGAGTATGGGGGTTTATGGGGTGAGACAGCCAGTATGGGTTTTTTGAGTGGAAGTCACTAGACGCGTCAAAAATTGGATCGAAGAGGGCCTGAGTGGGTAATCCCCTCTTGCTCCTTCATACTTTACGATTTGGTGGTTCTTGAGGGTAAACAGTTAGAAATACCCTTGTGTGTTCCTTCCTTCCTTCTTTTGCTTTTGCTTCCTTTGGTCAAAGTGTTGCACTGTTTTTGAGCTTGTCTGAGAGTGACAATGTATCTGTCTTATTCTATTCATCTTTTACTTTCCTTCCCTTTTTTGTGGTCGGCAGGTTGTTTTGCTCGTTTTTCCTCTTATTCCTCCTGAAGTGCTGAGGGCCCTCACTCTTTCGAAGGTCGGTTGGTGCTATGCAGACAGCAAAAGAGAATGACGCTCTTGCTGATTTGATTCCTCATGATGCACAAGAAAGTGCAGCTAAGCTACAACGCTTCAAGCGGTGTGCAGCACGCTCTGCAGCCGGCTATACATTTCAGTATCTTTATGCTGCATATTTTGCTTTCCAAGGTCTTTTGGAAGCATCATTAGATGAGAAAGGATTGGAAGGAAAAGTTGTTAAGTGGTTTCGAGTGGAGGGTTATGAGGATGTTGATATTGGTTTCACGGATGATTCTGAGTTCCATCTACAACTTAAGTGGTGTTATGCAAGCGATGACAAGGAACAGCGTGAAGGCTTGCGAAAAGCACTTCGTGATGCTGTGGCTGTGTTTTCCTCCGAGCAAGGTACCCACTATTGGGGCTTTCAAACAACACAACTTTTATGTCCAGACGCCACTCAGTGGGAGAATTGGAAGCCTGAGAGTCAGCCTTTGCCCTCCATCCTTGTGTCTGTGCAAACTATCCTTAGGAACGATAAGGCAGAATGTGAAAAAGAATTGCGTAGAGTTTCAGATGAGCTTTCTGGTCAGCCATCTCAACAAGAGGTCCAGGACCCTGAAGGCTATAACCAAATTGTCCAAAGACTCACCAAAAGTGGAATGGAACGTGAAGCAGCAAAAGCTGAGGCACGCCAATTGAATAAGGAGCAGCGCAAGCTGAAAAAGGAATCGGACAAGGCTGCAAAGCATGTGGCAGAGCTTCGAAAAAAAGAAGCAGACTGCAGGAGACAGATTGAGGATTTGAATCAACAATCACAATGGGTTTCGGACAATATGAACTTGAGATACCTTCCATCAAGATTCAAAGTTAGAGCCGCTGATAATTGGCACAACTTGCAACAAAAGATATCAACACTGGCTGTGACCTTAGCTGGAAAGTTCGGTGCATCTCCTGAAACTGTCCATGACATTGCAAGTCTACTACAAGTCAAGGTCTGGGAGAATGTGAGTCAGGTGCTCCCAGCGTCACTGCTTGTTGCTGAGGCAAACAACGTAGTGGCAGGAGACATTCTGGAAGCTGCTGACAGGAGGACTGTGCAAATTTCTGCCCTTGGAAATATGCTTAATGCATTTCTGAAAAGTGTTCTGCAACTAGGCGCCACTCAGCTTAAGGAAAAATTCAAGAAGGACTTGGAGGATGTTAAGATTCTGACGTCCACTGATCCAAATCTGGAGTACATCAACTTTGTCAGATGTGTCACTGAGTCGATGCAAGGCATAGTTCAGAAGATTGACGAATCACAACTTGCTCCTTCTAATGCTGCTGAAGCTGCAATGTATGTAATGGCTCGGGCTTTTCAAACCTCCAAGGATGTACCACCTCCCAGCGCTCGAATGGCAAAGAATCGAGTTGAACGGTCAAAACAGAAAAGAGATACAACACGAAAGAAGCAAGCATACGAAGCAATATGCTCCCTTCATAAGAACGAGCTTAATTCATGTGAGCAATGTCAAGGTCATCCTCCTAACGATAGTTCTCAATAAGAACAGAAAGCCAATGGGGAACAGGTATCTCGCCAGCGCCAAAGCCCTTCTTCCATTAAACACAAGAAGCACTGCAAGATTAGCTGGTGGAAGTTACGCAATGGCGCATTGTATTTATTCACCAGAATCGCTCTTGTCGGAACTGCTCCTGTCGGAAACTTGAGCCAGCACCTCTTGTCCCCATTGGCTGCCCTGCAAAGCGCCCTCAAGTCATCGCTGATGGCGCCCTCCCTTTTCATGTGCTTTTGAACATCTTTCAGGATAAGCTGGCTCTCACCATCACGATCCATCGTGGTAATTTCGCTCAAAAGTCGACTTTGGCCTAGAGGATCCCAGGGCGGCCGGGATGCTTGGCATGCATGAGCACCACCTAGGGCAGCAAGTTACTGCAAACGATGAAGGTCCAGCACCTCACTCCACTATTTTACGACGGGCTGAACATGTCACAACAGAGAAATCGACATCATAAGAGAATAGGATTCCATCAATCTCACAGCGGCTGTGAAGTGCAAACACCTTGGTCTTCCAAAAATAGAAATGTGGGGTCGTAATACTAAACATGTAGTCAAGTCGCCCAAGGCCGTTTCTCCACAGAAAGAGACACCACTGATCCTCTCGTAGATCAGCTCCCGCCCCCTCCAATAGTGAGCACTGGGGTCATTAAACATTCTCAGACACTGCATGGCACTGGAAACTCTCCTGCCTTTGTCGGAGAGCACGGCAATCAAATTGGTGTGAGAAAATGTGATGTTACCGAATTCGCCCAAAGTCTGCCTGCTCGCTTCCCACCTCATGCCATACCTTTCCACCGAGTGTGGTGGCCAAATATCACTCGTACGCCTCAGATGATCCGAACGTCACAATCGCATCCAGTGGGCGGAGATGGTCAAATCTCTACTCCAGAAGGTGCCAGGTCAACGCTCTATGCCGGTATCGGTATTTCATCGGTATTCATCTCGGTATTCGCGACCTGGACCAAAACCGAAAAATGACTGTGATTTCCGGTCTTGAGGTCGGGAAAAACATACCGGTATTGCTTCGGTATTGACGGCGGTATTCGCGGGGTGCCCAACCCATACCGGCATAGACCGCTGCGCCAGGTAGTCGCTGGTGTCAGTCCCTTTGAGCGCCAAGCCCTATCAAACCTCCAGCGATGCACTACATACGGCTCAAAGGAAGAGAAAAAATTGGCACCGTCCGTTTGAGCATGCAAGTGGGTCAGATATCGAATCTCACAGCACGCGCCTCTACTCATCACGCGGCTCTAGTGGAGCGGTGGGCTCATGGGCCATCACGTCTACCCTGCATATAAGGCCTTGGAGTCAGGAGGGCCTCCGTGGCCGTCCGCAGCTCTCTGTACGAGTTCGCCCTTCCATTGCATGATTGCATGATAGAGCAAATCGTCTTTCAGCAACGCAGCGCGAGAGTACATGGCCAGGCGTTTTCGTTTTTGCTCTTCTCATGTGCCCCGGCGATTACAAGAAAGAGAGCAAGTATTTCGGGCGCTGCTTCACAGGATAACTTGCCTGCATCATCTCAAATGGTTTCGAAGGCATCTGCTGTGACCAACTGCTAGCATTGCTCCAATTTCAGGAGGTCCACCTGTGTCACAATCAACTTCATTCCCCTCTAACCGAGGCCCTGCAGAGGCCTTCCTCCCTTCATTCCAGCCCCTCTACACCCCTCTGGGATTTTTCGCTTGGACCTGAAATTACCACGCTGAACAGTGAATTGCATGGTTAGCTTGCCTTTGGTTGTGGGTTCTTCTCGTTCCTCGGGGATCTCAAGAATTGCCGACTCGCTTCAGTAGTGCTAATGATCAGCTCTGGCCAGAAAGCAGGAGAGAATGAAATTCATTTGGCGAAGAATTCACAAAGCGCAAGAGGTGGTCCATACACTCGCCGTGCACCTTCAGCATCCTTGTCCGTGATGTGCATGTCATGCGTACCTCCACCTGCCACGCGATAATGCATGACAGAGTACTTGTCGTATGCAGAGAGGGGCGTAGTGTCGTGCAAGGACTCAGAAAATGTGATTCTGATATGTTCGTGGCGAAAGCCCAGTATGTGTCCCAACTCGTGGCGCAAAACGCCGATGTTGCCTCCTGAATGGAACGCAGGCAAAATGTAGAGGATGCGTCTTTCTGGCTTCTCGTTCGGGAAAAAGGAAGCGGCAAGAGTCGAGTGCAAAGTTGGCTCGGTCGTGTTCAAGTAGCGAACAGTGAACAGAGGGCTTGCAGAGCTTTCGACTTGGCGAAATTGGACGCCGCATATTGCCGCCCAATCAGAACCTGCATGCTGCAGCATGGTGGTAATTGCGTTGGCCGATATGGGCCCTGAAAACGAGCTTTCAACGACAGCGTACGTCAAGTCCATGGCGACGGCTGGGTGCCATCTGACAAGTTTGTCCTTTGCAGTAAGTCCAAGCAGGGAGGCGTCCGCACGAGAGAGAAGGCGTTGGCACTCTCGAAGGGTCTCTGCTTGATGCGAGTCGAGCAGAAGGTCGAGTTCCGTGAGGAAAAGTTGCTGGCCCTCAACATCGAAAGGTCCTTTCGGTTCGAGCGACGGACGGTCCAGTGAGGCCTTGACTTGCTCCACGACAGCCTGCAACGCGAAACCTGGTTTCGCATAAAAATCTCCATCGGCATTTCCTGGGCTGGCGATGTGGACCTTTCCCATCACCTCGCCAGCAGCGAACCCGGAAGCACTCTTTGTTTCGTACACACCCGTCGGAGGAGCCTTCGTGGCGAGCAGGGCAATTCCCTCCGGGTCTAGCGTGGGTGTGGCCTTAGTGCCCCCAACCTGAAGTTCACCAACCACTCGGCCAGCTGCAGTCCCGGAGATCGCCTCTGTGCGGAATTGGGGCCCACTCATTACCCTTTTTTTTACAGCGAAAAAGAGCGAAAAACAGCGAAAACAGTGAAAAAAGGGCGAAACGCCAACAAGCCTTCTCTTCAGCGATTGTGGCAGAATATGTTTTCAGCGAGTGTGGACAAGGGGAATGCTTTTGGCCAGGTCATCGGGACGGTAAGCATCAACACCCAAACTGAGTCTTGCAAGAAGATTCTTGTTCTGGGCTCCGGTCTCCAGACATTTGTGGAAGTTGAGGCGTCTGATGGCACGGTGAGCCGCTCCACACCGATGGTCGATGCGATTGGAAGAACATTTCAGATTTACTTTTGCGAGAAGGCTTTCTCTCTTCCCGAAGCGCGGCTCCACCAACTGGTCACGGATGGTGGTTATGTGTGGGTTGTAGTGGTCGAAGCTGCTGAGCGGTTCGAGATCGTTGAGGCCGTGCCCAGCATTCCCCAGTCACCTCGCTTGCAGTTTGGGTTGCGATGCTTTCCTCGCTGTCAACAATATCATTATGACATGGACTCAACATTGCCCTCGGTTGTCACTGTCCAGTTGGAGCAAGAATCGCCAATCTTACGATGGGTCCTCAGCCCCGACCATATCGTCGCGCCTAACGTGCTGGTGCTGAGGACACCGCAGAACACCAAGTGGGCGCCGTTGTTACTCTCGTTCTTCCGCAACATTCCAAGCTTGGTGATGCCTGAGGCCAAGCGGAGTACAAAGTCTGTGTTGCACATCAGCCGAGACGAATCCGCCTCGGTGATAGCGTACGAATTCAACCCAATCGATTCCTTTGCCAGCGTGGTAGCTCAAGTCCTGGGCACAGCTTCTTCTGAGCACTTCCTTTTTGTGAATGGCATGGGTCTACCTCCTATCCTCTCGATTGCTGACTTCAGGAAGGAACACCTGGCCAGCACTGTAAAGATAGTGCGTCCTGATGCTGTCGTCAGCGTTGCATGGATGAAAGCTTCTTTCTTGGGATATGTGCGCCCGTTCATATCCAACCTGAAGCTGATTCCGAGCCATGTCGCTACGACCCCATCTGTTGCAACCCAAGTTGGCCGAGGAATGTTGTATGGAGTTTCCATCGCCTGGGTTTCCGTCCAGCGTCCCGATTTGGCAGCGCTGCAGGCTTCTTGCTTGGAGGAGCTCTTGCAGTCTGGAGCGGACGCTCATCTGGCCCCTGTGCTGGGATATCTCGTGACCACCGAAACGTCTATTGTCCACCAGGTTGATTCAGACTTTGTGCCTCTATCAGCTTTCCTGCATACGAGACCCCTTGAGCAGAATAGCAAGTTGATTTTTTCGCTTGCTTTGCAGATTTTGAAGGGTTTGGACTCGCTACGGTGCGCTTGCCGATTTCCCAATGGCCCACTCTCGTTGGAGCGCATCCTGGTTCGCCCCAGCGATGACTATGTTCGCCTGATTGGCTTTGGCGTGGCTGTGGCCCGCGCCTCAGAGTTCAAGTGCCCGGACATTGGGACTCACACATTTGACTCCGACATGTGGTATTTTGGGGCAGTATTGTTCTACTTCAAAACTGGTGTTATGGTGCCGAAAGTATTTGAACAAGTGCCTGGGGTCGCAAGTGATCGGTTGCTGGAGCTTGCAACTGCGTGTCTTCGCAAGGATCCGAACACAAGGCCTTCCACCAAACAGGCACTTGCATTCTTGTTGTCAGAAACTCCGCTCCCTTCGCCCATCCCTGTCGTTGAGGTGACCCCCTTTGGAACCTGGGATCACTCTGATTCCGGATTGACGTTGGATCCGCTTGTTGAGCGCCTGGCGCCCAATCCAGATCGTGTGGCCTTGGCTCGTGCTCTCGGTTCTGGTGACTCATTGCATGTGTCACATTTTCTTGATCCGCAACTCGGAACCCGATTTGGTATTCAGACTTTGGAGAAAGGGAGCTGCCGTACCTTGGCAAGCAACGCGACGAACGAATATGTTGCACTTGCACCCTCGTGGCCTGTAGCGCTCTGTTCATCTCCCGCGTGTGCCATTTTCTCGGAAGCCAACAGCAAGGGGAGTGCAACGAGAGTTGCCATCGTGGATATGACCCATTTGACGCTCGTGCACGCCTTTCGGTACTCCAATGCATTCCTCACTGCGCTGGCATGCAACTCAAGCATTTTGGCGATCATTGAACGCATTGGTGCCCCTGGCTCGGGCACTTTCACCCTCTTGATTTGGTCCTTGCTCCGCGACTCCCGTTTTCCCGACAACATCAAGCGCGACCATTTTGGCTTCAAGGTCTCGCTAGAGACTGGGAAACGTGGGGTGTTTGGAATTTCCAACCCCCTGGAACAGGACACAGAAAATGTCGCTATTGCCTTTGCTCCGTTGGAGAATCCAAGATCGATCCTCTATGTCACAAGCCAAGATTGGTGGAATCATCAGCGTGTATCGACAAATTTCAATGCCGAGGTGGCCTGTCTCGACATGATCACTCAGGGTAAGCACACACACATTGTTGCTATGAGTATGGGTGCAAGAACTCTTCGCTGGTTCGTGCGTGAAAATGATAATTGGGCAGAACGATCATGCACCATAACTGGTGACGTGAGGGGGACACATGAACCAAAATCGCTTCGCCTGTATGTCCATACCACATTTCCGCGGGTCTCGCAAGTTGTGTACTGTACATCAACGTCACTGCACTTGCTGATACTTGCTGCTAATGGTGGGGACGCATTGGAGAATCGGACGGATCCACTTGTACTCAAAGGGCACGCCGTCTTTCACTACAGTGACCTCAACAAGTGGTTGCCGCGCACCAGCTCCGTGCATTCAGGGATAGAATGGACTTGTGCAGTGCTCTCACCACCCATGTACACGGGCGCTTCTCTACGTTCTATTGTAGCCTTTACGTCTTGTGGCGTGGCGCTACAATGTTGGCTCCCACCTCCACCAGTGGAACCTCCAAGCGGATGGTTGACTGGGCTCTCCAACCTGATCACTGCTCCAGCACCTTCTTGGCAGTTGCTACCTGTTCCAATTCGTGTCTTGTGCAGCAAAGATTTTGTTGCAAAGAACATGCCCAGAGCATGGGAGAAAGCTCTCCGTCATGCCGGATGGGATTGGATCTTGTCCTTTACGCCTGTAGCCAATCGTGCAGACTTTCGAGCCTCCATCCGCCCCAGTACGTTAACGTCCAGCTTTTTTTGGGCAATCTCGCGGGTTGATGCGGACCTTGTGAATGTGCAATTTGTGGCTGCTGACGAAACAATTGACATGCGCCAAAGTGACTACCCGCAGAATGATATGTCTTTCGACTTGTGGATCGCTTGGCAAAAACCCATAAAATGAATGCTCTGGATGGAAGTTACCGCTCTGGGGCAACCCAGTTTTGGAAAGAAAGGATGCAAGCTCGTCCTCGAGATGGTAGCGAATCAGTTCCACATCAGCAAGCACCACTGGCATGGAGGCAACACTCAACATTGCCGCAGCTTCGTCAAGCGCTTCATCCAGGGTGAACTTGTCGCTCACTGGCTCCACGGGGGGCACAAACGGGCCTGGCGCTGCGCATGGCATTTGCACCACGTCAGAGGGGAGACAGATGTAGACAGGTTGTTGATGCACCAAGCAGGCAGAGAGTACGCGATCAATTTCAGCTGGGGCTGATTCGCCATCCTGCAGGAACGCGGAGGCAACGGTGATGTGGGAGAACATCTTGAGAGGAATCTGGTAATCACCCAGTGTATGGTGCAGCAGTCTTCGATCCTCTCAGGGATTAGTTTGAAACTGCAGAGAGAAAAAACGCAAGTTGGATTTTACAAGGCGACCGAGACTTTTGCTTGGATTCCTGTGTTGTATGAGAAGTGTACTCAAAAGGGGAGGTTTTGCATATTAATTGCCATTCTTTTAGCATGTGACCTCTTTAGACAAGTAGAGTGCCACAACTCTCTGCAGGTTCTTAGGCTAGTCACTAACTTGGGCTGGTTCCCTTATTTTTAAAGGGCGTGTTCCCAAATCTTTGAAATTTCATGAAACCTGATGGAGCTGATGGAGCCGATTGACGATTTTCATGTTTGTTGCTTTCAAAGAGCAAAGAATACTTGGGCTGCTGAAACAAAAGTTCAAAGTAAAGTGACGAGTTTTCACTTCGAACTTTTATCAGCGAGAGCGGCAGAGTTCTAACATTAAAAGTCATACTGGTGAGTCGACATGGCAGTCTTCTGTTTTCCTGAGCATATCATGTATTTCTAATCAATAGATGACTTAAGTCATTTTAATGACTCACTATGAGTTATTGCAATTATCAACATTCCACAATTGATAACAATTATTTAATATATTTCATCAATGCCATTAATCGTGATTCACCACTGTTCATCAGTGCTCTTCACCACAAATTGATCTGGTTAATCATGGTGAATACCTATCACAAGCCATGGTAAATCTTACTGGTGACTTGATGGAGTTGATGGAGCTGTTGATTTCTTTTTTTGATTTTTTATTATTCACATTGCTCGCTGTCCTTGGCTTCTACGCTTTATTCACAGCATGGCGCATTTATTTTCTCCTTATGATTTGAAGCAACGATGCTGTGTTATGAGCATTTGGGTGTGTTTTGTGAAGAACTTTTCCTCCGTTTTTGCTTTCCATCGCTTGAGCAGGTAAGTGCCACTAGTTGTATCATCTTGCTAATAACTCAGGTAAGTTGTTTTATTTTTAACAAATATCTTGCTGATTTGCTTCTACATGCTTCAAGATTCAGATCTTTTGAACACTATGTTGCCATACCAATAATGCTCAATCATTGGAATTTTCAAACACTATTTTGTGATGGATTTCAGTCTGTACTGTTGGACAGAAAGTGGAGTAGCTGATGGCAAGCAAGAATTTGTGAAAATGAAGTCGAATCGTTTTAATCTTTTTAAAATTTATGGCAAAAACTAAGAATTAATGCATTAACGTTACATAAGATGAATGGTGGTGATGACTCATAGTGAGTGATAAATTGTTCATCGAATTAAAGTGAATCATAGAGTGAATGGAAAATATAAATCATGGTGAATGGTGGAAATGAATCATTTTGCATTGTAAAGTACACTTGGAGACAATGGTGAATGGAAGTGAATGGACATGGTGAATTACACTGTGGAACAAATATGAATTGTAGTTACTTATAATGGAAGTCGTGAATCATGGTGAATGATAATGAAAAATAGTGATGAATAGCGAATTACAATGATGAACTACTGTGAATGGTGGTCACGAATCCTGTTGAATGATGAATAGTTTTGATGAATCATGATGAACAGTAGAAATGAGTCAGGTTGTGGTTTGCACATGTTCATTATGGTGAATAGTTGTGGTGAATTATCGTGAATGGTGAATGGTGAATGGTGAATGGTGAATGGTGAATGGTGATTGGTGATGAACCATAGTGAATGGTGGTAATGAGGGGAATGGTTGCGATGAATCACTGTGAATCACTGTGAATGGTTGAAATGACTTTTGATGAGTATTGCAATGAAACAAGGTGAATGCTGTTCACAAATTTATATAAATTATGAATCGCAACTCTGAGTGGTAATGAATTATGACATGAATTTGTGAAAAGTAAAAATGAATCTTTGTTATTTTTGAAAAAGTTAAAGACGATTAATGACGGTAATGAATTCGCTGCCATTTACCAGAGCTGCCCTATGTAAATTGATTCTCACAATTCACTAGAATTCATGACCAACATTCATCACCATTCATCATAACTCACCAGCGTGATTCGCCATCAACCATGATTTATCTTTACCATAATTTACTAAAAGTCAAAGAACCTTCACAATTCACTATGAGATATGACCACCATTCATCAATCATCACATAATTCATTTGGATATGTAATGTTGATGAAAGTTCTTAAAGAATTACAATGATTCCGCTTTAGTTTTCACAAATTCTGCTTTGCTATGGTCTGTTTCACTTTCTCTTCAACAATATGAACTGAAAATCAGCGAGTACACAAATTTGCTGAAATTGCCCATTATTGCTATGTTGACATAGCATTCAAGAAGGACTTGAGTTGAAAATAGTAAGAAGCTCGAGATAATGTGGTAATAAATCTGTGAGAAATAAAGAAAATTTAAAAATTATTACCTAGATGATAAAACAAAAAACACATGCTCAAGATACAAAAGAAAAAAACCAAGAAAAAATTCTCTTACAAAACACATCTGAACTTGCAATGTATCAGTTAAGTCAGTTGAAAAACAAAAATTGAGCCATGATGTAAAATAAAAGAAAATTTTTTTTAAAAAAATCAGCGGCTCCATCAACTCCATCAACTCCATCAAACTTTAAAAGATAAATAAAAAATATATTCTGTCAACGGTTAGGGTTAGGGTTAGGGTTAGGGTTAGGGTTAGGGTTAGGGTTAGGGTTAG
>CAZYYU010000012.1:0-68492 GCA_964651735.1 uncultured Gammaproteobacteria bacterium | reverse complement strand
TTTTTTGAAGCCCCCCCCCTCAGTCCCTTCGGGACAGCTCCCCCCTGAGGGGGGAGCAAATCTTAGATAGATTCTTCTAGACGTTTTGTTAGTACTTCGACTCCAGTTGGAGTGACCAGTAGAGTGTGTTCCCATTGGGCAGATAGTTTGTGATCCTTCGTCACAACAGTCCATTCATCAGGCATGAGTTTCACATGACGCTTTCCTGCGTTGATCATAGGCTCTATAGTAATACACATCCCTTCTTTGAGTTCTACCCCCGTACCTGCAACCCCATAGTGTAAAACCTGAGGATCTTCATGAAATTCCTTACCTATCCCATGTCCACAATATTCTCGTACCACCGAAAAATTAAATCGGTGGGCATATTCATGAATCGCAGCGCCAATATCACCCAGTTTTACACCCGGTTTCACCATTCTAATGCCGATATAGAGGCACTCCTGAGTCACCTCAACTAAGCGCTTAGCCAAAATAGAAGGCTCGCCGACATAAAACATCTTACTGGTATCACCATGATATCCGTCCTTGATCACAGTGACGTCAATATTGATGATGTCCCCTTTTTTAAGGGGTTTATCACTAGGAATCCCATGACATACCACATGATTAATCGAGGTACAAATTGATTTGGGAAAACCACGATAATTCAAAGGCGCGGGAATGGCTTTTTGAGTATTTACGATATAATCATGGCATAGTGCATCGAGTTCATTCGTAGTAACTCCGGCTTTGACATGAGGCCCAATCATTTCCAGCACTTCAGCAGCAAGCCTGCCTGCAACCCGCATTTTTGCGATTTCATCATCTGTTTTAATTGGAATGCCCATCAAAAACCTCAATATCTTGTCTCAAATTACATTATATGGTATAAACCACGATTCATTTTAGCAATAGCTGAAATGATTTTATTAATTCACACACAGGTCGGCACGTGGTTTAGGGTGCCCTTAGGGGTTAAACCATGGGACTTGTGGAGGCCTAACCCTGGAGAGGAAAATTATGTCTGTTACTATGCGAGATATGCTTGAAGCTGGTGTACATTTCGGCCACCAGACCCGTTTTTGGAATCCTAAGATGGCTCCTTATATTTTTGGAAGTCGTTTCAAGGTTCATATTATTAATCTGGAATTAACCTTACCCATGTTCAAAGATGCCTTAAAAATGGCAACTGATGTCGCGGGTAAAGGTGGAAAAATTTTATTTGTCGGTACCAAAGATTCCGCTCAAGAAGTGATCAAAGAAGAAGCGATTCGATGTGGAATGCCCTATGTGAATCATCGGTGGTTAGGTGGTATGTTGACCAACTATAAAACCATTCGTCAGTCCATCCGTCGTTTACGTGATCTGGAAGCAAGATTTGAAATTCAAGATTTTGATGGATTAACCAAAAAAGAACGCTTAAATCTAGAGCGAGAATATTCCAAACTAGAACAAAGTTTAGGTGGTATAAAAAATATGGGTGGTTTGCCCGATGCACTTTTTATTATTGACGTGGGTGAAGAGAAGATTGCCATTCAAGAAGCCAATCGTCTTAAAATTCCTTTAATTGGAATTGTGGATACCAACACAAGTCCCGATAATATTGATTATATCGTGCCTGGTAATGACGATTCTTATCGTGCCATTCGTTTATATTGCAAAAATTTAGCGGATGTTATAATTGAAGCGCGGAAGAATATCGTTGCGGATGAAGACGCTAAAGTCAAAGCAAAATCCAAATCTGCAAAACCCGTCAATAAAGATATCAAAGCAACGCAAAAAGTGATCACCAAAAAAGCTGCTGAAGAAAAAGAATCTCCTGCACCTGAAGCTAAAGAAACACCTAAAAAAGCAAGTACTAAAAAATCAGCCGTGACCAAAGAGAGCGCGGAGTCTGCTCCTGCTAAAAAAGCAGCTCCAAAGAAAACGCTTGTCAAAAAAACGGATGGAGAAAAGGCACCTGCTAAAAAAGTGGTGACGAAAAAAGCTACTGTAAAGAAAGATAAAACTGAATAGAGGAGAGTGAAAATGGCTGAGATAACGGCGAGTCTAGTAAAAGAGCTGCGTGAAAGAACAGGTGCTGGAATGATGGATTGCAAAAATGCATTGCAGAAATCCAGTGGTGATATTGAAGCTGCATCCGATATTTTACGTAAAGAAGGATTGGCAAAAGCAGTTAAAAAAGCAGGTCGAGTAGCAAGTGATGGTGTGATCGCCATTGAAAAGAGTCAAGATGCTAAAAAAATCTGTATGATTGAGGTTAATTGTGAAACCGATTTCGTGGCACGTGATCAAAACTTACGTGATTTTGCACAAAAAGTGGCTCAATTGGCCTTGTCTCAAAATATTACTAATGTTGAACAGCTTGCTGATGTTCCATTTCAAGATAATGGTGAGAGCGTTGAAGCGGCACGTAAAGCGCTCATCTTTAAGATTGGAGAGAATGTGTTAATTCGACGTATTGCTATTTTAAGCTCAGACAATCCTGTTTGTAGTTATAAACATGGTGATCGTATCGGTGTATTAGTCAGTTTAGATAAGACGAATGAAGTCTTGGGTAAAGATATTGCAATGCATATTGCTGCAAATCGACCCTCAGGAATATCACCGGAAGATATTTCGCCTGACATTATTGAGAAAGAGAAAGAAATATTTGCAGCACTTGCCGCAACGAGTGGAAAACCTGCAGATATTATTGAGAAAATGATCGAAGGTCGTATCAAAAAATTCCTCAGTGAAAATTGTTTGATAGGGCAACCTTTTGTGAAAAATCCCGAGCAAACTGTCGGGGATCTTCTCAAGTCTGCGGGTACAAAAGTGCTTGCATTTGAACGATTCGAATTGGGTGAAGGTATAGAAAAGAAACAATCGAATTTTGAAGAAGAGGTAATGGCAACTGCTAGAGGATCAAATGGCTAAACCCCTATACAAACGGGTCTTGTTAAAGCTCAGTGGTGAGGCCCTGATGGGTAACAATGAGTATGGCATAGACCCTGAAATGCTAAAGCGACTCGCGACTGAAATCAAATCCGTTGTTGAAATGGGAGTTCAAGTGGCTTTGGTGATCGGTGGTGGTAATTTTTTTCGAGGCGCAATTTTATCTAAATCAGGTTTAGATAGAATTTCTGGTGATTATATGGGTATGTTGGCAACGCTCATGAATACCTTAGCTTTGCGCGATGTTTTTGAAAATATGGGTGTTGAGACGCGAGTGTTATCTGCTATTCCGATGAGCGGTGTAGCGGATCCTTACGATCGACGTAAGGCCATTCATCATTTACAGGAAGGACGGGTAGTCATTTTTGCCGGTGGTACTGGCCATCCACTCGTCACTACTGATTCTGCAGCCAGTCTACGTGGGATTGAAATTAAAGCCGATATTATATTAAAGGCCACCAATGTAGATGGTATTTATTCTGCTGATCCTGCTCTTGATAAAAATGCTAAGTTATATCATCGACTGACCTATCGAGAGGTGCTCGATAAAGAATTAGGTGTGATGGATTTAGCCGCATTTTGCCAATGTAGAGATATGAATGTACCTTTACGTGTGTTTAATATTACTAAACCTGGCAATATCCAAAAAGTGATTGTTGATCCAAAGGAAGGAACTTTAGTTGAACGAGGAGAGGCTAATGGTCAATAAATTTGCACAAGAAACCAAAGAGCGTATGCACAAATGTGTGCACGCACTGAAAGTAGAATTTGGAAAAATCAGAACAGGGCGTGCTCATGCTGGTTTATTAGAACATGTTGTTGTTTCTTATTATGGAAATAACACGCCCTTGAATCAGGTTGCGAATATTTCAGTAGAAAATTCTCGGACTTTGGTCGTCACACCTTGGGATAAAGGCGCTGTGGCCAGTGTGGAAAAAGCGATACGAGAATCTGAATTAGGACTTAATCCTGCAACTGCGGGTACTGTTATTCGTGTACCCTTACCTCCACTTAATGAACAACGTCGCAAAGAATTAATTAAAGTGGTGCGTGATGAAGCTGAGAAAGGTCGTGTTGCTGTCAGAAATGTGCGTCGTGAATCGAATAATGATGTGAAAGAAAAATTAAAAGCAAAAGAAATTAGCGAAGATGATGAACGTCGATTAGAGACAGAAATTCAAAAAGCGACCGATAATACCATTTCTGAAATTGATAAAATTCTCAGCGCTAAAGAAGCAGAAATACTTGAAGTATGACCCAACCCTCACTAATTCCAGCGCATATTGCCATCGTTATGGATGGCAATGGGCGGTGGGCTCAACAACGACATCTTTCACGAAATAAAGGACATCAAGCCGGAGTTATCAGTGCAAAAAATGTGGTTCAACACTGCATTAAAAAAGGCATTAAAATTTTGAGTTTATTCGCATTTAGTTCTGAGAATTGGGGCCGACCGGAAGAAGAAGTGGAAGGATTAATGTCACTTTTTTTTGAAGCTCTGCAGGATAGAACCCCAGAATTAATAGAGAATAATGTACGATTGCGATTTATAGGTGATACCGCTTCTCTGGCGCCTCAATTAATTCAGCAAATTGATCACTCTCAACAACATACTTGCAAGAATCAAGGCTTAGAACTGATTATTGCTGTAAATTACAGTGGACGTAGCGATATTGAATCTGCAGTAAAAAGCATAACGAAGCGAGCCTTAAATCATAAAATAAAACTCGATGATATTGATCAATCGATGATCTCTCAATCATTGAGTACGGCCGATTTACCGGACCCTGATTTAATTATACGAACCAGTGGTGAGCAACGAATATCTAACTTTATGTTATGGCAAGCAGCATACTCAGAATTATATTTTACTGATGTGTTATGGCCAGATTTTAACGAAGAAGAACTTGATAAAGCATTAAAAGATTATGCTTCACGTCAACGACGTTTTGGAGAGTTACCCTCATGTTGATGTATCGCTTATTGACCGCTTTGATTCTGATTCCTCTGGTATTAGCCATTTTATTTTTTACGCCCTATTATGTATTTGTTGGTGCTAATGCGCTAGCAATAGTAGTAGCAGGGTGGGAGTGGGCGAATTTATCAAAAATAAAATCCATTTTTTTTCAGTTGTTTTTTTTAGTACTCTTAGTGGGTGCTTTAGTCGCCTCATTTTGGGTACCTTATAGAATTATATGGCTTGCAGGATGGTGGTGGATGCTTGCCATCGTAGGAATCTTGAGTTTTGGAATGGGAAAAAAATTAATTCCTTTTGAAAAATTCATGATTCCTGTGGGGCTTTTAACATTGGTTCCTACCTTTGTTTCACTCAATATCTTACGTGAAAAAAATCCCGAACTGGTTTTATGGCTCTTTTTATTCATTTGGGGCGCCGATTCTTTGGCTTATTTTGTGGGTAAAAAATTTGGCAAACATAAACTCATTCCCCGTGTGAGTCCCAATAAAACATGGGAAGGATTTGTGGCGGCTATTTTGGTCTGTGTGCTCGTTGGCATTTTAGCTTCTTTTAGACATTTTGGTGGATCTTTAAAATCTTGGATAATCATCGCTATTGTGGTTGGTCTTGCTTCTGTATTTGGTGATTTATTTGAATCCTTAATTAAACGTTCGGAAGGCGTGAAGGACAGTGGTTCGATATTGCCTGGGCATGGAGGATTGTTAGATCGAATTGATAGTTTGACGGCTGCTGGGCCAATATTTGCTTTAATTGTTTTATGTTTTGCTCCCCCCTTCGGGGGGAGCTGTCACGAAGTGACTGAGGGGGGCTTTTCAAAAGTTATTGCTATTAGTATCCCCCCCTCCGCCTTCGGCACCTCCCCCCTTGGGGGGGAGGAAAAAATATGAAGATTACTATTCTTGGTTCTACGGGATCCATTGGCACTCAAACCTTGGACGTGATTTCACGCCACCCAGAACGCTTTTCTGTTTTTGCACTTTCTGCCTTTAAAAATGCCGAGCTTTTATGGAATCAATGTCTTCACTATAAACCGATCTATGCGGTTATTGCTGATGAAGATCAAGGGAAATTTTTGGCTGAGCGATTGAAATCTGCAGGTAGCAAGACTGAGGTGTTAGTGGGTAAAAAAGCCTTGGAAGACATTGCTACTGCCTCAGGTGTTGACACGGTGATGGCAGGTATTGTGGGTGCCGCAGGATTAATGTCTGCTTATGCTGCCGTTAAAGCGGGGAAACGGGTGTTGATCGCGAATAAAGAACCCCTAGTGATGGCCGGAGATTTATTTATCAAGACTGCTAAACAGTGTGGTGCTACCATTTTGCCAGTAGATAGTGAACATAATGCCATATTTCAATGTTTAGCCGATAATTTTAGAGCAGGTGATCGTCCTCAACATGTTGAAAAAATAATTCTAACGGCTTCTGGGGGACCCTTCAGAAATACACCCGTCGAACAGTTAAATACGGTGACGCCAGAACAAGCGATTGCACATCCAAATTGGAATATGGGTCCAAAAATATCTGTGGATTGTGCAACCATGATCAATAAGGGTTTGGAAATCATTGAAGCTCATTGGTTATTTGGAATGCCGATGAAAAATATTGAAGCTTTAATTCATCCACAAAGTATCGTCCATGCGATTGTACAATTTTCTGATGGTTCCTCTCTCGCTCAACTGGGTTATCATGATATGCGCACACCGATTGCTAATGCCTTAGCGTGGCCTGATCGAATTTATGCAGGTGTGAATCATTTGGAATTGGCTAAGGTAGCTTTGCTTGAATTCAAAGAAGTTGATCTTGGCAAATACCCCTGTTTTAAATTGGCATATCAGGCCATTGAAGCGGGCGGGTCTTCATCGATTGTATTAAATGCGGCAAATGAAATTGCGGTGGATGCATTTTTGCAGGGGAAAATAAAATATTTGGATATACCACGTTGGATCGAAAAACATTTATCAAAAAATTATGGATCAACAATAAGTAATATCGAAGATGTGCTTCAGATTGATCAAGCCGTTCGCACCTCTGTCATCCCGGCGAAGGCCGGGATCTAGTCTTAATATATTTAAGATTTCATCGTTAAAATTAGGTACCACTCGGAAACAAGCCAGCAATAGCGGGATCGGATATCAGGACACGCCGTGAACCCGTCCCTGGGGGCTCGGTAAAAAACATCCCTGTTTTTTACGGTCCTGATACCCGATCCCGCTATTGCTGGCTAGGTGCTAGATCAAAGGTTTCTTAGGGGTAATAACCTCTTTACGTTGTTAGGCTGTTATACTACACTCCGACTTTTATATTTAAAAAAAGGCAAGAAGCTAGTGAAGCAATTATTCAAAACTATCTCTCTGACAGGTTTCTTCATTGTTACCCTGTTTAACTCCCTAAGCACAAGTGCATTTGTGGCCAAAAAAATCCGTGTTGAAGGTCTGCAACGCATCCGTTTAGAAACGGTAATGAATTATTTACACATCAATGAAGGAGATGAGATCAAACAGGGTGATACCGTCAATATTATTGATAATTTGTATCAAACAGATTTTTTTGATGATATTAAATTGTTTCATGAGGGCAATACTCTGATCATCAGGGTGGTAGAACGACCGGTGATTACCAGCGTTAATTTTTCAGGAAATAAAGTCATTCCCAAGGATAAATTCGAAGAAGTGTTGAAGGAGCAAGGATTATCTGAGGGCGCTGTCTATAACGAGTCTAAATTAATTGGGATTAAACATGCTCTGGAAGGTCAATATGAGGTCTTAGGACGCTTTGATTCCAGTGTTAACGTGAAGGTCGATGAAAAACCTCGAAATCGAGTTGCTATTACGATTAACATCAATGAGGGTAGCTCGGCTAAAATTCGTCATATTAAAATCTCAGGTAACCAAGCTTTTTCTGAAAAAACGCTATTAAAGCAGTTTAAATTAACAAAGAGCAAACCCTGGTCACGACTTTTTCAAAATGATGTCTATTCCAGAGATCGATTGGATCAGGATTTAGATCGTTTACGTGACTTTTATATGGATCGAGGCTATTTAAAATTTAAAATTGTCTCTGAAGATGTAAAAATTTCTGATAATAAGCGCGATGTGTTTATCAATCTTAGCCTGCATGAGGGTCCAGTCTATAAATTTGTGGGTTATAAGATCAGTGGCGATTTAATCATTCCAGCTTCTCATATTGATAAGGTTATTCATGCCAAAAAAGGTGATGTGTTTTCACGCAGAGACATGATCAATGCGCACAAGGATATCGCTGAAATTTATGCCAATGAAGGTTATGCTCAAGTTCAGACAGATATAGTTCCGACTTTGGATGAAAAATTACATACCGTTTTTATTGATTTTAATATTGTTCCTGGCAAACCTACCTATGTACGTCGAGTAGAATTTAAAGGCAATACTCGTACTCATGACGAAGTCTTACGCCGAGAACTCAGACAGTTTGAAGGTGGTTTGTATTCCAAATCGAAGGTCCAAGAATCTAAACGACGACTGAATAACTTAGGTTTTCTGGAAAAAGTGGATGTGCAAACAACGCCAGTACCTCAAGCGCCTGATCAAGTGGATGTAGAATATATTGTTTCTGAGGCATCGACGGCAACGGCACGAGCTCAGGTGGGGTACTCTGATGCTGTAGGGTTTTTATATGGAGCGAGTCTTAATCAGAAAAATTTCTTAGGAACGGGTCGAAGTGTGGGTGTTAATTTTGAACAAAATGATGCCTTTCGTACCTATAAGTTTGATTATTTTAATCCCTATTACACCATCAGTGGTATAGGCCGCGGATTTAATCTGTTTTCAACCAAAACCACGCCGGGTCGTATCGGTATCTCAGCCTTTACTACCGATAGTTACGGTGGTTCTATGAATTACAGTATACCGATTTCTGCCTATAATCATTTCTCTGCCGGTTTAGGGTATTCTCATTTGAATGTGTATATCAATAAAGAAAAAACCTCCAAAGAAATCTTAAGTTTTATCGAAGCCAATGGTGATGAATACGATCAATTTACCCTAAACTTCGGATGGACTCACAGTACCTATGATCGCGCTATTTTCCCAACGGATGGCTTTAAACATGCTTGGACCCTGACCTTAGGTGTTCCGATCACAGGCAATAGTTTGGAGTATTATAAATTGACTTATATAGCCTCTTATTATTATCAACTTTATGGTGATTTTATCTTTCATTCCCGCGCTAAATTGGGTTATGGTGATGGTTATGGACGTACCAATAATTTCCCCTTCTTCCTAAATTATTACGCCGGCGGCATAGACACCGTCAGGGGATTAGATGATAATAGCCTCGGTCCTAAGGACTCAAATGGTATGCCATTAGGTGGTAATATCATTACAACGGGTAGTCTAGAATTAATATTCCCGAATCCTTTGGGCGAACGTGTAAGAAGCTTTGCATTTATTGATGTTGGAAATGTATTCGGGAATAGTTTTGATATTCGTGACATGCATGTTACCAGCGGTGTAGAAGTTGACTGGATTTCACCTTTTGGGCCACTCCAGTTGAGCTTAGCTTATCCTCTGAATAACATTCAGAATGATAATCATAAAAAAGCATTCCAGTTTTCATTGGGTGCGAGTTTTTAATTGTTTTAACAGGAGAATGATGTTATGAAAAAATTGGTATCAATCAGCGCAATTCTTTCAGCGCTATTACTTTCATTGAGTGTTCATGCCGCTTCTACGATTCGAGTTGGTGTACTTGACATGCATGAAGTGATGCAAAAATCATCACAAGTGAAAGAGTTACGTGAAAGTCTTCAAAAGAAATTTAAAAGTCGTGAATCATCAATCATAGCCGATCGTGATAGTTTGCAAAAAGATGCCGATAAACTCGATCGTGAAAAGAGCGTACTCAGCAAAAATGATCTAGAAAATCTTCGGAAGAAAGTAACGAAGGCACAACAAGACCTTCAAAAGAAGCAAATGGAATTCCAACAAGATGTTATGCAAGCTCAAAATGAAGCTTTGAAAACATTTATTGATAACGTAAAGGATATCGTTAAGAAAGTCGCAGAAGATGAGAAATATGAAATTGTTCTCACCAAAGATACTATCGCATATGTAGATAATGGATTAGATATCACCGCTAAGGTTTTGAAAAAGCTTGAAAAAAGATAGTTGATCTTTGACTGTGTCCGAAAAATTCTACACACTTTCAGATCTTGCTACTAGCATTGGCGCCCAAGTCAAAGGTGATCCAAGCTGTAAAATCTATGGAATGGCACCCATAGAAACGGCTTGTGAAGGACAAATCACCTTTGTCTTGAGGCCAAAATTTATCCGATATTTGGATGAGACCAAAGCCTCTGCAGTCGTTATACATCCTAAGCAAGCAGATCAATGTAAAGGCAATGCGCTTTTGATTGAACACCCTGATGTTGGTTATGCTAAGCTTGCTCATCTTTTTGATCGATCACCTAAACCTGATAAAGGCATACACCCCAGTGCGAATATTGGTGTGGGCTGTCAAATTTCTGAAACAGCGGTCATCGGTCCGAATGTGGTTATTGGAACGCAAGTTAGTATAGGTGATGGAGCTGTAATCTCAGCGAACACTGTGATTTGTAATGATTGTCGAATTGGCAAGGATACTTTTTTAGCCCCCAATGTCACCTTATACCATGATGTGCACATTGGAGAACGTTGTATCGTTCACAGTGGTGCAGTGATTGGTAGTGATGGTTTTGGTATGGTAAATGACCAAGGAAAATGGCTCAAAATACCTCAATTGGGTGGCGTGCGCATCGGTAATGATGTAGAGGTGGGTGCAAATACCACCATTGATAGAGGGGCCATGCAAAACACCAAAATAGGTCATGGCGTGAAGCTCGATAATCAAATTCAAATTGCGCATAACGTGGAGATTGGTGATCACACAGTCATCGCTGGCTGTGTTGCCATAGCTGGAAGTACCCGAATCGGTAAATACTGCATGATTGGCGGGGCAAGTTGTATTGCTGATCATCTAGAGATCACGGATAATGTGATGTTGGCTGGTATGTCAGGTGTCACTCGATCTTTAACCCAAGCGGGTATTTATGGCTCTGTTATTCCTGTTGAGCCTAAAGAGAGATGGCATAAAAATGTGGCTAACTATCGTAAGCTAGGTGATTTGTTAGATCGAATAAGAAAATTGGAGAAGGTTCATGACACAGAAACAGGTGGGAATTAACGATATTTTGAAATATCTCCCGCATCGCTTTCCCTTTTTACTGGTTGATCGCGTGATTAATTTCGACGGTGAAAAACATTTAACGGCTATCAAAAATGTCACCATCAATGAACCCTTTTTTACCGGACATTTTCCTCAACGTCCTGTTATGCCCGGTGTCTTAATTTTAGAAGCCCTGGCCCAAGCGTCGGGAATATTAATTTTTCAAGTACTGAAAGAATTTCCAGGTCCGGAAAATTGGTTTTATTTAGCAGGCATCGATGATGCTCGTTTTAAACGAATTGTAGAGCCTGGAGATCAATTACAGTTAGAAATTGAATTACTCAAAGTCAAAGGTGGGATTTGGAAATTTAAAGGCGTTGCGAGCGTCAACGGAGAGTTAGCCTGTAGTGCAGAAATTATGAATGCAAAAGGAGCCTTAGTGTGAGCAATAGCCTAATCAGTGAACTAGCAAATATACATCCTTCCGCAACAATTGCAGATAATGTGAAAATTGGTCCTTGGACAATGATTGGTCCAGAAGTTGAGATTGGAGAGGGGACAGAGATTGGACCCCATGTGGTGATTAAACAAGACACCAAGATCGGAAAGCAAAATAAAATTTTCCAATACAGTTCTATTGGTGAGGATCCTCAGCATTTAGAGTACAAAGGCGAAAAAACCTATTTAGAAATCGGTGATAATAATGTGATCCGTGAATTTTGTACCATTAATCGAGGCATTCCTTCTGAAGCGGGTGTGACACGAATTGGACATCGTAATTTCATTATGGCTTATGTTCATATCGCACACGATTGTCAGATTGGGAACGATATTGTGTTTGTTAATAATGCAACTTTAGCAGGACATGTGATTGTCAATGATTTTGCGCGAATAGGTGGCTATGTTGGCGTTCATCAACGATGTTCTATTGGATCTTATAGTTTTACCACTGCCGCGATGATTGGAAAAGATGTTCCTCCTTTCGTCATTGTGACTGGGAATACAGCCAATGTGTATGGAATTAATACCGTTGGTTTAAAACGTCGTGGATTTTCCACAGAAATTATTGCGGGTATTCGACGTGCTTACAAAATTATTTACAACAGCGGTTTGAATGTTTCTCAAGCCTTGAAAGAACTTGAAGAAATGGTAGAGACTTGCCCACCGGTGCAGTTGTTTATTGATTCGATTAATACTTCGACCAGAGGGATTCTTAAATAAACTTGTCATCCCGGCGAAGGCCGGGATCCATTCTTAATATTATAGGATTTAAATCATTATAAAATAAGACTGGATACCGGCCTCCGCCGGTATGACAACGAGTGATACATTCAAGCAGCAGCTGCCGGCGTACTTGGAGGACTTTTATCTTCATCCTCTTTTCTGATCTTTTTAACTGCCCATTGCTTAATTAAACTCGCTCCAGCGCGTTTAGCAGAAACCAATTTACCGCCAGCCTGTCTTTCAAGCGCTAAGGATGAATATTCGTCTGCAAGCTTGGCCTCATTTTTGAGGAAATTTTGAAGCAGTTTAGTGGTATGAGGATCTTCAAATTTCACATGATTTAAAGCAGTACTAATAGTAATAGCAAAACCCGTGCTAAGATCACCCAGCTTTTCTAGGTTTTGAGTATCGTTCATCGCTATATTATAAAGTATTTGAGATTTTAAGGTTTCATTGAGTTGTCGAAGACCTAATAATGTTGTGAGAGATTTTTCGATTTTAGCTAATTTTTTTTCTAAGACCTGTTTTTGTAGCGGCAATGCTTTTTCGTGTTGTAATTGAAGTCTCATATATTCATCAAGATGGTGTTTTATGGCATCCTTGTGTAGCATATAATTTGATAAAATAAGAGTGCCAAACTCATCTGTTTTTTGTTGTTGATCTGTACTGGTATCTGAAATAATATCAATTGGTTCTCGTACCGATAAGTCTAACTTATTCACATCAATCTTATCTAAAATATTAAAAACAGGGTCAACCGTTACTTCCATCCCTAGGAGAACTGGAGGAAGGGTGGTACCTGCTAGGTCAGTCCTTAATCGTTCAAAATCTTCTGACTCAAACATAAGCGTGTGCAAGGCTTTAGCGGTTTCGATGGTATTTGAATTTACAGCTAATCCTCTGAGATTAAACTTTTGAATAATTTCAGCAGCAAGTTCGGGTTGTCTTTGTACTAGATTTTTTTCTTCTTGGCTCAGATGTTGATATTGTTTTTTATATATACAAAACAAACCTAAGAGGTAATCATGATAGAGTTCAGGATGTTCATTTTTTAATGCTTCCATCTTGCTTTTGATGATGGCTAAGAAGTCTTCTGCGCTCATAGTTTTTGAAGAGGGTGCTTTTACCGATGTAGCGTTATATAACTTGTTGTGTAATTCTTTACTGTCAATTTCTAGTTTTTCGATGGCATTTTGAAATAATTCAGTTGCTTTTTTCGTGGTATTTTTACCTGCCAATTTAGCTGCACGTCTTGCTCTTCTGTTCAAGTTAAGGTCTTTAGAAAATTCCCGCATTAGGTTTTTGCAATAGGCTATTTCATTTTTAAATACACTCGACAATATATCTTTATTGCTTTGACTATACATACCATTTTCTATAGATCTTTTTTCATTTTCAAGAAGAGTGATATAAGCTTCTAATTTAGGTTTGAATTTATCAACTCCTTTTCTAGCACCAAATAATTGAGCAAGGTATATTTTTCGTTTTAATTTAGAGATGCGAGCATGAATACCGATCTTTTCAGCAATTTTTCTACTCAATTTTAGATTATTTGGACTTTCACTTTTAGGCTCAAAATCAAAGAGTAAATCATTAACTTCAGGATCAAAGATTTTAGATTTTGCTTCTTTAACTAAGGTTTCATGCAGTGGAGGTGTATAACCAACAACTGCTTTAGCAGTGGCATGAATTTTTTTATCTTTTTCAAGCTCGATTTTATCGATTTCGTAATTTAATAATGCCTTAAAAGCATTTGCTCTTGCAGGTGTATAGGTAATATAGCGACGATATAGTTGCAACATTTGTATATCGGTTTCTTCTGCAATATATCTCTCCCGTTCAAGATTAACGTCGAGGAGGGATGCATTACTTAAGAGTAAATTATCCCATATCTTTATTTTATCACGTACTTGAAGTAGATATTTATGTAATTTAGATAGTTCAGTTTGTCGTCGCTCCCGTAAATCTGAAGTTGAGAGTAATGCATTATTCAGAGTTTCTTGCACCATCTTTGTCAGACCAAAAGCATTTTGTTTGTGAAGATCTTGAAGTAATTCCTTCTGTATCTCAGGATCTAATTGTGAAATATCTGAGAAAGAACTGATTATAATGTCAGATTGAGGTAGTGTTTCTTTAGAATCAAAATTTATTTTCAAGCTAACTGCGGGAGCAAGAGCTTGAGTGACTCGTTTCTCAGATTTCTGACGCACAAGCAATTCACCCACTTCAGCTTGAATTTTAAGTAATAAGTTTTCAAGGCCTCGTTGTAATTCATCATGAGTATCTTTTTGTCCTATAGTTAAATGATCAACGTTCGTATTTAACTTTTCGAGAAATTTCTGTACTTCACGTTTTGCTTTAGACAAGCTAGGTAATTTTAAGGTGGATATATCCTTATGGTCTTCAAGAAATTTGGAAGCATCTTCTATTAAGTGTCGATAATCATTCGCTAACATGGGTGTCTTATATTCTAATTTAGCTTTTAATTTCATAGGCTTCATATAATCTTCTTCTCTGACATGCTTGCCTTCTTTTTCTAGCTTCTCGGTCTGTTGGTCTAATATTTGAATAAAACTTTCTACAGCATCACGAATTTGCTGAAAACTGCTGTCAACTTTTTCTTGCTGAGATTTTTCTGATTTTCTAAATTCATTACTGGATCTATAGTTATCTATTTCTTCTAAGATTTCCTTACGAAGAAAAGTCATTCTTTCGAATACCTTAGTAATTGCATCATAATCGTCTTCGGGGATTTTTAAGGTGCTTTCTAAGAGTTGATTAAATTCAGATACGAGAAGTGAGTCATCGATAGGAGAATAGATCATGAGCATATCAGCAAAGATTTTGCCCGCCTTACGATTAAAGTTCCTTGTATTTTCTTTCTTTTCTTCTGACATACGCTATCTCCAAGATGATCATCCATATATAAAAGTATAGTACAATTTTGAAGGTATATAGCTCTGAAGACTAAGCTGCCTTAGCGGGCGGAGGTGGGGTCGATGAGCCATCTTTTTTCTTAGGTATAGTACCTTTGGGTGGGTTTCCTTCAGTCCAATCACGGGGGTGATGTTTGATATACTCAGCCGCTTTTTTAGCTCTGACTAGGCTAACCACTCTAGCTACAGTTTTAGCACCGAAAGTCATCTTTGGTAAGGTCAATCTTATGTGTTCTGACATTTGCTTAGCAGTTTTTGCTTCTTCTGTTAAAATTTGGGTTAAGGAAGAGGTATTGCTATCAATCGGTATCGTTTTTATGACTGACTTTATCGCATTTCGAAATTGATTGGCCATCGTACCTAGATGAGCTAAATTTCCATCTTTATCGGAGAGAGCAATATTTAATATTATTTCTCGTTTGAGTAATTCATTGAATTGACGTAAACCTAATAATTTAGTGATTTTTTTCTCAAGTTTTTCTGCTTTGATTTTTTGAAATATATTTCTTTTATCCTCTTTTGGTAGTTTTGCATACTCTTCGAGGTATTTGTCAATTTTAACTTTGTTAAGCTTCAAATTTTCCTTGACCATTAAAGACAGTTCTGAGTTCAAAGATTCCTGATCTCTTGAATTAAGGGATTCGGGTGTACTTCGCATGATATCCTTAACTGATGTTCTTGTTAAATTGGTATGATTCTTAGTAATATAACGTTGTAAGTGACCTACAAGGTTATGTTCACTTTCTCTATCTTTAATTGAGCTGATGGGGTTATATAGCTGTAGTGCGGCCTCTAAGCTGTTAACATCAACATTTGTATGTATTAGCTGTAATTTATCAATAACTTCAGCAGTGAGTGCGGGTAGTTTTTCAGCTAATTTCTGTTGAGATCTTTTCAGAGTAGTACTGTGCGATTGAGTTTCATAAGCAAATGCCAAGCTAAATTCCTTATAGAGTTTGGGATATTTGGCATATAATTCCCTCATCTTTTCTCTAAATAAGTCTCTTATCGCATCATCGCCACGAATAAGAGGGGCTTTTTCTGCATTGTTATATAATTCAGCATTTTCTTGATGTAAGCTTTCAATGCTAGCAGCAATAGCTTCAGATTTTTTCCGTTGCGGATTTTTAGTAAATAAGCTATTGATTCGTTTAACTTTGAGAGCTGAGGTTGGTGCTTTTTTACTCTCTAAAATTAAGTTTTTAGCAAAGATTATCTCTGCATCAAACACACCTATCAGTTTTGTATTAGCAGGATCAATTTTTTCACGTTCCCTCTGCATAATTCGTAAATACTGATCTACTTTCTTACCGAATTTATCAGCTTTTTCAGAAGATCCCAAAATCTGCGCTTTATAAATCTTTCGTTTTAATTTTGCTAATCGATCATGAAGGCCTATTGCTTTTGCAATTTCTCGGGCCATTTTAATATCGTTTATTGTGTTATTTTCAGGATTATATTTTTCTATAGTTTTTAATAAGGGATCCTGACTGTCTAAAGTAGTGAAGTCTCTTATAGAAGCTTGCACAACACTTTTAAATCTTTGCACTAATGGTTCTTGAATTGTCGATCCTGGCACTTTGAGAATTTGTATTCTATTTTCACAATTTTCGATTAGATATGCGATTTGTGATTGAATAGCTGCACTACGTTTATCAGTTTCATCAAGTTGGATAGAAGATAAATATTGTATTAGACCGGCAAATTCATGTTCATCATGGATTTGGTTCAGGTAATTCATGATTAAAAGAATGCTTTGATCTATTTTTTCGGCATCTGAATTAAATATATGCCCCATTAAATTTGATGTTTCAGCCATTGCTTTTTTGAAGGGAAATTGTTCTTCGGCCAAATGAGCCTTTTTGGCTACAGGCTGAGCTGTAATATCCAATCCAGTCGTTGAAAATTCGGTTGTTGTAGTGTACTCTGAAGTCTCAGTAGCTCGGGATTTTAATTGTTTTTGTTTTTCATTGCATTTAATGACAAGGCCTTCTGTCATATCCTTTAATTTGACGATTGCTTCAAGCAATAATTTATTGGATTTTTGTGAAAAATTGTCTATTTGATTAGGGTCTTTCGCGGATAATTCCTTTATTTTCTCATAAAAACTAACGATTAAGTCATTCAATAATAATCTCAATTTAACAATCTCTTTAGTGTTGTTGAGTTTATCGATGTTCATGTCTAGTTCTAATAGTGATCCCATGATAGGCTCAATCATATGTGATTTCACTGATACTAATATTGATGATATTGGAGCAGTAAAATAGGCTTTTTGTAAATTCATTGCATCTTTACTAAGTCTTATTAGTAGATCTTGGAGCTCTTCAAGTTCTTGAACTTCAGGAAGTTCGTTGGCTTTATTAGGGTTTTCTACCTTGTAAGATATAATCTTATCACGCACAAATTCTTGAACACTGTGAAGATAAGCATTTAATAGAACAAGATTGTCATAAGAAATAGATTGCTCTGATTTTAATAAAGCAGTAATTTGATTTAACTTTAGGTCAGAACGAAGCTCTGCAAAATCAATATCACCTTCCTTTATTTTTTCTCCCAATTTGTCTAGTATTTTCTTTGTCTTAATACTTTTAATAAATTCTTGGTCTATCTGTTTACTCATACTCTATCTCCCTAAACGCTTAGCCTTCACTGTAATTATAGTACATCTTAGGTGCCTCCTAAGTGTCAGGCTTAACTTCTTAACTTTTTAGCCCAAATGTGGGTTTTAATTAATCTAATCGTTTTTTGGCAGATCTCTGGGTGATTCTACTTCACCTTGTTGTTCAGATTTCTTGGTTTCGGGTGCTTTCTTAGCCCAATCTTGTACTTCAGTGCTTTGGCCAGCTTTGGCCTGAGTTTGAACCTCTGCTTTTTGAAGAGTTAGTGCTCTGAGTTCCTTGAGTTTATCGATTAATTCTGCATATCGATTAATCAAATCGTCCTCGATATCTTCATGTCCATATACCGTAGTTGTCTTTAATAGTTCAGCACTAGATTTTAGCATTGTTCGAATAGTAGTATATATTTGCTTGCAGGTATTGGTAGTTTGTTCAGTGTCATTTGAATCAATCTCAGCGATTTGTTTATCAATATATCCCTGCAAGTCGTCTAATAATTTTGGGATATGTTCATTTTGTAGCTCACTTTTGATTTCTACTATTTTCATGTCTAGTTTTTCATTAACTTTAGCGATTCTATCTAAATTAAATTTATAAATTAAAGAATTATTTAAATATTTTAGTTGTTTTTGCAATTTATCCTGTTTTTCTAAAGTAAATTTAAGTAAAGATTCAAGATTATGTTCAACTGTAGGTGGAATATTTTCTGCCATTGAAATTTCATCAGTTTCTTCAAAGCTTATTTTGATGGATAAACGTTGGAGATCGCTATAGGCTTCAGCGAATAATTTATTAAAAATCTCTTTATTAGGGCCATCTTCAATTTTGTTAGTTAATTGGTCTAGTATGAGCTCAATATTTTTAGCTCTTTCCTTGGTTTTTTTAATATTCTCGGGAGTGAAATTCTCTTTATCTTTACTCAATTTGTTTATATAGTCAATTTGACCTTTTAAATTTTTATAGAGTAATTTTTCGCGGCCTTCGTCTTCAAATATAATTACAGGCTTTTCATCAGCCATGGCTTTATGTATCTTTAAAAATCGATCTAGCAAAGCAAAATAATCCTTATTAATTTGATTATTAGAAAAGATTGATTTCGAGTATATAGCAGAGTATTGATCAAAGTTTTCTAAAATCTCAGCTATTATCTCCATGCCTACTAATTTGCCTTGTGGTATGAATTTGTTGTTTTTCTCGATTTGATCAAGGAATTTTTCTGTCAATGAAAGCAAGTCATTTAATTTCCTTTGAAAATGTTTTAAAGCTGCAGATTTTAGGTTTTTATTCTTGGAGTTGAGGAGAATTTTATAAGATGCTAATAATGAGTCGACTTCGCTTTTATGTTCATTCAACTCAGCTAGTGAGTTCAGAAGTTCTTGGTGGATTTTGTTCATAATAATAGCCCTTTGCTTTTAACTTAAGGAGTTTTTTCACTATCTGAACTGGGAGGCGTTATTTTGCTCATGTCTTTGCTCGCAACATCAGGTTTAATAGAAGCCCAGCTGGGTAGTGCTTGATTTGTTGTCACTCTTCTCTCAATGATGGAATGATATTGAGTATCATATTGTTTCTTTACTTTGGGATTTGTGATGGTATCAATCAGTTTAAAGACGGCAGCGTCTATTTGATGACTTAATTTATCGAATCTATCTTTACCACCGGGTGTGGCAAGGAACGCGCTTTTATATTGTAATAAACTTACCTGAGCATCAATTAATTTTTCGATATTATCATCAATAATTGCGAAGTGTTCTTTAGGATCTGTAGTCGCTAATTTTTTTACAGAAATATCATTTAGATCGTTTTGTGCCCAACTGAGAGTGTCAATAGCACTAAATTCTAGATCCATCAGTGTTTGATTATCTTTTTCAGCATCTTTGATTTTAAAATCCAGTTTTCTAACTTTGGCTTCTAAATCACTATATAAACTACGAAAACTCATTGCGATGATATTTGGAACCTCAGTTTGAGCTAGTTTTTGCATGTGTTGATTATTTATTAAAAAGTCACTATTTCTACCAATCATGACTTGAATGCTTTGTTTGATTTTTTCTAAGCTTTCTTTGATGATACTAAGGTCAGTAGAACCAAACTCTTTCAAGCTTCGATCTAAAATTTCATTCATTCCTTCCGTAACGCTTTGTAAGTCCTTTGATATATCAGCTCTTATCCTATTTATTTGTCTTTCTATTTGTGCTGCTAAACTCCTTTCAGTTTCTTTTGAACTATCAATTATCGTCTGATAGCCTTTGGCGGAATCGATCATGCTTTTGAGCTTCGCGGCGTTCTGTTCTAAGGCCCTTAGCATGTTTTCATGCGCTATTGTGGATTTTTCTAGTAGGGTCTCTGTGCTTTGAGGAGCAGTTTTTGAGGGTTGTTTATGTTGTGCTTCTAAGCTTTTGAGATGATTTATTAGGTGTTTGTTATTTTCGTTAATATAATAGTATATATCATACAGATACTGTCTATTTGGGTTATTTGCATCGCTTAGAATACTATTGATAATCATCATAGGGTTATTAAGTACCTTTGCCATACTTTCTGCTTTTTTAAGGGTTTTCTGAATATTTGCAGGGCTAAAATTTTGAGGGTCATTAAAGAGTTTTTCTAAATAAGCTAATTGACTTTTGAGAATTTTAAGCAGTCGATTTTCATCATCAGTAAATATTCTTAATTCAATTTTGTTGTCTATCGCTAAAAATTTTTGATTTAATTCCTGGAGATCCTGATAAATTTGTTGAAGGTCGCCTAGAAATTGATCGGGATCTGTACTGATCATCTGAAGTCTATCAATGGATTCGTTAAATTCACTCATAATCCCATCGATAAAATTTTTTGCCATATTCATCACTCGTCTGTCTAGGGTTCCTATATTATTATTGAGGTGGTCTAAACATTGATGGGTCGTTGATAACACGCTTAACAAATTGTCGAGTAGGGAACTATAGACGGAATCTCTACTGCTGGGATTAATTGTAGATAGGGTGACTAATTGCATCTTTTTATCCAGTTTATTTTTATCGATAAAAAGCTGATTTAACAGTCCTTCGAGTTCCTCTGTTTTTTTAGCCATAAACTTTGCCTTCTTTTAATACTATTTCTTTATTTATTATAGCTAATGTGGCGCTAAGCCAATGGCAGAGATTCCCCGTTGAATGCTAGTATTGCATCGTCTTTTCAATACATTGAGCAAGAGATGAATGCTGGGTGTTTTCTAAGAAAATAGCTTTGATCTGTTCAAATTCAGCAGTGATTTGTTGCGAATAGCTTTGATTATTCAAGATCTTTAAGGTTTCAATACTGAGGTTTTCTGGCGTGGCCAGTTCTTGAAGGTATTCGTTGACGATGGATTTTCCGGCAACGATATTGCAAAGGCCAATATAATCCACCTTTACCAGCTTTTTGGCTATGTAATAGGAAACTGGCGACCCTTTGTAGGCAATGACCATCGGTATACCAAGAAGCGCTGCTTCAAGGGTAACCGTCCCTGAAGTGGCGATAAGAGAATTACAGGATTTCATAGCGGCGTAACGATTGTTCTTAATCACAGACAGAGGAATGTCACAGTTTGCGAGATAAGGATCTATATCAGCATCACTTAGGCTTTCTGCCAATGGGAGAATAAACTCCAAATTACTATCCTTTTGCCACAGTAAGCGAGCTGCTTCAAGCTGAATAGGAAGCAATCTTTGGATTTCTGCCTTTCGGCTGCCCGGTAAAAGCCCTATAAAGGTAGTATTTTGAGCTAATTCAAGGGTTTCTCTGGCTTTTTCCCGTGTTAAGTTGATGGGAAGCTGATGGATCAGTGGATTTCCGACGTAATAGGCCTTGATACCATGTTTGTGGTAAAAATCGACTTCAAAGGGAAAAATAACGGCCATCACATCCACATATTTTTTGATAATCTTGACCCGATTTTCACGCCAGGCCCACAGTTGAGGGCTGATGTAATACATGACTTTGCACCCCTGTTTTTTGGCAAATTTTGCAATTCTCAAATTAAAGCCAGGGTAGTCGATCAAGATGACTAGCTCGGGTTTTTCAGAGCTAATAAACGATTTTATTATTTTAAATGTATCTCTTATCTTAGTGATAATTTTGAATATTTCAACAAAGCCTACTACCGCTAGATCAGTAGAGTCAACTATCATTTTTGCACCACTGGCACGGATTTGAGAACTTCCCATGGCATAAAAATCCAAATCGGGGTGTTTGGATTTTAGGTCTTTGATGAGTTCAGCACCGTGTTGGTCTCCCGAGGCTTCACCTGCGATAACTACGATTTTTCCTTTCAATAAATTTTTAGACGCTGGCATAATAATTTTCTAAATCCAGAGTGACAATTCGCGATATTTCAATAGCAGTAGCCAATGCAGCACGACCCGCTTCACCACTGACAATGGGTGGCTTATTGTGTTGAATACTGTGGATAAAAGCGATAATTTCATCATTCAGGGCATCACTTTGTTCAAAGGCCTGTTCTTCGGAGATGATGTCAGGGACTCCGGGAAACATTTCACTGTTTCCTTTACGGTGTATGGATAATTTTTTATGGTGCATATCAACGGTAATATACGCATCGTGTTGGAAAATTCTGAGTTTACGTTCAGCGTTAAAACTGACACGACTGGCAGAGATGTTGGCCACACAGCCATTTTGGAATTGTAGGCGAGCATTAGCGATATCAATGTGTTCAGAGAGGACAGGTGTCCCATTGGCTTGAATACTGAGGATAGGGGCGCCTACTAACATTTGCAAAATATCAATATCGTGAATCATTAAATCCAGAATCACATTGATGTCTGTGCCTCTTATTTTAAAGGGAGCAAGTCTGAGTGAGTCAATAAAACGCGGACGATCTAGCACTTTTTGTAGGGCTATTAAGACACTATTGAATCGTTCGAGGTGGCCAATTTGTAGAATTACTTTAGACTGTCGTGCAGTTTCTATTAAATCGTCAGCTTCTTGAAGGGTAGAAGCGATGGGTTTTTCGAGTAAAACATGTGTTTTTGCTTCTAAAAATGCTTTGGCAACTTTATGGTGCATATGGGTGGGTACAACAATGCACACAGCATCAACTTTTCCGATAAGTTCATGGTAATCGTAGATCGCTTGAGTATTATGTTGTTTTGCCATCTCATCACAGCGTTTTTTATCGATATCACAGACAGCAAGCAAATCGGTGTTGGGAAGAGCAGCTAGTTTTTGAGCATGAAAGTTACCAAGGTATCCGACACCGATGACGGCGATTTTTAATTTGTTTGTATTCATTTTGTGATATTCTCACTTTTTTTTGGCTTGGGCAATAAAAATTAAGGACAGGCATGGACGTACCATTGATCGCTGGAGTCGACGAAGTAGGCATCGGACCTTTAGCGGGTCCTGTTTTAGCTGCAGCGGTAATTCTCAATCCTTCAAAACGAATAAGGGGACTGCAAGATTCCAAGGCATTGACTGAGCGAAAGAGAGAGCAATTATTCCCTGTGATTCAAGAAAAGTGCTATGCCTGGGCTATAGGCAGAGCAAGCGTGGAAGAAATTGATGAACTCAATATTTTGCAGGCCAGCTTATTAGCCATGAGAAGGGCAGTATTGGCTTTAAACCTTGAGCTTGAATTGTGTAAAGTGGATGGGAATAAATCACCGAATGTTCCTTTTCCTGTGCAGACCATTATAGGTGGAGATGCGACTGTTCCTGCAATCAGTGCGGCGAGTATTATCGCTAAAGTGATTCGAGATCGAGAAATGCTTGAGCTTCATCAGGATTTTCCTGTCTATGGTTTTGATCAGCACAAAGGTTATGGAACTGCTCGGCATCTTGAGGCTATCAAGCAGAACGGAATTTGTGTTCATCATCGGAAATCATTTGCTCCTTGCAAGTCTCGATTAAGCTAGGGAGAATAATAAATAGATCCCCCCCTCCGCCCCTTTGGGGCGCCTCCCCCCTGAGGGGGGAGGATTATATGTTGCTCCACCCCACAGGGGGGAGCTGTCCCGAAGGGACTGAGGGGGGGGGTAAATAGAGGAAATCACAGTGTCAGAATTTGTACATTTACACTTACACTCCGAATATTCTGTCGTTGATGGTTTGGCAGGAATTGATGCTATTTTACAGGCCGCCAAAGCGATGGAAATGAGTGCTATCGCAATTACTGATCATTGTAATCTTTATGCATTATTGAAATTTTACAAAGCCGCACTATCTGCAAAAATAAAACCAATTATAGGTGCTGATGTATATATACAACGTGAAAATCAAGATCCCGGACGTTTAGTATTGCTTTGTCAAAACAAAGTAGGTTATAGAAATCTCACGGAATTAATTTCACGCGCGTATCTTGAAGGACAGCATCAAGGAATTCCAATCATTAATTTTTCATGGCTCAGAGGTGCAACTGAAGGTCTGATAGCTTTATCCGCAGGGTTGCAGGGTGAAATTGCTCAGGCTTTGTTAAGTGATAAAAAAAAACTAGCAGAAGAAATTGTAGATGATTATATCGCTTTATTTTCAGATCGTTTTTACTTGGAAATTTCAAGAATTAACAAAGCAAAGGAAGTAGAATACATTCAACACGCTGTTGCAATGGCAGAAAAAAAACAAATCCCACTGGTTGCTACTAATGAGGTACGTTTTGTCAATTCCGAAGATTTTGAAGCTCATGAAGCTCGTGTCTGTATTAATCGTGGTGAAGTACTAGACGATAGCGATCGAACCCGCGACTATACCGAAGCGCAATATCTTCGCTCACCAGCAGAGATGGCGGAATTATTTTCTGATATTCCTGAAGCCCTTCAAAATTCTATTGAAATTGCTAAACGCTGTAATCTTAAACTCAGTTTAAATGAAGTTTACTTACCTAATTTTCCAATCCCAGACAATATGACTCTTGATACATTTTTTGATGATGAAGCGAAAAAAGGATTAGAAATCAGACTTCAAAAGTCGATAAAAAATAATGCACGAGAACCCTATGATACTAGGCTAACAACAGAATTAAGTGTGATAAAAAAAATGGGATTCGCGGGCTATTTTTTAATCGTTGCAGATTTTATTCGTTGGGCAAAAAATAATGGGATTCCGGTAGGTCCAGGTCGGGGTTCCGGAGCAGGCTCATTGGTAGCTTATGCTTTAGATATTACCGATTTAGATCCGCTGGAATTTGATTTACTCTTTGAACGTTTTTTAAATCCAGAACGAGTCTCAATGCCTGATTTTGATATCGATTTTTGTATGGAAGGCCGTGATCGGGTCATTGAATATGTGGCTGAAAAATATGGTCGTGACAGTGTTTCTCAGATTATCACCTTCGGAACCATGGCGGCCAAAGCTGTGGTGCGAGATGTAGGGCGAGTCTTAAATCATCCTTATGGTTTTGTGGATAAATTAGCAAAACTAATTCCCTTCGAACTTGGAATGACGCTTGAAAAAGCATTGCAGCAAGAAGAGGAATTGCGAAATAGATATTACGATGAAGAAGAAGTCAAAACCTTATTTGACCTAGCGATGAAATTAGAAGGTGTACCTCGAAACGTTGGAAAACATGCGGGGGGTGTGGTGATTGCACCCTCAAAATTAACAGATTTTACACCACTTTACTGTGAAGAAGATGGACAGAATGTTGTCACTCAATTAGATAAAGATGATATTGAAACCATTGGTTTGGTCAAATTCGACTTTTTAGGTTTAAGAACCTTAACTATTATTGACTGGGCTCTCAAAACGATCGCAGATTCCTCTATCGATATAACGACTATTCCACTGGATGATCCTAAAGTTTATGAATTATTAAAAGACTGTAATACAACTGCTGTATTCCAGCTAGAATCTCGTGGCATGAAAGATCTGATTAAACGCTTGCAACCTGATAAATTTGATGAAATTGTTGCCTTGGTAGCACTATTTAGACCGGGTCCATTACAGTCTGGAATGGTGGATGATTTTATTGATCGTAAACATGGTCGCGCAAAAGTCGAATATTTTCACCCCAAAGTTGAGCCAATTATGAATTCAACCTACGGTGTTATTTTATACCAAGAGCAAGTGATGCAAATTGCGCAGGATTTGTCGGGATATACCTTAGGTAGTGCAGATTTATTACGACGTGCGATGGGTAAGAAAAAAGCAGAAGAAATGGCTAATCAACGCGCAATATTTGTTGATGGTGCGGCAAAAAATGGTGTGGATGCGCATTTGGCAAATCAGATTTTTGATTTAATGGAAAAATTTGCTGGTTATGGATTTAATAAATCACATTCTGCGGCCTATGCTTTATTATCCTATCAAACGGCATGGTTAAAAACGCATTATCCGGCGCAATTTATGTCTGCTGTGCTGTCTTCTGATATGGATAATACGGATAAAGTGGTTATTTTTATCGAAGATTGTAAGCGTAATAATCTGAAAGTTCTTCCTCCGGATATTAATGCAAGCCAATATAAATTTACCGTAAATAAACAGGGTGAGATTGTTTATGGTTTGGGTGCAATTAAAGGAATGGGAGAGGCAGCCATTGAGTCGATTGTTAGTGCTCGGGAATCAGGAAAACCCTTTTCAAGTTTATTTGATTTGACACAACGTGTCGATGCGAGGAAAGTGAATCGACGAGTCTTAGAAGCCTTGATTAAAAGTGGTGCCTTGGATTCTTTCAAAGTCGATCGCGGTAGTATATTCGCTTCCATCGATCGTGCATTGGCCGCAGCAGAACAACGTCAACGTGATGCTCAACATGGGCAAGCGGATTTGTTTTCAGACGTGAATATTTCTGGTGAAGATGCGGCGGCTAAATTAAGCTATATTAAAATTCCAGCATGGAATAAAGCGACAATATTAGAAGGTGAAAAAGAAACCTTAGGAATGTATTTATCGGGTCATCCTATCGACGATTTTCGTCGGGAAATAGATCATTTTACCACCACCACGATTGCTAAATTAGAGCCAACGAATAACAAAACAGTGATCATTTGTGCTTATGTTAGTACGATAAAAATTATGATGACCAAAAAAGGCAAGCAAATGGCTTTTTTAAGTATAGAAGATGGTACAGGCAGAATAGAATTAGCGGTATTTTCAGATGTGTACGAACAAAGTAAAAATATTATTGTGAAAGGGCATATGTTAATTGTAGAAGGCGAAGTGAGTGTTGATGAATTCAGTGGTGGATTTAGGATGAGTACTAAACGTTTAATGAGTTTAGATCAGGCAAGGTCAGAATATGCAAAATGTTTAATGCTCAATTTATCGCATCAGCAAATCCAAGCGGGAATTATGGAAAAATTGAAAGCATTTATAGTGCCTTTTCGCGGAGGAAAATGTTCCGTTTGTGTAACTTATTTGAATGGCGACACTCAAGCTAAATTAATGTTGGGGCGTGAGTGGCAGTTGAATGTGGTGGGCGAGTTGATCGATAAATTGAAACACTTGTGTGGAGCTGAGGCAGTTGAAATAGTATATTAACTTAAAATTGGGTGTATTTAATCAATAGAGTTTAAGGAACTTAGTAATATGCGAGGGAAAAGATTATTTTCTATATTGAACAAGGCTTCAAAGCCATTAATCGTAGGAGCTGCATTTTTCGCAGGATACACCTATAGAGATTCACAGCCTTCCTTAAACCCTGTCAAAACGCAACCACTGCCACATGCTGTGCTCATTGATTGGGATAATTGTCTTTGTAACACTGCACCCAGAATTCTCAAAAGGCTCCAACTCGTTGCAGCAGAGTTAAAACGTAGACATCCGAAAATTGAAATTGAGGAAGCTAATTTGTTAATGCCCATAACGAGTACTCTAAAAACTCATCTACAAAATTTATTTGGTGAGGCTTACTCTGCCGAAGCTTATTCCTTATATATGGAATATATGAATCACAAAGATATCCCTGCAAAAAAGCCCTTTCCAGGAGCGGCTGACTTCCTTCAACAATTAATAAACGAGGGTATACCATTTGCGATTGTGTCGAACGCAACGAACAATTTTGTTAAACAAGGTATTGATGATTTTGCTTGGAATCACTTGCTGAAAGACGTGCCTATCATTACAGAAGATGATGTGGGATCACGCAATAAACCTAACCCTGTTCATTTTCTTGCTGCGCTTGAGCGTCTGAATATCAATCTACATACTGAAGGAAATATTAATATTAAGATCATCGGAGATGGTTCTGATACTGATATGCTTGGAGCCATGAAATTAGCGGAGCAAATTGCACTACCTCATATAAATATCTCGGCGATTTGGATTAATCATGGTAGACCATTGCAATGCCAAGTAAATGCAGTCAGTAGTTTTGATGATGTGCATCAATTGCTATTTTCTACATCGCAGTCAACAGTAAAAAAAGTGAGCTAAGATATTCTCTGAACCAAAACAGCCTCATCTCAAGACTAACATAATTATCCTACGCGATTGTCAGCGTTGATAATTCAGCGGTGGATTTAGATTGTGCGGTAAAGATCACAGGAGTTTAGATCATGCAAATTCCGAGCGGGCATTTGTTGTGCATGCTTGACTTAATATGAGAACAAATATTAGTATAACCATAGGGTTGAGGCTTCAAGATAAAATTGTTTATTGGAAAAATTATGAAAAATTGGTCCTTCTATATCGAACAGATGTTTCATCAATTTGATGGGATCATCACCTTAACTGATCAAAATAATAAATGTATTTACGCAAACGATTACACCGCTAAATTATTTGGTTTTCAGAATCATGAATCTGTCATCAACATTAATCCCTATGATATGCGTTGCCCTGCAGTTGAGTCAGCCGACGAGTTTATCAAGCAATATGATTATGTGTTTCAATCTGAAAAATCCTTGTCAGTGTTTGATGTGCACACCTATGCTGATGGTGAACAACATATCTATATGACTAAAAAGTCACCGATTAAAGATCCAATAACTGATGAGGTTACTCATGTTATGACGGTTTGCGGTGAAATCAATTCGCAATTTATTGGGCAGATTTTTGCAAAATTGCAATTGCAAAATAAAATGCTGGAAAACTCTACAGCAAAGAATGTGAGTTATTATATCGGGCAATTGCCCTGTGGTGATGATCTCACCAATCGGCAGCTCGAACTTTTATACTATTTAGTTCAAGGTTATTCTCAGAAAGAAATTGCACATGTGATGAAGTTATCTCCGCGCACCATTGAGTCATATTTAGAAAATATTAAAATAAAATTGAATATCTACAATCGATCTCAGTTAATCCAATATGCGATTAGCATAGGAATGTTGCACTATGTCCCGCAAAGCGTATTTAGGCAAGAAGTCAGTTTAATCATTTCAGCAGAGGATTAGAAGATGCACAAATTAGTACCTGAGGCGCCCGGTGTTTCATTTTTGCCCAGAGCCGCAACTTCAAAATTAATGTTGCATCGTGAAAAACGTATACTGATGCTAGTGAGTGTAGGGCAACTCTATCACGAAGGCAGTTTTTTGGATGCAAGTGTTGATTTGTTAGTACAACAAATCAGTTTGTGTCGAGAAATTGTTGTGAATGAAGCACTCTGGAAAGACCGTGGGGTTGATGTAGAGCTAGCAAAAGGCCGTTGGCTTATCCAAGTGATGTGTGCCGATTCATTGCAGATTCGGAATTTTATTGAGCAGTATTATCGCACAGCATTATTAGCTGAGGCTGGTGCACTTGATGATAACACCGAAAATGAAGAGTTGCGTCAAGGAGTGATTTTATCGCTACTCGGTGATTGGTGTGAATTAGGATCGAGGTATCAAGAAAAAGCAACCAATGCCTATGAACGGTGTCGTAAAGCCGGTCAACATGTCGCTGAAGATGGCACAGGCATGAGGCAAATCATTGAGGTAGATATTCAAGTAATCACTGGACATGAGCTTTTTAGTGAGACACTTGAAATTGGAACCTTGATTGAAGCGGCTGGTCAAGAAATAAACCATTCCACCGTGACACGCTATCAATTTTGGGATGCTTTCCACTGTTTAAGGTTTGCTTATGAAGATAACATTGATGCGCTGATGCAACTTGCAAATAGTAAAGATGAGGCATTTAGAAAAAAACTTAGAACGACATGTCGTCAGGTTTACAATGCGGTTAATGCTAAAGGTTATGGGCATATGACACGCGATCAAGCTCGATTAGAAGCGTTTAGAAAGTTGCTACGTCCAAAGGAGCTGGGTCAGTATTTTCCCAAAGGAGAATTAGACACCTCTTGTAAACTTCCTATTCATTCGCGTGATTATATTTTAGTTGAGTTTGCTTATCTTGCTCATTGTTTAGCCTTGGGTTGTGGATTTCCTGCGGATCTCAATCGACATTGTCCAACCTATATCATGTATCCGCATCTCAGTTCATTTCCTGCACTCAGAGAAATTCAAAATTTATTTGACTTAATATTTGGCGATACAAGAGTGTGCGAAGTAGATTATTTAGGTTTTGGTGTGAGTAATGATCTCAAAGGCAGCTTTGCACAATACTGTATTGGTGTGAGTCAGGCTGGTAGTGATCAGTTTGAAAAATTGCAGCTTGAAAATAAGGGTTTTATCATTGATGAGCTGCGGGGTGCTGATCGGCCAATTATTAAAAAAACAATCAAACGTGATGAGTTTAATTTGCCGCTTGCTGACGAAACATATGTTCCTCGGCCTTTGGTGCGAAAAGCGCTGGAAGCAATATTTGCAGCGCCACCAACAAAAGATACCAACACCCGGCATGCAGCATTAGGGTGTTTGCAAGGCATGGGCGGTATGGGAAAAACGCAGTCAGCCTTGGATTATTGTTATAACCCTTTGCATGACTATAACTTGGTGATTTGGATAAATGCTTCAGGCAAGAAAATAGATGCCTTATATCATCAGCTTGCTATGGATTTATTTCTCTATGAGCGTGGGCAATCCGTTGAAGAGTCGGTGCGGAAGGTACGTGAATACTTAATAAAGCACCCTGGATGGTTGTTAGTGCTCGATGATATCGATGATGATGTCTTGAGACATGAATTGAGTGTTGAACAATCATCAGGTGGTGGTCCCTCTTTTTTTAAAGGAAAATTGAACCAAAAAATATTTTCTAGTGTCATTCCTGATTCAGGAGGACATGTATTAATTACATCCAGACTCGAAGGTTGGAAAGGCGATGGTGTTATCAATGTTGATATTATGGATCTTGAGGGTGCAATCGAGCTTTTGAAAAAGCGCTTAGGTGATAGATTTTCTTTGGCGGATGTTGCATTAGGAAGGTTGGCGACAATTTTACATCGTTATCCCTTGGCCTTATCACATGCCGCAGCGTGGATATTAGTATCATTTGATGAAACTAAACAATCACCTGATGAGGCTATTAATCAATATATTGCGGAATACGAAAAGACTCCATCGAAAATATTGGACGTTAAAGAAATGCAAGGGGGGGTTAAGTTAGATCCTGCGCATATTCATGATTCGGCTGTGCGAACCTTGAAGATGCTTATTGAAAGAATCCAGCCAAGAAGCGAAAAAGACGTGACATTGGCTCGTGAGCTACTCTCGGTAATGGCATTCATCAATGGTGATTCGATTCCATGTGATTTAATTTCTGAATGGACAAGAAAAGTGCGCCCAAACAAGGAGAATGCACTTCCTCAAGCAGTAGAAAAACTTCGGCAAGTGTTTCTAATTACCCCTCGCGATGAAGATAATTATAAAATGCATAAAGTGGTGCAAGATATCTTTATGGAATGGATGGTTGAAAATGATAAGAAAAAAGGAAAAGAACATCATGAGATGTGGGTTGATGGAGGATGGTATGAAAATTTAATTCAATCACTTTGTAGTTTTAAAGAAAATACAGACAAGCAAATAATGGCTGTTCAAAAAAAGAAAAATGTATTATCTACGTTTCAATCCTTCCTCAAAAATTATAATTGTCGAAAGATGGCTCTTGATAGTGATGATTATTTCACATTCACAAGGCTTTTTGCCATGGTTGGTGTGGAAGCAATGGGGCTCTCGAAATATCATTTGTTTAGTGTACTATATTCATTATATGTGGAAGAAATTAGAGTCTCAAACATACAGACACCAAGTAGTCAAAAAGTCATTCATTCTGTAGTTAGTGGAGCTGTGGCATTATATTTGTGTCAACACGATGATTTTACACGTCGACAAGTATTAGACCCAAGTATGAGTGAGGCAGACAATTATTCAGCCAGACTTCAAAAAACTTTGGGGTTAGTGGATAAAAATGATTTTAAACAAGCATTTTCATTGTCTGTCATTTTGCTTCAAAGCGCTTGTGAAAATATGATTGCCAACCCTAATTACATAAGATCTGGTTTAAACATTCTTAACACTGTGCAAATTATTTTCACTTGCTGGCAAACTAATTCGATTGTAAATCCAGAAGATATTTTGATGTCGTCCATTCATTTTTCTAAAATCACTAACACGCCATTTTTTGCGATTAATGCATTAATACAGGGTTATTGTTCTGGTATGACCCTTATGCCAATTGTCTCGAAAGTCCAATTGTTGAAGGCACTTTCACTTCTTAATATTCACTTTCGGTTTATGGATAAACTCAATGTGGGAACGCCGATAGAAAAAGTTCATCTTTATGGAATTCAATGTGTGTTTTATGCAAGATTAGGTGAGTTCAGGCAAGCGGAGCTATGTGTTGAAAAAATTGATAAATTGTCGAAAGAAAACCCTAGCCAACAAAATCTCAAAATACTTTTGGGTAATTGTGTGCAATCAATTCATGTAATTCGTAATAAGATCGCTAATTTTCAAACCATTGACACCGGCGAATCTAATGAAAATGTTGTATTATTTGAGAAAAATATTCGTTTGGCTTATGATCTTCAGGTTGATGTAGGTGATGCGATAAATATGGAAAGTCTTAGGCCTATAATTATCAAATTGAGAGAATGCTCGGAAAAACTTTCCAAAGTATTTCCTTGTAAGGATGCAAATTATATAGAAATATTTAATGTTAAATTTACTTTAGAGTTGCTTCAAAAAATTAATGATCGAACCGTTAATGATTATTTTATGGAAATTCTATCAGCTAGATACGGAAGAAAATTATACAATGCGGAAGGAATAACGGAAGCACTATTTCATATTTTTACTAAAGAATTTGATTTCGTAACTACGTCACTATTATTATATTTAAGAAACTATTATTTTCCTAATGATTACGAAGATGATCTCATACGAATCTTCCATCATCTGCTACTTTTAATTAAATCTACAGGTGGAGCTGATCACTCTGACCTCTATCATGTTGAACGCTTTCTAATGATGGGTATTGACCTTACTGCTGAATGTAATGGCAAAAATCCGTTTGATCTTGCTGATGGTGATGAACAGTTAATGACAATATTACTTGAGTACCAAATGAAAAAAGCAGAAAATGACGCAAGCAATCAGGTATCAGTCGATCATAGATCCGCTGAAAAATCCGGTTGCATTCTATGCTGATACCTTTCGGATTGATTAAGATTCATCACCTTCTCATGATATGCAAAAAAGGATGATGAGCCAGAATCTCTATATACACGTTGTTTCTCTACGGCTTGCACCAAATCATCGCAAATCATGAGTGCAGAGAGTTCACTTAAACAAGATTTAATAGTGTTGACATAATCAGGCAGTGTTTCAATTATCTCTGTACTTTGATTTGCATTATTGCTAATCCATGAAGTAATTCTAAGATTAAAATCATAAAGCTGTTCATGGGAGACTAAGTTAAGAGTGGGCAGATTTAAAGCGGGTTCAGGGTTGTTGATGTATGATTCAAAAATTCCAACTAGCTGATGAGTTTGCAGGGTTTCTTTCAGCATCATTAACGCAGAATCCGGATAGCCCGCACAAGATAAACTGGCGAGTAAAAAGAAAGTATCTTGCAATAACTGAGCATAGGCTTGAGAGTGTGTCAACTGACCTAAGGCACTAGTGACTATACGCTTATTATTTTTTGATAGCTGTTGATCTATACTTTCTCGTATAAGTGTGCATTTAAGTTGCAGATCCGCTGAAGGGACTGACATCTTACAAACGATATCTTCTAAAAAATTGATTAAGCTTTTTTTCTTAAAATTTGTTTTTCTGTCAATAAGGGTGGCATTATATAAGTTAATTCTCTCGCCTCCCAAGTTAAAATTAATTTCAATTCCGGCTGTGTCCCCAGCTAATACTTTACACTCATGTTTGTGGTGGGTTCTGATTTTAAGGTGGCTAGGTAGATGCACTATATATTCTATTTTACCGAGTCCAAGTTCAGCTGCTTGAATAAATTCTTGAGGTAGTGTGATATGATGTGTTGCGAGCTTTTCAAATAATTTTGCGGTGTCAAAGAAAGCCGTTATGATTTTTATCAGGGCCTCATCTTTTTGTAGATGTTCAGGGATAGAAAGAGGCATTAATTGTATATGGGGCTTAGGTTTTGATGTTTCTTGTGCTAAGACGCTTGATAATAGGTTTTGTACTGCGAGATGGTTCCTTTTAATGCGACCTAATATTGCTTCATAGAAGCTATTATTAGTTCGCAATTCATGCACAAGACTAAGCATAAGTTGAGCTTGTTGAATAAAATGCTTTAAATTGAGTGATCTTGGATCATAATGGAATTTGTGGCCTAATAATTTTTTAAGGCGAATGTATCCAAACACACCATGTGCCCAGAGTTCCGGGTGAAAAATATTTTTTTCATTCAATTTATCTGGTAAAGGTAGTGCATAGGATTTTGCAAAAATCAACAATGGGCTTAAGAAATTTATAAACATATGATGATTATGATGATCAAGTAAACTGATTATTTGATGATTATAAATAGGTGAAAAATGTGAGAGATGTTGATATAAACTTCCATTAAATAAGGGTGAGCAACATCGATCAATTACGAATTCTGAGAAAAATCTTAAACTAGCTTCATAATCCCGTTGACTAACATTATTAATGTCAGATATGCCTAATTCCAAATCTGATACATAAGCGAGTTGACTACGTAGTTTATCAAGTAGCAATTCTTCAAATCCGGCTTTAGTGAGTTCAGTTAGGGCTTTCAACTCATTTTGCACCTCAAATAGCTTTCGATTAGTAATTGCTGTTAGCTGTAAGTGAGTATATTCGAATCCATTAGTAATCACTTCCAGCAAATGAACAAGTCGCTCGTTTATCACACTAAACTGCGAGATCATTTCTTTGTGTAGACTTCGAATTTGACGCATTAGTGCTTGAATTTGCTTCATGATAATGTGATGTGGATCCGGCGAATGTTTAAATAAGGTCAATATGTTGAGTGCAGCGAGGCCAATTGCACTATAAGGACCTAATAGCGCTGCTCCTGAAAGCGAAGCACTTAGAATTTGATTCATCGCTTTATGAATCTGAACGCCGTGCTGAGCAATATTCCCTAGATAATAAAGTTCCTTAGATCTACAAACACTCCCTAGCTGAGATACAAAATGGCAAGCATTGGAAAGTCCCTGATAATCACTTTCCGTTTTTTGTTGTATTTTACGTAGCTGATTTTCAGTGTCCTGCTGTTTAAGGGAGGTGAGTACCAGGGCGAGCGAATACTGTATCTTTGAGTTTCCTTGTATTACATTGAGTAATACATCATTAACAACAATACCTTGTGCTTCAAGTTCTTGCCTCAGTTCATTAACCTCAGATTGAGTCGGCATAGTAGATTCAATGTGTTGGAGAGTAGTGTCCGTATTTTGTTGCAAAGTAGAGATATTTTGCAGAATTTCTCGATAATTATCATTTTGATCACTCATGACTTGTTGTGTTCTTTCTATTATTTCTAAGTGATTCGAAATGTCTGTATGGCTAAATCGGGACATTGATATTTTTAATCCTTCACGAATGTTAAGGTATTGTTGATAATTTAAGGGATCCATGAAGTGTGGATTGATATTGTTGAGTAATTTTGATAATGCCAGTGCTTGAATGTAATTGCTTGGTGGGCCTAGAAGTTCAATAGTTCTGATGAGTTTATCAGAAGTTAATTGCTTCTTAGACATGATTGCTTCTCTTGCTTTATGATCTTGATAACTAAAATGGTAGTCAGACAAACTATGTGCAAAATCAACATTTAATAATTCACTCGTTGGAAGAAATTTTATTGCATCTAATGCAATGTGAACAAGGTGTGGTTCATGTTTGAATTGATTTTGCTCCATCTCTGAAACTATTAGGTCATTGATACAGGCTTTTAAGTCACTTTCATCAGCAAATCGATTAAATCGTTGACGATATTCCTCGTAACAACTGTGGAAATCTTTTGACATTAATTCATCAGTAGTCAGTGTCATTGCATAGCCTCCGTTTTGTAGATGCAAATAGCATGAGAGTTAATGTGTAAATTCGGTACCGGGAAATTCCCGGTAACGCCGATGCGATGAATCAGTAAAGATAAGTTGCTGATTGAATTTAAGTGCAATCAGTTAGAAATCTTGTAGTCATTGTGATTTACAGGGTAACAAATACTTAACTTTAAAGAGGAGATTTATTATGAACGGTGGAAAAAATGAAGCCAATGACAATAGTTCAAGTAGTAACCAATTAGCACCTTTTGCTACGCCTAACCTTAGCCAGTTTCCATGGCTGAATCAATCTTCCTATCAGGCACCACAGCAGCCGAAAACTGAGGCACAAGTTATCGGTGATTCAGTGGCAGCAGGAGTGGATTCACTGGCAAAGGCAGGGGTCAATATCGTTGCTTCAATTGTTGAATTAAAGAAAGCTCAGGAAGCTTTTAAGGCTCAAGAGGATGTGAACAAAACTCAAATTAAAATGAGTAAGGAACAAACAGTACGACTTGAAAAATCGATTGAGTATCAAAAAGAAGAAAATGCAAGGCAACGTAAAATATACAAAAAAGAACTTAAACTTAAGTGGGAAGCATTAAATAAATTTTTAGATAATGTTCATTCGGAAGTGAGTAAAACTCTCGGTTTGCAAGAAGCATCGCTATTATTGCAAAAAGATGTATACGATAAGTTTGATATGAGAGAAAAAGCGACAATTGCTGTTTACCAGCAAGTTGCGCTTGAATGCATTAAAAATAAGCTTGAAGTGCCTCCAATGCCTCAAGGAGCTCGGCTCGAATTTAGACACCTTGAGCCGCCAAAGCAAACAGGTTTGCTAGAGTTAGCACAAGTTTTAGCGAGCCAAAAATCGTCTGGGCAAAATCATTATGGCTTTTTTAAACAGCCAATGGCAACCATCGAAGCGAAAAAGCCATCAGAGCCATTAGTTATTGATGGATATGCGATTAAGGATGAAGAGCCAAGTGGTACTTGTCAGGAAAATAATTAGTCCACTGAGGTATGGAAAAAATCTGCACTTACTCTGTCATTGATGAGTAGGTGCAGATTGAATTAGTAAATCGAGAGGTAGATATCATGCAAGAATTTGAAATTTTAGATCATACAAAAACAAATAATGAAGTGGTAATGAATTTATTGAGTCAATTATGTATGGGAACTCCATCAATCTTAGATGACTGCACACAAGGATTATTGAAAAATTGTGAGCATGGTAATTTAAAAAAGTATCTTTGTGACATAATAAAATTAATTGGAATCGCAAAATCGTACCAAGAATGTTTAATGCACTTTAAAACATTACCACAAAATATTGTTGATTTAATCGGCTCCATCTCTGAGTCAGAAGATGATATAAGTATGGATCTTCATTGTGCAAATTTACGAACTCTCAAACAAGCTGTTATAAAAGCATTATCAGAAGGATTTAATCATATTTTAAACAAAAATATCGAAGAACATAAGGTTAAAATTGAGATGGGTTCTGCGCAGCTTGAAGTGATGAATGGCAAATTAACAAAATGTAAGGAGCTTTTGTCTCAATGTGAAGAAAAAGATAAATATCGTTACCAAGTACAAAGAAATATTGCGGAGCCTGAAATTATAGAGATCATTTGCAACAATTTCAAATTATCAGCTTTGCAAGAATGTATCAATACGATCAATAACGATAATAAAGAAATTAGCTATGGTGAGATACGTGTTTTTGCAACAGGTGATATTATTTTGGACTGCGATGTGAAACTTCCAGGAGTTAACTTATTTTTAATGGCCAACGCATTAAAACCACTCAAGAAAGTAATCGTTGATACTTCTGGTAGAGATGGTGTTAATCAGTGGCAGGCTAAAAAAGCAAAAAATGGTTCTCAAGAACGCATAACAAGTGATAAGGCATGTGGTAAAGATGGAGAGGATGGATTAAATGGTCAGCCAGGTGAGAGTGCAGGCCATATATATATTCATGCGAAAATTGAGGACAAAAATTTGATTGTCTTCAAAATGAATGGTGGTAGAGGAGCGGATGGGCAAAATGGTGGTGATGGCGATGAAGGTGTATGTGGTAATAATGGGGAGGATGGGCAGGCAGAAAATAGCGCAACGATTTTTACCTGTGGAAAATCATTTAAAGAAGGAAGGTCAGGTGAGAAAGGAGGCGTGGGAGGTAATGGTGGCTTAGCTGGTCTAGGTGGTCAAGGTGGGAATAAGGGAGTACTAACGACTGTAGGTTATGAGGCTAACAACAATGAACTCTGTATTGAAGCTAATAGTGGTAAACAAGGAGATGATGCTGAGTGTGGAAAAGGTGGTCTAGGCGGAAAAGATGGACGTGATGGCCTTGATCATGCGATGACATGGTGTGGTGCATTTTTCTTATTTACGCGGCGTTATAATGAAGAGCGAGGAAAACTAAGAATCGAAGAAATTCCTCATTGGTGGTATGGTAAAAAATATCAAATACATGTTTTAAAAAACAAAGAACAGCTCGAAAATCAATGTAAAGTGTATTCGGTTGGTAAGAGTGGAGATGAACTAAGCGAAAAAAAACAGCGAAATCAGACTATCATAAAAAATATGACATGGAATAATATACAGTTTATAACTAATGATGCTACAAATATCAAAAAAAAGAATTTAATTAGTGAAATTGAATCAGTACAAAATGTAATTCAAATTGAAAAAGATAAAATAACTGAGTTAGTGTCAAGTGTTAAAATTATGGAAAATGATATAAATGAAATTCAACTGATAGTAGAGTCAGCAATATCGTTAGTTGAGAGCGCATCAACAAGTGAAAAATTGTATGGCAAGAGTTTATTAAATGTAAATCGAAGTAAGTTTAAAGAAAAAGATGATGTTATTGATGAGCAAAAAGATAGCTATAGATGTAGTGAAGATTTAATAGAGATTAAAAAAGCCAGTCTCGTGGCTCTATGTGCTGAAATAGTCTCAGGTGATATAGCCCTTAAACTGGAAAGTACTTTGGAAGTTATTCATAACTACAAGCCTAAAGAGATAAATAAATTTATTTCATTATTTACCAATCAAATAAAATCATATGAAGATACAGCGAAAGTTAATAAATTCAGCCTTGCATACATCATTGGATCATTAGCAGAGGATACAGTATTTTTATCAAATATAGAAGAGTCACGACTTGAAAAATATCACAAAATATTTTCAAGTATGCCTATCAAATTTGACAGTGAAACTTTAATTGAAAAAATATTTAATATGCATTTTTCTATTTTAAGTTGGAAACAATTAGAAGAGATGTATGTGTATATTTCAAATTATTGCTCAGGTGGAAATAAAACTAAGAGTGAGGCGAAGATATATAAATTGGCATTGAAAATTATTATTGACAAAATTCATTTATATAGTTGCAGCTACTATGATCATTCGAATTTATCAGGATTTTTTAGTGGTATTGACAGTGAAAAATCCAGAATTTCAATTCATAATTTACTAGTAAAAGGCCTATGTATTAGAGATGACTTAAAAAAGCATGGGATTGATATGAGTATATTAGACTTTTATAAAATATTTTTAGAGTCTTTTAAATTTAATCTACAAACCATGAGAAAAGAGTTAGATATTTCGTTTTATTTAAGTTTGGTAGGGCTTTCGACAAGACAAATAGATAATCAATATGCGCTCAACAATGTCAATGATTTGTTAAAAGCATTAGAATCTATAAAAGATGATAAGAGCATCAAGTTGTTATGTGTAGTTATTAGTTATTGTGATTTGACAGAAGAAGAAGTATCAAGATTGAAAAACATTGCTGGTTCTCATATAAAAAATTCAGACATCCAGAATATTGTGATTAAGTTTAATAAGAAAAATAATACTGATCAAAGAAATGATCTTCTTAACGTTTCAACTCAGGAAAATAATATAACCGAAAAATATAAGCAATCTGTTATTTCTGAATATTTAGAAACATTCTCATCGCATTGTTCAGTTTCTAAAGAAAACAATGAAGATTTAGACAGCGTGCTACATGAGCTATTTAATTTGGCTCTTGAAACAGATCAATTGCTTTTATTTAATAAAAATATGAAATATATAGTAGAGAAACTAAAAGTAATCCAAGCTAATGGAGTTGGCCAACAGTCCACAAAATATCTTTGTAAAGTGTTGAATAATATCTTAAGTATTAGAAATTTTGAATCGACATATGCCATCATCAGTGCCTGTCAATATAGGAATTGGCTTAGTAGGCTTGTTCTTTTTGAAATTCATAGAGCCTGCGATGATCTTAAAATATCTCTTGAAGAAACTAGTGCGAAATTACAGAATATAAAACACCGTGGGCCAGTATTAGAGCTACTAGCGGCAAAATTGAGCATAGAGCAAGATATAATTAATGTTAAGTATAGAATTACTCCAGAACAATTTAATAGTCTTTTAGATATTCTGGCCGTGTGCGACATTGGAGAAGAAAAATTACAGCTATTGTCGCGAATATCTTTACATTTATGGAATAAAGAACTGAAAAAACAAAAGTCTGATGATGGTAGAAGTACTGATAGAGAGTTTAGTCCAGAACTTAAATCATCAGAATGGACATTGAATGAAATAATAGAATTACTTAGCAGTGATAACAATAATTCTGAAATAGCTAAACTGTTGCCTGATGCCGAAAATAAAGCCATAAAGATTTTTAAAAAACTTGAAAAAATAAAACACTGGAAAAAAGGGCAGTTAATGAAATGGGTTAAAGCGCTAAAGAAAAACTCGCAATGGCTCACTGAAAAACCCGAAATAGTTATTGCAGTATTATGTAAAGTAGTTAATTTATCAGGAATGATTGGCGATAACTATCCCAAACCTACACAATTGTTAGCCTTACTCTTGTTATTATCTGATAATAAAGATCAGCAAAGCTGGTTTGCTCAAGTGGAAACGGGAGAAGGTAAAACAGTTATTGTGGCAATGCTGGCTGCGATAAAATGCTACTTATGTGGTGATGTGGATGTAATTTCTAGCTCTAAAGTGTTAGCAGTTGAGAATGCAAATCAATCGAAAGAATTTTATAGGTTAATGGGTATTAGTGTAAGCAATAACTGTGATAATAATGTCGAAAAAAATCCCAGTTTACTCAAGAAAAGATATGAGAAAAATGTGGTCTACGGTGATATAGGCAGTTTTCAGAGAGATTACTTGAATACTGAATATTATAAGAAAAATGTAATGGACAAGAGGAAATGTGGTGCAGTTATCGTAGATGAAGTAGACAGTATGTTGCTCGATAAGAGTGAGAACGTACTGTATTTATCGCATGAAATACCTGATTTGCGGTATTTGACAGCTGTTTTTGTAAAGATATGGTATGAAGTATGTAATAGCGTAGACAATGACCTGAGTGAAGATGAAAACCGTTCTGCTATTGCGCATGAAGTAATGACGAGTATTCACAATGGAATTATATCACTACCTAATTATATAAAACCACTGGTTGAGAAAAAGCTCAAAGCATGGATACAGAATGCTTATCATGCTTGTGAAATGCAAGTTGATCATGATTATATGATCAAAGATCCTTCAGACCGACAACCAGGAAGTCGTATTGTTATAGTAGATAAGAGTACTGGTATAGAACAGCCGCAAATGACATGGAGTAATGGATTACATCAATTTTTAGAGTTAAAACATGCAGAAAAGATTTCAAATGAAAGTCTAAAAGCAGTTTTTGTCTCAAATCTTACTTACTTTAAGCACTATTCAGGGAAGATATATGGCATGTCAGGGACCTTAGGTTCCGATGTTGAGAAGGACTTATTATCAACATTGTACAATGTTAGAACATTTCATATGCCGCGAAGTAAAGGAAGAGAATATCATCAAGAAAAACATATCGTGGAAACCAGTAAATCAAAATGGTATGAGGCCATTATTATTGATGTCCAAAATAAAATTAAAGAGGGTCGTGCTGTCCTCGTTATTTGTGAGAATATTGATGATGTAAATGAAATCAAGAAATTATTAACAAGTAAATGTGCATTAGATCGACCAATATATACCTATACAAATTCAAAAGATGATCTTAAATTTGTATCAAAAGGTGATCGTGTATGTTCCGGTGATATCATATTGGCTACAAATATTGCTGGGCGAGGGACCGATTTACGAACCGCATCTGTACTTGAAGAAAAAGGTGGTTTATCAGTTATATTATCCTATTTACCCAAAAGCATTAGAGTACAAGACCAAGCTTTCGGCCGTACTGCGCGTAATGGAAATAAAGGAAGTGGAACATTTATCATTTACAACGAGAGGGGAATTACGAATATAGAATATTTAATTAAAGAAAGAAATGAGTTGGAGATGATGAGAATAGAAGAAATTCGTACGCGTCGAGTCCAATCTATTGAGATCGAAGATGAATTATTCAAATCTTTAATGATTTTTTACGAGGAGATTAGAGAAAATTTAAAAAATAACAATGGACTATTAAAAAAAGAGAATCACATAAATCATTATATATCTATGCAATTGAAAAGTCTTTTAGATGAATGGGCGCTTTGGCTGGATGAAGTCTCAGAGAATATTGCAAATGTAACCCCAAGTACATTGCATGAGTTAAAAGATGAATTCGCAGTATTTAAAGATAATGTGAAAAAAACTCTTGAAAAAGACAATATGTTTAAGTTAATTAGGGCTCCACACGAGATTTTGTCTCTTGGTATATATTTCATGCAGCAGAATGAATTTTCATTAGCTGATCAATGTTTTGATGAAATAATTAAATGTGAGTCAGAATTTTGTGGTATCAGTCATTATTACAAGGCTCTAAACACTTATTATGGAAGTTCTTCAGGACAGGCAAACAGTGTTGAAACACGAAAGAAAATAATATCTGAACTCAAAGGCGCAAGGAATTTATTACGAAAACGACTGCAAGAATTAGAACAGATAAAACTTGTATTTGAATATACACAAGAAGCAATACGAAAACAAGGTAAGGGAAATGAAGCGAATGCATTTAATGTGTCAGTCATGAATGAATATCAAATGATTTCGGTGCATTTATCTTCTATTGATAACATTATTGGCACAGATGTTGAAAAAACAATGTTTGAAGAGATCGATCAGGATTTTGACAAAGAAAAGTTTAGTGAGTTTTATAAAAAATTAACTAATAATTCCGACTATCTGAAAGCCTATAGGGTTAGTAAGAAAGTACAAGAAATAAACGAGCAAAATGAAATAATTGTGGACAATGGAAAAGGTGCAAAAAATGCAGTTAAGATTCCTCAACAATTATTCTATTGTAAAGATAAAATTATTCAGTTATTAGAAGGGAAGATTAAATCAGAAAAAAGGGATGATAAAAAAATAACAATAGATAGTCTAAAAAGTATAATAGGTTCAAAAGAAGAGTTCTTATGTCTAACCGATAGTGCATCAATCAGGATTAGCTGTCGATATCAAATAAATTTAGGCGGATTTTCCTTAACAAAAGAACTTTTATCAGAGGCTTTACATGATGTAGAAAATTCAATAGATATCGGGGCAATCATAAAATTATTGAAAGAGCGAGATGGTATGATTTTTGATGAGAACTTCATTTCTAATCCAATGGTTAGAATGAGACTTCGATCTTTTTTAACATTAAATAAGCTGCTTGACATTGATGAGGATAGAAAAATAACACTGGCCTTTAATATCAAAAACAATATTATTCAAATTCCTACAAAGTTGGCTCAATATGCAGAGTTTATATTATGGCTATGTAAACGATGTGGCTATAAAAATCAATCAGGTCAAGTAGAAATTGATATAAGTACTAAAGATATACCTCTACCTGATGATTCAACGATGGCATCTAAAAAACTATGGGATTCGCTCATTGAGCAAAGAATAATAAAACTTCCTAAAGTTAATTATGATGTCATAGACTCTGATTCTAAACATGCAATCCAGACCAAACTTAAGGAAATAAAAGACAATATTCGCAAAGATCTTGCTGTAATATATGGAAGTGAAGCTGATAAATGTTGCGATCTTGTGTTTGATATATTAAAGAAAACTATAGGAAGTATTAAAACATTGCCTGCATTCAAGCTCAGTCTAGATGATCTTGAAAAATATTATAAATCCGGTGAATTCCCACCTGAAATTCAGGATTTTAAAAATATTTTATTTGGTCAAGTTATGCAGATTGAAGAGAATCCATCTTGGTGGAATCCAAAAGCATTTGCAATAGCAATGATAGGTATATGTACAATTATTGCAGCCATTGTGTTTCAAGTTATAGCAACAAGAGTGGGTTTACCTCAGATGCTAACCACGCCTATATTTAACGGTTTACTTCAAGAAGGTATTGGCGACATTATATATGCGATTCGAGTTTGCAAGAATCAAGATTGTACATGGAAAGATTATCTTATTAATAAAGGTATTAGCTTAGCGGGTACGACTATCATGGGAGGTATATCGAGTTTTGGAATTTACAGTATGCAAGGATTTCAAACATCAGAATTTAATGCACTTCAAACTGTAACTTCCGTATTAGTTGAAGGGGGCAAAGGTGTATTAAGTGGAATTTCAGGTTTATTATTGGATCACTTAATGAGCAAATTGCCACAAAAACTACTGGCTGGATTAGGAACCAGTATTAAAAATAGTCTGGAGACAAATAATGAAATTAATTTGAAAATTCAGGAGATAAGAACAAACATGCTCGCAATTAGAGGTATATGCGAAACGAATAAAGAGGCTGAAAAAATTATTAATGCAACGATTAATAGGATTTATGCTCTACAAAACAATGTTGAAACTCAGAAAAAAAATCAGTTATTGATTGGTGCTTGTGCAGCAGAAATACCAGGTTTCCTAGTATCAGCAGCGGAAGGCTTAAGACTTAGGACTGGGGTTTTTCGCTGGGCTTTTTTGCTGACGATTGTTAATTATGTTATCAAGGGTGTTATTGGACTAGTTCAATTTTCTCAATTATTCACTATGAGCTCAGATTATTTTTCGTTATTTAATGCGGAATTGGCTGAGGTTTTGAAAAAGTTGAAAGAAAATAACGAGAATAGTAATGAACAAACTCAATTGTGTATCAATGATGATGTCTTTGAAAAATTTATATCACGAACTATTGCTGGCGAAAAAGAAAAACAATCAAATGTAATTCTTGAAAAATTGACTAAAGAAATCATTCAACCAAAAATTCAGAGATTAATGGATTCGGGTATCAACTTCCTGTCCAATACCATCATTAGACAGGGTCTAAAATTTACTCGTCAAAATGCGATGCGGAATGGTGCGTACCAAAGAATACCTGTTCAAAGAACACCTGTTCAAAGAACACCTGGATCAGGTGTTCCTGCTCGCAGACTACCTCCTAATCCAGCTGAACGTCCATCTCAGAGGATAGGTGATCTATCTAGAGGAGGTCCTCGTATCGTACAAAGAGATCAGATTCGTCAAAGAAGACAAATTGTCAATAATGCAGGTATATTTTACTCACAGAACATGTCTAATATTCAAAGCATGATTGCATTACGTGCAGCAAAAATATGTATTTATTCATCGGCAAGTTTATTTGATGAAATGGCTAAGCATAATATTGAAAAAATTAAACGAGATAAGTTTTTGTCTGAGATAAATACACAGAAAATACTTCGCGAAGAATTAATAAAACAACAGTTGCTAAATAAGGATATCGTATTAGATCTAAAAATCAATAATATTGATTGCAAGATTGAAGAGTTAGAAAAAATGATAGAATCTTCCGAAAAAGCGTTAGTAGTTATGCGTGAGAAGATAAAGTTAAAGTTTTGTCAGCAGTTGGCTAATGTGGAAAATAATATTGACAGTATGAGACAGTTAATTGAGAATAATCTAAAATGCATTGCTACATTAAGAAAACAAGTCAATTCAAATAGTACTGATTTATTGAATTGCTTAAATGATGCACTCCACAAATATCAAAATGTCTTGCCTCCTGCTATTAAAGAGCAGTTAGGAGAAACTGTTATCAACGATTCAATGTTTATAGCTTCCTTTGAAGACCAACTAGAAATACTTCAGGAGGTGTTAAGAATTAACCAAGCAGAAAAGAAACAATTCTCGGTTTCTATGTGATCAGAAATTAAACATTCCAATCTATGGGATCTAAACCTTGTTTCTGCAAAATCTGATTCGTTCGCGAAAAATGTTTACACCCTAAAAATCCATTATGTGCTGACAGTGGTGAGGGATGTGCTGCTTTAAGAATAAAATGTTTGGTTGGATTAATCATCTGCGCTTTTTTTTGAGCATGAGATCCCCAGAGTAAAAAAACGATGCCTTGTCGTTCTTGATTCAGTTTTTCAATGATTTTATCGGTGAAAATTTCCCAGCCGATATTGGCGTGTGAATGTGCATTTCCTGCTTCCACGGTTAAAACCGTGTTGAGTAATAGCACCCCTTGGTGTGCCCAATGTTGTAAATATCCATGTTTTGGAATGGGTATTCCTATATCACTGTTGAGTTCTTTGAAAATATTAATCAAAGAGGGCGGCGGTGGAACGCCTTTTTTGACAGAAAAACACATACCATGAGCTTGATTGGCTCCGTGGTATGGATCTTGGCCTAGAATGACCACTTTAATTTGATCAAAAGGTGCGGCTTTAAGTGCATTAAAAATATCATTTTTAGGAGGATAAATAATTTTGCCCTTGGCGCGTTCTTCATCTAAAAATGCCATGATTTTTTTAAAATAAGGTTTTTCTTTTTCTTCGTGTAAGGCATCTTTCCAGGTCATGCAGCTTTCAACTTGTGTCATATCGCTCTCCTTGCCTTTTCGCTTAAAATGTGGCAGGATATAGTAAAAATCGCTGGGTTGCAACGCAAATTCTTATAAAAAAGAGGTGAAACATGTTAAAAAGACTTTTCCAAGCTAGCCTGATGCTGACCTTATTCACACCGATTACTTTATTGGCTGTTAACTGCGGTCGTGTTCCAGTCTATTGTTTAATGGAAATTGATCGAAGTGCTGATCATAAAACAGCGAACTATGAAACCATGCCTTTGCTTGCAGCTTGTATTCAAACTCAGTATTCATTTGGTAATGCGTCTCCGATGTGTAAATTAAAACCTATCAACAAAACGGCATTATTATCAAAATGCCAAGAACTTTACCCCACTCAAACCAATGAACGTGTGGTCGGAATTACCTATTATAAAGGGGGCGATCCAGTTTCTCCTTTGAGCAAAACAAATGTAAGTTTGTGGGGAAATAGTTATTACAAAGTTACCGATATTATTTTGCAAGCAAAAAATCCTACCGCTAAAGGAATGCCATTACCTGGATGTGATATTCATTCAGACGCGATCTAATTTTTTTTCTGCTCCCCCCTCCGGGGGGAGCTGTCCCGAAGGGACTGAGGGGGGGTAATAGACTTTCCATTTGAAATGAGAGTGCGTTGCTTAGATCTATTTATTCATGTGGACTGTAATTTGTCGAAATGGCATATCAATAATTTTATCATCACACATTTTTTTGAGTGCCTCATTGATAGATTCTCTGAGCGCCTCATAATTATTTTTATTTACCCAGACTGATAATTTTAAATCAATTCCAGATTCTCCAAATTTTGTAACAATCACTTTGGGTTCTGGAATTTTCAGAGCCAAGGTATTTTTTAAGGCCATCGCTATCAGTTTTTCTCGAATACTTTCAAAATCTTGGTCATAGGCAACATTAATAATAATGTCTAATCGACGATCACTAAATTTGGTCAGGTTAATTATTTCAGTTTTCAATATGGTTTCATTGGGTATTCGAACCAGCGTATTATCAATGGAAATTAATTTAACCGATAATAAATCGATGGAATCAACCGTACCGGTATGTCCATGAACAATAATTTGATCACCCACTGAAAATGATTTTTCAAGGATGAGAAAAATTCCACTGATCATATTAGATATGGTGGTTTGGCTGGCAAAACCGACTGCGGCGGTAATGATTCCTGCAGAGCCTAATAAAACACCTAAGGTAAATCCCAACTGTTGAACCGCTGAAATGAGAAATATCAGTAAAATACCAAAATAAACAATTTTTTTAACAATCATCGTTTGTTGAGGTGAGGAATAATGATGAGAGTAATTTTCAACGAGTTTTCTAAAAAATTTTGCAATGAAAATCCCTGCAATAAAAATGATGGCAGCTTTTAAGATAGGCAAAAATAGCAAGAAAAGGTCGTTGTGTAACAAGGTCTTCATGCAGATTTATCCCAGTCTTTGATTAAATATTGTTCTTTATTTTGCACATTAACCCAATCATCAGCATCGGCAGGTGCAGGCTTTTTGACAGTAATGGTAGGCCATTTTTTTGCAAGCTCGGCATTGAGTTGAATGAAATGCTCTTGCCCCTTAGGCACATCATCTTCCTCAAAAATGGCATCCACAGGACATTCGGGGACACATAAGTTACAATCGATGCACTCATCAGGATCGATGACCAAAAAGTTCGGACCTTCTTTAAAGCAGTCGACGGGACAAACCTCAACACAATCCATATATTTACAACGGATGCAGCTATCAGTGACGACAAAGGTCATTTTTACCTCATTTGAGCTGATTTGGAACTTCTGTTATTATACCCAAAGACGTTAGCGATGTAAGGGGTGAAATATGAGTGTTCAAGAAACAATCACTAAACAACTCAGTGAAAACGATATAGTACTCTACATGAAGGGCACACCTGCCTTTCCTCAATGTGGTTTTTCAGGTCGAGCGATTCAAATTCTTCGTCAATGTGATGTTGATTTTTTTGCGGTGAATGTATTAGAGGACCTTGAGATTCGTGAAGGTATAAAAGCTTATGGTAATTGGCCAACCATTCCACAACTTTATTACAAAGGTACCTTGATTGGTGGTAGTGATATTATGGCTGAGCTGTTTGAGCAAGGTGAGTTACAAAGGATGTTGGCTCAAGGGTAGTGGGGAGCAAAATCTTTAGTCTTGCTCTTTTTGATCTCGCTTTTTATAAATATCTTCATACTTTCGAATCTCAGCAAGCTGTGCCTCTGATTTCTCATGAGTTTCATTGAATTTTTGTAGCATTTTATCGATTTCACTCAGAAAGTAGACGATTTTTGAACGAAACATGTTTAGTTCTCGATGCAAAGTTGTTAAAGTATTATATTAGCCTGAATTAAATAGCCTGTGAAGTGTTATGAAAAAGAAGTTCCGTGATTATCAATGGTCCGATTTATATCATTATGATGCCCTTAAGGAAGTTGATGAGGCATTTCTTAATGACTTACAAGAACAAAATCCAGCGCTTTATCAACAATTGATTCATTTTCGCAGCCATTCATCGAAGATTTCTCCTCTCGAAATGTCTCAATTTTTATTAGATTGCGCTCCTCATCTGGAATCTTTTATTGCAGAGTTTTTTGAGATTAGTCAGGAACTTGATCAGCTAAGATCTGCCATATCGCAGCATGATCCTATATTCCACTTCAAAGAATGGTTTGTCATTAAGCAGGCAAGAAGAAAATTAAGTAAAATCAATGAAATAACCAGTTATAGTGAAGTAGACTCTTGGTTATGGTCCCAGGTGGAAGTGCTGGACGACCCTGAGTTGGCCCTCGCAAAATTCGCACTTTCCTTGTTGGATAATATTGAAAAAAATGAGGCTCAAATTGACCAGGTCGTTAACTGGTGTGCCCACTCCTTATCCACTCCAGAGGCACAACGAAAAGTGAAGCGCTGGCAATCTTTCAATTTGCCCAAAAAGTTAGATTTTTCTGAACTCGTCGAACTTCATATTGTTGAAAATGATCCTTTAGGACGATACCAAGGACCTGAAAATCGTACTCGCCAGCGTGAAGGCTTTAGTCTCACTGATGAGCGGATGTCGATCCGTGAAGTTCAAAACCAAGTCAATTATTGTGTTTATTGTCATAAAAATGAGGGTGATTTTTGTTCTAAAGGTTTTCCTCAGAAAAAAGGAGAGCCTGAATTAGGCTTAAAATCTAATCCTTTGGATGAGGTATTAACAGGCTGTCCATTGGAAGAAAAAATTTCAGAAATGAATACCCTGCAAAAATATGGTCATACTCTGGCTGCATTGGCAGTGGCCATGGTTGATAATCCCATGATTGCTGCTACTGGTCATCGTATCTGTAATGATTGTATGAAAGGGTGTATTTATCAAAAACAAGAACCCGTCAATATTCCCCAAATCGAAACTCGAGTTTTAGTGGACGTGCTGAATCTGACTTGGGGTGTTGAAATTTTGGATTTACTCACTCGATGGAACCCTTTAAAACCGCATCAATATTTACCCAAACCTTATAATGGTCTCAAGGTGATGGTTATGGGAATGGGACCCGCGGGATTTACCCTTGCGCATTATCTTTGTATGGAAGGTTTTGCGGTGGTGGGTGTTGATGGTCTTAAAATTGAACCTTTGGCAGAAGAGTATTTAAATAAACCTATTAAACATTTCAAAGATATTTCTGAAGATCTCTCTACGCGTGTCATGGCCGGTTTTGGGGGTGTAGCTGAATATGGAATTACCGTTCGATGGGATAAAAATTTTCTAAAACTGATTTATATTAATTTAATGCGCAGACCATATTTTTCAGTGTATGGAGGTGTTCGTTTTGGTGGAACGATCACTATAGAAGATGTGTGGAATTTAGGCTTCGACCATTTAGCCATTGCTGTTGGTGCAGGATTACCTCGTGAATTGGCAATTCCTGGCAGTATGGCGCCAGGTATGCGTCAAGCGAATGATTTTTTAATGGCGCTGCAATTAACGGGTGCTGCTAAAAAATCCAGCTTGGCCAATTTACAAGTGAGATTACCCGCTGTTGTTATCGGAGGCGGATTAACTGGCATCGATACTGCAACTGAACTTCAAGCTTACTACATTTTACAAGTCGAAAAAGTACTGGAACGTTATGAAAAATTATCCGCTGTTTTTGGCGAATCTAGAGTTCATGAACAATTTCCTGAGGTTGAATTTAATATATTAAATGAATTTTTAGAACATGGACGTCTAGTACGTCAAGAACGTGAAAAGGCTAAAAAAGAAAAAAGAGCACCCGATTTAATTTCTCTACTTCGTTCTTGGGGTGGAGTGACGGTGGTTTATCGTCGTCGTTTACAGGATTCTCCCGCCTATAAACGTAACCACGAGGAAGTCATTAAAGCGCTGGAAGAGGGCATTTATTACGCTGAAAATCTAGATCCAGTAGCGGCTCGTTTGGACAAATATGGTCATGTGGAATCCTTAGTTTGTGCAATGCATAACTCTCAGAAAGAAACGGTAATTCCTGCAAAAGCCATTTTAGTGGCAACCGGTGCAAAACCTAATATTGCCTATGAATTTGAACACCGGGGCACGCTTCAGCGAGAAGGCATGGATTATAAAGCCTACGAAGATTATGAAGGCAATTTAGAAGTGGTGCATCCTGAAGGTCACGTAAAAACCAAACATTTTGGACCTTTCACCAGTTATGATCATGATGGTTATCGTGTTAGTTTTTTAGGTGATACACATCCTGTTTTTCATGGCAGTGTGGTAAAAGCGATTTCATCAGCAAAGCGAATTTACCCAAAAATTCTACAATCATTTAAAAATAAAAAACATCAGACGGGTTCGTTGGAAGAATATAGGCAATTTGCTGATCATATTAAAACACTTTTTAGCGCTAGAATAACTCGAATTATCCGTCACACTAAAAATGTGGTAGAACTCGAAGTGAAAGCACCGATGGCTGTAAGAAATTTTCAACCGGGTCAATTTTATCGTGTACAAAATTTTGAACGAACAGCTCAAATGGTTGAAGGTACATTGTTACAATCAGAAGCGATGGCCATGTTAGGCGCCAGTGTAGATAAAGATGCCGGATTGTTGTCATTAATGGTCTTAGAAAATGGCGCTAGTTCGCGATTATTTGCTACCTTAAAAGAAGGTACACCAATTTCAGTCATGGGACCTACGGGTGTCCGTGCTAAAATTCCCCATGATAATGAGACCACGATGTATATTGGTGGTCGAATGGGCGCAGCACATATCAGAGCTGTTGGTCCAGCCCTAAGAGCGGCAGGTAATAAAGTAATCTATGTGGCGGGATTTAGAACACGTGATGAGGTGTATTGTCAGGATGATTTGGAAGCGGCTGCCGATGTTATTCTATGGGTTGTGGAAACCGGTGAAGCGATCACAGCGCGTCGTCCACAGGATCGCACGGTAAGCGGCCAAATTATGGATGAATTGCTAAAGTTCGCACGTGAAGGTGTGATCAAACTAGCTGAAATAGATCGCGTACAAATTGTGGGAACTAACAAATTAGTGAAAATGGTTCAGAAGGCAAGAAACACTACCTTAAAAGACTATTTTAAAAAAGAGGTAAAATTTACGGCTTCAATCTATGGGCCGATGCAATGTATGTTAAAAGGTGTGTGTGCCCAATGTTTACAGTGGCAGATTGATCCTCTCACGGGTAAAAGAACCAAAGCCGTTTATGCTTGCTCTTGGCATGATCAACCATTGGATATCGTCGACATTAGTAATTTAGATGAACGTTTGGCTCAGAATCGTACTCAGGAGATACTGTCTAACATTTGGCTAGATTATCTCTTTACTGTCGCTAAACCAAACAACTTTGCCAAGGCATAAATATTCCCATATACTTATGTTTTTTTAATTGATGAGGTTTTTTCACCCATGGATAATTCAAGAACTCCTCGCGCTCCAGCGCCTAAGCCTATTGGCCAAAATCAAAGATCACAACATCGACCCCAGAATCGTTTTAAACGTGAGCATAGTGTGGCTCAAGAGATTATGTATCATTCCAGTCGGCGATTAACGAAAATTTCACGTTTTGGTTTGCTGATCTTAGCTTTTTTTGGGGGAGGGTTAATGACACTGGGTGTGTATTTCGGTGTTATGCTGAGTGGTGGACTTGATTCAGCTGCTTTGGAATGTTTATCTCTGGCTTTAGGAGTATCGACGGGTTTATTTTTAGTGGTTTCCAGTAACTCCATTTTTTTCACCGAGGCTCATGTAATGGTGCCATCCAATTTATACACCAATACTATCGGCCAAGCTTTTAGTCGTTTAATGTTATTTTGGCTCTTGGCTTTTATAGGCAATGTTTTAGGTGCTTGGTTTATATCATGGCTAATCAATTACTCGCATGGATTTTCAACAACTGGGGCTTTATTTCTCAAACAAATGGCACTCACAAAATTACAACATAAGGCCAATGGAGATGCATTTGGCATGTTTGATCTGATTTTATCGGGAATTATGGCAAATTGGGTCATTGCTTTTTCAGTGATGTATGCCATCTATAATCGTGCTGCTATGGGTAAAATCATGATTATGTTTGTCACTTCTGCCCTAATCATTGCTGCGAATTTCCAATACTTTCCCTTAAATACCTCTATTTTTAGTTTATATCATGCGCTGGGAGAGGGACCAAGTTGGATGCAAATACTCACCTACAATTTATTACCCGTGGCTATTGGGAATTTAATCGGTGCAGCATTTTTTGTGTCCTTACCTTTATTACTACAAAGTCAACGACCCCAACGTGGACAGCAGTAATCCTTTTCGAGAAAAAATTGAACACTTGGGTATTGGGAAGATCGATAAGCATATTTTTTTATGTTGTGATCAAACCAAACCCAAGTGTTGTTCCTATGAAGCTGGATTGATGGCTTGGGAACACCTCAAAAAGCGTATTGATCAAGTCAATCTTAATCACCATAAAATTATTTATAGAACCAAAGCCAATTGCTTAAGAATATGTCAACAAGGTCCTATTGCTGTCGTTTATCCTGAGGGTATCTGGTACCACTCATGTACTCCTGAAGTATTAGACAGAATAATCGATGAACATCTGATTGGAGGACATCCTGTTGAGGAATATCAAATAAAAACGGAGTAATTTAGAATGGTCACTGGAAATCTGAATAAGATGATGTCAGTGCTTAAGGCTACCGTGCATTACACGCTTCCCCTAGGAACTCATCAAATTCTGCTGAATCCGCTGATTGGAAAAAAAATTCATCTCGATTTCAAAGGAAATATTCATTGTATTCAATGCGCTCGTAAAACTAAAAAAAGCTTTCAACAAGGATATTGTTATCCTTGCTATCAGCGTTTAGGTGATTGTAGTTATTGTTTGATTCATCCTGAGCGCTGCCATCATGGGGAAGGAAGTTGTAAAGCTGATAATTGGGTGCATGCAAATTGTTTAACCCCACATATTGTTTATCTCGCAAATTCCTCCAGTGTAAAAGTGGGTGTCACACGATTAACTCAGGTTCCCACCCGATGGATTGATCAAGGAGCAATTCAAGGCCTGCCAATTTTTAGAACCGCAAATCGATATCAAGCAGGATTAATAGAGCATGCTATTAAGCAATTTATCAATGATAAAACCAACTGGCGTGATATGTTAAAAGGAAAAAATACACATATCGATTTGTTAAAAGAAAGAGAAAGAGTACATGAGCTTTCGAAGGATTCAGTTGAGAAAGTGTTAGCTAAGTTTGATACTATGGACATCTCAGAAATCAATAATGAAACAGTGACTGAGATTAGATATCCAGTGTCCGAATATCCTACAAAAATAACGAGTTTGAGTTTAGATACTCATCCTCAGATTGAAGGAATATTGATGGGGATAAAAGGACAATATTTAATTTTAGATCATGGGGTGTTGAATATTCGTAAGTATGGTGGTTATGAAGTCGCATTTACTTTTTAAGCTGCACAGGCTGAGTGAGTGACATTTTCTAGATCGAAGGGGTTTTCTGTCCCCCCCTCCGCCCTGCGGGCACCTCCCCCCTGAGTGGGGGAGGAGAAGAATTTGCTCCCTCCTACGGGGGGAGCTGTCACGAAGTGACTGAGGGGGGTATTAATAGACTTTTCAAATTTCTTAGACAATACAATCTCATGTGCTAAAGTTGTGGAACTAGAATTAGTAGCACCAGAATCAAGTGCAACATCAATAAGATTATAACTATTTGAATTTTTCGAGACATTCTCTTGAACACTGGCTTGTGCGATCAACGTAGATTGAAGCATTTTGTAGATAGTGACTTTATCCTCAAGTTTTTCCTCAGTATTTTTGATATTCATCAATGAATATTGGGAAGAGTTCTCAAAAAATGTTTGGAACAGAATTGTACCAAGGCCACCCAAAATGAAACTGCAAACTAATACAGGAATAATAACGGTAATGGCAGGCGTAGACATTAATAAGAATAATGCACCCGCCGCAAGAGCACAAATTGTTGTGGCACCTTCAAAAGCATCAGCCCAATGGGCTTCAAAAAAATCAATCGCTTCTCGACAAAATCGCAGTGCCTTAATTTTTATATTCTCATCAACAACTTCAATTTCATCGCTGCGATTAAAAATTTCTAGAAGCTTTGTTTTAAAGGTAGTGCTTCTAATTTTACTGATATTTTTATTGATCTTAGCTTGAAGATTAACACTGAGCATATCTGTATTCGCGTCTGATTCATCAATCATCTGCATTAAGCTTTGATATTCCTCTTCGAAAAATCCAAGTAATTCTTTTCTAGAAGAATTATAAATAAGATCTGCTACATTCGTATTAAGCCCTGCACGACGCAATTTATGCTGCCACAACTGAACTTTTTCATGAGATATCTTTTTATTCAGTTCTTCAAATCGATTATCAACTTCTTTATTCGATTCTACATATTCTATAATTTTCATACTGGCATGAAGTAATGCAAGACTAACACCTAAAACTGGAATAAAAGAAGCCAAGGATTGCAATCCTACAAACAGAATAGGCGCAATTAAGTTATAAGCAATACTATAACCTTCATACAAAGCAAATGCTCCGACGAGTATTGGAAATAAATATTGACGTAATTGAGAAGGTTTTTCGATTTTTAAGATTTCTCTAGGTACATAATCATCATCTATAGTCTCAATTTCTGGAATATCCTTCTCAGCGATTTCGTGTTGAATTATCAATTTACTTTGATATTCTAAAGTTTGCAGATTCACTTTAGATTTTAATAGGGCAGATTTATCTTTAAGCGCATTTTTAATTCCTTTACGCTGTTCAAATTCTGATTCTGCTGCATCAAAGTAATGCAAATTTAAGAGATGATTGCAAATGCCGCCAATAATCCCTACACCAACGATTGTGGCCAAGGCGAAGGGCCAGAAACCTGAAAAAATGGAAAAGCCGAGAATACTGAACATGAAGAGTGTGGCGCCAGTTGAAGTTATTGCTCCCGTCGTAAATGTTTTGAAGTTTTTCGCCAACCATATAAAAGCTTGAGCAATTAAGGGTAAGTTATATTCTTCAGTAGAAGTGTTGATATTCTCATTGATACAAACGTTCACACGATAGGAAAGTTCTTGATCATGAAGCTCAGTGCTTAATTTTTTTAATTGTAAACGGAGTTGATCTCGAAGTTTTTTTAATTGAGCTATCTGAATAGCATTGAGATCTTCATTCGTAATTTGTGTATCAATATATTCAAGAGCAGTAAAGTATTCATCCATCATGTCGTTGAGAATGATATCAGTGGTATTGTTTTTTGCATAAGACATCAATTCGATATCATTGCCTAGGTTTTTTAATTGTTGAGCCCATTTATTTAATTTTTCATCGGACAATACGGTTGATAATTCATCAACTTTATTTTTATGTTTTTTATCTTGTTCAGTAGAAATAAAAATATCATAGGCTAAATTTCCCAGCGTAAAAATGCCAGCAACAAGATAAAGTGGCCAAGTGATTATTGATAATTCAAAAGACTGACAAAGTGATTCTATACCTGCGATTGACCAAAAACTGGTGTTCGAATTATAGAGGGCGTTAAGAATGTAAGAGGACAATCTTGATCGAGAACTTTTTTGCTTTTTATAATTCTCAATTTCAACGTGCTCACGGACCTCAGCTTTTTGCTGAATGCCGTTCTCGTGAATGTCCAGCACCTTGGTCATAATGACTCCCTGAATTGGCCAGTATTGTAGCACTTTTGAGGGGCACATCAACTAGTTAGAACGAGGAAATTTGATCCTAACAACAAGGCCAGAATGGTCTTTTGGTTCACTCAGTGAAATGGTGGCTCGGTGAAGTTCCACAATTTGTTCAACGATACCCAGACCAAGACCACTTCCTGTGGCGTTTGTGCCTAGGATACGATAAAAACGTTCAAAAACACGATCTCTTAGATGTTCTGGAATACCTGGACCATTATCTTCAACGATGAGTATGATGGATTCCTTATCACTACTGACTGACACCACAATTTTACTATTTTCAGGCGTGTATCGGACGGCATTATCCAGTAAGTTTCGCAGCAAAATACCAATGGTTGTTGGAATTCCACTGAAAATATAGTCTTTAGTGTTAACCTCTAAAGCAATTTCTGAATTTCTCTTTAGGGCTTCAGGGACCACATCTGAAATAACTTCTTTACATACTTTTACCAGATCAACCATCTCAAAATGTTTTATGGTCGCTTGAGGTACCATTCGACTCATCGTTAACAATTGCTGTACCACGTGAGTACTTCTGTCGACACTGATCAAAATTTTCTTAAAGGCTTCATGGAGTTTATCGGTATCTTTTATTTTGAGAGCCACTTGGGTTTGGGCTCTTAAGGCAGCAAGAGGAGTGCGAAGTTCATGTGCGGCATCGGAGGCAAATCGTTTTTCGCGTTCGAATGCATCTTTTAATCGGGAAAATAAGGTATTTAATTCATCGACCAAGGGTTGTATCTCAGTCGGTACATTTTCTATATTAACGGACTCAAGATAACTGGGCTCACGTTGACGTACTTCATCAGCCACTTGTCGAATACTATCAAGACCACGACCTACAATAATCCAAATTAATAAGCCTAAAAAAGGATAGGTTATTAACATGATAAAAATAGAGTCTTGGGTAACTCTTCCTTCAAGTTCTTCACGAAAATCACTTCGTTCACCAACGTCGACTCGTAAATTACTGTCCTGGTCAAGGTTACTAAAAACATGCCAGAGCTGATTTTCTACCCAATTGGTACTAAATCCATAAATATTATTGGATAAAGGTTCATTGGGGGCACCGCGCGATTTAAGCAGTAATTTATTGTCAGAGCTCCAAATTTGAAATTGAATCAATTCGTCCGCAGGCGTTAATTCTTTTTGATGGGTTTTCTTATAATATTCAGAGACTACACCAGGAAAGGCATCTATTTTATCTTGTATATCAGGAATTCGATCAGCATCGAAACCTTCACTCACGAAAGATTGAATCGTAAGGGCAGCAAAGGTAAGCTGAGCATTAAGATGTTTCTGTAAGTCTTTGTGTTCTAAGAATAAATTTCCGATAATCGCAAGGGAGGTGATCAGGGTAATGCTCAGCAATAAATTGATGAGCAGGAAGGTGCGAATTGAGGGAGTCATTATTCCTTATCTACCATGTACCCTACGCCTCGGATAGTGCGAATCAGATCAGAGCCAAATTTCTTGCGAAGATTATGTATGTGTACTTCCAAGGCATTACTGTCAATTTCATCACCCCATCCATAGAGAGTAGAAGTGAGATTCTCACGAGAAAGCACTCGGCCAGCGTTTTCGAGCAACTTGTGTAATAAGGTAAATTCTCGTCGAGATAGCTTAACGGCTTGTTCATTAAAAAATACACTATGAGAAGCAGGATCTAATTTGATGTCACCATGAACAAGTATAGGTTCAGCACGATCAGCGCGTCGTCGATGTAAGGCACGAATTCTTGCACAAAGCTCATCCAGGTCAACGGGTTTAACAATATAATCATCAGCGCCTGCATCTAAACCTTTGACACGATCTTCGATAGCTTCTTGAGCGGTAACAATGATTACCGGTGTTTTAATATTGCGAGAGCGAATGGTTTTTAGAACCTCAAGGCCAGATCGTTTCGGTAATCCCAAATCGAGGACCACAATGTCAAATGACTCAGTTTCAGTAAGAATAGCCGTTTCAGCATCTACACCATTTTTAGCCCAATCAACGGTATAACCGGCATGGATGAGAGCTTCTTGTAAGGCTGTGCCAAGGTCATTATCATCTTCAACTAATAAGACTCGCATTCTGTTTTCCTCGTATTGACATGAGAAATGTTACTAAAAATAAATATTAATAGTATAGCAGTTTTAATTGGATAATTGAAGCGCAAATTGGTATCATTCACGCCAATTTATAAACGTTGAACAGGGGGCTAATCTATGGCATCGCGTACCGCAGCCAGTCGTATGCGCTTGATTGATGAAATAATCGAATATGCAAAAAAACACCATCCTGCTACCCAATTTGGATTATTGAGCACTTTTATTCGAGAATATTATTCAAATGTTCCACTGGAAGATATCACCACGCGATCCACCGACGATATTTATCATGGCTTACTATCACATTGGAATCTCATTTATCAGAGAAAACCCAAAGAGTGTAAAATTCGGGTTTTTAACCCCACCTTAGAAAACGATGGGTGGCATTCTCAAAGAACCATTATTGAAATCATCCAATTAGATATGCCCTTTTTGGTCGATTCCATGCGGATGGCTTTAACTCGATTAGGCTATTCTATACATCTTGTTGTGCACTTGGGTGGATTACAAATTTGTCGCGACGAAGAGGGTTATGTCACAAAGATCATGCCATTTGATGTGGACACTCAAGATGCGTTCATTGAAGCACCTATTTATATGGAAATTGATAAAGAGTTAGATAATAAAAAGCTCAAAGATATTCAAGACAACATCCGACGAGTGTTACACGATGTAGAAGTGACAGTGAAAGATTGGGACTTAATGAAAAAGAAAGTTGAGGACATCATTCAAGAAATCAATGACACCAACCCACCTCTCGATAAATTAGATTTAGACGAATCCATAGAATTTTTAAAATGGCTACTCAGCGATCACTTCACATTTTTAGGATTTCGTGAATATCGTATGGTGTATCGTGGTAAAGAACAATATTTAGAGATGGTCTCGAAAACTGGTTTAGGGGTGTTGAGAGATGAATCAAAAAGTAAAAAGCTCAGACCCTTATCAGAATTACCCCCTGCAGCCAGAAAACGTGCCTTATCCAAAGAACTTTTAATTGTTTCAAAGACAAATACCAAATCCACCGTACATCGACGTGCTTATACCGATTATTTGGGAATTAAAAATTTTAATAAAAAATGTGAACTTATTGGAGAGTTTCGATTTATTGGGTTGTTCACCAAAGATTATTTGGGCAATCCCCTCGATATTCCTTACTTACGTGAAAAAGTAAAAACGATTTTAAAAATGGCAGGTGTTGCTCATCAAGGGCATGCTTCGAATACAATCATGCATATTTTGGAAACCTTACCACGGGATGATCTATTTCAAGGTACTGTCGAAGAATTAACTGATATAGCTCTTGGAATTTGGCAATTGCAAGAACGAAGACTGACTCGATTGTTCATTAGAAAAGATGCTTATAATCGCTATTTTTCGTGTCTTGTTTTCATTCCTCGCGAAAACTTCAATACCGATGTGTTGAAACGAATACAAAATGTGTTAATGGAAAATTTACACGGAATTGAAGTGGAATATTCCACCTTTTTTTCGGAATCTATTTTGGCCCGGATTGATTACGTCATTCGAATCAACCCTGCAAATAATGTCCGATTCAACTCCGAAGTGCTTGAAAATAAAATTATTAATGTAGGTCGTTCTTGGAACGATAGTATGCGGGATACTTTAAATGAGAAATATGGTCAAGAAAAAGGTTTGAAACTGTTTGAGCGATATCAATTTTCATTTCCAGCAGGATACCGTGAAGTGAATGATACTTATTCAGCATGTTATGATATTGCTTATATAGAAGAATTACTCGAAGGTAATGAATTAGGAATGAGTTTTTATCGTCCCCCTGAAGCTGAGAGTCATGTATTACGCTTTAAATTATTTCGTTTTGATAAAACGATTCCTCTATCCGATGCCTTACCCTTACTGGAAAATATGGGTCTTCGTATTGTAGGGGAAGCTCCCTATGAAATCATGGTGGAAGGGCGTAGTGTCTGGTTGAATGATTTCCAAATGGAATATCCTCAGACTGAACCATTGGATGTTTCAGGTATTCGAGAAACTTTCCATGATGCATTTTATCAGGTTTGGAAAAAATCAGCCGAAAATGATAGTTTTAATCGTTTAGTGCTATCCGCCGATTTATCATGGAGAGAAATCAGTGTCATCAGAGCTTATGCGAAATATCTTCGTCAAACCGGATTGTCATTTAGCCAAGATTATATAGAGGAAGCTATTAGCAATAATCCAGATATAGCACGAATGTTAATTGCCATATTCAGACAACGATTTATGCCAGATTTATCTAAAGATAGAGCCGAGCAATTTTCAGCTCTAAAAATAAACATAGAAAAAGCACTTGATAAAGTGGCGAGTTTAGATGAAGACAGAATAATACGGCGTTTTTTAATTGTCATACAAGCAACCTTAAGAACCAATTTTTATCAAAAAGGCAAAGATGGCCTTTATAAATCATATATTTCATTTAAAATTGATCCCAGTCAAATTCCTGATATTCCATTACCTATACCATTATATGAAACCTTTGTGTGTTCACCTCGTTTTGAAGGTGTTCACTTACGTAATGCCAAAGTTGCGCGAGGGGGTATACGATGGTCAGACCGTAAAGAAGATTTTCGTGTTGAAATTCTCGGCTTGATGAAAGCTCAACACGTTAAAAATGCAGTAATCGTTCCTGCCGGCGCAAAAGGTGGATTTATCACAAAATTATTACCCCTCGATGGACCTCGTGAAGCGATATTAGAAGAGGGTATCGCCTGTTATCAATCATTTATTTGTGGCTTACTGGATCTTGCCGATAATATTCAATCAGGACACATTAAAAAACCAGAAGACACGGTTTGCTATGATGGAGAGGATCCCTACCTCGTTGTTGCTGCTGATAAAGGTACTGCAACATTTTCTGACATTGCTAATGCAAAATCGGAGGAATATCACTTTTGGTTAGGTGATGCTTTTGCTTCAGGCGGGTCTATGGGTTATGACCATAAAAAAATAGGTATCACTGCGCGTGGTGCATGGGAATCCGTCAAATCCCATTTTCAAGAAATGAATTTAGATCCACATCAGCATGAATTTAGCGTTATAGGTATTGGTGATATGTCAGGTGATGTGTTTGGAAATGGATTGATCATTTCAGATAAAGCGAAATTATTAGCAGCATTCAATCATATGCACATTTTTATAGATCCTAATCCAGATAGAGCCTCCGCATATCGAGAACGTCTAAGACTTTACAGTAAACCACGGTCTTCGTGGGCAGATTATGATCCTAAATTAATTTCACGGGGAGGTGGGGTATTTTTACGCTCCGCCAAATCTATTAAATTAACCAAGGAAATAAAGAAGTTTTTAGATGTATCAAAAGAATCTATGGAACCCAATGAATTAATTAGAGCCATTTTGTGTGCGCCTGTTGATTTATTATGGAATGGTGGAATCGGTACTTATGTCAAAGCATCCACTGAAACTAATTTGCAAGTTGGCGATAGAAACAATGATAATTTACGTGTCAACGGATGTGATTTACGATGTAAAGTGGTCGCAGAAGGCGGAAATTTAGGCTTTACACAATTGGGTAGAATAGAGTATGAAAAGTCTGATGGACGAATCAATACCGATTTTATCGATAACTCAGGTGGTGTTGATTGCTCAGATAGAGAAGTGAATATAAAAATTCTTTTCAATAGTGTCATTAGTAAAGGAAATATGTCACTGAAGCAGCGAAATCAATTATTGTCAGCCATGACGGATGATGTCGCTAAGCTTGTGCTCTATAATAATTATCGTCAAGCTCGTTCAATCAGTTATGCCGTCAGTCAATCACTCGAGTACCTTGAATTGTACCGACAATTTATGGATTATTATGAGCATGAAAAATTATTACCTCGAAGCTTAGAATTTTTACCTGATGATAAGGTGCTTCACGAACGAAAGGCTTCAATGCGTGGATTAACTCGCTCAGAAACCGCAGTATTAACGGCTTATAGTAAAATATTTTTGAAGCACACTATTCTAAACTCTGATTTACCTGAGGATCCTCATTTATTTGAATTTATTGAGATGGCTTTTCCAGAGCGTTTACGCGGAAAATATAAAAAACAAATGCATGAACACCGTCTACGTCGTGAGCTTATAGCTACTCAATTGAGTAATGATATTGTGACACATATGGGCATTACCTTCGTATTTCAATTGAGCAATGAAACTGGTGAGCCAGCTCATAATGTCATTCGTGCTTATGTCGTGTCGCGCTTAATTTACAACATGCCTCAGTTTATTAAAATGATAGAAGATCTCGATTATAAAGTGCCAACGGATATTCAGATACAATTGCGTTTAGATGTTACAAAATTAATTCGACGCTCTACGCGATGGTTTTTAAGAAATCGACGAGATCAGTTGGATATTCGAGAAAACGTAAAACGTTTCTCTACTCCCATAGAAACCTTATGGGCTTCTATTCCCACTTTATTAACGGGATCTGAAAAAGAATACTTTGATATTCAGTCCAAATCCCTAGTGACTCAAAAGATTCCATTGGAGGTTGCTAATAAATTCGCCACTCTGCGAGCCTTGTATTCAGCCCTTAATATTGTTGAGGCTGCAACAAGCTCTAAAACAGAGCTAATTGAGGTTGCTCAAATTTATTATTTTCTCATGGAACGTTTGGATTTAATCTGGTTTAGAGAGCAAATTAACGCCTATCCAATTAATAACCACTGGGCAGCACAAGCCAGAGCCTCTATTAAAGGCGATTTGGACTCATTACAGCGCAAACTTGTCATTGGTGTACTAAAATTAAAGACTAAGACTACCCACGCGGCAGATCGAATTGATGCATGGCTGACCAAGCATCAGGCTAACGTGTTACGCTGGCATTATGTGTTGGGTGATATACGCAGTACCAGTGTAAGTGAATATTCGATGTTATCGGTGGCAATGAGAGAATTGCTTGATCTGACTGATATAGGGAAGGGTAGTAAAACGGCGGAATAGTGAGATTAATTGATAGAAGGAGGGGCTATCATGACCATTTCAGCGGATTATCCTTTTAAAGCGAATTATGTTGATATAGATGGGGTGAAAATACATTATGTGGATGAAGGGGAGGGGGATCCCATTCTTTTTCTACATGGCGTTCCTACCTGGTCTTATCTTTGGCGAAATATTATTCCACCAATATCTAAGGTAGCCAGGTGCATTGCCCCTGATCTTGTGGGTATGGGTAAGTCGGATAAACCGGATATTAAGTACAGTATTTTTGAACACATTTCCTATATCGAACATTTTATTGAAAAGCTGAAATTAAAAAATATTACTTTGGTCTTGCATGGCTGGGGTTCTGTGATTGGATTTCATTATGCTATGAATCATCCAGAGAATGTTAAGTCCATCGTATTTTATGAATCTCATGTTAGAGCAACCATGAAGTGGGATATGCTTTCATTACCGGTTCAAGAGTTAGTATCCTTATTTGATCATCGTGAAAAAAGTTATCATAAAGTTGTGAACGATAATTTTTTTATTAAAACCGTTTTGCCCTTAGCTGTTATGCGAAGCTTGACCCCCGAAGAAATAAAACAGTATCGTGAACCCTTTAACACTGCAAAATCCAGACGGCCACTGTGGCAATATGTTCTTGAATTACCTACTGGAAAAGAAGAAACAGATGTGGTGAAATTAATTCATGATTATTCAATGAAATTAAGAGTCTCAAAAATTCCTAAACTCATGTTATATGCAGTTCCTGGATTTATTACGACGATGGAGTCGGTGAGATGGTGTAAAGAAAATATCGCCAATTTGCATGTTGAAGACTTAGGTGAAGATTACCATTTTGCTCAAGAGACCATACCTGAGATATTTACCGATAAACTCTTAACTTGGTATAAAAATTTATAAAATCACTTGACTCATACTGAATTCTCAGTAAGATTGGAACACATTGTCCAACTTTAAAGGGAATTTTCAAATGGTCAAAACACTCACGAAACTCTCTTCTATGGGAGTCATTGTCGGTTCAATATTTTTAAGTACCTCAGTTTTTGCAGAATCTTTGGAAAGTGTCGTTCAGCATTCTATAAAAACAAACCCCACTGTATTAATTTCAACTAAAATTCAAAAGGCTTCTGACCAAACCGTCAAAGAAGCTAAATCACGTTATTATCCGGTATTGGATGTTTTTGGTGGTGTAGGTCGTGAAAGAAGCGATAATATAAATACTGGCGATAACACGGTGACATTATGGCGTCGTGAATTAGGTGCAAGTTTACGAACCAATCTTTTTGAAGGTTTCGCTACCGTTCATGATGTGAGACGAACAGAAGCTAAGACGGATTCTAATAGCTATGGTGTTTATGCCTCTTCAGAAGATATCGCACTTGCGGTGACTGAAGCTTATTTAAATGTGATGAGATATGAAAAGATTGTGACACTGGCCAAAGAAAATTTAGCCACACATCAACGCTTATTTGATAAAGTACAAGCGCGTGGTGATTCAGGTGTAGGACGAGATGCTGATATTTATCAGGCTTCGGGACGATTGGCCCTTGCGCATTCTAATTTAATTGCTGCTCAAAACAGTTATCAAAATGCCAGAACTCACTATTTCAAATTAACTGGGATGAATCCTAGAAATTTAACCATGCCTCGTAAACCTTCCGATCAATGGATGCCTACTTCGGAACAAAATGCTGTACAAAAAGCCTTAAAATATAATCCAAAAATGAGACTCGCGATTATTGATGTTGATCAAGCGATTGAACAACATAAAATTTCTCAAGCAACAGCTTTCCCAGTTGTTGATTTTGTCTTAGAAGCGCATGATAACCACGATGTACATGGTGCTGTTGGAGAAGATAACAGTTTATTAGCCTTCTTGGATGTTCGTTATAATCTCTTCCGTGGTGGCTTCGACGTAGCTCGTCAACGAGAAACTGCATATCAAGCACAAGAAGCGGCTGAAATTCGTAACAGAACTTGCCGTGAAGTGACTGAAAACATGAGACTTGCTTGGAATAATAAGATTGCCGCTGAGAAGAGATTACCTTCATTGCAAACTCATAGAACTGCTTCGGTACAAGCAGCTGCCGCATACGATGATCAATTTAAATTAGGGAAGCGAACCTTGTTAGATTTATTAGATTCTGAAAATGAACGATTTACTGCGGCTACACAAGCTATTGATGGATTGTTTGATACTTATATAGCCAGATACCAAATACTTAACGCATATGGTTGTTTGAATCACTTCTTATCGGTGAAATTACCTGCAAGTGCGCATGAAAAGTTTGATTCTTATAATGCTTCAGCAAATCCCACAGTGGTTTCTCGACATTCAGATGCTAGACCTAAGGAAAAGCCTATTTTCTCCGGATTGTTTCGCGAAAATGATCATGTCGTTGTAGCTAAGAGTGAATTTGGGAATGAGAATAGAGGGCAATTAATAAAACCTCAGACTACTCATCTCGCTGAGAATAATACATCGCCTCAGCAATCACTTAATCGATTTGTTGAAGATGATGAATCTACTCAAGCCTCACAAAAGTTTGTGGTTGAAAATAAACCTCTAAAACTCGCTTCAAATGCACCAACGCCAAAAATTAAGTCTTTTACTTCAAATTCTAATTGGTCAATTCGTGTAGGTTCTTATACGAGTGAGCATAAGGTTAATCAAGTGGTGGCTTCTTTGAAAGATAATGGTTTGAATGGTTTTATTAAAGAGCATAGTGTAGATAATAAAACGACCTATGAAATTTATGTGGGACCATCGAAGTCTAAAAATGAAGCCGATCAATTGTTAAATCGATTAAAGAAAATTAATTTGAGTGGCACAATTATTTCTACGACCTAGTTTATCAGTTTGTCATCCCTGCAATTCTGCAGGGATGACAACTTAATCTTAGCTTACAGCGACTTCTTCATGTGTGGTGTTATGATGTAATGTCGATGCATCGTTCACCGGAGCATGAGTTAAGGTGGAGCTGTCTATATGGTGCCCATCTTGAATAACTTTCAACATCACCTCATTATTGCTTTCAGAATTTGATCCCATTTTATTTATCTTAGACTGATCTATTTTATCACTTACTGACTCGTGTTTGTTGTTGTTATCGAGTCCTGGAATACCATTCTGTTTATCAGAGAACAGATCTTTAGCATTGATAATCGTTGCTTTGTTAGCTTGGTGATGAGTATCTTGCTCCGAACCTTTCTTGTCTGTGTGAGTATTGGTTTTTCCATCATCTGATTTTGAATTTTTCTCATCAACATGCTGGGTATGTTTCTGATCATCTTTCTGTTCAGACTTTAGATCCTCATTTTTGACTTTTGTTTCATCATTGTGTTTGGTATTTTTATCGTCTTCATGCTTGGAGTTTTTGTCATCAATTGGATTAGCATTTTTAGTTTCCTCATGTTTGGTATCTTTGTTCTCAACAGGTTTGGGATTTTTGTCTTCACCTTTTGAGCTGTTGTGATCCTCTTTATTTCCTGCATTTTTGTGATCGTCTTTGTCATTATTTTTATCACTGGATGCTTTGTGATCATCTTTATCATGATCCTTATCGCCAGTAATTTTGTGATCATCTTTGTCATGATCTTTATCACCGGTTATTTTGTGATCGTCCTTGTCATGATCTTTGTTACCGGAAGCTTTGTGATCATCTTTATCATGGTCTTTATCACCATGGTTTTTATGATCGTCTTTATCGTGGTCTTTGTCGTGATCTTTGTCACCGGAAGCTTTGTGATCATCTTTATCATGGTCTTTATCACCATGGTTTTTATGATCGTCTTTATCGTGGTCTTTGTCGTGATCTTTGTCACCGGAAGCTTTGTGATCATCTTTGTCATGATCCTTATCACCATGGTTTTTATGATCGTCTTTATCGTGGTCTTTGTCGTGATCTTTGTCACCGGAAGCTTTGTGATCATCTTTGTCATGATCCTTATCACCATGGTTTTTATGATCGTCTTTATCGTGGTCTTTGTCGTGATCTTTGTCACCGGAAGCTTTGTGATCATCTTTGTCATGATCCTTATCACCATGGTTTTTATGATCGTCTTTATCATGATCTTTGTCATGGTCGTGATCGTGGTCGTGATCATGGTCATGGTCGTGATCGTGGTCATGGTCGTGATCATGATCGTGGTCATGGTCGTGGTCATGGTCATGGTCGTGATCATGATCGTGGTCGTGGTCGTGATCGTGATCATGCTCATGATTATCAACTAACCAGATTTTAACATCGTCATGTTGGG
>CAZYYU010000011.1:0-71601 GCA_964651735.1 uncultured Gammaproteobacteria bacterium | reverse complement strand
AGGGGTTCGAATCCCCTTGGGGACGCCATTTATTTGATGCGCCATTCTGCCTTCACAATCTTATTGGCATTGATTCGTTTACTGGCATTCAAACTTGGACAATTGATTCTGTGAACTGAAACACCCCTTGCTAGATTTAAGTACCCAATTATTTCATCACCTAAAAGTGGCTTACAACATTTGGCAAGATAGGTCAGCATATTTCCCTTTCCTTCAATATAGATTTCAGATTTCACCTCGGACTTAATTTCTTTGCTCATTATTTTTTTCTTAACAGGTTTTTTGGTCTGAGCCGTTCCTTCTGTGATATAATTTAAAATAAGCTTAACACGCAAATCACCACGACCTATGGCAGCCATTAAATCGGGTTTTGTTTTATAATTAAAATGATTTAACACTTCCGCTGTTATTTTTTCTTTCATACCCAATCGCTTATATTCTTTTTCGAACATCTGCTCACCCAACATCGCTTGTTCATCATAATCTTTAGTTTTGAACCAATGATTGACTTTTGCCCGAGCTTTAGCGGTGAATAAATAGCCGCGTTGTGGCACTAACCAATCACGACTGGGTGTGTGATTTTTATCCGTTAAAACCTCAACTTTATCGCCGGTTTTAAGCTGATAAATTAATGATTGCATTTTATTATTGATCATTGCTCCTCTGCAATGATTGCCTAAATCACTGTGAATATGAAAAGCAAAATCCAATACGGTTGCACCCTTCGGTAATTCTATTACCTCTCCCTTGGGTGTAAAAACATACACACGATCATCAAAAATGTGAGTGTCGGATTCAATTTCTTTTTGCCAATCCATCAACTGACGTAACCAAGCGATTTTTGCTTCATAACTAGCGTCTTTGGATTTTTTCCCTTCTTTATATAACCAATGCGCGGCGACTCCTAAATCCGCTAATCGATGCATTTCATCGGTTCTTATTTGAATTTCCAAATAATTTCCTTTGTCATCTCGAACTGCGGTGTGTAAAGATTGATAACCATTGGACTTAGGGTTCGCAATATAATCATCGAATTCTTCTTTAATAGGATGCATATGAGAATTCACCGCACCTAAGGCTGCATAACAATCTTCAACGGTGGGGACGAGAATTCTCAGAGCTACCACATCATAAATTAAATCTAAGCCTACATTTTTTCTTTGCATTTTTCGATAAATACTATAAATATGCTTCGCACGGCCAGAGATATTCACATGCCTTATCCCTTCAATTTCTAGAATCTCTTTGATGGCTTGCATATTTTCGTTGACATAATCTTGATTATGAAATTGCCTTTTCTTTAATTCCTGAGACAATGCTTCATATTTTTCATGCTCGAGATATCGAAAAGCATAATCTTCCAATTGCCATTTTAAATGCCACACCCCTAATCGGCTTGCTAGAGGAGCGTAAATAACCATAGCTTCATTTGCAATTCGTTTACGTTCTGACTCCTCAAAATGAGAAATACGATGTAAAACACTGAGACGTTCAGCCAATTTAATTAATACCACACGCACATCTTGCACCATGGCTAACAGCATTTTTCGTAAATTATCAATGCTGGCAGCGTGCTGAGTGGATTGTAATAAGCGTCCATGAGTCAGATGCACGCTTTCCATATGTTGTGCACCAACTATTAAATTTTTTACTCGCGCCCCTAAGGTTTCTTCCACATCTTCTAATTTTAGATCAGCGTACTGAACACAGCCAAATAAATGTGCTGCAGCGATAGTGTCAGAATCCGCTCCTATTTCTGCCAAAATTGATGCCGTTTCAAGTCCTTGCTCATAACATGACACACCGTAGGGATTTTTTTTGTCTTCACCCGTAATCCTGGATAATTCGATTGCATCCTTTTTGCTCAACGATCACTCCTACTGAACACTGCCATTGACTCGACATGACTGGTATGTGGAAACATGTCCATAATTCCAGCTGCTTCTAAAGTATATCCCATGCTCAACAATTTTGCTGCATCTCTAGCTAAGGTTGAAGGATTACAGGATATATAAACTATGCGTTCTGGCCTCCACACATTAAAATACTCTAGAATTTCAAAAGCGCCTGAGCGAGGAGGATCTAGCAGGATTTTGTCATATCGACATTTTGCCCAAGAGTGCTGATTAATATTTTTAGACAAATCGGCTGCATGAAATTCGAGGTTTTCAAGACCATTAAGCTTTGCGTTTTCGTAAGCTCTTTCTACCATAGTGTCACTGCCTTCAACACCCACTACGTGCTTCGCAACTTTAGCCATGGGTAAGGTAAAATTCCCTAAGCCACAAAATAAATCCAACACTTGATCAGTATTGCTCAACTGCAAATATTCTAAAGCTCGATCAACCATTTGATGATTAATTCCAAAATTCACTTGGACGAAATCACTAGGATGAAAGGCTAATTTAATATTGTGATTTTTTAAATGATAAAATAATCGTTCACACTGATCTTCTGGAAATAATTTTTTAATGGTCTCAACACCACCTGATTGTAAATAAATATCAAATTTATTTTCGAGTCCAAATTGTTTTAATAGGTCTATGTCTTTTTCATCGAATTTTTTCAAATGTCGAATGATTAAAGCTGTGACCTCATCTCCCACAGCCACTTCAACTTGTGGTACTTCTGAATAGATACTTAATTGTCGAATCATTGTCGCTAAATCAGTTATCTTCTGACCCACACTTGGATGCAAAATTTCACAGTGATTCATCTCTGTGAGATAGTTTGAATATTTTTCTCTGAAACCTACCATCATTTTTTCTTTTTTATTGACGTAGCGCACACCTAAGCGTGCTTTTCTTCGATAAGCCCAAATGTCAGAAACGATAGGTTCTAAAATTTTTTGTGGCAAAATTTTGGTACTGGCCTTCATTAATTCTAAAAAAGCATTTTGTTTTATTCGACGTTGTTCTTGATGATCAATGTGCTGTAAGCTGCAACCTCCACAGTGCATAAAATATTCACACTGAGGTGTAACACGATGCTCTGAAGGATTAGTAATTTTTATGGCATTACCCTCAGCAATTTGCGCTCGTTTTGAAATGTATTGAAACACAACCTCTTCGCCCGGAAGTGCATTGGCTATAAAGGTAGTTTTGTTATCAAGGTAGGCAATACCACGTCCATCATGGCTGATTGCAGTAATTTTGGCATTGAAAGGATCTTTAGGAAGCGGTTTTCTTCGTTGACTCACTTATTACACCACAAGCAAATCTCGCACCACCACCACCTAACTTAGCAGGAGTGTCACTATAATTATCAGACCCCACATGAATGACTAAACTATGACCCACAAAATCCCCAAGCCTCATTTTTTTGGCCAGAATCGGTAAATCTGAAGATCCATCAGGCTTCACAAACAAGGCAGGCAGATCACCCATATGACCATGTTCATCATAAGGCCCCAAATGTTTACCCGTTTTTTTAGGATCAAAATGACCCCCAGCTGCATTAGCATGATCTTCACAAGAAGGATTTTCATGTAAATGAAAACCATGAAGGCCAGGGCTTAGATCATGCAATTTTGGAGTGATCAATACGCCACATTTCACATCAGTCAGCTCAATCTCTCCAATCGAAACAGGCTTATCACCGTCAACCCGATTCATTGACACCGATAATGCCAAAGAGCCTTGACTCAAAAAGAGCAGCGATGCCAAGATGTAAGATAATTTATTCATAGATGGATTGTATGGCCTGTCTTGAGTCTAGTCAATCAGATCATCACCCAGTTCTTACATCGCTGAAACTGCTTGGCCTTCCATACTCGCTTCAGGATCTTCAATACATTTATGGACGGGATCCATATTGCTGATGAATTGCAAACGTTTCAGCATGCCTCTTCTTTCACCGGGTCCGTATCCTGGATTATTTATCACATCGCAATCTTGAGAATCTTCTGCAGTACTCTCACATAACGATTGATCGAGGGCTTCTACTTGCACCTCTTTCTTTTCAGACTTATTCAATTTACGTGTACGATCGATTATTTCATATTTATGAATTTCTTCATCCATCGCTTTCATCGATTGAATTCTTTGATATTCCATCACCTCTCGAATGATATAAGCCGTTAATACAACTGCCATAAACACACCCACGCAAACCGGTAATGCGATACCACCGGATATGGCCATGAAAGGAATCGCTGCACCCAAAGTAAAAGCCCCCAGTATGGTAAACAATCGTCGAATTCCTTTAGGCACGGTGACTCGTGTAAAGGTTTTTTTGCACCATTCAACAATATGCTCAATAGGCGTTTCAGGTTTTTTAGGTATGTTCAAAGGTGGTGTATTCTTTCCGAGTACTTTTTGCTTTAACACCATCACGGTATTTTTAACTTCTTCCCATTGCTCTATATCTTCTTCAGGAAATTCGTTTCTCAGATTCTCTAAAAAATAAATATATAATTCATCAAAAAACGCATCTGACAATTCTTTATTGCGACGCAATTGAATTTTGGTGACTGTTTCTAGTATCTCTAATACTTTATTTTGATTTTGATAACGTTGATTACTCGTCTTGTAAATATTTTGTTTATCAAAAGCATTAATCATATCCAGCAATAATCTGGGCACATTTTTTCCTAGCTCTTCTTCAGGAGAAAAGTCTTTGGATTCATGTGAAAGCCAATGCGATTCATAATCAACCTTAACTTGTTGCAACATCATACGTTTATCGGCTTCTTCTTCTTCGGCTTTGTCTGCACGATCATTACCGGTGTACACAAAATATCCAGACATCGCCAGACCAATAATAATAGCAGGAATGAGGCCTGCACCACCGGTAACGAAAGCGAATGTCATAACCAAACCAAAACCGATAACGAATCCTAATACGGCATTATAGGAGATTGCACCTGCGCGAAATAAATGTTTTCTGGTGTTAGGAACTTCTTCTTCATACAAATGTTGACGTTCTGATGGAATATTATCTACATCGAGTTCAACCTTAACGACTTCTTTTACAGCAGGTTGTGCTTCTATCAACGTACCTTCCAGTTCTTTTGTTTTTTCTATTTTCTCAAAACGCTTTAATAGTTTTTCACGTAACTTTAAAGATTCGTGCATATGATCAATAGATTCGTCCAAGGTGTTATGCTGCAGATCCATACGAACTTGTTGTGCAACAAATATGGAACCCACAATGATTCCGACCAGCACACCGACTAACATCAGCACCCACCCAAATGGCGCAGGAACACCAAATATTACAGCGCCCCAATACACAAATCCTGATCCAGTACCAAAATTACTGATAAAATTTGCTATATAGCTGACGATCTGTTTTACCGTCACTTTAGGGGTGTGATCAACTGGCTCGTCAAAATCTGCGTCTTGAGTTTCATTGATAATATGATGAGCATATTCATTGAGCATTTTTTCAAATTCAGGTGAGTAGGGATTTTTTCCCATAATTCCCGCAATGATTTTTCGCGATTTACGTTTTCTCAGAACATCTTCGCTTTTGATAAGTTCTTCTAATAACGCTTCATTACTGATATCTTCTGAAAAACCTAATTCTTCACTCAGTTTTTTGCAACGTTCAATCAACTCCTGACATTTTGCCAAGGTTGCTTCTAATGCTTTTTTTCGATTTTCATTTTCTTCGAGACTGGCAACAACCGCTAAAAATGATCCTAATAAACCAACACTGACCCAGACAAATCCACCACCATCTACAGCGGATAAGGTAATACCGTCTTTAGACTGCAAACCCAACATAAAAAATCGACAAATTAAATTTGAAAATGAGGAGTAACGATCAAAATAATCTAAAGAACCCGCCGCGGAGTTCAGGGCAGCGTGATCATGCTGCGTTCTATTGACATCGTCCTTGAGCGTACATACTTTTAGTTCTTCATTCATTGCTGCCATATTAATCCCCTTATTAATAAGGTGTGATGAGGTGCTCAATACCTCTCACTTTTATTGCTTTATGTTATAGGGTATCAAAGTTGCATTAAGGAATTCTTAAGAGTTAGAAATCCTCCCCCCTCCGGGGGGAGGTGCCCCGTAGGGGCGGAGGGGGGTGTAATTATGAAAATTCTATTAATCCCCCCCTCAGTCACTTCGTGACAGCTCCCCCCGTAGGGAGGAGCAAAAAATTATTTAAATTTTTCGAAGGCTTTTTGAATCGAAGAAATCAAATCGATAGGTATAGGAAACACGATCGTCGTTGTATTTTTACTAGACATATCATTCAAAGTTTGCAAATAACGCAATTGAATAGATTGAGGATCCTGACCGAGGATTCTTGCTGCTTCATACAGCTTAGTAGAGGCTTGAAGCTCACCTTCAGCGTTTATGACTTTAGCTCGACGTTCACGTTCTGCCTCTGCTTGTTTTGCTATGGCTCGAATCATCGATTCGTTAAGGTCAATATGCTTTATTTCAACATTGGTCACTTTGATTCCCCACGCATCAGTCTGCTCATCCAAGATTCGTTGAATATCTGCATTCAAACGATCACGTGAAGCTAGCATTTCATCTAACTCATGTTGACCTAAGACAGACCGTAATGTTGTTTGAGCGAGCTGACTCGTAGCTTCATAAAAATTTTCAACTTGAATAATGGCACGTTGTGGATCCACAACTTTAAAATAAATCACTGCACTCACTTTCACCGAGACGTTATCTTTTGAAATAACGTCTTGTGGTGGCACATCCATTACGATAGTGCGTAATTGCACTCTCACCATAGTTTGAACGAAGGGAATTAGCAAAATTAAACCTGGACCTTTCACTTTCCAAAAGCGTCCCAACATAAATACAACGCCCCGCTCATATTCTTTGAGTATGCGCACGGCATTCATAAAGAAAAATAGCGCTGTCATCATGACAAGAAATAAAAATACTCCACTCATTTTCTTACACTCCTTGAACTTACAACAATTCGATTTTTAAAAATAAACCATTCATTTCAGTCACACGTATTTTTTGACCTACTTTTAATTTTGCATCACTGTGGGCTTGCCATATTTCCCCATGCACACGTACTCGATAAACCTCATGAGCACAACTTAAAATTTCTCCGGTACTTCCAATAATTTCTTCACGACCACTGACTACCGGTCTAGCACGAGCCCTTAATGCTAAATTCACGATAAATAATATAAATCCACCGGTTATTATACCCACACTTAAAATCAATGGAAATGCGATGGTATATCCGGGCGCTTTAGTATCCATTAATAAGACAGAACCCACAATAAAAGCAATCACACCACCAACACCTAAGGCACCATAACTGGTGACAAATGCTTCTGCAACTAAAAAACCGATGCCACACAATATTAATGCCAGACCTACGTAATTAATCGGTAATAAATGAAAGGCATAAAGTGCAATTAATAAGGAAATGGTTCCTGCCACACCGGGTAATAAAACTCCTGGATGTAAAAATTCTAAGATGAGTCCATACATTCCGATCAATAATAATATATAAGCAATATTAGGATCCGTAATCACATTTAAAAAACGAAACCGCCAATCAGGTAGAGCAGATTTTATGACAAGATTTTGCGTTGACAATATTATTGGTTTTGGGGAAATTTTTATTGTTAGGCCCTGAAGTTGTTTCAGTAAATCAGGGATAGTATCGGAGACATAATCAATGACATGTTCATTGAGTGCCGATTGCGCAGATAAGGTTGCAGATTCTTTTACCGATTTTTCTGCCCAATCGGCATTACGACCTCTAAGCTCTGCCAAACTTCGGATATAAGCCACTGCATCATTCGTAAATTTGTGCTCCATCGTAGACTCAGCCCCACCTAAAGCTACGGGAGTCGCTGCACCTAAATTGGTTCCAGGTGCCATTGCTGCAACATGACTAGCATATAAAATATAGGTTCCAGCACTGGCTGCGTGTGCCCCACTTGGAGCAACATAAGTGACTACAGGAATCGATGATTTTAAGATGGATTCAATAATGTCACGCATAGAATCAGCCAATCCACCGGGGGTATCCATCTCTAAAATAATTAACTTTGCCTTATCGAGTTGCGCATCCTCAATACCTCGATTGACATAATCGGCAGTCGCAGGACCAATGGGACCACTAATAGTGAGTAAAACAGCAACATCTTCTTTATTCGTAGCATGAGAATCAGACCAGATAACAATCAACAGTGATGCACTTATTAGCACAGCAACACCTAATAATCTTGATAGTCTTTTATACATCAAATTTAATCCCTTGGGCTAAAGGCAGTTCCTTTCCCCAATTGATGGTACTCGTTTGTCGTCGCATATAAGCACGCCAAGCATCAGAGCCTGCTTCACGACCGCCACCCGTCTCTTTTTCTCCACCAAATGCACCCCCAATCTCCGCGCCTGAGGTGCCAATGTTAATGTTTGCAATTCCACAGTCGCTACCCCTAGCCGACAAGAATAGTTCTGCATTAACCAGACTTTCAGTAAAAAAAGAGGACGAAAGCCCTTGTGGCACGGAATTATGGATCTTCAGAGCCTCGTCCAAACTGGTATAAGGAATTAAATACAGTATAGGAGCAAATATTTCATTTTGTAGAATTTCCCAATCTTTTTTTGCAAGTACGATGGTTGGTTCAACAAAATAGCCCTTTTTATCCAATATATTGCCTCCGTACAAAATTTCAGCCCCCAAGCTTTTCAAGACAATCATTGCATTTTCAAATTCGCTGAGGGCCTCTTTAGAGATCAAGGGACCCACTAAAACCCCTGTTTCTAAGGGATTTCCTACCTTAAGTTGTTGATAAGCTTTGACCAAGCGCAGAGCCAGGGCTTGATATTGTGAAGTATGCACAATCACTCGGCGCGTGGTGGTACAACGTTGACCGGTGGTACCTACGGCACCGAATACAATAGAAGGAATTACCTTATCAAGATCCGCTGTTTCATCGACAATAACGGCGTTATTTCCACTGAGTTCTAAAATACTTTTGGCTAAACGTTTCGCAACGATTTGAGACACCTTGCGGCCAACGGCCGTAGAACCCGTAAATGAAATTAAGGGTATGCGCTTGTCTGATACCATTGTTTCGCCGACTGTGGGACTGATCACTACATTAAATACGCCCTGATAAGCAAATTTTTCTAACACTTTATTACAGAGATGTTGAACGGCAATTGCGCAAAGCGGGGTTCTGGAGGATGGCTTCCACACCACGGTGTTCCCACAAACAGCCGCAATAAAGGCATTCCATGCCCATACGGCCACAGGAAAGTTAAAAGCAGTAATGACACCGACAGGACCTAAGGGATGCCATTGTTCCACTATTTTATGGTGAGGACGTTCGGAAGGGATGGTTTTGCCATATAACATCCGAGATAAGCCCACTGCATAATCCGCAATATCAATCATTTCCTGGACTTCTCCGTCCCCTTCTTGCTTGATTTTGCCGGTTTCCATCGATACTAAAGTGCCCAAAGCGTCTTTATTTTCTCGCAAGGTATCAGCCATCGCACGAATGACTTCTCCTCGCTTTGGAGCGGGAACCTCTCTCCATGTGAGGAATGCTTCCTCAGCGGTGGATATCACTCGTTCATAATCTTTCAATGAAGCGCAAGAAACCTTCGCAATAAGCGATTCATCACTTGGGTTCAAGGAAGAAAGCTCTTCTTGATTGCTGCATTCTGTCCACCAAGAACTTCCAGTACTAGCACCAGGATTCAAGTGTCTAATGTTAAGTTTCGATAAAATATCCATGGTATTTATTATAGCAACCCGGGCAAAATAATTTTCCAGATAATATGGTTGACAGGACCATGCTTGTCGCTAAAATTAATGAATATGACAACTATTATTAAACAATTAGTGAAATCAACCAAGTTGAGTAAAAATGAGTTGCGAGATATTCGCACACTCATCGATGTTTGCAAGCGTGAAGATAACTTTACTACCAAGGTTTACTGGCACATTCTCAAAGATCGAAAAATTCCTGAATTTGATGATTTTTTTCTTTACATTAATGGCAATATTATTGGCTATTTGGGTTTATTTGTCTTTAAAGAAAATCAAGCAGAGCTAAGTGCACTCATTCACCCCAAATTTCGACAACAAGGTCACTTCAAAAAATTATTTAACGAAGCTGTGCATGAACTGAAGTCTCGTAACATCGATACGATCTTATTTTTATGTAATAAAGGCGTTGAGCCCGGCGAGACAGTTGTAAAAAAATTCGGAGGCGAACTCTCACACGCTGAAATAGAAATGTCAGTGACAAAAGAGGTGACTATTAACAATATGGTCCCTTGCGAAATGCGCGAAGCCAAAGAAAGTGACATCATGGATCTTGCCAAAATGGACAATGAAGGCTTTGGTTCTGATTTTGAGAAAATGGTTTTTAGATTCATGAAAATCCTTAAAGAAAAAGATCGAAAAGTGTGGGTGTGTGTGGTGGATGGAAAAAATGTTGGCAAGATGCACATACGTTTTGATGAAATGCGAAATGCACATATTCATGATCTAGCTATTCCCAAAGATTTACGTCGCAAAGGATATGCCACCACGATGGTGATGAATTCCATCGAAAAACTGAAAAAAATGAGTTGTAAGAAAATTTATTTAGACGTTGAAGAAGATAATGAAAGTGCTATTAAACTTTATGAGAAATGTGGTTTTGAGATCACTGCAGTTCATAATTTTTGGAAATTGCCGATTAATAAAGAACTTACTTAGTACTTGCTAAATCGCCGAACAATCTCTTCTTTACCCAACAACCTCATAATATTCTCCAATTCAGGCCCATGAAGTTGCCCCGTTAAAGCAATACGAAGTGGCTGAAATAATTGTTTCCCTTTCACACCCAACTGATTTTGCAAGCCATTTTTAAGCGAATTATAATCATCACCGGAAGCCTCAACAATTTTTCTAGCTGTAGTAAAAAACTCACCATTTGTTTCTTTTAATATTTTTTCCTGTTCTTCATCTAATTCCTTGTGGGGTTCAAATAAAATTTTTGCCCACTGTACGAAGTCACTTGGAAAGGTAATATTAGCATGAATAGTCTGCCAAAATAATTCACGTTTTTCAGCAGGAACTGCATTGATTTTCTCTTCTCCTATCCACGCTTTCATTTCTTCAACTGATAATTTTAACACCGATTCATGCTGCCATCGTTCCAATTGTTTGGGATCATATTTTGCAGATGCACGCCCGCAATTTTTCACATCAAATTTTTCTGCCAACTCTTTAAAAGACATAAAATGTTCATCTTCATAATTATGCCCCAATCGCGCCAAATAATTTACAATGGCTTGTGGTAAATAACCTTCTTCTCGTAATTCACGAATACTTCGAGCACCGTGTCGCTTGGATAATTTACTGCCATCAGACCCAACAATTAAAGAAATATGACCATAGTGAGGCAGAGGCAACTTTAGGGCTTCCAAAATTAAAATTTGTCGAGGGGTATTTGTGAGGTGATCTTCACCTCTGAGCACATGAGTAACTCCCATCAAAGCATCGTCAATGGCATTCACGAACATAAAAGGTGAAGTACCATCACTTCGCTTGATAATAAAGTCACCGATATCCACACCATTAATACGCTGATGGCCTTTTACCATATCGTCAAATTTAATCAGCTGAGCGTCTCTCACATGAAATCTAAAGGTGGGAGTTAAACCCGAAGCAATCTTTTTTTCCACCTCATCTTTTGTAAGCTTTCGACAGGTGCCTGGATAACGGGGTGGTTTACCTGCTGACAGTTGAAGTTTACGAGTAATTTCCAGATCTTCTTGGGAGCAAAAGCAGGGATAAATCAACTGTTGTGCTTCAAGCTCATGATAATATTGATCATAGATCTCTTGACGTTTTGATTGATAATATGGCCCCTCTTGCCAATTCAGCCCCAACCATTTCAAATCTTCAAATAATCCCTGGGTAAATTCCTCAGTTGAACGAGCCAAATCCGTGTCTTCAATTCTCAACAAAAAGCTGCCATTAGGCTTACTGGCGGCTAATAAAGCACTAAACAAGGCTGTACGCGCATTCCCAAGGTGCATATTCCCTGTAGGACTTGGACAAAAACGGGTTTTAAATGTTGTGTCTTTCATATTATGATGCCTATGAATCAATATAAGGGCTAAAGATACTCTGTATCTTGAGGGTGGACAAGGGGGGGCCTTGCAGCAATTCGTTGATATTGCTGGTAATATAATAAGATTAGATAGAGGTAGACCCACTTGGATCGACATACATTATTTATATCAGACTTACATCTTGAGGCCGCTGCTCCAGAACGCACAGAATCGTTTTTCCGTTTCTTGGAAGATCAAGCTTGTTTTGCAGATGCGCTTTATATATTGGGTGACTTTTTCGATCTCTGGATTGGTGATGATGAGCAACAAGATTTTCACAAAGAAGTTATTTCAAAATTAAAAGCATATTCTTTAATGATCCCTATTTACTTTATGCATGGGAATCATGATTTCCTGATTAGCAAGGCTTTTACTGAACAAAGCGGTGTCACACTCATCGAAGACCCTTCTGTCATCGAACTCTACGGGAATAAAATCGTAATCGCACACGGTGATGGGTTGATGATTGATGATATCAAACATATGCGATTTCGTCGGCTGTATCAAAATACATTATTACGAAAAATATTTTTAGCTTTTCCAATTCGACTGAGAAAATATATTGCAAACATGACTAAAAAAAATAGCCGATCTCATCTCAAAAAAAATAACGCCCTCAGCTTTGATGTTAACAGCGATTTTGTAAAATCCTTACTTGATCATAGGTCTGCGCACTATTTGATTCATGGTCACATGCACTTACCTAATGTGCACGAGATAGCACTGAATGGTAAAAAAGCCACGCGTGTGGTTTTAGATTCTTGGCATCGATTTGGTAATTATTTGCTCTGGAAAGAAAATGGTGAAAAATCCTTGCAGTGGTTTTGTCATCCTACAAAAGCTCCCGACTATTAATCTCTCGCCCACCCAACAAATAATTCAACACACTCCGTAAAACTCGTTTGGCAGAATTCAGCACAGCAGTGTCAGAATAATCATCCGCTTGGATCGCCAAGAGATGATCACCTAAAATCATCAGCGCATGAGGATCATGTGAAGCCATTAAGATACCGCGAGATGGATCAAGAGCATAATATTTTCCGGGCTCAATGACTTCGAAAGTGTCTGCCGTAATATGCCAATCAAAGCCATACCCCAAAGATGAAATTAATTTTTTTTCAAATCTTCTTAAACTTGAAATCAACTTATTGTCATTTTGAAGCCCTAATAGCACCTGCTGATATTCCATAAATAATTCAGGGTGTTCTTCATGACGATGCAACAAACGCATGGTAAGTTCATTGACATAAATCGCACTAACCAACGTTTTTCCGACAAAAAGAAATGGCGCACCACAAGGCTCAACTGTGTTCAATGACACGAGTTCAGACTTACCTGACCAAGTAGCAAGAAGGGGATAAAAGGGTTGTAAATAACCTTTTATTTTAGATTTTGGGCCACGAGCTCCTCGCGATACTGCAGTAATTCGCCCATAGTTTCTTGTGAATAATTCAACTAATAAACTGGTATCACGATAGGGGCGAGTGTGTAATACGTAAGCGGACTCTAAGCTCACTCGATGTGACATCCAGTTTATTCCTTCAAACCTAAGCTCTGCAAGGCACGCTCATCATCACTCCAGCCTTTTTTAACTTTCACCCAAAGTTGTAAGAAAACTTTGGCTTCAAAATAATCTTCCATTTCTAATCGCGCTTCGGTACCCACTTTTTTTAATACCTCCCCTTTCTCACCGATCACTATTTTCTTTTGGCCATCTCGTTCAACCCAAATTATCGCACTAATTCGTAGTAATTTCTCATCCCATTTGAATTGCTCAATTTCAATCGCGATAGCATGAGGTAATTCTTGCCCCAAACTACGAATTAATTTTTCACGAATAATTTCAGAAACCCAGAATTTTTCACTTTTATCGGTAATCTCATCCGGATCAAATAAATGCGGGCCCTCAGGTAATAAATTCTCAATAATTTTTTCAAATTCTGGCACACGTTTTCCACTTTTTGCCGATACTGAAATGATATCAGCGAATTTGTATTTATTTTGAAGCATATCAATATAAGGAAATAAATCATTTTGATTTTTGAGCCTATCAATCTTGTTGATCACCAAAATCACTGGTTTTTCAATGTCTATAAAGCGTTTCAAAATCCACTCATCATCCTCTTCCCACTTACCCGCTTCGACCATAAAACACACAATATCCACATCGAAAATAGCATGCGTTGCTGTGCGATTTAACTGCTTATTCAAAGCTTTCTTGCCACCCGTATGCAAGCCTGGTGTATCAACATAAACAATTTGGTGATTACCATGAGTACGTATTCCTAATATACGGTCACGCGTAGTTTGTGGTTTACGCGCAGTGATACTAACTTTTTCACCAATTAAAAAATTCGTTAATGTTGATTTTCCAACATTGGGACGACCTACTATGGCCACATAACCTGAATATGTTTTATCACTCATAATTCGTTTCTAATTTTTTCAAACATTTGTTCCGCGGCTTTTTTCTCTGCACGACGGCGTGTCGTATCCACTCCAAATGTGGAAATGGGTACCCCTTTAATATGACAAGACACCTTAAATATTTGATCATGTGCCTCGCCAGTAATTTCTTCAATAATGTATTCAGGCAATTCCATTTGTCTGCCTTGTAAAAATTCTTGCAATTCAGTTTTAGGATCTTTGAGCTGAGAAATTAATTCGGGATGCTCCAGACGTGAGCCAAACCATCGCACTATACATTGCTGACACATTTCAAATCCGGAATCTAAATAAATCGCACCAATAATTGCCTCTAGAGAATCTGCTAAAATGGAGTCTCTCTCCGATCCCCCGCTTCTTAACTCACTGGAGCTCATTTTAATATAACGACCCAATTCAAATTCTCGGGCTAATTCAGCCAAGGTATCACCTCGAACTAGCTTGGCACGCATCCTCGTTAATTCACCTTCTTGATGGGTAGGAAATCGATGAAAAAGTTCCAAAGCGATCACCATATTTAAAATCGAGTCACCTAAAAATTCTATACGTTCATTATTTTCACTGGAATAGCTACGATGACTCAGTGCATTCTCTAATAATTTACTATCACGAAATTGATAATTTAAAATTTGTTGTAGATTATTAATATCCTCAGCCATCAGCGAATACTCGTAAAAATTCGTTTCCATCGAACATTATGATGAATACTATCCCAGCTCATCCAAACACCAAAGGCCTGACCGATAAGATTTTCTTCAGGAACAAAACCCCACACGCGACTATCGAGACTACTATCACGATTATCACCCATCATAAAATATTGACCTTCGGGAACCATAACATCGATGTCACCACCATCAGTAGCATCGGGTCTGACATAAATGTCATGGGTGATCCCATTCAATTTTTCCTTTAAGTGAATAACAAGAGTCGGTGCTTCCCCAGGTTCTTCAGACATTTTTGTGCCCTGAAATTCTTGAGGCATGGTTTCACCATTGATCGTGAGAATTTTATTTTTATAAACAATATGATCACCCGGTAAGCCCACCACTCTCTTCACAAATCTGACGGAGGTATCTTCTGGCCAGTAAAATAGTGCAATATCACCTCGTTTAGGTTCGCCCACTTTATAAAATTTTATTTGCGTTACCGGCAGTCTGAGGCCATAGGTATATTGCTTAACGGCAATAAAATCTCCAGGCATAACGGTTGGTTCTAATGAACCGGTGGGCACACGATAAGGCTGAATTAAAAACGAACGGATAATCCATACAATTAATAATGCAGGAAAAAATGAACGTGCATATTCTATTAATTTTGGTTGAGGCTTATTGGCTTGTCGTCGTTTTTTTGCCCAAAAGATTTGATCAACGAGCGTAACTATTCCTGTCACTATAGTACCTAAGGTCAAATAAAACGGAAAATCCAAATTCAAGATCATGCTAAAATACTCCTAACTTTTATCGACTTTTAAAACCGCTAAAAATGCTTCTTGAGGAATTTCTACGCGACCAATCTGTTTCATGCGTTTTTTCCCTTTCTTTTGCTTTTCTAACAATTTGCGTTTACGACTGACGTCACCACCATAACATTTTGCTGTTACATTTTTTCTTAGTGCCTTTACCGTAGTTCGAGCGATAATTTGATTTCCTATCGCAGCTTGAATGGCAACATCAAACATTTGCCGGGGAATAATATCTTTTAAATTCTCAGTTAAATCTCGTCCACGGTAAAAAGAATTATCTTTATGAACGATGGTTGCCAGGGCATCAACTTTTTCGCCATTAATTAAAACATCAAGCCTCACAAGATCGGCTTCAGAAAAATGATCAAATGAATAATCGAGTGAAGCGTATCCGCGACTCACTGATTTTAAACGATCAAAAAAATCTAAAACTATTTCATTCATCGGTAATTCATAGGTTAATGCCACATGATTACCATGATACATCATCTTTTTTTGCACACCACGACGCTCTATACATAAAGTCATGACATTTCCCAAATATTCTTGAGGCACAAGAATATGAGCAATAGCGATAGGTTCGCGCATCAATGCGATTTTATTGGGCGGTGGAAGTTTTGAAGGATTATCAATGTAAAGATTTTCACCTTTTTCTGTCATGACTTCGTAAATTACTGTTGGTGCTGTGGTAATTAAATCCAAATCATATTCGCGCTCTAAACGTTCTTGTATGATTTCCATGTGAAGCATGCCTAAAAATCCACATCGGTATCCAAAACCTAAGGCTTCTGAACTTTCAGGTTCGTAAAATAAGGCTGAATCATTTAATCGTAATTTTGCCAGAGCGTCACGAAATGCTTCATAATCATCGGCATTGATGGGAAATAAACCAGCGTAAACCTGCGGTTTTATGGTATGAAACCCGGGTAAAGGTTTATCAGCGGGATCTCTGACCAACGTTAAGGTATCGCCTACCGGCGCTCCATTTATTTCTTTAATGCCTGATATAACATATCCAACCTCACCAGTTCTTAAGGCATCTTGGCTAGTTGGTTTTGGTCTAAAAACACCAAGGTCTTCAACCTGATAAGTTTTTCCGGTGGACATCACAATAAATTTATCTTTTTTAGCGAGCATGCCATTTTTTACGCGCACTAAAGAAACCACACCTAAATAACTGTCAAACCACGAGTCAATAATGAGTGCTTGTAAGGGTCCATTTTCATCTCCCAGGGGCGCTGGAATTTTATTCACTAATAATTCGAGTAAATCATCTATACCTTGGCCTGTTTTTCCACTGACTCGAAGTGCGTCCGTTGCATGAATACCGATAATATCTTCGATTTCTTTGGCGACGCGCTCTGGTTCTGCTTGGGGTAAGTCTATTTTATTCAGGACGGGGAGAACTTCTAAACCTTGATCAAGGGCCGTATAACACACTGCAAGTGTTTGTGCTTCCACACCTTGAGCCGCATCTACTACTAAAAGTGCACCTTCACAAGCCGCTAAAGACCGTGATACCTCATAAGAAAAATCCACATGCCCTGGTGTATCAATAAAATTCAGCATATACATTTGCCCATCTTTAGCCTTGTAATTTAGGGTAACGCTATGGGCTTTAATGGTAATACCCCGCTCTTTTTCCAGATCCATGGAATCCAAAACTTGAGCACTCATCTCGCGCTCAGACAAACCGCCACATATCTGAATCAGTCGATCAGAAATAGTCGATTTGCCGTGGTCGATATGAGCAATAATTGAGAAATTACGGATATTTTTCATACAAATTCACATATTATAGAATCATATGATTTTACTCGATTTCAAAGCTTTAAACCAGAGTAGCATAGGGGTCAAACCGAGCTTCTTTAAAAAAATCTCAACAAAATCAAAAAGTTATCAGCCATAACTTGCGGTGTCAAACCAGGCTTCTTTTAATTATTCACACATCTGATGAAGAAGCCTGGTTTGACACCGCTTAATGCAGGCTCTAAGTGATTGATATAAAAAGGAATTTTTTTAAGAGGCTCGGTTTGACCCCCTGCTTTTACACTAAAGGCCTTCTTTCAGATCCACGTTTTTGCTCTTTTTCAGCCTGCCTAATCTCTCTACCCATCCTCTTTGCCTGCCCTTTATTGAGAGTAAAAATACGAACTTTATCCCCCGCATGTTTTACAACAGCCGGCACTCTCCATTCCGCATGTCCTTCAGTTTTAGCCTTTCTTTCATGGGGTTTCTTCTCAGCTTTAGCTGTGTCTTCTAAAATACTACCATAAGAAGATGTTAACCTAGATGACTCTCCCAGTGAAATATCTTCCTCAGATGGTTCTTTTCTTTCTTGAGATTTTGAATATAAATCATAAGCACCTGAGGTGGTTTTGGTCATTTTTATCGGCTCTTTTGCAATCTTATAAGCAAACCAAGCTGCAACCACCGGTATAAAAATACCTGTCGCTATGATCACGACTAGTAATGGAGCTATCGTCGAGAATAAATCACTACGTCTTTGCATTTGCATTTGGTAGGCATCTGGCATTATTTTTTCTTCAAATTGATCCGCAGCCTTTGTCAGCTTTGCTTCGTCGAATTCCTCACCATATTTTTGCTGTAATTCATTTTTGGCAGATGCTTCTGCCTTAGCAAGAATTTCAGGAAGCATCTTCATTTTTTCAAGAAAAAAATCATTGGCAAAATCTCTATTATATAAAAACTTCTTAATTTCATAATATAAAGTATCATTCGTTTTACCCTCATAACTCATTTTAAGATATTCACAAAGATAAACTTCAAACATTTTAAATTTAGGTTCTTTTATGAAACAGGCAGCGTCGGTCATAGGACTCCACCCGTGGTTTCTAGGTCCATTTTTAGAGGTAAAATCAATGTTTTCCACACCCAATTCTTGCGAGATCACTTTAATAAGACCACAGGCGTCTCCAACATAGGGTTGGACATATAATATTCCTGATTCCGAAATATAATTTCCTTCGGTTATTATATATCGTGTGTTAATAAATTGATCAGCAACTTGCTTATTTACCTCATCATCGCTTAGTTTTGGAAATTCTTTCTTTAGCTTAGCTTTTTCATGCTGTAAAATGAGTCGTATACACAGTTCACGATTTTTCATATCCTCAACATCTGTTTTTTTCTCGGCAAATATTTTTTTTTGCTCTTCAAAGTTTCCATGACTTACCCAACGAAGCCCCTCTTTTTCCCACCAATTACTATGCTTTTCTTTGAGTGGAAGAAAAATATTGATAAAGGCATCTCTTGTTGAAAACAGTGGCTGATCATTTTCTTTTTTTTGATTCAAAAGAACTTTCACCATTTTAGGATCAGCTGTTTTACAAGCAAAATTTAAGGCATGTGGGACATGTTTATAAAGATCACTTTGAGGTAGCTCTTCCATAGCGTCTAGATCTGCTTGCGAGGTTAAGACATCAGGATAATTTTCAACCCCATCTTGCTGTTTGCCTTTGCTTCGTTCCTTGAGCGACTCAACGGTCTTTGGTTTAATAGGATCTTGAGCAGCTTTAACGGCATACCACGTCCATACAAATGGTATAGTGACAACCAGCATAGAAAGCACAAACGCATCAAATCCCCGCCGAGCACGACCATCCTGTTGCACTTGATAAGCATCTGGAATAAATTTTTCTTCAAATTCTTCATTGAGAGCGTGCAGCTTATCCGATGAAAATGCATCTCCCAATTCATCTTTTAATTCTTTTTCAGCGTTCTGCATCGCCTTTTTAAATCGCTCATCAAAATCACGCATTTTATCTGGAAATAAATATCTACTTTTTGAATAATAACCTAAAAAGCTTGCCTCATAATATTTCACAATCTCCTTATACAGCTCAGGGTTATCTTTACCTTGATATTTCATTTTAAGATATTCACAAAGATACAGCTCAATCATTTGTGAACCACGATCATCATTACGAAATCCAGCTGAAGTCATGGGAGAAACATTATAATAAGTAAATGAAGGCTCAACATATGTTTCGGCATTAAAATTCACCATTTCAATACCCACAAGCTCAATCAATAATTTAATTTTTAAAGGATTATCAAATCGTTTTTCTGCAGGCATCTGCAATAACTTCGCCAAAGCCTGTTCTTTTTCAAGAGCACTCATTTTTTTAGCTTTTTCTATATCTTCACGTAATTTAGCATCTTCAAAAGATCCACTCTCAACCTGCGCTTCCATCTCCCACCCCCATAATTATAAATATCATCACGATAATATAATTATAGTATAGGGGTCAAACCGAGCCTATTTAAAAAAATCTCAATAAAATCAATGTGTTATAATCCATAACTTGCGGTGTCAAACAAGGCTTCTTTTGAAAATTCTCCCATCCGATAAAGAAGTTTGGTTTGACCCCGCCCTTCTCCCAATACCCCTTGCGGAAGCCTCGTTTATGCGCAAAATTGGCATAATATAATTCAAATTACATAAAATATGCTATATTTGCAATAAGCCTAGAAAAAAGTGAAATAGGCTAGCTCAGGAGAGCAAGTGGTGCTGGAGGCAAGGCCCCAGAGAGTTGAATTTGACAGTTTTAGGCTGGAGAACTTGGAACTCTCAAGGTCATAAGTTGTATCCACAGGAAGTGAATTAGGTATTGGTATTAAGGTATCGAGAAGGATTAACAATCAAGAGGAGGGTAAAAGAATGTGTAGAAGTAAAATTAATCAATTTTTCAAAATCTTAGCAACCTTAGGTCTCCTATCAATGGGTTTAATAAGTTCGGTAGCAATTGCTAAAACAGCAATTTTTTCAACCGTTGTATCAGGCCTAAGTGAACCCAGAGGCTTAGATATCGATTCTAAAGGTAATCTTTACGCTTCAATAGCTGGTTCTGGTGATCCCACTGCGTATCCAAGCAGATCTTTTGCATTATCAAGATCCATTATTGAAGGTCCAATGTGTCCAGGCCATGCTGGTAAAATTATCAAAGTCGACAAAAAGAACAATGTGACCACGGTACTCGATAATTTTTGGGATGAAGCAGCGTGTATGGATTATGATGCCGGTTTTGGAATACCTATTGTGAAAGGATCTTTGGGTATTGGTTTATATGGAATGCGAGTTTTTGATGATATATTTGGGGATACTTTCTTGTTTACGACAGTTAATGAAAGTAACGAAAGCTTGGATTCAGCTTGTTTACCGGGAGGTGCGATCGTTAATTCAGGCCCTCCACAAACAACCAGCTGCAAACCTGGCTTTAGTCCTCCCAACCCAGCTGATTATGTGGGTACACAAAAACTAATATATGGTCAAGATTTTGGCGTTGTAGATACTTTTGGTGTGGTTTTAGTCAATCCATTAATCATTCCTAAACCACAGTATTGGGTAATTTCGGATAAGTTCAAATATATTGAACAAGCTACCAATCCTGATGCAATCAATACGGCAGGTCCATTTCTATTTCCATTTCCTACTCGAACGGAAGTTGACCCAGTTGCGGTATTACTTTACAAGGGTCAATTTATTATCGTCGATGCTGGAGCAAATGTTATATGGACAGTCGATGTCTTGGGCAATACTAAGGTAGCTCTAGTGATGCCTAATGTGGGATGTAGTGCTGCACCATGTACTCCCGCTAGTACTGGTGGTGGTTCAAATCTGCAAGAATCCGTACCTACAGCAATTGCTCAAAACCCTGTAACCGGAAATATCTATGTGGGTGAGTATGCTAATCAGCTGGCCAATTCAACTCGAATATTTCAGTTGGTACCACCTAAAGATGGCTCCTCATCCTGGTCGTTAAACCAAGTTACCTTGTCAGGAGATTTGACAGCCTTTTCAGGGATTCTAGGAATGGATTTTGATAATAAAGGTAATTTGTATACCGTAGAATATGCTCAGCCTCCAGGTGGTTATGCTAAAAATGCCAAAGGACGATTTGCAAAGCTAAAATTTAGTACGGCAACGACTGCAAGTGTTAGTATTATTGATGATACTACGTTGGTATCCCCAACAGGACTCACCGTAGGTAATGGTAAGGTTTATATCAGTAACAATGGTGATAGTGGACCCGGCCAAGGTCAGATCGTCAGCTGGACTATTCCTTAATCAAGGATGATAGGAAATTAGAGGGGACTTAGGTCCCCTCTTTCTAATCCAAGACTCGATGGTCGATGCTGTCGATTCGGGGTTTTCTATAGGAATATAATGAGCAGAATCAGATATAATTGCCAATTCAGCTTGCGGAATTTCATGAAGCATTTTTTCTTGCTTTGGTATATTGATACTTTTATCCTCAGCGCCACGCATTAACAAGGTTGGGCAATTAATTTCTGTAAAATTTAATGGGAGACCTTGATAAGCAATCATCGATTTTAACTGTCGAATAGCCACATCTTCACCTTGCCTATATACCATCGCCATAAAATTTTTCTTTAATTCGGAGTTACTCTGATTAATTTCAGAAACATCATGTTCAAAATCATCTTCAACAAATTTAGCAAAGTCACCAGAGATAATTTCTTGAACATATTGCTCAAATCGTTGCTTGGTAGCATTCGTTAAATTACCAGGTGCAGATGAAATCAGTACTATACCTCGACAATACTGTTTTATTTGTGAATATAAATGCAGACTAACCCAAGCACCATAAGAAAACCCAATCAGAATTACATCATTATTAATATTTTTAGCAATCGATTTTGCGCACTCATCTATACTACTAGCCCGAGAAACATCAGCAATGTTAATCTCATAATTTTTCTTAAAAGAATTAATGATGGGCTGAAATAAGCCTTTATCACATAATAACCCCGGAATCATCATCAAGTTTGTCATAATGAAAATAATAAATGAAGGGGTCAAACCGCGCAAGTTAAAAAAATCTTCAATTAAATCAACAAATTATTAATTTCAACTTGCGGTGTCAAACAAGGCTTCTTTTAATAATTCTCTCATCCGTAGAAGAAGCCTTGTTTGACACCGCTTAACAAAAGATTTAACTGATTGATATAAAAAGGAATTTTTTAAACTTGCGCGGTTTGACCCCTTTCTGTTTGACAACTGAAAGGAAAGGATTAAAGTCAGTATTATAGAATTAAGGAGGCAAAGTCGAGATGCAAGCTGACAAAACACCTGCCATTATTGAAACAAAAAACATAGGTGAAAATGAATATCCTATTTTAGCGGACGGGAACTGTTTTTTTTATAGTGTCGTTTTGGGATTTTTGTTACCCGCTTTGGGTGAATTCAAGTTGTTTAGTGAACGGATTGCGATTTTATCTAATAATACTTTTAGTGATGCTGATAAAATGGCAATGCAAGATTTGTGTTCTAAATATTTATCAGCACGTGGCGATGATAAAGTGTATATGATATTTGGCGCCTTTAGCTCAAGTTCTCAGAGGCATTTATCATTGATGGGTCGATTAGTTAATGAAATCAAACTTAAAATTAACTATTGTGCAGCATGGGCTGGAGAGCCTGAATTTCAAGCATTAGTTCATCATTTTCCGATTAATTTAGCAGTGCATTTTCCTGATAGTACCCAACGAGAGTATTGTGTTAAAGCAAATAATACAAAAGTGGTGATAAGATCATGCACCCCCGTTTCACAAGAAGCAGATTTACAGGGACATGATGCTTTAATGCAATCAGCCATTATTGAAAGTCAAGTCACAAATAGAGCGGAAGGAAAAGCGTCGGGAAGTCATTTTAGGCTGATGGATAATGAGAGAAAAATTTTTTTAGCGCATGTTAATTTAAGTTTGACTCAAACTTTAGCAGCTACTCTCTTGTTCATGACGGTAAGTCAAAATATGGCTTCTGCACCTAACACGAACCATCAACAAATAATTAGACCTCAACGCTCATACGATTTTATCGATGATTCATCCACAACTTCTGCTCACGATCCTAGCTCTTTAGAAACGCTAAAGGCACGAGTCAAAAAATATCTCATTATTTATCCACACGCGAGTTCTAAAAGCTATATGGTATCTGAGCTGATAAAATATATCGATTCAGTCAACTTTCGTGATAACAGTTTAAGCAGCCTGGTCTCATATGATAGCGATACAATAAAACTAAGATTTGCGACACTTATGCGCGAAAGTCTTGACATTACCATCCCCTTAGAGAACTTTTCCGAAGTAGAAGAATTCCATTTATTTTGTTTGTATGTTGAACTGATGCTCGAATATGGGTGGCATAATCATCTTGCAATTCTTGAGCAATATATCAAAGACCACATCACAAAAAAAACTTTTAAAAATTATCACCATATATTAGAAATTTTTATTAAGATGATAGCCATAGCACACATAATGATTCAACATCGATTTCCTCGACATGAATTAAAACTAATCGTCCGCCTATTACAGGACGATGAACAACATGAGCAATTTCAAAGAACACTTTACCATTTTGCTTTTAAACTTATCATAAATGCGAAGACCATTAAAAGTAGGCACACACCCAAAAATTTACTGCCAACCCACCCTCCCGATAATCCAAGCTTTTTTTCAGATGCTTTCTGTGAGTGTGTTGGAAAATCCTATCTTCAATTTTTGGGAAAATCCAAAGTTGAACATTGGGATCTTGTTAACTTTTACGTCATATTTTTTGAGCTAATTCATTTTGAAAGAGAAAATACTAGCGAAATAACCGAATTACTACAGGTCTTCGAAACAGTAGATTTTAGCACTCAACAAGCACTAAGACGGGAGCTTGTTAAGAACAGATCACTTAAATTTCTAGTCAATAAAATGCTCGACACCACTTTTTTTGTAAGGAGTTTAGGAGACCTCACCTTATTGTATGGTGAAATCTTCTTTAGTGGCGGAAAAAATACGACTTGGGCAGACAGCTGTAATAATGTCGGTTATCTCATCGTTCGTTATGATGAAAACTGGGTGAGCTTATACAATACCAAAACAGGTTACATGAGCGATCTAACAGGAATTTTATTTGATGCCGCATTATTGGAAAGCACAGAAAGCTGTTTAAGGTTTAAAGTATTGAAACGTGATGGTTGGCACTTATTTACAACTGCCGAAGGTTTGGATCCTCAATCGTGGGACAATATTACCTTATTATCATCAGGTTACTTATATTGCATAAAAGACAAATTAGCCCATCTTCTTTGTACAAAAACTAATAAAGTGTTGAAATCATTTAGCAATGTTCGTTCAATGCAATGTATCAGACACACTCCGACTCTTGATATCGCAATAAAATCAGATAAATTCTGGATATTTTTCGATGTTCAGCATAATAGAGCTCTACAGAACATTCCTAATAATATTGTTAGTCTAGACTGGGTGCCCTTTTCAGAAACCCATCTTGTTTTATATGACAACGATAAGAACTGCTTTCTTTATAATGCAAATTTACAGCGTTATATTCACTTAAAAGATGCCAAAAAAATTCATTATGAATCAAGTGGAGATGTTTTCGTCGAAAATAATGATGGTGTGTTCTGTATCATCCGTAATTTACAGACTGTATCAAGAGTCAGTGAAATCTATTTTAAACGAATGAGTAAATTTCACTCTGGAACGAGAAACCCTGTTTATGGTCTCCAATCCATGGGGGTATTTAATTTAAGTGATAGCAGTCCTGTTCGATATGATTATCAAATTGAATTACAAGGCAGGTATCATATTACACAAGATGGAGGAAAATCCGTTTTATGGTTGCACAATACCGTAGGTGGTGGTCGAGGGGTTTTGTTAGTCAAAAACGCAGATGAGATCCAACTATTAGGTGTATCACGAAAAATTGCGAGCAATATTAAAGCTTATTTTTTAATCAAAAATGGTCCTTTATTAAACCTCTACACCAGTTATTACACCATGTTAAAATTACTTTCTGATCTCTCTGAAGAAGTTGAATCCCCTCCACACCATATATCAGATATTCATGGTAAAAAAATAATCTATCTCTATGATATTTATTTCAGTGTATTTATTAGCAATCAGTGGGTTGTTTACGAAGAAGGATATGGCTCACATCAACCTGTTAAGGCAGAAGAAATTCAACCCTTGGACTTTAAGAATTTTCTCAAGGTTAAAATTGAGGGAAAATGGCATTTATATGATCTGAGTAGTCGCACAGTACTTTCTACAAAAGGTGCAAATGAGATCAAAATGACAGCAGAAAATAAAATAGTATTGGTCTGCGATGAATATATTCGTTATATGAGTTATCAAGCACTCCCTTCGTGTGAAAGATTTCTGGACTTAGAAAGTGTTAAAAAGGAAATGTCCTCAGACCCCACTCCCTTGCAAGATAATTATGTGGCAAATGCTGTTAAACAATCTGATTTCCCATGGAGGACTAATCACACAAACTCTCAAGTTTTCCTTAACACCCTTCTACGCTTTGTGGATTACAGTTTCTTAAAAGCATTAACCTCAGAATTCATCAATAAACTTGCTGAACTTTTTGATGGAAAACACATCGAGGTCAACGATATTAGAGATGACATTACAATTATTAACCAACGATTAGTATATTGTTTAGAAGCATCATTCGATGCTTCTATAAATTTGACAGCCCTCATGGAAGAAATAAAGAAAAGCATTCGATCACTAACGAAAAAATTAAAAGAAAAAATGGAAATAATTTATAACAGTTTTAATGTGAGAGGAGAAGTCATCATCGCCTTAAGTGCTTTACCACCACTTCAAGTCAACGAATTAGCCACAGCCCTTAAAATTAGACATAAAGACATTGCAGATGCTTTAACTCAAGAACAAAAAAAATTATCACAAAACTTCACTCGGATTATAAGTCGCCTAGTAACAAAACAAACGGACGGCGCAAATATTGTACAGCTCCTTAACACACATCCTCACATTATGCCTGGAATTTTACGATATTGGTTCAATATTGACCCTCAAGGCATTATAATCGATGCTTTATACCATGGACTAGTAGCCTTAACTAATTTATTCATAAGATTAAAAGACTACGATCAAAAAAACAGAGAAAAGCTGGGTTACATCATTATACAAAAACATTATTTTGGATTGTTTAAGCTATATAGATTTCCTGAAGTCATAATTAACAATATTATCATGGCTGAGTATGACCTAGATGCTATTCAAGATTTATTAGCTTTGCTCGATAATTTACAGGGAACACCGCGCGAACTTGCCATAATTAATAAAGCCTTAGAAATAGGCCCGACAATGAATTCTTGCTTTGAGAAAGTAGATGCTCAAAGAGAACGAGAAATAGAACGAAGTCGCATTGATAATATTACCAACTTACTAAGATTAATGGCAATTGCCAATGAGCTAAAAAGTGAAAGTATATACAGTCTTGATCTCAATCAATTTACAAAATCACCCAATGCCCTCGAGGAATTCATTAAGCAACTGGCTCATTTATTGCGCACAGAATTTTATCTCAAATTAGGCATTAGTGTTGATCGTACCAATAATCATTTCTTTGATGATCAATATTTAATCGACATAATGTACTCCTATGAAAATCTAAAAGATGAAAATAAAATCTTACTCATTTTACTTCTAAAATCTATACTTTATTCTCATCCATTTATACCTTTGGTTACGCTAAATTCTTCTGATGAATTATTAACAGTTTACTCTAACACAGAAAAAATATTATTATCCAAATTAGTCGCTCATAATAATCATGTTAGAGAATCGTTCATTGCAAATGGAATTCACTGGGATATTTGGCAACAAGGATTAGGGTCGCTACAAGGAAAAAACGTCACGATTTCACTCTGGAAAAGAAATGTAGCTCATGACATTTTTCAAGGTGAATTTTGTAATTCTTGTATATCCCTACATAAAGACAACGCTAAAGCCAATTTACAATATATTTCTGACTTGAATTTTTCGATGATAGAAATCATTGACAATAAAAGTGGCAACACCATAGGCCATGTAACCCTATGGATTGCAAAATCCTCATCGCAGAGAACAATCTTAGTACTGAATAGCATACAGATCAATCGACGATTTCATCATCACAGTAAAGAAATTTGGTCTCTGGTCTTAAAATACGCCGATGATTTTTCGAAAAAACTTGGAGTACAAAAAGTAGTGTTGGGACAATGTTACAATGTAAATCCCCCACGAATACTTTACGAATTCGACGATGCTGGGCAAATAGAATCAAAATCTCGCAAAAAAACCAAGACTAAAATTGATCGTAAATTCTGTCTCACCATCATCGCCCCCACCTTGTTTAGTGAATTTTATTCTGATGCCTATTTTGATGGTCAAGTCGAAACAAGTAATATGGAAAACGAAAGATGTCAGGCATGGGATCTCACAACCTTAATGAGCCACGCCAAAACCCTACAAGATACCTACCCAGAAATTCCAGTTGATGCCCGATTAAAAAATATTGATATATGGATTATTGAAAATGGATTACTAAATGGTATTTTAGTGTGCGGAAAATACCATTTAATTTTAATTGATAAGCAATATATTGAAAAAGATCCCACTGCCGCTCTGTCAAAAATAGTGGAACTTTTCAATACCTCAGCGACTCTACCTGATGAGCAATTGATTGATCAATCATCATCCACTAAAAATACGCTCTCCTCGCATCTTTAGCCATTAAGGAAGATGAGTAAATACGGTCTGACTCAAATGATCAATGGTGGTACGAATAATGATAATGATAACCTTTCTTTTTACCTCCACTCTTCTTTACCTCTAAATTTCTCTTTGCACCCTCATGACCTTGATCAGCCGCTTTTTTGTACCACGAGATTGCAACAGCTTTATCCTTCTTGACCCCTCCTTTACCTTTACTATAATAAAATCCTACACTACATTGTGCATCTGCATTTCCTTTTTTAGCGGCTTCCATGAATAATTCGAAGGCTTTACGTTCATTAACTCCAAGTCCACATTCGCCCTTTTGATACCAGTGTCCTAAATTATTCAAGGCTGAAGGCAAGTTTTTGCTAGCAGCCCTTTCCATCAATGCCAATGCTCTTTTAGGATCCGGTTTAATCCCACCGGTTCCATTCTTAAGGGCGAGCCCTAAATTTGATTCTGCTTTAGCATTTCCTTGTTCCGCAGCCATTTCATACCACTTTAATCCTTCACGTTCGTCTTGATCAACACCTTTACCGCTTGAATAGCAAAAACCCACCATATGCTGAGCAAACCCATCGCCTAAATTACCTGCTTCAATGAAATATTTTATTGCCCTACGATAGTCTCCACCTGCGTAATAAGCACTTAGACCTAAAATGTTTGTAGCCATTGGATCTTTTCTAAATAAAGATTCATCTTGGCATTTGATGGATAAATTTCCTTGGAATGCTACTAATAATTCGCTAGATTTTTCGGCTGTAATATCCTTTAGAAGTTCTGCATGCACATACCATATTCTAAAATGCGCCGGTGGATATCCCAATTTTGCAGATTGTTCATAAAAATCTAAGGCTTCGTGATACTTACTCAAATTTAATCGTTGTTCACCTTCTATAAATTCTGCTTTTCCAGGCACATTTTTATCTTCTCCACCAACTGCTTTTAAGACCTCAGCATGACTACTGCTAGTGGTAGGACTAGTAGCCTTGCTAACAGCCGCTGGTTTAGGAGGCAATGCTGGTGCTGGTGCTGAGGCCAGGGCTTGATTTGTAGAAGCTACAGCAGATGCTTCACCGCCTACCGCTGAGTCACTAGCTCCCTTTTTAGCCTGATCATCTTTTTTCTTTGAACCAAATAGCTTTTTCATATCAGTAACCTCCTGTTGTGATGTTTAATACCGTTCTCTTATCAGTTAAGTGTACTCCAAGAATCTTTTTCTAAGCAAGATAATTCAATCCCCAATTATTTGAACCCCCCAAACTATTCCACTATAATCCCCTCCCATGTTAACTTACTTCCCAGCCATACAGCCTTACGCCCAACATGAGATCAATGTTGATCCTCTTCATACACTCTATGTTGAAGAATCAGGCACTGCTGATGGGATACCAATCCTTTATATTCACGGTGGACCTGGTGGTGGATGTTCTACAGATAGCCGTCGTTTTTTTGATCCGAATGTATATAGAATTATTTTATTTGATCAACGCGGAAGTGGACGCTCCAAGCCTTTTTCAGAACTCCAAAATAACACCACCCAACTTCTCGTGTCGGATATTGAAGTAATTCGAGAAAAACTAGGTATCAAACAATGGATATTATTTGGTGGCTCCTGGGGCTCCACCCTGAGTTTGGTCTACGCCATTACGCACCCCACTCGAGTCCTTGGTTTAATTCTTCGAGGAATTTTCCTGAACCGACAAGAAGATATCGATTGGTTATATAATGGCAAAGGTGCAAATTTTATTTTCCCCGATTATTGGGATGAGTTTGTGAATTTTATTCACCCTGAAAAACGTGACAATCTCATACCTGCTTATTATGAATTACTCACCAGTGAAAACGAATTAACTCGACTTTCTGCAGCAAAATCATGGGCAATTTGGGAAGCACGCTGCTCAACCTTAGAACCGAGCCCAAAACTGATAGATACCTTCCAATCTCCACACACGGCCTTAAGTTTGTCTCGAATTGAAGCGCATTATTTTTTAAATCACTGCTTTCTCGAAGACAATTATATTTTAAACAACATCAAAAATATCAGTCACCTCCCGGGAATTATTGTGCACGGTCGATATGATATTGTTTGCACACTTGATAATGCATGGTTTCTCCATCAAGCCTGGCCAAATTCACAATTAAATATTATTAGAGATGCAGGACATTCTGCAATGGAGAGAGGAAATCTTGATGCGCTCATCCGCGCCACCAACGAAATGCCGAGAAGAATTTAATATGTTAAATTATTTTCCATCTATCACACCTTATACAACTCATCTCGTCTCTGTTGATTCGCCTCACAAAATTTATGTAGAAGAATGCGGAAATCCTAACGGAATTCCAATTCTTTTTTTGCACGGCGGACCTGGCATGGGATGCTCTGACGACCATCGTCGTTTTTTCGATCCCGATATTTATCGAGTGATTCTATTTGATCAACGTGGTTGTGGACGATCTTTGCCCGTAGCAGAAATAGAGGCAAATAACACCCAAGCATTAATTTCAGATATAGAAATTATTCGAGAAAAATTAAAAATAAAAAATTGGATATTATTTGGTGGATCCTGGGGATCAATATTAAGCCTGGCATACGCCATCACTCATCCTGACCGAGTGAATGGATGCATACTCAGAGGTATAGTGTTATGTAGAAAAAGTGATTTCTCTTGGCTATTTAATGGAGGCGGCGCAAAATCTATTTTCCCTGATCATTTTGAAGGCTATCAAAAACCGATTCCACTCGATAAGCGTCATGATTATATTTCAGCTTATTACGATCTTGTCACAGGTGAAGATGAAATTGCACGAGTCAGTGCTGCCAAAGCAGCAGCAACGTGGGATGCACACTGCATGACTTTAGAACCAAATCCAGAAATCATGGAAAAAATGCAATCAACTCAATTTGCAACCACCGCCTCACGAATCTTTTTTCATTTTTTTAAAAATAATTGTTTTCTCAGCGATACCTTTATTCTGGATAATATTGAAAAAATTAATCACTTACCCTGCTTCATTGTGCATGGTCGTTACGATATTATTACCCCTCTTGAGAATGCTTGGACCTTACACAAAAAGTGGCCTGGATCTCACATTAACATCGTAAAAAATGCGGGTCATGCTGCCAGTGAGCCGGGAATTATTGATGGATTAATTCATGCAACCAATGAGATGGCAAAAATTTACACATAGGATTAAAAAAATGGACTTTACAAAACATAAACGAATATTTTTTAGTATTGCTTTTTCTCTACTCGCCAGCTGTGCTTCCGTCAAAAACCCTAAAGACCCCTTAGAACCCTTTAATCGTGCCGTCTATTCATTTAATCATTCCGTAGACTACGTTATTATCAGGCCTGTCGCGATAATTTATGATACACTCACACCAAACTTTGCTCAAAAAGGTGTGAGCAATTTCTTTTATAATTTTTACGAACCCACCCGCATTATTAATGATATATTACGCGGTGAATTTGTGCATGCTGCTCATGATTTTGGCCGTTTAATCATTAACACCTCAATAGGAATCGGTGGTCTTTTCGATGTCGCTAGCAATGTGGATTTACCTCGTCATCGATCCGATCTGGGAATGACATTCGCAAAATGGGGCTATCGAGAATCAACCTTCATCATGATTCCTATTTTAGGACCAACTACCATTAGAGATGGTATCGGTTATTTCTTCGATATTTATGCATTTTCTCCTTGGTTATATATCAAGCCACCTTCATTGTCTTGGTCACTTTATGGTTTAGAAATGATGCAAACCCGTGCAGGCTTTTTACCCACGGATGAAATCATTCAAAATGCAATGGACCCTTATGCTTTTGTGCGTGACGCTTATTTGCAAAAACGTCGATCAGAACTCGCTCAAACGGTAAAAAATTATTATGATGTGAACAAAGAAATTTCCGGATCTCATTCTGCTGCAGATTCGACCGATACTTTTGTCCCAGAATAAACAGTGTACTGCTGATGAATATTGTTTTATATCAGCCGGAAATTCCCCCTAATACGGGAAATATTATTCGTTTATGTGCAAACACAAATTCTCGCCTACACCTGATTCACCCTTTGGGTTTTAAATTAGAAGACAAACAATTACGAAGAGCGGGCCTTGATTACCGAGAATTTGCTGATGTTTTAGAATATCCCTCATTGGAAGAATTCAAAAAACTAGCGAATATTAATCGTCTTTGGGCCTGTTCAACCAAGGGAAAAACCTGTTATACCGATGCAATTTTTGAACAAAATGATGCGTTTTTATTTGGACCCGAAACGCGTGGATTACCTCTAGAAGTACTGGATGAATTTGATGCTGATAGAATAATTACTATACCCATGGTGCCTCACAGTCGAAGTATTAATCTTTCAAATTCCGTTGCTATTATTTTGTATGAATCTTTGAGACAGTTAAAATTTGAATTTCAGTCCTGAGCCCCTGCATTCATCAACCGAGAAACAACATCCTTCACCTTCACAGAACCTTCCAACACCTCACATAACAATTCAATAATCGGCATCTTCACTTGAGATTTTTGCGCTAATTGTCGAACAACAAATGCATTACTGTATCCTTCCACAACCTGCCCAATTTCTTTTTCTGCATCATCGATATTCGCACCTGATCCTATCGCTTTTCCAAAACGAAAATTACGTGATTGCTCAGAACTACAGGTTAAGACCAAATCTCCAACACCGGCAAAACTCATGAAAGTTGCTTTTTTTGCACCCATTGCAATACCAAGCTGCATCATTTCAGCCAATGCACAAGTCATCAAAGCACAACGTGAATTAATACTTAAGCCCAAACCCTCAGCAATTCCACACGCGACAGCGGCAGGATTTTTAACAGCCCCACATAACTGAACACCAATCACATCCTCACAAGGATAAGCCCGAAAATAATCATTATTCATCCAGGTACAAATATCATGAGCAAATTCTGAGTTATTGCTCGCCACTGATACCGCTGTGGGTTGTCCTATTGCCACTTCTTTAGCAAAACTGGGACCGGATATCACCGCCATCGGTACGGCATCCGTGTACAACTCCTCCACAAATTCATGCAATAAACGACCGGAACCTGGATCTAATCCCTTAGTAGCCCAAGCAATTCTAACATCGGGATCAACAAAGGCTTGTAGTTGAGTTAGCACTCTGGAGAAAACATGGCTCGGCACCACAATCAAAACATCTTTGACACCCAAAAGGGTATCGACAAGACTATCGCTGGCGCGAATATTGTCAGGGAAAAAACAACCGGGTAAATATTTGACATTTACCCGATCAGCTTGCATCTCTAAAATTCCATCTTCCTTGAGACCATAGAGATTAACGGCGCGTCCATTTTTAGCGAGTAAAATAGCGAGGGCTGTGCCCCAAGAACCTGCACCAATTACAGCAATCGGCTCTTGCATTGCTAATTATTCCTTCTCTTCAAGTTCCTGTTGTTGCTTCATCTGCTGCTGATAAATAGCATCAAAATTAATAGGCGCTAAGTAAATTTGTGGGAATCCACCTCGCGAAACTAGCGCAGTGATAGCTTCTCGGACATAGGGATAAAGAATATTTGGACAAAAAATACCTAACAAAGGACCCATCTGATCTTCAGGAAATGAATCGATAGAAAAAATTCCCGCTTGTTTGACTTCTGCAATAAATGCAACTTTTTCATGTTTAACTTTGACCGTAACGGTGACAGTTAACATGACTTCATGGACATTATCTTCTAGTTTTTGATTTTCCGTGCGTAAATCAATATGAACTTTGGGATCCCACTGTAGTTTAAATATCTCGGGTGCATTGGGTGTTTCAAAAGACACATCTTTGACGTAGATTCGTTGAATGGCAAACTGAGGACCCTCATTTTTCATTCCCTCATGACCATTTCCTGTTTTTGTATCTGTTACCATAATTTAATCTCTCTCTTAAGTTAAAATTCCTTAAACCAACCATAAAACAATATCATTAACCCAGTAGTCGGTCCAGTTCTCCAGTTTGATCAAGCACATACAAATCATCAAAACCACCAATAGGCTTATCATCGATAAATATTTGAGGAACAGTCCGCCTTCCACTCTTAGTGATCATAATATCGCGTTGTTCGGGATCCAAATCTACTTTAATTTCTTGATAAGAAACACCTTTACGATCCAGTAAGGCCTTTGCGCGCAAACAATAGGGACAATTTTGAGTGGTATAGATGATAACGAGCGCCATAGAATCCTCTTAAATTTTGAGTGGTAATTCAGCCTTTTGCCAAGCAGCTATACCACCGTTTAATGCACTGACTTTTTCGAAGCCCTGCTTTATCAATTTATCCACCACTGGTTTCGTTCCATAACCATCCGCATCAACCACAATAATTTTATTATTTTGATATTTTTTCAATTTTTTAAAGTGATTATCTATTTCCGATCCAGGACATGAAATTGACCCAACAATATGACCTTTTTTATAAATCTCCTCGTTGCGTATATCCACAACAAGGGCATTCTCATGATTAATTAACAGAGTTAATTCAAAAGGACTCACTTTGTTGGACCCACCAATTCGTTCACGAAGCTCTAAAAAAATAAATACGATGAGTAAGCCAACAAAAGCTCCCGTTAACTGCCAGTTATGTGAGAAAAATTGAATATATTCGTTCATATGAGCTATTGTTGACTAATACCTGGCTAGAATCAAGCAATTTAGTGTAAGATTGTCCGATGCAAGCCAAACCCATTATTTTGATTATATTAGATGGCTGGGGATATCGAAAAAACCCAGACTATAACGCGATTGCCAATGCACACACCCCTCACTGGGATCACTGGTGGGCTCAGTATCCTCACACACTGATTTCTGGCTCCGGTAGTGTGGTAGGACTTCCAGAGGGGCAAATGGGCAACTCTGAAGTCGGGCACATTCATATGGGCGCTGGTCGACGCATTCCCCAAGATTTAGTTCGAATTAACGATGACATAAAAAGTGGCAAATTTAATCAAAATCCTACATTAAATGAGGCTATCGATTGTGTTATTCGCAATAAAAGCCAGCTCCATATCATAGGCTTAGTCTCACCAGGTGGGGTACATAGTCATGAAAATCATCTGGAAGCCATGATCAATATAGCCGGAGATCGTGGCCTAAAGACGGTGTGTGTACATGCTATCTTAGATGGCCGTGATACTCCCCCACGTTCAGCACTTCCTTCCCTGGCAAAGATCGACAAAGCGCTCAAGGAAAAAAACTGCGGTCATTTTGCATCTCTCATCGGAAGATTCTATGCCATGGATCGCGATAACCGATGGGACCGTATTCAGTCAGCCTATGAACTCATCGTAAATGCAACTGCAAACTATAGCTATGACAATGTGGCTATCGCCCTTGAAGAAGCCTATGAACGGGATGAAAGTGATGAGTTTGTGCAAGCTTCTGCCATCGTAAATAATGGACATCGTAGCACCATCAAGGACAATGATGTCATTATCTTTATGAATTTCCGAGCAGACCGAGCCAGACAATTATCCAGAGCCCTCAGTGACAAAAATTTCACTCAATTTCCTCGAAACCACACACCCACCTTAAGTCGATTTGTCACACTGACAAAGTACGCGGATGATATTAAAGCCGCTGTCGCATACCCTCCAATTGATCTTAACAATGTCTTTGGTGAAATTATTGCAAAAAATAATTTACACCAACTGCGTATCGCTGAAACTGAAAAATATGCACACGTGACTTTCTTTTTTAACGGGGGACGAGAAACACCATTTATCAATGAAGATCGCATTCTCATTCCTTCCGCTAAAGTTCATACCTATGATCAACAACCAGAGATGTCAGCACAAGAACTCACCGACAAATTAATTGAAGCAATCAATAGTAAAAAATATGATGTCATTATTTGTAACTTTGCCAATCCAGATATGGTTGGACATACTGGTAATTATGAAGCCACACTAAAAGCGATTGAATGCATTGATCTTTGTTTAGGCCGTATTATTAGCACTTTACAAGCGCTTGGGGGCGAAGCTATCATCACCGCAGACCACGGAAATGCAGAATTTATGTTTGATGAATCTACAGGACAAGCCCATACAGCCCACACTAATAATCCTGTACCGGTACTTTATATCGGCAGACCTGCCACTGAGGTTGTGAAAGATGGTAATCTTACAGACATTGCACCCACCTTGTGTACACTTCTCAATATTCCTATACCACAAGAAATGACGGGAAGACCACTCTTTAAAATCAAAGGAAATTAAAATGAAAAAAAAGTATATGTTAATTCTGTTATTAACTTTTTTTATCCCTTCACTGTCCTCTCAGGCCAGTTCTATTTCAGAAAAACTCAGCAGAGTAGTTTCGCAAATTTCAAGCACTAAAAGAAATTTAAATCAAGAAACTGTTGCACGTAACAATATTCAAAATAAACTGCGAAGTTATGATATTGATATCGGAAACCTATCTAAGAAAATCGTTAAAACCCAATCTGAGCTAAACGATCTTAAATTTTATTTACAAACTCTCAACACTCGACAAAAAGATCTGGAAAAAATGATAGAAAGCAATAAATATATTCTATTACAACAAATTCGTTCCGCTTATATGCTAGGCGATAAGAATATGATTAAAATGTTGCTCAACCAAGAAAATCCCAACGATTTTGATCGAATGCTGGTTTATCATAAAGCCATCAGCAAACATCGTTATGAATTGATTAAGTCAGTTAATAACACCATTAATGAAATCAAACAAAATAAAGATATTATTGGCAAGAAAAGAGAAACATTAATTTCACTGCAAAACGATTTAATGGCTCAAGAAAAAGAAATGCAACAAAATCGTTATCAGCGACGGGCATTGCTCGTTAATTTAAATCAATTGATTCGAACAAATCATCAAAAACTGTTGGCCTTGGATGATAGTAAAACCCAACTTGAATCAACACTAAATAACCTTAAACCTGCTAAAGACAATGGCTCCAAATTTAACCTGGATCAACAACATAAATTACCCTGGCCCACAGAAGGCGAAATTTCGGTGAGCTTTGGTACTCGCATTCAAGGCAGCCATCTTAAGTGGAATGGGATATTGATTAACGCTAAAGAAGGAGACAGTGTACGAGCCGTTGCACCCGGTAAAGTCGTCTTCGCTAACTGGATGCCAGGATTTGGTCTATTATTAATACTCGACCATGGGAATGGCTTTATGTCCATTTATGGTCGAAATAACAGCTTATTTAAGAGCACTGGTGACTCTGTAAATGCCGGGGACCTCATCGCCACTGTTGGTATGAGTGGTGGACATAGCAAACCCGCGCTATACTTCAGTCTGAGGCTCAAAGGTAAGCCAATCGATCCAACGGAATGGTGTACAACAATAGGACAGACAGCATGACTAGTTTATTAACAAACCGCATCGCGGTTAATGTGGTGAAAACATCGTTATTTTCACTGGCTATCGCTTTACTCAGCCTGAGTGCTTTCTCTCAGTCCTCAACGACTGAAGAACAACAAAGTTCTGAACGCCAATCAGTCAGTATACCCATTCATGACATACAACGCTTTTCTACCGTGATCGCACAAATCAAACGATATTATATCGATGAAAAATCTGATAAAGACTTATTTAGCAGTGCAATTAAAGGAATGGTCGCTGATCTTGATCCACACTCCTCATTTTTAGATGTGGATGATTTAAAAGATATAGACACTGTCACTTCAGGTGAATTTGGTGGTATCGGTGTGGAAATCATTCCGGAAAATGGTTATATCAAAGTAATCAGCCCCCTAGATGACACCCCTGCATTTAAAGCAGGTATAAAATCCGGAGATATGATAATCCGAATTAATTCCCAGTTGATCAAAAAAATGACAACTCGTGAAGCCATCAACATGATTCGAGGAAAACGCGGCACCGCTGTTAATTTAACGATCTTACGCAAAAATGAAAAGAAACCACTTCGCTTCTCTGTGCAAAGAGACATTATTAAAGTGGATTCTGTGAAGAGTAAGTTGTTAGATAATAAATACGGATACGTACGCATCGTATTTTTCCAAGCTCCAGCAAAAACTGAATTATATGCTGCCATCAACAAATTGAAAAAAGAAGCCGGTGGCAAATTAAAAGGCCTGATTGTGGATTTACGAAATAATCCGGGTGGTCTTTTAGATTCCGCTATAAATGTTGCTGATACTTTCCTAGATGCCAATAAATTGAATCATGATAAGTTAATTGTGTATACCAAAGGCAGAATACCTGGATCTGATATTCGAGCAAAAGCATCACCTGGAGATCTTATTAATGGAGTACCAATAGTAGTCCTGATTAACGGCGGTTCTGCTTCTGCTTCTGAAATTGTTGCTGGTGCTTTGCAAGACTACAAACGTGCGGTGATTATGGGTACAAAGAGTTTTGGTAAAGGTTCCGTACAGACAATTATTCCTATTGATAACACAACAGGAATAAAATTAACCACAGCGCTTTACTACACACCAGCGGGTCGATCTATTCAAGCGATGGGAATTATTCCTGATATTATCGTCCCTGAAATGCAAGTGAAAAAATCAGAGGAAGAAAATGTATTAGGAAATCTTGATGAAGCCGATTTAGAAGGACATCTTGCAAATGGTAATAAAAATCCAACGGAAACCAAACCAAGCAAAGAGAAAAATAACACCACCACTGAAGATGAAGAGCCGAAGGTTAATCCTTTAGCCTACAGTGATTACCAATTGTTTGAAGCCTTATCCATGTTAAAAGGCTTAAATGCTATTAAATAAAATGTATCTAATGTATTCCTGCAATAAAGCTCATCAAGGCATTATTAAATTGATCAGCTTGTTCAAACATTGAAAAATGCCCGGTGTAATTTAAGAACTTTAGCGTCCTTGGTGTTCCTGAAGGTAATAAAGAAGCGATACAAGTATCAACTCCCGGTAATATGACCTGGTCATTTAGCCCATGAATAAACAAGACTGGCTTATTGATCAAACCATAAACGGAGATGGGTGCTGTATCTCTAAAGGCAAGTGCTGCCCGGGCAGAAACGGAGACCATCATATCAGCAGATAGAATCTCTGGTTCTTTGGGATAGATGTAGAAATCAAGCCACACATTGAAAACACTCCCATCTAAAAAGGCCTTTGTTGAAGCAATATTGACAGGTGCATCATCACTGAGTAACCCAACTTCGTTATTGGCCAATGCAGGGCCCTTAAATGAAGCTCCAAAACTGCAGGCTGCCGTTGAAGGTCCTTGAAACAAAGCGCCGGATGCTACATAAATGATGCCACTAAGTTTAGATGTACCATAGGCATTAATGTAGTCATTGATGATGTTGGCACCATAAGAGTGGCCTACAATAAAGAGTTTTTGAGTGCTACTGAGATTTAATGCGGCAATAACCTTTTTTATATCATTTGCAAAGTCAATTGAGTGATAGCCTCCAAAACTATTTGCATTGATACTGCCAATATCCAGAGGAGTATCACATAATGGAAACTGACAAGGTGGCTTATATGAACTTCCTTGTCCCCTTATGTCCATAGTAACCACTCTATATTTACTCTTATCTAATTGATTAATTTGTTCGACCCAAATGCTATGGTTATGCGGAAAACCGTGTAAAAATAGAATGACATTGGGTGCGGAGGCATTGCCCCAGTCCTGAACTTTTAAGGTGGGAATTCCAACATCTACACCGGGGGTCACTGAGTTAACAGGTACATTTATAATGTTACAGGCTGTTGAAGCATCACAAGGCACTAATGTAGATATAGACCCAACAGATATCGTTGCAAATGAAGGGCTGAAAATACATAAAAGCAGCAGGGACAAACAAGATAAGAACAATATTTTTAACTTTTTCATGACTCTACTCCTCGCTACTGTACTAAACCAATTCTTATATAAGTGCATATTAATTTCTTCTATTTGCAATTATAGCACAATGATATATCTGCGTTTTTCTAAGGCTTTAGCTAAGTTACTATCTATGTATTCAATATATCGATATACTGGGTGTGGGCCACTATTTAAGGGGACTTTATATGCCTTATCAAAGCAATCAAGACTTACCTGAATCCGTGAAAAATCATTTACCTAAACATGCCCAGGATATTTATCGTGAAGCCTTTAATCATGCTTATGAAGAATATCAAAATCCTAATAAAAAGCGCGATAAGAGTGAATCTACTGAAGAGATAAGCCATCGTGTTGCATGGAATGCTGTAAAGAACAAATATGTCAAAAAATCAGATGGTAAATGGCATCCCAAGTAAAGGGAATGGTTTATTGTATTCCATCACATAGATATCATGGTTAAAATTTCATTCTCATTGTTGTTAATAGATTTTATTTCTTCAAGATCGTACAAACAGAATGTTCATGATCTTCAATCTCTGGAACAGGTGCATCTTCCTGGAAATACTGTTTATCTAGCTCTGGAATCGTAGAATCACTGAGGACTGTGTATCCAAGTGGTTCTACTAAGCTTTCAATATCATCATAACCAGTTTTAAATTGCGCACCCATACTACTAAATTCATCTTGAATTAGGTTCATTGCTTCACTACCTGTGTCATGATTAATCACTTTGCTGGAGAAGTAATCGAAGGTAATTTTTATTTGCTTTGAAAAAACACGATTTAGATCAGATAAAACCTGCTGTATTTTAGCACCAGTGAGATAATAAGTATTTCCTTCCCAAATAATATGAGTCGGTTCATCAAAACAAACACCATATTGAGACAAACTTACAATACTCTGTGGTTGTGTATAGTCACACCCAATTAATGTAGAGGCAAGTTGGACATTGTTCTGAGATAACACCTTTCCTTTTACATCAATGATGTTCGGTAAATCTATTTCGTAAAATGTTACATCGACACTATACTTAGTCATCCATTTAGTTTTCTTTAAAAGGGGAATAGTTTCAAAACCACTTCCTAAAAATATCACCTGAAGAGTTTTATCAGATTTTTGAACGCTTTGACGTAATTCCCGTCGAATATGCTTATGACGAATTTGAACAGCTCGATATGATTTTGGTTCAAGCTTAGCTTTCGCCTCTCTTTCTATGCTACTATCAAAAAAAAGTCCTATATAGGGATCCTTTGCATACACAGGTCTTTTGGCCACATTATTTTGCCCATCAGATTTCCAAACCGCGACATAATAAGCCGTTTTAGAAACTCCTGGTACAGTTGAATCGTCTTCTTTTTTATCTGCTGATTTTCGCATATATAGTCCCTCAATAATGAATAATCTTATTTCTAATACAAGTTGCAACCAAATGGGCTGTATTTCTACAATTCAATCTGTTTTTAGATTTTTCCAAATATTTCTCTACCGTTTTTTTCGCTATATTTAAAATGACACCTGTCTCCTCTGCAGTTTTACCTAGACTTGCCCAATACACGCAATCCTTTTCTCTGGGTGACAATTCTTCCTGTGTAGGAACTTGTAATAAAACGTTACGCCTATATTCTTGGTCATAAATAAATCTAAAATACCTTAATTCTCTGTTTTGTTCTTTTATTATATCTAAGATATCCTCAATAAATGTTACACAGAACTTAGAAACTTTCAGTTGATTTTTCTTATAATATTCTTCTATGTTAGTAATTTCATGATCACTATATACTTCAAAAATAACGATACAATCAGAACATTTTCTGACCAAAGCAAAGCTTGGTGCTAAATTATGATGTGACTTGAGTTTTCCTAAGATATGTTTTTGAGGCTCTCCATAGGCCATTTTTGAGTGAAAAAAATGACTTTCATTCTCATGAAAAATTGGATCAACATCAGAGTCGATATCAGCATAGCCTAATGTTCGATAAGGTATGGCCCACAAGGGCATATTAGAAATGGCAAAACGAAATCCATTATTAAAATTAATGAACAAAGAAACACTTTTTATACTTTCAACACTATTCAAGGGGTCACATATCTTTGATATGACTTCTCGATGACGCACACTCAGAATATGATTATAATCATCTAAATTGACGAGCAAATTACCATTAGTATCGATTGCATGAGGCATATTATCACCCTTTCTCAAAGCAATACTCAGAAAATTCTAGGAGCTCTTTTTCATATCTAAGTTGCGCTTCCCAAAAAGGCATATGCCCAACATTATCATAAAATGATTTACTAACATACTTTTTATTAGAAAGAAGCTGTAAACTAGATATGGGTTTAATGATTTCATCACACATTCCATGTGTAAACAATACTGGAGTATTAAGATTTTTAAGCAAAACACGATTACAGATATTTCTAAATAGCATCTCTTTTCGTATATCAATTGGACATTTCATGCAATCAGCTAAAAACCTATCAAAATCTATAGCTAACAATGCATCCCAACTTAACATTTTTACAAATTCCCTTGAGGCCTCAGTGACTTCAGATAAATCATCAGAAATATAATTTTCAAGAACAGATAGAAATTTATCAGTACACGCAAATTCATCATCAGGTGTTCCATTATTAAAAAATCCTGAAATAAAATTTATTCCTTTTATCTTCGAAGTCCCAAAATGTCTGATATAGTCACATAAGACAATCGCACCATATGACCAAGCACAAACAATAATATCCTCTACTTGTAAATATTGAAGCAAATCATTTAAAGCATTCGCAATTGAAAATGAATCGTTATAGCTGACATGCGCTTTATCTGAACAACCATGCATTGGTAAATCCACTGTTATCAGAAAATGATTCTTTAATAACATTGAAGATGACGCTTGTTTAAGCCAGACATTAGATGAAAGTGAAATTCCATGAATAAACAATATAGGTCGTGAAGAAGGATCACCATAGGTTGTAAAGAATAACATACAATAATTCCTATCGAAAATGTTATTAAACTGAACCAATGTGGATGATGCATGTGTCCTGAAAGATTGTCTACCGTATTTTTACGTATCTCTTAGTTTAGCAAAAGGAAAATATCGCACATAATTAATGCATTGGCCATTTAAAATGCTATAAAAAATCAAAATTCCATATATTAGCTAAATAGCTACCACACCTTTTAGGACCGGATGATGCTCATAATGATGTAAGACAAAATCATCGAATTGATAGTCGAATAGTGATTCAGGTTTGCGGATGATTTCCAGTGTCGGTAATTCATAAGGCTCGCGACTTAATTGCGTGCTCACTTGTTCTAAGTGATTGGTGTAAATATGACAATCTCCACCCGTCCAAATAAAATCCCCTACCTCTAAATCACATTGCTGTGCAACCATATGAGTCAAAAAAGAATAAGAAGCGATATTAAATGGCACCCCTAAAAAAGCATCTGCTGATCGTTGATACAATTGACAGGAAAGACGATTATTCGCCACATAAAATTGAAATAATAAATGACAAGGAGGTAAGGCCATTTTTTTAATTTCTCCAACATTCCATGCACTCACAATTAAACGCCTAGAATCGGGATTGGTTTTAATTTGCTGAACGACCTCAGTGATTTGGTCAATAACCCAACCATCACTGGCTCCCCAAGCACGCCATTGTTTTCCATACACCGGACCTAAATCACCATTTTCATCCGCCCATTCATTCCAAATTCTTACACCATTTTCTTTCAAATAATTATTATTAGTGTCCCCATTTAAAAACCAAAATAGTTCGTACAATATGCTTTTCACATGTACTTTTTTAGTGGTGACTAAAGGAAAACCTTTTTGTAAATCGAAACGCATTTGATGCCCAAAAATACTGATTGTACCAGTACCAGTACGATCTTCTTTTTTTTCACCTTCGTTTAATATTCTTTTTAGAAAATTCAAATAGTGTATCATATTCTTAGTTTTCTCCTTGAATGACTCCAATATAACATTCCAACACCAAAAAATATCATAGGCAGTGATAAAAGTTGCCCCATGGTTAACCAATCTAAAGCAATAAATCCGATGTGGGCATCAGGCTCTCGGAAAAACTCGATAAAAAATCGAAAAATTCCATAGCCAAATAAAAATAATCCTGTCACTGCCATTGTTGGTCTGGGTTTAGCCGAGTACCACCACACCATAATAAATAATAAAATCCCTTCCAACAAAAATTCATAAAGTTGAGAAGGATGACGGGGTTGGTTATCCACCTGTGTAAAAATTACCGCCCAAGGTACTTCCGTCACACGCCCCGATAATTCACCATTAATAAAATTACCAATTCGTCCCGCACCTAAGGCTAAAGGGACTAAAGGAGCCGTAAAATCCGTAACATCAAAAAAAGAAATCTTCATCCGCCAACTAAAAAGCAATAAGGCAATACCAACCCCGATTAAACCACCGTGAAATGACATTCCACCTTCCCACACTTTAAAAAAGGAAATTGGATCATGAACTAAGTGTGAAAAATTATAAAATAGCATATATCCTAAACGACCACCTAAAATGACACCGATCATGCTATAAAAAATAAGATCACTGACTAAGACCTTATCCCACACTTTTGATTTTTTTGCACGATAATTTCCTAAGCACCAGGCAATCGCAAAACCCACCAAATACATGACTCCATACCAATGTATTTTAAAGGCACCGATTTTGATTAACGAAGGTGGCTCTGTCACTTTATATTGGAATAACATATTATCGTCCTGCTCGAATTAATCCGCCTAATCCCGCTTCTTCTATTGCGAGTTCCATATGACAACGAATTTCTATAGGGTCATCCATTCGCATCACTTCTTCTAACAATTGCTTAGCTTTACCCATCGTAAAAGTACGAATAACCCACTTTATACGGGGCAAACGCATTGCGCTCATACTTAAACTATCAAATCCCATGGCTAACAATAAAATTGCACTGACAGGATCGCCAGCCATTTCACCGCAAATACTGACTCTGACACCTTCTTTGTGAACCCCCTCTATGACTTGCATTAAGGCTCTTAATACAGAGGGATGTAAAGCATCGTAAATATTCGAGACGCGAGAATTATTTCGATCGACTGCTAATAAATATTGTACTAAATCATTCGTCCCTATCGAAATAAAATCCACACGCTTTGCAATATTCGCAGCTTGATAAACTGCCGAAGGAACTTCAATCATCACTCCCAGTGGTGGCAATTTTGCATCAAATCCCTCTTCCAATAATTCTGCATGTGCCTGCCCAAGTAAGCGTTGAGATTCCTCAACCTCCGAAATGGAAGACACCATGGGTAATAAAATATGTAAATTATCCAAACCCAAATCTGCACGCATCATCGCACGCAATTGCACTAAAAAAATTTCAGGATGATCCAAGGTAATGCGAATTCCTCGCCATCCTAAAAAGGGATTATCTTCGTCAATCGGAAAATAAGGTAATTCTTTATCTCCACCCACATCTAATGTACGCATATAAACTGGACGAGGAGAAAAAACATTGAGCATTTGTCGATATAGCTTCCGCTGTTCTTCCTCACTCGGAAATCGATCTCGTGTCATGAAACTCACTTCAGTTCTATACAAACCTACACCTTCTGCACCGACACGAAGCGCTCGTCCAACATCGGAAACTAAACCAGTATTAACGAACAAGGAAACCGACTCAGAATCCAAGGTTTCTGCGGGTAATTTTCTTAAACCTTCGAGTTCAGCATCCAGTTCTTTTTCTTCATTTGCCAAGCGATTAAATTCAGCATAAGTTTCTTCGCTAGGATTAATATAAATTTGCCCATAGTAACCATCGATTATTATTTCATCTTCACCAATTTTACTGAGAGATAAACCACTCACACCCATAACTGCAGGTTTACCCATGGCACGCGCTAAAATAGCCACATGCGAATTACTGGAACCTCTCAGTGAAACCACACCCGCTAAATTTTCTTCGAGTACTTCGGCTAATATTGAGGGGGAAACTTCTTCTCCAATTAAAATAGTATTTGGTGGAAACTGTATTTTCTGTTTTTCTTCTGACTGCAAATGAAATAAAATTCTTTGTCCTAAATCTTTGATATCGACTGCACGCTCCTGCATGTAGGAATCGTCCATTGCTTCAAAGGAAAGAATATGTTGTTGTATCACTCGACGCAATGCACCTTGACACCATTGACCCGCAATAATTTCTTCTTTGATCTTACCCACTAAGCTTGCACTGTCTAATATGTGAAGATACGCATCAAACAATCCAAAAGTATCATCGGGCATTTTCTCAGACAAGGTTTCACTGATTCGCTGAATTTCAGCTTTGGTAGCTTCTAAGGCTTCGTCAAACAATGCTATTTCAGCGGTAATATCTTCTGCTTCTTTATCCGGTACTGCAAATAAATCTGCTAAGGGATAAACAACCACCGGTTTTCCGATACCCACACCCGGTGAAGATGCTGAACCACTGAAGCTAAGTTCTATTTTTTCTTGAGGAGCTTGTTCATTGGGTGTTTTCCATAAAGTTCCAGTGGCTTGAGCATGAGCGATGGTACCAGCAAGCTGCGCAGAAAGTGTAATTAAAAATGCTTCTTCAGATTCATCGAAAGCTTTCTTTTCTTCGTGTTGTACAATAAGTACCCCTAATACTTCACGACGATGCGTAATGGGTACTCCAAGAAAGCCGTGATAACGATCTTCCTGGATTTCATTAATATGATAGTAGCGCTCATGAGTAGTGGCATCATCAAGGTTGATGGGTTCTCCACGCTCACCGATATAGCCCACAATGCCTTCACCGAATTTTAATCGTAACTTTCCAACCAGATCAGGGTTTAAACCTTCGGTAGCCACAAAAACATATTGGGCTTTATCTTCATCGACTAGAAATATACTACAAGCATCTGCTTCAATGGTATCTTTTACCAGAAGTGCAGCGAATTTCAGCGCCTCAGCAACATCTTGTGCCGCACTTACTTTTTGAACGATTCTGCGCAAAGATCGTAGCATAATTCTTCTCTAGCTTAACCTCCCCGAATCAAAGGTTCAAATTCAGTGAGTACCGTTTCGTAAACATCTCTCTTAAAATCAATTACTTGCTCAAGTGGATACCAATAGTCAACCCATAACCAATCATTGAATTCAGGGGAATCGCTTGCATCTAAACGTATAGACTCGTCTCCACTGATCAAGCGAAGCAAATACCATTTTTGTTTTTGCCCAACACATAAAGGCTTACTGTAGTGACGTCGAAATTTATTGGGTAAGTGATACTTTAACCACTTTTGACTCTTAGCCATAATTTTGACATCTTTAGATATCAAGCCCAATTCTTCTTCTAACTCACGAAACATTGCCTCTTCAGAGCTCTCCATTCCTTTAATTCCACCTTGTGGAAACTGCCAACCATTCGATTTTGCAGATCTTTTTCCCCAAAATAATTTACCATCAGCATTAGATAAAATAATACCTACGTTTAAACGAAAACCTTCATCATCTATCATGGGAATATTTCCGAGAAATGAAACAGATAATCATTGTTCCATAATTGCCACGAAATGAGAAGGGAATGAGGTGCTTAATTTGCTATAAATTACATGTGACTTAACAATCTAATCAACCCCAAATAGACACCTCTAATTTCAACTGAATCAGCCGGATAAATTAAAGGCGAATGCTCGGGATTTGAGGACAATAAGGTTATGGTCTTATCGAGATTCGTTTGCAATCGTTTTAAGGTAGTTTCTTTTCCATGAATTAAAGCAACGATGATGTCACCATCTTTGGCTTTGGTTCTCTGCTCACATAAAATGTAATCTCCATGACAAATATTGTCTCCACTCATGGAATTACCCACAACTTTTAATACGTATCGATTAGGTTTTAGCAATAGTTCGCTAATATTCAACACTTGATCAGTTTCTAGTGCTTCAACGGGACCACCTGCCGGTATAGAACCTATGATCGGCAATTCCTTATTAGGTAACTTTGAAATGGCAATTTCTAAGCCACGTCGTTTGGCAGAATTATAGGTGAGGAAACAGGAATCCACCAAAGCGTGTAAGATTCCCCGCACTTTTCGTCTGGAGAGGGCTGGAACAAAATAACTTCCTATCTCAGTCTCTGAGGGAGCGTGACCATTTCGCAGTATAAATCGTCGAATGAAACGAAAAACTTCTTCATGTAAGGGTTTAAGCACTTCCAATGTCCTCACTATTCGTAAATTGGTGGGTAGAGTATAAGCACATAAAAGAGAACAATCAAGTAATTTCATTTAAACGAATGAGGCCAGCATATATACCCTTAATTTCTACATCTTTAGCAGGTAAGCACCTCTCTTTTTCGGAAGGCGTTTTTAAGGTAAGGGTACCATCATCATTCGGATGAATATAACAAATCATGCAATCATTATCATTTATCATTGCCACTGCAAGTTTATTCAAAGGCAAGGTGTTAAATTGTTCACAAATAATATAATCACCTACATTTATATGAAGCTCAGATAGATTGCTGCAAACTCCTAAGACTCGAATAACTTGCAAAGCGTCATTGAGTAATAACTCACTAACATCCAACATGGCTTGTTTTTCAATAGGTTGACTTGGGGAACCAGCCATTATATGTCCAGCAATAGGTAACAAACTGGAGGGGAAAGGCATTTGATCATTTATCTTAATTCCCCGTTTTTTACCTGATTCAATGATGATGTAACCCTGGCTTGATAGATGATGCAATGTACGATGAACCACACCTCGTGACTTCGTTCCTAAGCCATGAGCGATCTCTTGAAGAGTAGGTGCCTTCCCCATTTCAGCGAAAAACTGCCGTATGAACTGGTACATCGCCACTTGTTTGGGTGTTAGCATTTTTTATTATCCTTTTTTTATCCTGAGATTGGCATGATACGTAATTTTTGAGGCTTTGAAAAGTGTCTTGACTAAAGATATGCTAAACAATAGCATTAGAATCTTACCTTCAGGAGTACAAATGTCCTCAAAATCAAGCAGTGAGAATTTACAACCATCTTGGTCTACATTTTTCGATGATCATCCAGATCATCAAGAATTTAAACAAGCGCTGTTTGTTGAACTCTATGCACAATTCAATGTAGATGCTGAAATAATTACGTCTGAAGATAAAATGCCGATTCTGAGAGCTAATATTAACTATGATGGTAATAATGAAAATATTTTTGACGATGCTAAGGCTATAAAAAATATTTATGCTATTAATTTAATTCATCGAGTATTAGCAGAATATCGAGGATTACGATATCTAATTGAAGAAGATTCTATTGATGAAGAAACGTTAAACGACATTTTTTTAGAGTTTCTTGAAAAGTTAGATAATATAAATATTAATCTTGATCTTAAAGATTATCTTTCAAGACTCAGTAGGATTGAATCTACCATACAAGCCAAATTTGCCGCTTTTCTCAGCATGCATATTTTAGATAAACTAGAATTACCGCTTAGCCCTAAAAGAAACATAAAATATTATCAAGATTGTTTGGCACACATACGATTTTTATCCAGCTTATTAGATCCCGCACTTACACTTCAAGTTATTATCAATGATGTCAATAATAATACAATATCCACCTATACCGCCCACCCGATCACAAAAAAAACAGATCTTCAAAAACAACGTATTCGGGCGAATAAAAATGTTCAGGACTTTGAAGATTGGGCAAATTTACGATTTAACCCATTATTAGTTCAAGACAACACACAATTACCAGCACTTTGTCGCAGCTCACATTTGCATACACTCAAAAATGCTTATCTAGTAGAATGTCAATTTGAAGCGAATGGAAAATCTCAAGCCTGGTCATATACCAGATCCGCGAGTCTCACCTATATTGGTGCCAAACATTCTAGAGAAGTGCTAGAAGAAGCTTTTAGAGAAAATATATTACAACTACAAACAGAATTGAAAAACAGAGGCTTATGCGAAGAAGATGTGAATGCCAAAGATGTTCCCATTGAAATATTAAGTTTAACCACTGGATTTCCCGTAGAATTTATGGATGAAATAAAGGTATCAAAACGTACCAGGGAATTTATTAATACTGAAAATACACCTTCTACAACCTTAGCATATATACCGGTTAATGAAGTTGGAACTTTTTCCTTAGGACAATATTCCGATGGAACTACAATTCCGCGCACCTACGGAAAAAAACATGAGAGAATATTGATAGCCTCAGACCATGCTTTTAATCAAGTACAAGCGAATCATCACATACACATTCACTGTCAAAGTGGATGGGACAGAACTTCTGTGGTCGATACTTTATTAAACATCAGAAAAGAGCAAGTCGCTTATCAAGAATTAGCGGGTCTGAATATAGAAAGCACTGAAATTGAAAAAAAATACCGCCTAGGTTTACTCGCTCCCATCTTGGGTGATCTTGTACAATCTGGTTCATTTGGTATGAAACCCAACACTAAAACTGGTAATTGGCAAGGTTTTCATAATCTCGTGAACATATTAAACCATTTTAATATATATCCAACGAAAGAGGTTTTTTCAGACGAGACCAATGATTATTATTATTGGGATATTGCAAAAACAAATCGTAGACGACCGATTGATAAAACTGTACTTGCCACAGAACTGGAAGAATCATTTTCAGAAGAAATTGCAACTACAAATGGTAGACGTCCAATTGATAAATCTGCACCCCCTACAGAACTTGAAGAATTAGCTTCAAAAGGTATCGTTAAAAAATCCCAACAGGCAGTCAGTAATTTAATTTACAACCCTTATGATGAAAAAACACATTATGAATATTTAGATATGTTAGAAGAAGTTCAAGAAGCAGGGCCTGATTACTCTACCCTTCTCATTACATTGCTTGTTATTTTTTCTATCATCATGATTGCAGTGGGTTTGCTATGTGTTATTCCTACCGCTGGAGCAAGCACATTGGTAACCACTCTTGCATTTATAGGATTAAGCATCACGCTAGAATATGCGGCTGCGTGCGTGCTGGGTACGACTGCACTTGTCTTAGGTGTGAGTAGTGCAGTGAGTGCAATAACCTGGCTGTTTTATAAAGCCCCAAAACAAGACGCCTTAACCACCAGTGATGATATGTCTATTTCCTTCGAGGAAGAAGAGCAATTAAGTATTGGTTAACACGCAAAATGCCAAGACATAGCTTTGGATAAATACTCCAGCATAATTTCCCCACGCATACTGGTTCCTTTCTCACTCACTCTCGGACTATTCACCGCGATACCACCGATGCGTAATGCAGAAGCTAAAATATAACCAGAAACACTGCTTTTTGCGGGAAGGCCGGTGTTCACCATATGTGTACCTGTCTCATTGTATAAACCACAGGTCGACATAATCGCCACTACCATTCGTGTCGTCTCCAGAGAAAAAACTCGTTTTCCATCGGGACCTACTCCACCATTGGCTAATAGCATCGGCAAATAACTTGCCTGTCTGACTGTGGCTAAAAATGAACATAAATAAAAATAGGTTTCTAATACCTCGTCTACATTAGGTAACAACATACCTTGATTTTTTAATAAATAAGCCAGTGCTCTATTTTTATCACCTGTTCGACGTTCTGATGCGAATACTTTTGCATCCAGTGCTAATTTCACACCAAATAATTTTTCAGTCCAACCTTCAAGCCAATGAATTCGCCCTTCTGCATTACCTGGCACATGAGCGCATAAAGCAATGGCTCCTGAATTTAACATAGGGTTAGAGGGTTTGGGACCGAATTGAACCAAACGTGTGATCGAAGCAAAATCACCGCCAGAAGGTTCCACCATCGTCCACTTTAAAATTTCTTCAGCACCTAACTCTTCGAGCAGTCCGATCAAAACAATGAGTTTTGCCGCACTTTGTAAGGTAATTGGCACATCAACACCATCACCAGCTGTTAATAATGTTCCGTCTTTCAACATTACACTGATCGCTGTAGTTTCTAAATCAACAGAAGCTAATTCAGGAATATAATCGGCAACACGACCTTCATGGTTTTGTTTTGCAATAGCCACCGCTTCTTCCATCGCCTTTTGTAAAATCTTTAAATCAATTTTGTCATTTCGCATAGTTGACTCCTACTGTACTAACTGTAAAAAATCTTGATGAACGCGCAAATCCTTGGTTAATTCAGAATGAAAGGTCGTGATCATAATATTTTTTTCACGAACACAAATAATGTCATCAGAATCTGACAATCGCCCTAAAACCTGAACATTTTTCTCCACCCGAACAATCCGCGGAGCACGAATTAATACCACTTCAATTGCTTGATGTTGATATTCGCCTTGCACTATTTTGCTGGAAAGTTGTCGGCCATAAGCATTGCGCTCAATACTCACATCAATAAATTTCAAACTATTTTGTGAGGGTACGACCTCATTAGCTAATAAAATCGCTCCAGCACAAGTCCCTAAAATGCCTTTATTTTCTGCATGAAATTTTTTGAGAGGAGTAATGAAATTTTCTTCTTCAAGAAATTTCAAGATTGCTGTACTTTCTCCACCGGGAATAATTAATCCATGAATATTTTCAAGCTGCTGGGGTTCACGAATAAATTCAAAAGGTACATTAAGTTTTTGCAGCACTTTTGCGTGAGAGGTATAATCACCTTGAAGGGCTAAAATTCCGACGACCACCGCTATTCTCCGCGAGTACTCATCAATTCAAGCTCGCTTAATCCGCGAATATCTATTCCAGGCATGGCATCACCCAATTCTGCCGAAGCTTCTAATACTTTATGGGCATCTTGATAATGTGTGCAGGCTTTTACGACTGCTTTAGCACGCGCTTCAGGATCACTGGATTTAAAAATACCCGAACCTACAAACACGGCTTCTGCTCCCAATTGTCGAGCTAAGGCCACATCGGCAGGAGTTGCAATTCCGCCCGCCGAAAAATTGGGGACGGGTAAACGACCCTGTTCAGAAACCCATTGCACTAACTCTAAGGGTGCCCCTAAATTTTTTGACTCAGCCACTAATTGTTCAGGGCTTAAAATCGTTAATTGCTTGATTTGGCTAAGGATAGTTCGCATATGACGTACCGCTTCCACGATATTTCCTGAACCAGCCTCACCTTTAGTCCGAATCATCGCTGCACCTTCAGCGATTCGACGTAAGGCTTCTCCAAGGTTACGACAACCGCAAACGAAAGGAACTTTAAAGGGATGTTTGTTAACATGATATTCATCATCAGCCGGTGTTAAGACCTCACTCTCATCGATAAAATCAACTTCCAATGCTTCCAGCACTTGCGCTTCTGCAAAATGCCCGATTCTTACCTTGGCCATCACTGGAATTGAGACAACTGACATTATTTCACGAATCACTCGAATAGATGCCATGCGAGCCACACCACCATCTCGGCGGATATCAGAGGGAACACGCTCCAAAGCCATTACCGCACAAGCCCCTGCATTTTCAGCGATCTTAGCTTGTTCTGCATTGGTCACATCCATAATAACCCCACCTTTTAGCATCTCTGCAAACCCTACTTTGACTTTCCAGTTATTATCTGAGAACCATTGCATATACGTACTCCGAGTTAAATTCTGTTTTGATTCCCTAATATACCCTATTTTAGGCCTTCTGTCTCTGGCAATCCCTTATCATCCCGGCGAAGGCAGGGCAAAGAATGGATCCCGACCTTCGCCGGGATGACAATTATTTAATCGATTGAAATATTACTCGACGAAGAATCCACCCCGGGCTCTTCAGTTTTCTTAGCTTTTTCCACTATCGCATCCACACTCTCTTTAAGCTCAATTAAACGATCTTCCGTTGTACTTCGCGACAAACGTCCTGTCACTGGATTAATCTTCATTTTCCTTTGAAATAAACTATGCAACCAGTAAAGATGAAAACCACGATTGACTAATAATTTATTGGTTTGGTGAAAGTGATGATATTCACTCTTAAGCGCATTATTTACTAATACTTGAATGGCTTCAATATCACCCGCAACCGCTCTTATTTTTTTCTCCAATTCGATTATCGCTTGTTTTTTTTCACTTCCCGCTCCAACATCTGGCAAGGTTTTAGAATAATTTCTCAATATTGCAATGGGTCCATTAATGGGTTTCAACTTTTGATTAATGAGATAATTTTGCAATCCTTCTTCACCACCATCCAAAAAAGCTCTTATTTGTTTATTACTGTCTTGATTTATTAAATACCTATCATTTGATGGACTTTGTACATTGACGACCTCAGGACGATTTTGAGTTTGAGAAAAAATAGCAAACATATAACCTGATTCAAGATCTTCTTTATTTATTTCCGCTGAGATTGATAATTCCTCAAAATCTTGTGCCGCTTGAGCTTTTAGATCATTTAATTGTGATTTTATTCCTTCACACTTTTCAGGATCAGACCAATTCTCGATCCATATAGCCATATTTTGTAGTAGTACGTTAAGAACTGCTGTGCCTTGTGGACCAAATTTTACTTTAGATCCTTTATTCCAAAACCTCGCAACATCCTGTCCTTTGGAACTGACAAGGCAATTTTTATTAATAAATTCTTGTAATGGCAGTTGTTCCGGTTCTTTACTCATATCGACCTCATTTTGTTAATTTACACTAACAATTATAGGTCAATTATTAGAATTTTTCTAAGAAAGGAGCCCCGGAGCCAGTCCGGGGCTGGGATTGACTATACGAAGGATGCTTCCTGTGCACTAAAGAGCTCATCACCTTTTTCCGCTAACTCAGTTTCAAGCTTTCTTTGTTCTCTCACCTTATCGTAGAGTGAGACTAAATAACTCTCCGTCGTAGAATTGATGCATTTTCCATCCACGGGATTAAACTTGCGAGCAAATAAACTACCGATCCAATATCCACCAATTAACCCACGATTTTCTAAGAGACTACCTTTCTCCTTACGATCTGATTTCAGCTCATCATGAATCAATTTTTCCATATCAGCTAAAGTTTCCGATTGTGCCACAAGTTGAACAAAGGCTTTTAATTCCTCCTTTTTTTCCTCTCCACTTTTTTGACCAATCCTTATCTTGGTCTTTTTTCCAAGGGAAATAGTTTTATCTTGAACGGAAATGCTATCAATGTAATTAAACAACCCATAAAGGGCAGTTTTAATTCCCACAGGATCATTATCATCTCTATTTTGAAATAGATAAGTACTCGCTAAATCCTTAGCATGCTTTTGTTTAAAAAACTCCAAGGTCTCTTTTCTAGCTTCCCACTGATCTTTAGGTACCGCTAAGAGTGGTTTGACATCAGACTTTTCTTTTTCCCCTTCTTCTTCCTCATCAGTATAAAAAGTATCAATTACTTCTTGAATTCTTCCCTTACTACCTGAGGCGATGGCTGCTAGAGTGGCTTCAGTGATATCATCCTTATTGATCGAAATCTCATCTGGAACTCTACTTTTTTCACCCGAATCTGCTTCTTCCAGTTTCTCTAAATCAGCTATTGTATATTCTGCTAATATATACCCTTTAATTTGTTTCATGGCAGCTGAAAAAGCTCTCATCTTCTTCTGAGCAGATTCATTTGCTGCAATTTCTTTCTTATTTTTGCTGTGTTTGGTACTTTCAATGAATGCATTTAATTCAGCAGGATAACTCTTAATGACTATTTCTAAGAGTGCCCACCGGTAACCATTACATAAGGCTATTGTTTGGCCCTCATCTAATACAATCCTCTCAGCCTGTAAATCTTGAATAATTTTCCTGATTTCTTTTATTGGAGTGCGCCCAAATTCTATCCATTTGTTTTCATCCCATTCATCGTTGTCCCAGTTCTCCTTGAGAGTTTTGATAAAGGATTTAGCGAATTTAGTCGGTTCAAACTTTGTATTATTCCAAAAACGCTTCAAACGAAATTCTTTATCATTCTCTTCTCTTTGATTGACTTCATTATATGCTAAATGCGACTTCACAAAGTCATATAAACTAGGTAATTCCTCTTTAGACTCTGACATAACAATCTCTCCTTGATAGTGTTAATAGCTGTGCGTAAGGTACTGGAAATTCACTCGCTTAGCAAGATCCCTATAAATTTAATAAATCAAAACAAATTCTACTGACTTTACACAAAGTGACTTTTACGCACATTTTATCCACAGCTTTTCCCCACATTTTTCACTTGCATTTCCCCTCAAAACACATTATCTTGTGTTTTATCTGTGATCAGCACCCATATATTGGGTGTCAGTGTGTGCAAGCTACCACGCAGCTGACCTCGCCGACCTTTAACCCCTCGTGCTGATCACAGATAGTTTTTTCGCATTTGTTTATTATAAATTAATAAATTATTACAGCTTGGAAGGAGCCTCGCCAATGACAACTACGAACCTAACAACCAATGGATCCGTCGCCTCTACACCGATGACCGATCTGACTTTTCCTAATAAAAGCACCACCAATGGTGCTCATGTCCCTGGTCAACTACGCGTTATCCGACGAACGGGTGACGTGGTAGGTTTTGATGTCACTCGCATTAAAAATGCATTAATTAAAGCCTTTATCGCCACCGAAGGTGAACAGGCAACTGACTCTCCCCGCGTGATCAAACAGATTAACGATATTGCCGCTGAGGTTACCACGGACCTAAATACCCGATACCCAGGCGGCGGATTTACACACATTGAAGAAATTCAAGACCGCGTCGTTTTTGCCTTGATGAGAAATCTGTTGCATCAAGTCGCCGTCAACTACATTATCCACCGAAATAACCAACAAATTATTCGACAACAACGTCTTAAAACAACGCCGGTGACTGAAGTCACGACGACTATCACTGTCAAAATGCAAGATGGCAGCATCGTTCCACTGGATGAACGACGTCTCGAAACAATTATCAATGAAGCATGCCAGGGTTTAGAGCATGTTGATAAACAACGAATCCTCAACGATACCAAACGTAACTTGTATCCTGATGTTCCTTTTATTGAGGTGAACAAAGCGATGATTTTGTCGGCTCGTGCACTCATTGAAAAAGAACCTAATTATACCTACGCGGCCGCACGTCTTTTACAAAACGATTTACGTTGTGAAGCCCTAAACTACTTAGGCATTTGCACACAAGCTTCCCAAGAAGAATTAAATCAATTGTATCCCCAAGCACTTGAGGCCTACATCGAGCAAGGCATTAAATTAGAAAGACTGACTCCTCAATTACGAACCTTTGACCTCAAAAAAATTGCTGGCGCCATTCAAGGTAATCGCGATTTACAATTTACTTATCTCGGTTTGCAAACTTTATATGATCGATATTTTTTACACGATCGACAAACACGTTTTGAGTTACCACAAATATTTTTCATGCGAGTGGCTATGGGATTGGCCTTAGGTGAAAAAGATAATCACACACAGCACGCCATTGATTTTTACAATCTGATGTCTACCTTTGATTACATGCCTTCCACACCAACGCTATTTAATGCAGGTACTAATCGTCCACAATTATCCAGTTGCTTTCTAACTACGATCGCTGACGATCTCGAAGGAATTTACAATGGTATTAAAGATAATGCATTACTTGCTAAGTTTGCAGGTGGTATTGGGAACGATTGGACGCCAATACGCGCTATTGGTGCGCCTATCAAAGGTACCAATGGTAAATCCTTAGGGGTAGTGCCATTTATGAATGTGGCAGATGCAACTGCTATTGCCGTTAATCAAGGCGGAAAACGTAAAGGTGCTGTGGTTGCTTATTTAGAAGCCTGGCATTTGGATATTGAAGAATTTCTAGAACTGCGCAAAAACACCGGCGACGATCGCAGAAGAACGCATGACATGAATACGGCGATTTGGGTACCCGATCTGTTGATGAAACGCTTAACTGAAGGCAAAGATTGGACCCTATTTTCTCCAGATGAAGTGCCAAGACTGCATGATCTTTACGGAAAAGATTTTGAAGCCGCTTATGTTGATTATGAAGAAAAAGCACAACGTGGAGAGATTCGCTGCAAACGTATGCCCGCAGTTTCGCTTTACCGAAAAATGCTCGGCATGTTATATGAAACGGGTCACCCTTGGATCACCTTTAAAGATCCTTGCAATTTACGTTCACCTCAACAACACGTGGGTGTGGTCCACAGCTCAAATCTGTGCACTGAAATTACATTGAATACCTCTAAAGATGAAATTGCCGTCTGTAATTTGGGTAGCATTAATCTGGTTAACCATGTTGATGCCAAAGGATTGGATGTCAAAAAACTGCAACATACAATTAAGATTGCCATCCGAATGCTCGACAATGTCATCGACATAAACTATTACACTGTACCACAAGCACGACGTTCTAATTTACGTCATCGTCCCGTGGGTATGGGGATCATGGGCTTTCACGATGCACTTTTCAAAATGCATATTCCTTATTCCTCTGAAGCTGCTATTGAATTTGCAGACAGCAGCATGGAATTGGTGAGTTACTATGCCATTAAAGGTTCTTCAGACCTTGCCAAAGAACGTGGGACTTATGAAAGTTATGAGGGTTCATTGTGGAGCAAAGGTACACTGCCCATTGATTCGATCAAGTTATTGGAAGAATCTCGAGGTAGTGATTATTTGGCACAAGATCGTACTCAACGTTTAGATTGGAATGCACTTCGTACACAGGTTGCTACCACGGGTATGAGAAATTCAAACGTCATGGCCATCGCACCAACAGCAACGATCTCCAATATTTGCGGTGTATCTCAATCCATTGAACCGACTTATAGAAATCTTTTTGTAAAATCCAACATGTCAGGTGAATTCACCGTGATTAATCCTTATCTGGTTGAAGACCTTAAACAAGCCGGATTATGGGATGATGTGATGATCAACGATCTAAAATATTTCGATGGTTGCTTGAAAAATATTGAACGTATTCCTGATAGCCTTAAACAATTATATGAAACCGCTTTTGAAATTGAGCCACGCTGGCTGGTAGAGTCGGCTTCACGTCGTCAAAAATGGATTGATCAATCTCAATCACTCAATCTGTATATGGCTGAGCCCTCTGGTAAAAAACTGGATATTTTATATCGAATGGCTTGGATACTGGGTTTAAAAACAACCTATTACATGCGTAGTATGGGTGCTTCAAATGCAGAAAAATCGACCATCAGCGATGGTGCATTGAATGCCGTCAAAGTTACACAACCCCTAGCATGCTCGATTGATAATCCTGAATGCGAATCGTGCCAATAATTTAGCAAGGAGAGAAAAATGGGTACACACATTAGTAGCGCAAAACTCAGTTGGGATGACTATAGCAACCCAGCTGAAAAAGTCATACCACACAGCACAAATTATAGCGCTGATATCGCATCTACCATCGTTCAAGCACCGATAGAAAAAACAGGTGCATCAGAGATAGAAGCTTTATTAGTTGTCTCTGAAGCGGCACGCATTTCCGTGGATGACAAACAAATGATTAATTGTAAGGCCGATTTAAATCAGCTCGTCCCTTTCAAGTATTTGTGGGCCTGGGAAAAATATTTAACGGCTTGTGCGAATCATTGGATGCCAAATGAAGTGAATATGGCTGCGGATTTTGCCCTATGGTCAGACCTCAATGCACTCACTGAAGATGAAAGAATGATTATCAAGCGAAATTTAGGCTTTTTTGCAACCGCTGACTCTTTAGTGGCCAATAATCTTGTACTGGCCGTATACCGACACATTACAAATCCTGAATGCCGTCAGTACCTCTTGCGCCAAGCCTTCGAAGAAGCGCTGCACACGCATTCCTATCAGCATATCATTCAAAGCCTCGGCTTAGATGAGGCGGAAGTGTTTAATATGTACCGCGAGATTCCTGCCGTTGCCAAAAAAGCAGAATGGGCTCTACCATTTACACAAAGCCTCAGTGATCCTCTGTTTAAAACGGGAACTCTAGAAAATGATCAACGATTGTTGCGTGACTTAATTGCATTCTACGTGATTTTCGAAGGCATTTTCTTTTATGTTGGCTTCACACAAATTTTATCGATGGGAAGACGAAATAAAATGGTCGGCACATCAGAACAATTTCAATATATTCTTCGTGATGAATCGATGCACATGAATTTTGGTATTGATGTGATTAATCAAATTAAAATTGAAAATCCAAAATTATGGACAGATAAATTTCAAAAAGAAATGATTGCATTGATTCGTGAAGGTGTTGATCTGGAATACCAATATGCAAAAGACACTATGCCACGCGGTATTCTTGGCATGAATTCAGACATGTTCAAAGAATATTTAGAATTTATTGCAAATCGTCGCTGCATTCAAATTGGTTTACCTGAACAATATCCAGGCGCAGAAAATCCTTTTCCGTGGATGAGTGAAATGATGGATCTTAAAAAAGAAAAGAATTTTTTTGAAACTCGCGTCATTGAATATCAAGCGGGTGGAACATTACAGTGGGATGAGGACGAAAAGAAATAAGAAATCGTCTAATTGACAAAAAAAGAAAAATATTGCATAATGAGTGATCGATTTATGGAATAAATCAAAAGGAATTAATTATGTTCAAGGAAAATGTTCCCTCAAATGGCCCTTCTCAAGGAGAAGATTTACGAGATCGTTTTCGTGACCTTGTCGCCGAAGGCAACAATCATGCTCATAGTTCACTTAGCTGGTTACAACGCTTTAGACAAAAATATACACCACCACCTTCTGATGATCAAAATGTCACCATAGGATTCGCTAACAGTCAAAATACGGGTGAATAACCTTCTAATTGACGTGAATTAGCATTTTGGGGACTTGGCATATTTTGCAAGTTTCGGACCATGGCCTCCACTAGGCTCATTTTTTCTTCTAGAGGGAGTGGTCCATGGCTTAATTCCTGCATCAAAATTTGATTTCGCAACATGCAAGCTAATAACTCACGAGAGGATCCAAATTCATGAAGAAAATCGGTATCAACGCCATTTTTCTCAACCCAATAAATTATTTTTTGCATTAACATATCTTCGATTTGCGAGGATGGCTGACCGGGATTATTACGAAAATTGCCTATCGATAAGAAATTATCAAGATCATACAAATAATCTCTGTACTCTTCTGATATTTCATGTAAGCCTAATGCAAGATCATTCAATTTTCTGAGGTCAGCAATAATGTGTGCTAAAAACTCTTCCACCCCATCTGCTGCTAGTCTTGCTTTGACCATCGAATCTCTAATTCTTAGTAATTCGTTTTTAAGCGAAACTAAATGATTTTCGTATTCTTCAATATCTTCCAGCGCAAATTTCGAAAGCATTCTTTCAGCATCTAAATTTTCCGGACTTAAATTAACAACCTCAGCTTTTTGAGACAATCTTTGCATTTTCCTTGCAAATTCTCGATTAGCCCTTTCATAAACATCCATAAACATCTGCAGAGTCTGAAAATGCCGTTCTAGTGTTGCTCTTCTATTTAAATCTAAGACAGATTGCACATCCAGTTCTCGCGTTAATTTATACACTTGGTTTTCTTTATAACAAATTCGGATGATTGGAAAATGATCACGATTACTCTCAACGGTATTAACATAATCAACATAACGCTGAATAAAGGTATTTTTTGCGGCCTCATCTTTTACTTTAACGATCAAACACGCTTTTCCTAAATGAGGAATATTTTTATGCTGGAATTTCAAACGATATTCTTTAAGTCTATATATCTCACCAAGCACACTTTCAGACACGATATGAATAGGAATTATTTCTCCATTTTCTCGTTTATATATTGCCGATACCCAGGTAGATCCCTGCGCAGGATAAGCATTATTAGATTTAAAAAATAGTTTTGCATCTTCACGTGCCACTGGCTGTAAATATACTTCAGCATGACTGGGATAATTTGCCCAGCAACGATTATTAGGCCCTTTGTATAAAAAAGTACCATGCTTATTTAATTCGTCTAGAATTTTTTTGTTAATGTAACTTAAAAAGGCGGGTTCAGGAACGACTTGTACCTGATCCAATGGTGCATATATTCGAGCAAGTTGGGCTAGACGGTCCTGCTCAACGCGATCCACACCCTCCTCTTGATCTTGGACTTCAACTTCTTCTTGGTCTTGAGATGCTTCTTGCCCTTCATCTTGATCTATTTCCATTGAAACAACTTCATGATTTGAAGCGATTTCTGGAATTACCAAAGCTTGAGGTTGTTGTTGAGGGAAAAGTTCTCTAGCGGATTGAAACTCTATCTGTAGGGGTTGAAGGGGTTGCTCGTCTGCTTCAATGGATGAAACTATTACAGTAGGAGGTGTTTGATCTTGCGAATCCTTAGCTTTTTTTGAGTTTCTCTTATGAGGTAAATTGGGTGAATGATTTTCACCATAATTGATATGATCAAGTTTAGTTCTTTTTTTTGATTCACGCGTATGTGAACCAGCATTATCTTTTTTCATCTTTACTACTCTTAAACTAAGGTTTTTCTAGTTCTTGGACTTTAACACTAGGATAACTCAAAATCAATAGATTCATAATTATTTAAGAAAAAAAACCCTGCTTTATTTTAGGAACAAAGCAGGGTTTATCAGCGATGCGAGGGGGGCTTACATCATCCCGCCCATGCCTCCCATTCCGCCCATACCGCCCATGCCACCAGCAGCACCACCTTCAGCTCCGCTTTCATCGCGAACTTCTGAAATTAGGGCTTCTGTGGTAATCATGAGACCAGCGATAGAAGCAGCATTTTGCAGTGCTGTACGAGTCACTTTGGTAGGATCTAGAATTCCCATCTCGATCATGTCACCAAATTCCGCTGTACGTGCGTTATAACCAAAGTTATTTTTGCCTTCAACAACCTTGGCTAAAATAACGGATTGTTCAGCACCCGTATTGGCAACGATTTGACGTAATGGGTATTCCAAGGCTTTACGGAGAATGGAGATACCATATTGCTCATCTGCATTCGCGCCCTTCACCTTTTCAATCGCAGCGATAGCGCGAACAAGAGCCACACCACCACCAGGAACCACACCTTCTTCAACAGCAGCTCGGGTTGCGTGCAGAGCATCTTCAACACGTGCTTTTTTCTCTTTCATTTCGATTTCTGTGGCTGCACCAACTCTGATCACAGCAACACCACCGGCTAATTTTGCAAGACGTTCTTGTAATTTCTCACGATCGTAATCGGATGAACTGTCTTCAATTTCACGACGAAGCTGAGAAATACGAGCTTTGATTTCAGTCGTTTCACCAGCACCATCGATGATGGTTGTGTTGTCTTTGGTAACAACAATACGCTTTGCATGGCCAAGGTGTTCTAAAGAGGCTTTTTCTAAGCTTAAACCAGCATCTTCAGAAATCACGACGGCTTTGGTTAAAATACCGATATCTTGCAACATCGCTTTACGTCGATCACCAAAACCAGGCGCTTTTACTGCGCAAACTTTCACAACACCACGCATGTTATTCACAACGAGGGTCGCTAGCGCTTCACCTTCAGTGTCTTCAGCGATTAATAAAAGTGGTTTACCCGCTTTAGCAACATTTTCTAATACTGGAATCAGATCGCGAATGGAGGAAACTTTTTTCTCAACCAATAAAATGAAGGGGTTATCTAATTCAACCGACATATTTTGTTGGTTGGTAATGAAGTAAGGTGACAAATAACCACGGTCAAATTGCATACCTTCAACAACATCTAAACTGTTGTCTAATCCGCTGCCTTCTTCAACAGTGATCACACCTTCTTTACCAACTTTAGCCATTGCATCAGCAATAATGGTTCCGACCTTTTCATCGCCATTTGCAGAAATAGTTCCTACTTGTGCAATGGCTTTTTTATCGGAGCAAGGCATTGATAATTTGTGGAGGAATTCCACACATTTCTCTACCGCAGTATCTATACCACGTTTGAGATCCATAGGGTTCATTCCAGCGGCTTCACCCTTAAGACCTTCAACAAAAATTGCTCGAGCTAATACGGTAGCTGTGGTTGTACCATCACCAGCAACATCGGAGGTTTTGGAAGCCACTTCTTTGACCATCTGAGCACCCATGTTTTCGAAGGGGTCTTTCAATTGATTAATGGCTTTTGCAACGGTCACACCATCTTTGGTGATCGTTGGGGAACCAAATTTATCACAAGCAACATTTCGACCACCCGGGCCTAAGGTTGACTGTACGGCATCTGCCAGAATGTTGATACCGCGCTTTAATCTCGCACGAGCCTCATGGCCGTGTTTAACTTCTATGGCTGGCATATTTTACACCTCATTAAATTAAATCTACTTAGTGAAACAAAAAACCTTGGGTTACTCAATCACACCCATAACGTCTTCTTCACGCATAACCACATATTCCTTACCTTCGAGCTTAACCTCGGTACCAGAATATTTCCCAAATAGAATAAGATCGCCTACCTTTAAATCAATCGGACGACGCTCACCCTTATCATTAACTTTGCCTTTACCAACGGCAATTACCTTACCTCGGGTTGGCTTTTCTTTAGCCGAATCTGGAATCACAATACCACCCGCTGAGATGGTTTCTTCTTCCTCTCGGCAAACCACGAGGCGATCTAGTAAAGGACGAATGTTCATTTTTGACATATTCGTAAATCTCCTTCATTTTCAATAAGTTACACAAATTAGCACTCTATGCTCTCGAGTGCTAATGATAAACAGATGGGGACAAATGTCAACATTTCAAGCCCCCCTAATATAAACTTCCCCCCCCTCCGGGGGGAGGTGCCCCGCAGGGGCGGAGGGGGGAATAGATTGGCCGTTTCCGTCTATAATTTAAGTGTAACAAACAACGAAATTGCCCATCCCCAGGAAAACACCAATGAATAAACACGAATTAGAACAACGACTCCATGATCTCGAAGCACTGGCTCGAGAAAAAGACGTTTATGATGCGATCTCAAAAGCCTCAAAAAAAATTCGTAAAACTCTACAAGCTGCCAATCCTAATTTATCACTGATCAATTTTCAGCTCAGTACTTTAGAAAACAACATCCTACAAGAAAGCGATCCTCAATTTATTTTAACACGCTTAACTAAAGAACTGCGAAGTAGAGCAAATGAAATAGAAAATAATGATTTAAAAAAGTTTGACATGAACTCACCATTATTCTTTCATCCCTTTGAATTATTACAATATGACAACATAGAAAGTCAAATTTCAGAATACGAACAGCAACTCACACAATTGCTGGAGAGCTACCACGCATTGATTGCAAAATTACCTCAAACAGCAAATCACAAAGCAGAATTAACAGAAGTTATACTGGAAAAGGAAAAACTAGAAAAAAAATATCATGATACTAGAGAAGCCAAACCTATAATCCATAGAATCAGCAGCGAAAACACATTGACTCAAATGATCTCTCAACATAAGGATAAAATCGAGATTCGCGGATATTCAGGTAGAACACTTTTAATTCAATATGCCGTACGCGGAAAACAAAATTTGATGGGAATTTTACTTGAAAATGGCGCTAACATTAATGCACAAACTGATCTGGGAACAGCGGATGATGGAAATAACGCTTTACTGTGGTCAATTGCAAATGCTTATGTTAATCAAACTCTGTGGCTGCTCAAGAACGGAAAAAAATATGGCATCAATTATGATCTTTTTGGACATGGAAATACGGCACTGCTTTTAGCCATCGCAAAAGGGCCTACACATGTTACGGACGAAATCGCTCATCAAGTACCTGGAGGTTTTGGTCAAATCATTATGGAACTGGTCGATCAAGGTGCTGATGTTAAACTACAAGATAAAAAAAATGGGTTTTCTCCACTGCATTTGGCAGTTTTACATCGCGATATCGACCTGATACAAACACTGATAAAAGCTGGCGCAGATATTCACTGCGAAGATAAACTCAACAGAAAACCCTTAGATATGCTTAAGCTTTCCACTAAAGAAATCAAAGCTATTTTAAAAAACCAATGTGAAGCTTTCACACTCAGTGAAGAGAACTGGAAAAAACGAGGATTTGAAATTCAACAATTATTAGAGCCTGGTAGTAGCCCATCACCTGAATTACCAGAAGACAGTCAATCAATTTCAAATTCAAGCGCAAGCTCTGATGAAAATTCTTCAGATAACCTAAGGTCACCCTTTCAAGATTCAATCAATAAATTATCAGAATATGCAATAAAAATAAAAAAAGAGACACCCAAAACTTCAAGACAACGAGAAGGAAATGCCAAAGTGGAAAAAATCGAAGAATTAGTGTCTAAGATCAAAGCGGCAGATACTATAGAAGCCATACAAGCACTAATTAATTCAGCGCTAAAAAGTGATTATAAAAAAGGACGCCAACAAAATCCATTATTAGTCAATCGTGGCCCTATGCATGCCTATTGGATTCACAGTATATTCACTAAGAAACGAAATACAGAAGCACACAGACTATCTAGGAGTAAAACAGAAGATTTACTTATTGATCTTAAAGAAGAAGTTGATACTGCCGTAAATACAAGTCAAGACCATAACCTTCATATAAAATCGAAAGCGAATTAATCACAATCCTTTGCCAAACTAAGTACTTTGGTATTACTAAAACATTGAGACAAAAGGTTTAAGATAAAGTTTCTTTTTGTTTAAAATGAGGAACAATACAATCCCAACCAAATTGTTTTTCAATTTTTTCCTTTAAGGAATTTGAGGATTTTTTCTCACCATGAGTAATGAACACTCTTTTAGGTGGTTTCTCATAATGACTCAACCAATCTAAAATTTCTGAATAATCTGAATGTGCAGATGTATTTGAAAGACTTTCAACTTCAGCTTCTACCTTGACCCATTCTCCATACATCTTAACGTTTTTCTCACCATTGACCAGTCTTCTACCCAAAGTACCTATTGCTTGATAGCCCGTAAAAAGAATAGTATTACGAAAATCTTTTGCATAAACTTTTAAATGGTGAACGACTCGACCACCTGAAGCCATTCCACTCGCAGAAATAATAATCTTCGGCATCTGATTCTCATCTAATTGCTTTGAATCCTCAGGTGTATTGACATAAGTTGCTACATCACACAATTGCTTGCATTCATTTTCTGCTAATCGCAAATTTTCACAATGCTTAAGCAAAATAGAAGTAGCACTTACCGCCATCGGACTGTCTAAATATATCGGAATATTCGGTATAGACTGCTCTTTTCTTAAAAGATAAATATAATGAAGTAGAGCTTGCGCTCGACCAACAGCAAAAGAAGGAATGATAATACTACCACCACGATGAACTGTTTTATTGATGATATCTTTCAAATAATCCTTCGGGTGTCCAGGTTCATGTAGACGATCTCCATAAGTAGATTCGCAAATTAAATAATCTATATCTTTGATAATCGTTGGAGCTTTCATCACCGGATCGTTTGGACGTCCCATATCCCCCGTAAATAAAATCGATGTATTATTAAATTGAATCCGTATAAATGAAGACCCTACAATATGACCAGCTCGTAGAAACTGAAAATTAAAATTATCGAATAAGGTGGTAATGCTATCAAAAGCGCATGATTCAAAGTTATTTAATGAAGCTCTTGCTTCTTCAAGTGTATATAAAGGTAAGGCAGGTTTATGTTTAGTATATCCATATTTATTCAAGTGTCTTGCGTCATCTTCTTGAATATGTCCACTATCAGGCAATAAAATTGAACATAAATCTTTAGTACCTTCAGTACAGTATATTTTACCACTAAATCCATGTTTCACTAGCAAAGGAATATAGCCTGTATGATCTATATGTGCATGAGTCAGCAAAACAGCATCAATCTCTTTGGGATCGATGGGTAAAGGATCCCAGTTACGCGTCCTTAACTCTTTAATGCCTTGAAACAACCCACAATCAACTAATATTTTTTTATCGTCAAAGGACAATAAATACTTGGAGCCAGTCACAGTCTCATCTGCACCTAAGAATGTTATTAACATACATTATCCTTTGTTAGTGATACTTAATTTATTATAGTCGATATTACTAAAAGCAATAAAATTGTACATAGCACAAAACAAAATACCTTTCATTAGTATGGAATAATCTGTCTTAAGAATACTAATGACCAACTTATAATTATTATTCATAAAAATATCTATCCTTAAATTAACGCTTTTGTAGATTTCTATCGCTTGACGTCTAAGTAATTTTCAATATAATCACTTTTGTATTTTAGTTCACCAGGGGTGCTGAGATTGCTTATGTAGCAGTAACGGCTGAGAAAAACCCTTAAAACCTGCTCTAGTTAATGCTTGCGGAGGGAGTGTGATGTATATGATGTCTGACATTAATGATAAAGTAGTATGCGCAAAATCACTTTTGCTCACACTGGTAACAAATAAATTAAATACACCTGTACAAGACTATCTCCGTTTCATTTCTGTGTGTGCTGAATCTGGTTTGAATGCTATTCAACTTCGAGAAAAAAATCTAAGTTTTGAAAAGGCTCTAGAATTTGGTATACATTTACAAGAAATTCTTAGACCCTTAGGAATCCCACTGATTGTAAATGATAATCTAGATCTTTGTTTGAAATTAAATGCAGCGGGTTTGCATTTAGGACAAAGCGATGGGGATGTACAAAAAGCTCGTCAATTACTAGGTCCAAATAGAATCATCGGTCTTAGTGTTAACACGATAGCTCAACTTGAAAAGGCAAATAAATTGTCTATCAATTATGTAGGTATAGGTACGATTTTTCCTACACAAAATAAAGCAAACATACAAACGATGTGGGGAATATCGGGCCTACAAAAAGCCGTCAAAATTTCTAAATATCCAATTATAGCAATCGGCGGAATTGATGAAAGCAATGCTGCTCTTGTTATGGAAACTGGAGTTAAGGGGATTGCAGCAATTGGTGCTTTTCATAATTCTGTATCACCAGAAACAACAATTAAAAATTTACGAAAAATCACTTATAAGGAAACACGATCATGATTGAAGATATTGAATCAGCGCTAATTTCTCTAAGAAATGTAAAACCTCTTGTCCTTAATTTGACGAATTATGTGACGATGGATTTTATGGCGAATAGTCTTCTTGCAATAGGAGCAGCTCCTATTATGAGTGTCTGTAATGAAGAACTGGAAGAACTTATTCACTTAGCATGTTGCATCAATATTAATATTGGTACCTTGGACACTGCATTTATAGAAAGATGTAAGTTGGCAACTATCCTCGCTCAGCAATACCACAAACCTATTATACTGGATCCTGTTGGAGCAGGAGCAAGTGAAATTCGCACAAAAATCGCAAGGCAATTAATGACACGCGCATCTATTGTGAAAGGCAACGCAAGTGAAATTTTAGCCTTATCCACAACAGACAACAAAACACTTGGCGTAGAGTCAAGAAATACAACGCAGGAAGCAAAAGAATCTGCACGTAGTCTTTCTAAAGCTTATGGTTTTACTACTGTTGTCAGTGGACCAATAGATTTTATAACAGATGGCACAAGAGAAGCAGAAATACCCTATGGTTCTTCACTCATGCCACTCGTTACAGGAATGGGATGCACCTTGAGTGCAATCATTAGTGCCTTTCGAGGTGTTATAACAAACAATTTTGAAGCAAGCCTTCTTGCAACACAATATTTTAATTTATGTGGAGAATTAGCGGCTAAATCTGCAAAAAATCCTAGTTCATTTTGCACACACTTCATCGATAACTTATACGCCGCTGATTTTAAAAAATTAAGAGAAATTTACAATGAAATATAAGTGCCTATCAATAGCCGGATTTGATGGCTCAGGAGGCGCTGGAATTCAAGCGGATCTAAAAACATTTTCAGCACTGGGTTGTTACGGCATGACAGTACTCACCGCTCTACCTGTGCAAAATACCTGTGGAGTTCGGAGCTGTTACGATATTCCACTGCAGTGTATACAAGAACAACTGGAAACTATTTTTGATGATATTATTCCAGACTGCATTAAAATTGGTATGCTATTTTCTTCACCGATTATTACTCTCGTGGCTGAATTTCTACGAAAAAATACTTTTGGTATTCCAATAGTCCTAGATCCAGTGATGGTTGCAAAAAGTGGAGAACCCTTATTGCTATCGGCAGCAGTAGAAACATTAAAAACCCAATTAATTCCTTTAACCACAATCATTACGCCAAATTTACCTGAAGCTTATGCTTTAGTCGGTTATTTAGATTCACCAGAAGAATTAGCAACTCAACTTCTCAAGCTAGGTTCTAATGCTGTGCTACTAAAAGGTGGGCACAGCGGCGGCAATACATCTGATGATGTATTCCTAGATAAATACAATAAGTATTGCCTCTTAAAATCGGAACGCATTATTTCCAAAAACACTCATGGCACCGGTTGCACACTATCCGCAGCGATTTGTGCCTTTTTAGCACAAGGCAATTCATTACTTTCTGCCTGCGAAATGGCTAAAGCATATTTATGGGAAGCCATGCACGCCTCTAAAGATCATTCCCTGGGCAAAGGCCACGGTCCAGTCCATCATTTTTACCGTTCATGGTCTTGATGAATGGTTTGTCGAATGGTCAATCGACAAATTTGTCGGACCACTCTCTCTGGGTCTTGTAAATACTTATAGTGAGATTATTCACAATTACTCAAGATTATTCAGATACAAATCGCTTAATTAATAAATGATGGACTCTCCCAACTCCAGACACATCACCAGACATCACAAAATCAGCGATATACTCAAAGCCCGCTTTCATAAAAACATATTTGGCTCTTGGATTATCGCTTGCTGGGTCTATTAAAAATGTTTCTGCTTTGGGGTCAAATTCTTTTCTGAAAAAATCAATGAAATCGATAAGCGTTTTAGAACCATAGCCTTTGCCAAAATAATTTTTATCACCAATCATATAATCAACACCGTAAGAGTGTCCGGTTTTTGACAGGTGAATTAATTTTATCTCATCGATGGGGTCTTCTGGTGTTTCTTGAATTGTCATCAACATCGCATAGGGATGACCCTCACGACTGGCTATCCAATAAACATATTTACCATCACAATACGATGAAGGTTCAACACGACCATTGACGAAATTTATAATGTCATCTTTGTGAGCTTGGGTATTGTCCCAATATTCCTGCACAAAAGGTTCTGCTAGCCAACTAAATATAATATCGACATGATTGATCTTGGCTTTTTCAAAATGAATATTCATACACACACCTCAAATAATGAGTGATCTTAACCAATATTACAGATCCAATCCACAACATCCTCCCCCCTCCGGGGGGAGGTGCCCAAAGGGCGGAGGGG
>CAZYYU010000010.1:0-99167 GCA_964651735.1 uncultured Gammaproteobacteria bacterium | reverse complement strand
ATCAATGGTATGAAGAAAAGAAAGGGAAGAAGAAAACAGAGCGCTTGGTGAAATCTACTTTGGGAACATTTGGGAATTTATTGTATAAGGCGGTGGAGAATCAAGTTGTAGAAGTCAAGGAAGAAGAGGAACAACTTGAAAGGAGTAGTGTGCAAATGAGTTCAGGTGGTTAATGATGATGAATCCAATTATTCGACATAAAACAATTCCCGTTACGATTGGTAATGTCACCATTGGTGGTGATCATCCTATTTCTGTTCAATCCATGACGGATACGGATACTGCTGATGCCGCGATGACGGTCAACCAAATATTGGCCTTGGCAAATGCTGGATCGGAAATGGTGCGTATTACGGTTAATACTGAAGAAGCTGCAGCACAGGTCGCCCATATACGTGATAAGGTGCGTGCTGCTGGCTGTAATGTGCCGTTGATCGGTTGTTTTCATTATAATGGGCACACCTTGCTGACGAAGTATCCGGAGTGTGCAGAGGCCTTAGCCAAATACCGCATTAATCCCGGAAATGTAGGTTTTGGTCAGAAACGTGATGGGCAGTTTGCGCAAATCATTGAAACCGCATTGAAATATGATCGTCCCGTACGAATTGGTGTTAATTGGGGCAGTTTGGATAAATCCTTGGCCAGTCATTTGATGGATGAGAATGGCAAATTAGCAGAACCCAAATCAGCCCAAGAGGTGACTCGAGAAGCTCTGGTTCAGTCTGCCCTCATCAGCGCCAAATTTGCAGAAGAAATAGGATTGCCCGCCAATAAAATCGTGATTTCTTGTAAGGTGAGTGCAGTTCAAGAGCTCATCGCTGTCTATCAAATGTTGGCAGATCGCTGCAATTATGCCCTACACCTAGGGCTCACAGAGGCTGGGATGGGTAGCAAAAGTATCGTAGCTTCCAGTATTGGTATGGGTGTGCTCTTACAGAGGGGTATTGGAGATACGATTAGAACCTCTTTAACGCCTGAACCTGGAGCAGAACGAACCAAAGAGGTCATTGTCTCTCAGCAAATTCTTCAAACCATGGGATTACGTTATTTCATGCCGATGGTGACTGCCTGTCCCGGCTGTGGCCGTACCACGAGCAGTTTCTTTAGGGAATTGGCTGATCAGATTCAACAGCACTTACACACGAAAATGCCAGTGTGGCGCTCGAAATATCCCGGTGTAGAGACCCTAACTGTGGCAGTGATGGGTTGTATCGTAAACGGTCCTGGTGAAAGTAAGCATGCCAATATAGGTATCAGCCTGCCAGGAACCGGTGAAGAACCCACAGCGCCCGTGTTCATTGATGGTATAAAGGCCCATACTCTTCGGGGTGCCAATATCGCACAAGAATTTGTAGCCTTAGTGGATAACTACGTAGAAACAAAATATCAATAAATAGGCTAAACTTGTTCTAATACAGGGAGGTATTACAGCAATGGCAAATCCTATGATATTCGATGAATTGATCGATCGAATTGCAACTTACGTCGATAGCGGCGTTATTAAACGTCAAGAAGCCTATGACCACGCACGGCTTTGCTTATTGGATTCCTTAGCGTGTGCATTTATTGGCATGCGTTATCCAGATTGTAATAAATTATTAGGTCCACTCACCCGACACAGTTTTGTGGATGATGGTGTGCGTGTACCTGGTACACATTTTGAAATGAATCCCGTGGAAGCAGCCTTTAATATTGGTACTGCGATTCGTTGGCTGGATTATAATGATACCTGGCTTGCCAAAGAGTGGGCACATCCTTCCGATAACTTAGGCGGAATATTTTCCGTAATTGATTATGAAAGTCGGATCGCTCGTGATCATGGGCGTACACCTTATTCCATGCGCGATTTATTTACTGCGATGATCAAAGCCTATGAAATTCAAGGATTATTAACCTTAGAAAATAGTTTTAATGCGGTGGGTCTTGATCACGTGATCTTAGTGAAATTAGCATCGACAGCCGTTGCCACAAAATTATTAGGTGGTAACAAAGAAAAAATTTGTCACGCCATCTCTCAAGCCCTGGTGGATGGAGATTCATTACGGACTTATAGACATGGTGCCATCAGTGGAAATCGAAAATCTTGGGCAGCAGGAGATGCAACCAGCAGGGGAGTGTGGTTAGCACAAATTACCATGCGTGGTGAAAATGGATACCCCAATGTTTTAAGCGCTGAAAAATGGGGATTTAATGATGTCATATTGAAAGGTAAACCATTGACCTTAAATCAAGAATTGGGGAGTTACGTCATCGAAAATATTTTATTTAAACCTCAATTTCCATGCGAATTTCACGGCCAAACGGCTGTGGAAGCAGCGTTGAAATTATATCCTGAGGTCAATCTTCGTTGGGATGATATTGAAAAAATTACTATACGTACTCAAGAATCGACGATGCGCATTATTTCTAAATCAGGAAAATTGTATAGTCCAGCGGATCGAGATCATTGTCTGCAATATATGGTTGCAGTAGCAATGATATTTGGTGAATTAAGAGCCGATCATTATGATGAGCATTTTTCTGCCGATCCTCGCATTGATCCTTTGCGTGAAAAAATGGTGGTCACTGAGGAACCAGCCTTCAGCAAGGATTATTTAAATCCACAAATACGCTCAATTTCTAATGCCATCCAAGTGCATTTTAAAGATGGATCTTCGACCAAAGAAGTATTGGTTGAATATCCATTAGGGCATCCTATGCGTCGTAAAGAATCTTTGGCGGCATTAGAAAAGAAATTCCATACGGCAGCGATGACTCATTTCCCCACTGATCAGTATCAAAAAATATTGGCTGCGGTTGAAGATCAAAAAACCTTGGAAAAAATGGCCGTTGATGAGCTTATAAGCCTTTTTGTGAAGACTGGATAAAGGGCGATATTTCAAGGGTTTGAGCAAATTTTTTAATAATGGGATGAAGATAAAAGAATTTTCCCCAGTCTTCATTTTCGATGGAAGATTTCCATAATTCAAAAAAGCATTCTTCCTCTGCACCCTCATTTTCTTTGAAGCTATTATTTAATTCTATACGATATAGCAGTAAATTCACTTTTTTTGCAGCATCTTCCATACCCGCTTGTTCATAGTATTTTACAGCCTTTTTAAGGTTATTATTGCAAACTTGTTCCTCATTTACTAAATTTTGTAATAATCCCATGTGATGATGAACAATACCTAGATGCCGATAATTATTTTTTTGTTTAGATGCTTTCAAGGAAATGAGTGCTGATTTCAAGCTTGCAAATGCGTCGATGAGAAAATCATTTTTTTTATAATACATTGCAAATTCGAATTGAAGAGTAAATTTGGCTAAATGATATGAATCATATAAATCCTCATGATTCGGATTGGCGCTTTCGATAGGTAAATTGCTTAGATTCTTTTGAATTTGCTCTAATAGCTTTTCAACTTTCTTTAAGTTGCTTATATTTAGATTATTTTTATCGGCCAGTATAGCATTCGCTCGAAGAATATTTTGCTTGATCTCTTCATAACTGGGTTGGGAGAGAGCATTATATGCCGATTCTATAATCTTATTATTTTCTTCAATAGATATTTGACATTCAAGTTCTTTGTGTCTCAAAGAAAGTCTTTTAAATATTTTTTTTGCAATTTCTAATAATCGATTTGAAGCTATAGCATAGGGTAATATAAATTCTTTGCTTGCTGCAGTGGCATACTTATGTAATTCTTCTGCATACCGTAGGCAAATTTCTGCATATTTCTGATCTTGAAGATGGATCAGATTTTTTTGATGAGCGATTTGTGTTAGTAAATTAAAGGCATTCGCAAAATTATAGAATTGCTTCGTTTTTTTATTGTTATACTGGTCCAATGATATGAGGCAAGCACAGTGAACATCAGATTCTAATTGATGTAAGGGCACAACAGGATTATCGTTACCTGGTAGGAGCGCATGCATTTGACAACCTGGGGATTTCAATCGTTCTGCCACTTCGGAAAAAAATAGGGTTTCCCAAAGTTTGAGATCATCAAAGTTTAGGAAATGCTGAACAGGCTTTTTTGTAACGACAATATGAAATACAAATTTTTCGAAGAAATTTGGCCGATTCAACAATTCTTCTAGTTCACCTCCTAGTGTTAAAGGATTCGCTTCAAAGATCTGGCAAGCAAAAATCTCGGAACTTTTGGAATCAAATAGCCCGATTAGTTTACTTTGAGCTTTTCCTCCTACGCCTTCACCGTGGCGTTCGTTGAAGTACTCTAGAAGGTTAGGTGAATTTGTAAAGAAAACTAAACAAGTAAAAATTGTTCGTGGATCATCTTTACATGCTGTTAATTCAGTGAGTCCCATCAAGCTTGGGTCAAGATAGAAGGCTATTTTTGCATTTACACTCGGGGATTTTTTCATAAATAGTGTAGCTCTTATTTATACAATTGCTAGTATATCATATAAATTCTTGTTAATAATAGAGTGCTAAACTGACTAATCCTCCCCCCTCTGGTGGGAGGCGCCCAAAGGGCGGAGGGGGGATCGATGGAATTTCCTTATAAAGAGTTATTTGCACCCAATATAAACGATATTACTCGCAGAAAGATTAGCAAATTCAATGTGGGTTTTTTGAAAGTTGATATTTTTCGAAGTCGTGCTATAGAGTAAACGACCTTCAGGGAGAACCCCAGTTAATTGCACCATAAAGTTTTCACTGACGCTTTCTCCTTGAACATTACACTTGATAACACCATTAGGTGATGCATTAAAAAAAGTCCATAACGCTTTGATTAAATAGTCATTTTCGTTCTTGCTCAAGTTAAAAGTTCCGTCGGTGATCACCAAGGTTTTACCAGGGGAATCAAAGTTGAAATTATATCCTACCCAGTTTATGGTGAGAGGTTGGCCGGTGCAGTTGACAAAGTGCATAAAGGTTTCGTGGTTGAATCCTATGGCGTAGGATTTAAGGGAGAGTAGCATTAAGAAAATAGTTGTTTTAAGGGATTTGTTGATCATGTCTTTCTCCTTTTTTAAAAAGCTCATGGATTTATTCGATTCTCATTCAGTGTTGCCATCCCTTTGAAGGGATGACAACAACGGAAGTGACATCAAAGACAACTAGCATCCAATTTTAATGGTATTTGACGCTGTAATACGAATGACATTATTTGAATTCTTGTCAAAAATGAGCTTGTCGGAAGCATTGATATAATCTACACCACCTAAAATGCTCATGTTTTCTTCAATTTTAAAATCAGCGACCACACCACCGGATAGGTGGGCCGTTAAATTTCCTTCGGATAAAGTATCTATGTAGACCATCAGTATTTTAGTGGTGGAGCCATTGGGTAGAACAAAGGAACCATGTTTACTTTGATCTTTTCCGATATCACCATCAAAATTGAAATTGTAAGCGTCCCAACTTACGTTAACATTTTGATTGGTGCAATTTTGGAAATTGAGTGTGATAGGTGAGCTTGCGAAGGTTGAGGAAGCGAATAAAAAGGATCCTAAGATGGCAAGGCGTGAAAGTTGCTTAATATGATTCATGAAAAACTCCTGTTAATCAAATTTATGAAGACCGATCATATCAGTCGCTTTTTAGTTTGTCACCCCGTTTAGTTATTGTATAAAATACCGCTATGAACATTATCTTTGGCAACTATGGCGATAATACTATCGCTCTTATTCAATGGGCTTATGAAAAAGCCCTAAAAGATGTACGTGTCATACATGTGAATACACATTGGGCTGCTCAGGATTGGGATAATCGGGTTGCAGCGGGTAGAGAGCTATCAAAGCGATATGGTTTTGAACCCATTGAATTGCAATCTCCCACTACTTTTACTGAGATGGTCAAAGGTCGTGAGAGTTTTCCGAGTCAAAAGTTTCAGTGGTGTGCTGGATTTTTAAAAGGGCTGGCATTTATTACTTGGGCAGATAAGCATGACCCTACGGGTGAAGCTTTAATAGTCTTAGGTTCTAGGCGTGCCGATTCTCGGCTTCGAGAGGATTTGGAGGAATATAAACAAAGTTCTGAGCATTTTGGGGATAGACGAGTGTGGTATCCCTTGTATCAACATTCCAATAGAGAGCGTGATGAGCTCATTACGCGGGCAGGATTTACAGTGCTGAATCATCGATCCTTAGAATGTGATCCCTGTATTCACTCTCAAGTGGCGGATTTTCAGCGCATGAGTGTGGTCGATGTGGAAAAACTAAGGATTTTAGAGTCTCGAATTCATCAGCCTATGTTTCATCCCATCGATCTTGGTGGGGCACAGTATATTGAGCAGGTGATACAGTGGGCTCAGCAACAGCAAGCGCTTGAAAATGGCAAAAGTCTTGAATCTTTTAATATGGGGTGTGGGGCTCTTTATTCGTGCGGAGAATGAGCGTAAGCTTGTCTCATGCATAATGATTTGGGAGTCTCAATATGAGTGAACATTTTCCCTTTATCAAGGATCGTCCAATTGATGTCATTGCAATGGGACGGGTATGTGTAGATTTATATGCTGAGCAATTTGGCAGTCCATTAAAAGATGTCCAAACGTTTAGAAAAAATATTGGAGGTCGTGCGGGTAAAATTGCACTAGGGACTTCAAGACTTGGTCTCAAATCCAGTATCTTATCTTGTGTGAGTGCTGATGCAATGGGGAAATATCTTCGAGAAGTTTTAGAGAAAGAAGGTGTTGATACTCGCTTACTTGCTGAATCAAAAACTCATCTCACCGCTTTAACGCTAAATTCAATAATCTCTTATGGTGAAAATTGTGCAGATAGATATTTGACGAAGGAAAATTGTCGTCGAGATGTTTTTGAACAAGCTAAGGCATTACTTATCATTGGTGAAGAGTTATCAACGGATTCTTTAGCCGAAGCGACTTTGTATGCCGTTAATTTAGCCAAAGAACTGAAATTGGCTGTGGTGTTTGATCTGCATTTTACTGATCATGAAAATAATGGTGTGGATTATTACCCGCAATTATTGGGAAAATGCGATCTGATTGTGGGCACTGAAGATGAAGTTGCTCTTGCTGGGGGTAATAAAGATATTCATTTAGCCTTGAAAGCACTACGTAAAATGACACAGGCGATTATTGTGGTCAAAACGGTGGAGCATGGCTGTGAAATTTTTGTGAGTGATAATGGATTATCCTTGGAATTTCCTGGATATTCTGTGGAGCCAGTTAATAATGCAAGTGTATGTGAAGCCTTTTTATCAGGATTTTTACGCGCTTGGTTGCGTGGTGAAAATTGGAAATTGTGTGCTCAATATGCCAATGCGGCTTGTGCTATTAGTGTTACCCGACTCAATACCATTCCTGAAATGCCTAGTTTTGATGAGTTAGATTATTTTATTCGACATTTTCGAAGTAATGAGCAAATTATGCACGATCCACATTTTGCACAATTGCATGTTCGTACCTTACATCGTCAACAGCAAAAGAAGGATTTATTTATTTTATCCTTTGATCATCGTTGGCAATTTGAACAAAGCTGTGAGGAAGTGGGACGTGATCGTACTTTGATCAGTGCCTTTAAATCGCAGGTTTTCTCTGGATTCAAAGAGGTTCAACAACAATTTCCCCAAAAACAAATGGGAATTTTGATCGATCCTATTTATGGAAAAGAAGTGTTAAGTGAAGCGACTGTGATGAACATTCCCATAGGGGTTCCCATTGAAGCGGCGGGGAGTTTTCCTATACAGTGGATATATGAACAACCGCTTTATCAACAAATTTTACATCGACCTGAATCGTGGATCGTCAAAGTGTTGTGGAAATATCATCCGAGTATGGAAACGGGTTTAAAATTAAGACAATTATCACAATTACAATTACTTTACACGGTATGTCGGGGATTAGATCGACGATTAATGGTAGAAATTGCTATACCAAGCTCATTCAGTACGGATGGTAAAGAAATTGCACATGCTATTGAAGAAGTTTACCAACACCGTATTTATCCGCTGTGGTGGAAAATTTCTCCAGTAAAATCGCTCAGTGAATGGCAAGCGATTACTGATACCTGTTTTTATTATGATTCTAGTTCCAGAATAATTATTTCCGGTGGGATGCATAGCGTCAGCCAAGATTGGTCGCGGCAATTTAAACAATTTAGACGATCAAAATTAGCATCGGGTTTTGCTGTTGGGCGTAATGTGTATTGGGACTCCTGGCAGCAATTGTTAATTGGGGAATTATCTTTGGAAGAAGTACCACAACGAGTGGCTGAAAAATTTTCTGCAATGATCGCTACTTGGGAAGATTTAGAAGTTGTGGAGCATGCTTAACGCTGAGCTATACACTCTGGGCTGTTAAAGCGAGGGTTGTTAACTTTAGGGCTAACGGGGATCACTGTCATTGTGGGATAGGGGATAGCGCATAGGAGCTTTCGTAGTTCCTCAACATTGTGGTTATTTGTGTCTAACCATGTTTTGAAATGTTGATGATCAATAATCACTGGCATTCGACTGTGCACTTCGTTGAGTTGTGCGTTAGCCTCTTGAGTCATGATGGCACAGCTTTCGATTTGCTTTCCGTCTTCGTTTTGCCAGTGTTCCCATAGACCTGCAAAGGCGATGAGCTCCTTATTTTTAGGGTGAATGTAATAGGGTTGCTTTGGTGTAATTTCTTGGTTCCATTCATAATAACCATCAGCCACGACTAGACAACGTCTGGTTTTAAAGGCTTTTCTGAAGCTGGGTTTTTCATGGACAGTTTCGACTCGAGCATTAATTAATTTTGTACTGATATTTTCTTCTTTCATCCAAGAAGGTATTAATCCCCAGCGCAATGGAACACCAACACGTTGGTGATTTTCCTTTTCAAGTATCGCTAAAATCATTTGACTGGGGGCGACGTTATAGCTGGGAATAAATGGATAAAGCTCGCTCAATTCAAAATAGCCTTGAATGACTTCTGGGGAGGAATATATTGTAAAACGTCCGCACATAAAAATATTATACCATAAATTGTCATCCCGGCGAAGGCCGGGATGAAAACGGGGGCAGATATTGTGTGGCAGGCAAATTAGAGCTTTTTAAAATACTTTAATGACTCAGGATTAGCGATAGCGTCAATATTTTCAATGGGTTTACCAAGGATGATATTTCTAACTGCCATTTCCACAATTTTTCCACTAATGGTGCGTGGAATATCGGGAACTGAGATGATTTTGGAGGGGACGTGGTGGGGGGAGACATTTTGTTTTATGCTTTGTTTGATTTTTTGGATTAACTCGGGTGTTAAGGAGTAGTTTTGTTTCATGACGACGAAAAGAATAATGATTTCGTCATTTTCACGGGGTTGACCCACGGCAATGCTTTCTAGGATTTCGTCAAAATGTTCAACTTCTCTGTAAATTTCTGCAGTACCTATTCGTATTCCTCCCGGTTTTAGTAGGGTGTCGGAGCGTCCATAGATAATGACACCGTCATGGATTGTAATTTCTGCAAAATCACCGTGAGCCCATACATTCGGGAATTTTTGAAAATAGGCTTTTTTGTATTTTTCTTGATCGGGGTCGTTCCAAAAATAAATGGGCATGGAAGGGAAGGGAGCTGTGCAAACGAGTTCGCCTTTTTTATGGTGGATGGATTTGCCCTTTTCATCATAGACCTCTACTTTCATCCCTAAACCACGGCATTGTAATTCACCGCGAAAAATAGGTAAAAGAGGATTTCCTAAGGCGAAACATGAAATGATGTCGGTCCCTCCTGAAATAGAGCAAAGTCTAAGATCCGATTTTATGTTACTGTAGACATAATCGTAATTTTTCGGAACGAGTGGAGAGCCCGTGGATAAGATGCTTTTTAATTGGTTTAATTGATGGGTTTTTTTAGGTGTTAAACCAGCTTTTTCTAAGGCAGTGATGTGCTTAGCGCTAGTGCCAAAGATGGTGATCTTCACTTCATCGATTAAATCCAATAAACGATTTGGATTAGGAAATAGAGGGGATCCGTCATAGAGCACTATTGTAGCACCGACCGCTAAACTACTGACTAACCAATTCCACATCATCCATCCACAGGTTGAGTAGTAAAAAATCGTGTCATCTTTTTTCAAATCAGTATGTAAAATTAATTCTTTGAGGTGTTGAATTAAGGTGCCGCCGACACTGTGTACGATGCATTTTGGTACACCGGTGGTACCAGAAGAAAATAAGATGTACAGTGGATGATTAAATAGAACTTGGGTAAATTTAAGGGGTTTTGGGGTTTTGCTGAGAAATTCCGAAAATAATTCAGCATTGTTCAGTTCCGTAGTCGTTAATTTTTTAGCACTGTTATTGATCATTATTATTTTTTTCAGTGAGGGTAGGGTGTCTTGTAATTGTTTTAGGACTGCTAAACTGTCAAACCATTTTCCGTTATAAAAATGTCCATTTGCGCTAAATAAAATTTTGGGTTTGATTTGTTGAAAACGATCGTAAACACCGTGATATCCGAAGTCTAAGGAGCAAGAAGTCCAAATTGCACCGATGCTAGCAGTGGCTAACATGGCAATGACTGTTTCAGGACGGTTGGGCAAATATCCCGCTATTCTATCACCTTTTGTTATACCTTCGTTTATTAGACTGGTTGCGAGTGCTTGTACCTGGTCAAAAAGTTCTGGGTAAGTTAGGGAAATTTTTTCGCCATTTTCATTTCTGAAAATAATAGCGGGTTTGTTGAGATCTTTATGTTTTAAAAGATTTTCAGCGAAATTTAATTCGGCTCCAACAAACCATTGTGCTTCTAGCATTTTTTCGGGGTGGATGAGCACTTTATTTGTTTTTTTTGAAAAGATTATTTCACAGAAATCAGCCACGCTTGACCAGAATCTTTCTGGGTGGGTGATGGAGAATTGGTATAAATCATTGTAGTGTATTAGGGCTACCTGTTCTTTTACACGAATAAATTGGATGAAACGAGCCATGTTGCTATGATTGAGCAGCTCTTCAGTAGGTTGCCATAAAGGTGTTTCCATAATCTTCCTTGATTCAGTTGCACGTTGTCATCCCGGCGAAGGCCGGGATGACAACTATTTTACCTTCGCGGGGATGACAACACAAAATTTAGAGCTTTCATCTTATGGTGATAAAAATGTTCTCTGTCATGTTAGAATAGCTAATGATTGGCCTAGGTTCTTAGTGATAGTTTAATAAACCCTTAAGGTTTTATTGTTATTATTTACAAATCAATTAGGAATCATTATATGTCAGCAAAACATGAAAATTCTGATAAGTGGATATGTAATCTCCCAACTGGAGTTTATCAGCTATTGATACCGCATATTAAAAATATGACAGGATTGCGAGCCAGTTGTAGATTCTTTAGAGATAAGTACAAAATCGCTAAATATTCTGATATCGATTTCAAATCGAAAACACCGAAATCACGCGTTTTCATTCTGCCTCAATTTGGACATCAAGCAAGTTTAGTGTATCCATTAAAAGATGGGCGATGGGTTGTTATTGGAGATGATACCGTTATTAGTATTATGAGTTGCGTGAATCCTGATAAAGGAGTGCTTGCTGAGCAATTGGAATTACACTGTGAACCCTTAGAGTATAATTATAAAGCGAAGTTTTTAGTGGCTGAATTGCCCGGTAATTTACTCGTCGTGATGAATCATCATACCTTTTATATGTGGGATATTTCTCCTCCTGAAGCGCATGAAAGTCGTCAATTAGCTGGCGTGTACGATTTTAACACCACTGCTTCCGCTACCTGCTTAGTCAATTTGTCTCCCCAACAAATTGCCTTTGGCTTTGAGAATAACAAAATTTATGTCATGAATATGAAAGCGGGGCGTTTAGATAAAGAAATTGATACTCCTGCACCAGTTTGTGAATTGAGTGTTAATTTTGAGAGGAAATTAGTGGCTGTTTGTGAGTCTGAAGAATTTCAAAGTGTTTGTTATGATCCTAAAAAAGAATTCGAAAAATCGGATTTAGGCGGTTTAAAACCGAAAAAAGTGATGAAAGATTTGAAATTGTGCAGAATTATAGTAAGAAACAATCAGATTTATTCTGAAAATTATATCACTGAAGGAGAATGTGAAACACTCTGGTTTTCTGAGCGAGTAAACAATTATCAGTGGCAAAGTGAAGCCGGTAAATTAGGTGCTTTTAAAAGTTTTATGAATTCTGATGCTACGATGGTGTTTTGGAATGTTGATAAAGATTCACAAGATCTTTGGATTCAAGCTAAAGAATATCCTAGGACTACTCCGGAATTTTCATTTTAATGTGATATTTGTTTGCTGCACAGACAAATATTTAATTATTTGAGTTTTTAGCAGGTGCATTTGTTGATTTTGCTTCTGCTTGTTGTTCTGCTTCTCGTTTTGCTTTTAAATCTGCTAAAATTTTCGGATCGATTTTAAAAGCATCTGGTATTACACCCTTTGAGCTTTTTGCTGAACCTCCAGCTTCTGGTGTCTCAGTGCCTCTGGATCCCATTCGTACGCTTCCTCTTCTTGAGGCAGGTTCTGATCCCATTGACTCAAGGCGTATACTACTTCTTCTAGAATCGGCTTTGACATGGCTAAGTTCGGGCTGAGTTGGTCTAAACTGAGTATCGAAAACAAGGCTGGCTCTTAATTTTGCTTCTTTTAGTAAGGCGATAATAATATCGCGACTAGGGTCTTTCTCATCCAGAGCATAAGCTTTTGTAAAAAGTGGGTCAAAAAAATTATCCAATTTAGTTTTTTGTTCCATATAAGACATTGGTTTTTGGTTTTTATTTTGAAAATCGGATAATTGTTGAATCATAGAGTCTTCTACTACTTGTTTCAACGGTTCCGTGTAATGAGTCTCAATGAATGTTTGAGCTGCTATTGCTGCATTACCAGCATTCCCTTGGCGTTGATACATTTGTCTCGCATCTTGCAATGCTTTTCCTACTGGGTCTGCTGATTGATATAGATTTTGATCAGTAGCAAGTGATTGTTTAAGCTTATTCAAATATCCTCTTACATTTTCTAAAAGTGATCTTTCAAATAAATGATCTACCGATTCAGATTTACTAATTTCTTTTAGTCTTGCTACTAGCTGTTTTTCTATTTGAGTCAGAGCTTTTGTATATCCTTTACGTAATTTAGACATTACTTTTTTTGGATTGATTTCATTATTATATGATATGTGTGAATCGTAAACTTCATCGGTCACACCTTTCGTAGCCTTAATTAAATCTCTGCCGACTATTAAAACTAAGTTTGATAAACACCTTTCGAAATCATAAGTTTTTACACTTGTCTTCCTAATTACGCCTTTCTCCACACGTCTAAATGTTTCATCGAGTGCTTGGTGTAGTTCTGTTTGAATAGTTTCTAACACTTGTGGATCAACTTGACCAGTTAATCTTTCCATCGTTGTGCTCACTGCTTGACAAGCACTATTAATCAGCATGAATGAATAATCAGGAGGCCTTATACTATTCACTGTCTTACGTATTTCTGAGGCTTGTTGCATAAATTTACCTATAATTGCTTCTACTTAAATTATAGCGTGAATTTAATTGAATGATTTTTTAGAAATATAGTTTAGAGATAATTCTTTTGAGATGAATTTTCCTACATTGGCGAGTTTATTGAGAGACACTCCAGTCTCAATTCCCATGCCATCTAGCATGTATACAACCTCTTCTGTGGCCACATTTCCAGAAGCCCCTATGGCATAGGGACATCCCCCTAAACCGCCTACAGAGGCATCTATGACGCTTATACCGGATTCCAGGCAGGCATAGATGTTTGCCAGGGCTTGTCCAAAGGTGTTATGAAAATGCACGGCGAGGTGTTCTATGGGTATTTCTTGGGCGATAAGATCAATGAGGTGTTTGGCTTTGAGAGGGGTGCCTACGCCGATAGTGTCTCCTAAGGAAATTTCATAACAACCCATATCAAATAATTGTTTTGCGACTCGCAGTACTTGCTGAGGTTTTATCTCACCTTCAAAAGGACAACCTAAAACGGTTGAAACATAGCCTCGAATAGTAATATTGTTTTTTTTAGCGACTTCGATGACTGAAGAATAATTTTCTAAACTTTCATCGATGGAAGCGTTGATATTTTTTTGAGTAAATGTTTCTGAAGCAGCGGTAAAAATAGCGATATCGCTGACCCCAACTTCCATGGCTAATTCCAAACCTTTGAGGTTGGGAATTAACACAGGAAATTTTAGGCCTTGAGCTTTGTGAATTCGTTTAAATACTTCCGCAGAATCAGCCATTTGTGGCACCCATTTGGGTGAAACAAAACTGCCTGCTTCTATGCAGCTGAGGCCGGCCTTCACCAGTTGGTTTATAAAATCGACTTTGGTATCAACCGATAAAATTTTCTTTTCATTTTGCAAACCATCTCGTGGACCGACTTCAACGATTTTTACTTTTTTTGGAAACGCCATGCGCGTATTTCCTCAATTTACCTTGCCAAGATTGTGTCTTAGTAATTATAGCTTGTTCATCGAGAGTGGTGAGTTGGCCTTTTTTTAACAGCTGTTTACCATTAACCCAGACATCAGACACTTGCTGGCTGTGGCAAGCGTAGACGAGTTGTGAAATGGGATTATAAATGGGTTGGGTGTTGAGGTGGTTAATATCAACGGCCATGATATCGGCTTTTTTACCGGCCTTGAGAGAGCCTATGAGGTGTGACAATCCTAGGGCACGGGCGCCGTTAATAGTGGCCATTTTTAAGGTGTCTTCTGCAGATACGGCAGTTGAATCTTTTGCGATAATTTTTCCGATGAAGGCTGCTGTTCGCATTTCTCCTATCATATCTAAATCGTTATTGCTCGCAGCACCGTCAGTACCTAAGCAGACATTAATATCGTTATCTAAAAATAATTGTACAGGACAGTTGCCACTGGCTAATTTTAAATTGGATTCAGGGCAGTGAACCACATGAGCTCCACTGTCACGAATGATTTGAACATCAGCTTCTGTGGTTTGTGACATGTGGACGAGTTGTGTTCGGGGTGAGAGGATATTTAATGCTTTCATGTGTTGCAGTGGTCTGCATTTATATTTTTCGAGGGAGATAGAAATTTCATCAGCGGATTCATGCATATGTATGTGAATTGGGAGTTCGCGTTCATCGGCGATTTTTACAATTTCTTTAAAAGCTTCATCGGAGGTTGCGTAGGGGCTATGGGGGCCGAGACAATAACTGAGCATATCGTTGGTGGGTTCTGAATCCAGTAATTTTAAGGCTTGTTTTATACCTTCTTTTTCATCGTTAGCCCATTTTGTGGGGACAGTAATAATTAATACACCCATTCGTGCGCGAATGCCGACTTGGCGAGCTACATTTGCGATGATATTGGGATAAAAATAATGTTCATTGAAAAAAGTGGTGCCAGATCTAATCATTTCAGCACAGGCGAGTAGGGTGCCATCTTCGACATAGGCTTCTGACATGATCTCAGTTTCTGCGGGCCAAATGTGATGATGTAGCCAGTCCATGAGTTTAAGATCGTCGGCAAGGCCTCTGAGCAATGCCATCGGGCTGTGTGTATGCATGTTGATCAAACCGGGGGAAAGAATGTGGTGATCTAAAATTATGGTTTCTTTGGCTGTGTATTGTTCTTGTGCTTGATGAGTCGGGAGAAGGTCGATGATGGTGTCATCTTTTAGGGCAAGTGTGTAGTTTTCCAGGATTTCCATGGGTTCTACTGGGAGGATGTATTTGGCGTGGATGAGAGTGGTGATTGATTTCATTCGATGATAATAGCGTTTTTGTATGCTGGGTCAAGTGTGTTGAGAGAATCAGAAAAGTAGCACTTGGAGAGAAGCCAGCGGCAACCGGATCTGGAATCAGGACACGCCAAAATACCCATCCCTGGGGGCTCGCAAAAAAACATCCTGTTTTTTACGGTCCTGATTCCAGATCCGGTTGCCGCTGGCTTGGTGCTAAATTGTCCTTAGAGCGTTCTGTGATATATTTTTGAGAGCTTATGTTCTAGGCCCGAATTTTGGGAGTAAGGTGAGAAGAGTTTCGAAATTATTTTTACGGACTAAGGGGTGATTTTTATTTTTAAGAAGAAATTTGATGATGGTTTCACTATGTTCTGGGTTTTTGAGTTCTGTTTCTACGATCTTATGAAAATTTATTCGGGCTCGTTTTAGCTGTGATTGTTTTGAGTCTGGCATATTTCTTTTTGTGGTGTTGCTTTGTGTCAGAATCTCGTTGTATTTTTTAAGTTCTAATTCTAAGAGTGCGTTAAAATCTTTTATGTCTTTTTTCTCTTCAACCGGTCTGATGGAGAGAGAAATCTCTTTTAAGCTGACTAACAAGGGGCGAAGTCTTCCAACTGTACGTCGAGTAAAGGCTTTTCCCGTGATTTTTTGGCGTTTTTGGTCAATGTCAATATCCGATTGAATCGTAGAGTTAAAGCATTTATCGATTGCACGGTTGAAATTATCGAGCATATCATCAAAGTTTTCTATGGGCATTGTAGCAATTTCTTTTTCTAAGGTTTTACAAGCTTCTATTCGGTCTGCGGAAACGGGTCTGCCCAATAATTGTTTGCGATAATCACTGAGAGCTAGTATCGCTAATCCTTTTAAGTTGCTTAATTGTTCCATGTGATCAGGGTTGTTGTAGATGAGTTCGTCAAATGTTGGATCTTTAAAAACATTCTTTAATTTTGTATCGCGCAATAGTGTTGCGAGGTCTGTGATCAATGAAGCATTTTCTATTTTTCCGGATTCTAAAGCTTTAAAATAAGCTGCGGAGAGTTGCTCTCGTAGAGGATGAATAAGAACCTCTGCGCCTGAAGGATTTGCATCAACCATATTAACCAAAGGCTCTAAGTACATTGCGTAAAATTGATTGAGTTTAATGCCTGCTTTGGCATATGCAGAATAATTTTTGATATAGTCTTCCATAAGGCGTTGGGTATATTCACTGATATTTTTTTGAAATTCTAAAGGAGTTGTCATTTCGGGGTTTAGCGTAGCTATAATCGTGTTCAGTGATCGATGGAGACGACGACCTTGACGTGTTGGAATTTTATTAAGTTGTGCTTCAGCAGTGAATTTTTTGAACTGGTTGATGTATGACAGTAATTGTCTTTGTTTTTTACTGAGAGTATCAGATTCTGGATAATATCGTAAAAAGGCGGTATTAGGTTCATCGGCGTTGAGGGAATTGAGTCGCATATCACTTACACTTTCTCGGAGAATGCTCTCAGGTTTTGATTGAATCTGTGCTATCGCTTGATCTGCATCAAATCCTAATAATTCACGGAGGTGAGTTTCACAATAATCTGGGTCGGTTTTAGCATTAATGAGTTCTTTGATTTTCACTTGAGCTTCATTCCAGAGTTTTGTGGCTTCTTTTTCATATTCTTCCATGCATTTTACTAAGGCTTCTTCAGCAAGTTTGTTGCTCTGATCATATCGAATGTAAGGATTAGGGTGTTCTGCAGTCGGATCAGATTTTTCAAGGAGCTCATTCCACTTATCCTCTAAATCATTGATGAGCTGTGATTTGATTTTTAATAATTCTTTTTGAAGACCCTGAAGTTCAGGTTGAGATTGCATTTTCTTAAGCCAGATATTTAGCTGTTTTTGCAAGAGATTATTAATGTCACCCACAAGATGCGAATATTTTCTTTCCATTTGGGCTTCTGTGTCGAGTTTTATTTGGATCTTTTCTAATAAGGCTATTTTTTGTTTTCTGGATTTTCCTTTGAGAGAAACCCCAAATTCGGCTGCGATTTCTTCAACATTATAAATGGGTTGGTAATATCCAATAAGACTATCTCTAGCTGCCCGTCCTAGGATTTGACACATCATTCTGAAGCGATCGAAATAGCTTTGAATGACAAATAAACCGTGCTCATGTTGGGTTTTTATATCGGTACCCCGACTGAAAATGGGAGTAGAAATGGTAATGACGCCTTTTTTAGCGGCTTGTTTTCTGGCTGCATCCAGCTCTGCGCTGCTTTCTTCTCCAGTAACGACTTGAATGGTATATCCTTTTTGTTGGTATTCTTGAAGTTGTTTTGCCATTTCTCGAACATGACTAATATCTTTACAAATAATTAACACTGGTTGTTGCCCACGTTTTTTATGACTCTTATTGAGTGCACTTTTTATGAGTTGTAGTTGAGATTGGGCAGTAAAACCGAATTTAGCTTGAGCTCCAAAACTGGGTTGAAGATATTGTCGTAAATTTTTCTTGTGAGGTGGGATTTTAAACACATCCAAGTTAAATTTTCGTCTAAGTTCTTCGATTTCTACGCTTGAGCCCGCTGTACCACTAGTACCGATAATTCGACCTCTGCCTCTGAAATTATCTAAAAAGGATTTGCTGGTTTCTGAGGATACATAGCCCATTTCTGCATCAATCGGGAAGCCAAGTTTTGCATGTAAAAATTGATGAACACCTTTACTCCATTTGGAATCGGTACTGACGGAGCCATTCTCATTGACAATTTGTGCTACTTGAACCTCAGTCATTTTTCCATTGATCATGCGTTGTTCTGTGCCAATGACATAATCTATACCTTCTTGATAACTCGAAGCGATCACAGCGGAGTCTATCCAACGACTGAGTTGTTTAAAACTGAGTTTGTCGAGTTGTTCTTTGAGCGTATCTTGTGCGGATATTTTGATATAAATATATCGTCGTAGGTTCATTACATCATCTTCCGGTGAACATAGGGCTTTATATTCATCGGTATTAATAAATTCGTTGATGAGTGGGTAAATCCAAGCATTTGGATTGTGGTAGGTGTTTACTCCTTCTAGACTCGCAGCAAGAATAAAGACGGTTCGTTCATCTAACATCGCAAAATCTGCTTCATCGATCAGCACATCAGCCATTTGACCGCCTTCAAAAATATCTTCACTGCGCATGATAGTTTCTTGTAGGTACAGTGAATTATTTCCAGCATCAGTGTAATTAATGCCACCTCTTAGAAAGCTTCCTTTAGGTGAAGAAGCTTGTATCACAGCGGCTTCATGACCTAAAAATTGATAGAATTGCTGGTTTTCTTCAAGTCCTTCTGTAGCGAGTTGAAGATTAGCGGTGGGAATAATTTGTGATCTGCCTTCTGCACATCCCATTGCACTATTCAGTGCGTTGATTAAGGTTTTTCCCTCACCGGTATTTATCTGCAATAAAACATTAGTCTCTGACCGAAATGCGATGAGCACCGCCAATATTTGAGTAGAGTAGGGGAATTTACCCGTTGTTCTATACATGGCTTCTCGTAAGAGTGCTAAATAAAGTAAGCGTTTTTGATGTCGTTCTTCCGGTGGTAGTTGTGAGTTTTTCAGCTCAGTTTGAATTTTTTTAATCAAAGCTTGTACTTCTTGAGTACTAAATTCTATCAAGGATTTTTTTTTACCCTCAGCCGTTAAGATCGGAATATCTTTACCGATGGCATTGATAAACGTGAATTCATGTAATAATTCCAGCCTCATTTCATGAGGAATTGTTGTGCCTTTAAAGAGATCTTGCATTTCTGATATCACGCGCTCGACGGCGGATATATCAAATTGTTCATTAATTTGTTCGGGAGTCTTTCGTCTGCCTGGAGGATCTCTTTCAAATTGAGCAATTAATCCTTCTATATTTAATGGTTTGATTGAAATGCTCGCTAAGAGTTGATCAGCACTGGGTGAAGGTGGTGATTGATACATTGCTGAAATTATTTGCAATTCTTCAGGTTTTAAGGCCTTTAGTCCATTAACCAAGGCTATCATTTTCTCTAAATCTTCGGGGTTATTTGCACGGTGATTAAAATGTGTTTGGTTTAATATAGTTAATATCTGCACAGTGCTTTCACCTTCGAGTGCAATACAGAGATTCTTGAGGTAATTAAATGTAATTTGTGGCTCACAATTTTCGGCATTTACCATATAGTTCAATAGTTTAGGAACAATTGGACCTTGTAGTCTTGAGAAATTTTGTAGCAATTTATTAATATCATTGGTATGGAGTTCAGGATGAGTGATAATCGAAAGCAAGGCCTTATGATATTGGGCATCGATCTTGGCAAAATGTTGAATAAATAGCTCAATATTTTCATCTTTATGCCGTTCTACGACAAATTTTAAGACTTGCATATAGTTTTTGGGGTAGTGATCCTTATGGCTAATAAGTTCCTTCATTAGAGATGTTAAGCGTTTTTCATCAAGGTCTTTGGGAGCAGAGCTCAGAATAGTCTCGAGTTGATAATCTGCAGAAAATGCTTCATGTTCTCCTAAATTGCGAACTAATTGGGTAAAACCACTGATGGTGAATAATTGATGGTGTGTCGTATAAATTTTCAATAGATTTTCAAGATCATGTTGAGCTTTTTGACTTGCTGTTGTTAATCTTGCTTGCTGAGAATTATGTTCTTGGAGTTGATCGATTAGTGTAAAAAACTCATTAATCGTTGAGACAAACTGAGATCCTTCTATGATGTCTTCACTCAGTTTTTCTGAGTATGTGATCATCGGGCAATTTTTATCCAATATTTTTTTAAGACTATCGAGGGTTGTGGTTTCAATATAATTGGGATTATCGATAGCAACACTGTCATTTTTCTTTTCTAAAGCATCGATTTTAGTCGCAACAACGGCCGAAAGGTCCTTGTTAACACCATCTAAGACTTGTGTTTCTACTACCTTTTTTATTAATGCGCTAAATACAGGGTTGCGTCGAGTTAAGTCCTGAACAATATTAATAAGTTCAGATAAGCCTCTGATCATCTGGCTGGAATCATTAGAATTGTACAATTCTCCTGCTGCTATTAAGGCACTTTCTGTTTTTGCATCGATCGTTAAGAAGGTTTTTATATTATCAACCACCTCATTAAAATCTAAGGGAGGGAAATTTTGTAAAATGGACTGAAATTGCACTGAAACTTCCATTCTATTAAACTTGACTTGAGGTAATTCGCCTGAAATAAAATTAAAAATATCCGCAAATTTTGTCATCTCAGTAGTTGCATTAACAGCTTTAACAATATCTACGATACGTTCACAAAAGGGCAAAGTATCGGTATTTATGACATCTATTGTGGCTAGAATTTTTAGTACATTGAGTCTTTTTTCAGGATCGCTTATATTTGCAATTTCCTTACACAATTCAGCTTGGGTTTGGGTAAATTTATCCTTATTTTCGAAATCCACACTGAGTGAAATGATATCTAATAAACCTTTTTCTTCAGTATTCAGGTTTTCTGATTTTAATATAGCTGTTAGTTGAGAATATACGTTTTCTGTGTAGTTAGTGGGGTGATTTGGCTTAAGGGAAATAGCTCGATTATACAAAACTTCAATAGCTTTAAAGGCATTTTGACCATAGAGTTGAGTGTGTTTCATGAGCATTTTTGAAAGATGGTAGTCAGTTGTCCGGTTTGCAGTGTAATCATTAAGTTTCAGTAATGTCACTAGTTGATTAATACTCGGAAAATTAATGTTAGCTTTGGGTTCATTAATGTTATTGGATGCATCATATTGAAATCCCCATAAATTTTTCACAAAGAGACTTAGCTGCTCAGATGCTGCATTATTATATTCAGTACCAACCATGGATATTTCTGTCTCATTCAATGCTTTAACCTCAAGCAATAAGTTGTCAATATCTTTCATGATATCATCACTTTGTAATTGATTTTTTTGAGTGGTTGCTTGAGCTATAAGAAGGAGTAGATAAGCATTTGTTTCGGAATTTAAATGTAATGATGATATTTTTTGAATGATAGTTTTATACTGTTCTATGGAGAGTGAATAGGGTTGTTGAGCAATATAACGATAAAAAAGGAGTGTTTGATTCTCAAAATTCACTACAGGCTGATTTGCCGTCTTGTCATGCATGAGGCTTTCTACGCCATTCCTAACTTCTATTCTTAGCTTAGTTAAATATTTATAGAGATCAATTAGAGAGCATGAATAATTAACATTCTGTTGATAAATGAGTGCAAGATCTTGTTCATTCTTAGGAATTTCTACGACATGTGCAAATGTTGATTCATCTAAATATTTAAAAAAATTAAGACGTAATTTTTCTCTATACTCTGGATCATTTGATTGTTTCATGAGAATGTAGGTTTCATTAACCCCATTAATAAAATCTTCTTTTTCTTCTTTGCTTTTTATGTAGTGAAATTTTTTGACCAAATTATGGTTTTTATCGGTATCAATACGGCAAAGAAAGTATTCTGATGGGCCATCGTCGAAACATTTATAAATAGCACAATTTTCACCGAACACTAATTTCATCGCTTCATGATGGGGAGTAAATATTTCAAAGGAACGATCATCGATATTTTCGAATTCCCCGACAACAATAAAACTAGGATTATTTATGAGTAGTTTCTCTGGAATTAAAGGTGGTGTTCCACGAGGCACTTCTGCATGTAAGGCCATTTCCGAGGCGCTTATCAAATAATTATTATAACGATGGGCATAATAAGCACCATCCTGACTTAAATCCAAGCCTTGTAAATTTTTGATTTGCTCAGTAGGATCCAATGATCGATTTAATATCCCTAAAAGGCGATCCAAACCTACTTTCATGTGTTTCACATCTTCAAAGGGACATATGCTGGGTAAATCTAGTGGTTTATTGATAGATTTTCCGAGTTTTTCCAGTTCTTGCAAAAAATATTGGTATCCCTTCCAAAGATCAGTAAAATCTCCATCGGGATTATTTTTCATGTGTTGTTCACTTAAGGTATTCCACCACGTCAACTGATTGGGTGTCAGTTGTGAGATTTGAGCGATGAGTTCACGTGCTTCTAGAGTATTGAGAGTATTAAAATTAACCGCATTATCCAAGAAGACTTTTTTGAATTGATCATAGTGTCCATTTTCTTTTAATTTAGCCATCTGAGTCAAAAATATTAAGACTCCCTGAGTACCTGAATGTAAATATACATAGGTTAAGGCTTTAAAATTTCTGGCGTTAAATTCACCTGCAATTTCTTCATAATAAGGCTGAAGTTCTTTAAAACTAAGGGGGTCATCGTTTTCCAATGCTTTCTTAAAATAGTTATGAAACTTTATTTTATCTTTTTCGAACTCACTGGGGGGATAGATGAAAAAATCAGTGACATCATTTCCTCGATCATCACTACTTGAATGTGGAAATATGCGATATTCAGGAAGGTCATAATTCTCTGTGACAGCAGCATGATCATTCAATTCCACTACATGATATATTGGTTGAATAATAGGATTTTTTTTCAGTGTAGGTGCAAGTGGGTTATTTGGATTGTTTTGATTGAAGTAAGTTTTTGAATAGCATAATACGGTTTTGCTTTTACCCTCATCATCTAGTTCTTTAAGGTAAAATCCTTGTGGCAGATTGTCGAGATTAAGACCATAGGAAAATTCTCCCGGGAATTGCATCAATTGTTCAAAGGCTTCTTTTTGGATTAATTCAATTTTTTGGCTAGGATCTTCGATACGATGAGAATTTTTACCCACGAGATTATCCCAGTAGGATATTATACAACTCATCTCCCATCGTTTAATTTATGTTATTCCGTGTACTGTATCTGGTCGGCGAGGCAAATTTGGGCGAAAATCTGTAAATTTTTCAGGTTGATTTAAGAGCATTGATCGAGTAAATAATACGCCTAATTCATTTTTATCTGCTTTTTCGTGCGTAGTCCTTTGTAGTCGATCTTGAAGTTTATCAAATAGTTCTTCACGCGCTTTGAGCTGTTGACGAGTAGTTTGTTTGTGTTGAGCTCTTTGTTGTTGTTGAACTTGTTCTTGTTGTTCCTCTTGTTGCTGTTGAATTTGTTTTCCACCTAACTTTTTGATAGCATTTTGATCTAATAATTTCACGCGCCTCACATTTTTTGCCATAGCGTCTTTCGATTTTTTAGGTAATTTTACCAAGGGCAGTGGCTGTGCTTTTAACTCTCCTGTGAGATTCTCTTTATTGATAGCTCTCTGATTTCTTGCGGCCAAACCGCGTAAAAAACGTTGAAAATCATAGGTTTCATCCGGTTTAAAAAAGGTGGTACCTGGAATAGGTGCATAGTCAAACTGATATCTGAGTTGGCAAGTAATTTGAGGATTTCTATAACATTTTTCTAAATCGGTTCTAGCCTTATTATCCAACACGATTTTATTTTCAATTAAAATATGTTTGATATTTGGATTGTTTTGAATCAGTTTAATAAGCTCTTTTAATACATTCTCGTCGGTGAGATCAATAGGCTTATCAGAAAAGATGATAATACTATCAGGTTCCATTTTTTTCGTTTTTGCTTGTAATAAGGGGTAGTCTTTAGAAAGGTCTTCATACTCTTCTACGGAGGGGCTTAAGCTTGATGGTAGTTTTTCTTCTTGCATACCTAAATTATAGCAAATCATTGTTGTCATCCCGGCGAAGGCCGGGATCCAGTCTTCACAATAATAAGACTGGATCCCGGCCTTCGCCGGGATGACAACATAGGAAATGTTGTAACATTATTCTGACATATGGATTAGATTTGACCACATAAAATTTGACTATATAATGCAAACATGACACCAGTTTTTAGCGCCAAGGATCTGACAAAAGTTTACCACATGGGTGAAATGGAAGTGCATGCTCTGCGAGGTGTGGATCTTGAATTTTCTCAGGGTGAATTTATTGTACTGCTAGGTCCTTCTGGCAGTGGAAAATCGACACTTTTAAACATCTTAGGTGGTTTGGATGTACCCACTTCAGGAGATGTTCGTTATGAAGATCATGTTCTTTCAGGTGCGAGTGAACATGAGTTAACGGTTTATCGACGTGAACACATCGGCTTTGTGTTTCAATTTTATAATTTGATTTCCAATTTAACCGCGCTAGAAAATGTTGCTTTGGTGACTGATATTTCTACCAATCCGATGAATCCTGAAGAGGCATTGGCTTTGGTCGGTTTGTCAGAACGTAAAAATCATTTTCCCTCGCAATTATCCGGTGGTGAACAACAGCGTGTAGCGATAGCAAGAGCAATCGCAAAACGACCTTCAGTTTTATTATGTGATGAACCTACCGGTGCACTGGATTGTCAAACGGGTAAATTAGTGTTGGAAGCGATTTCGACAGTGAACACTGAGTTAAAGACTACGACAGCCATTATAACTCACAATATTGTGATTGCTAAAATGGCGGATCGGGTGATTCATTTAGCGGATGGATTGATTGCAGGCGTTGAGAAGAATACCGTAAAAATGAAGGCTTCAGAATTAGAATGGTAGCGGCGCTCACAAAAAAACTATTTCGTGATCTTTCAGAACTCAAAGGTCAAGTCATCACTATTGCCTTAGTCGTAATGACGGGTGTTGCCGTATTTATCGGTGCCTTAAGTACTTATCAATCACTCCAATCCGCCAGAGATAACTATTACGAAAAATACCACTACGCTGATATTTTCGCCACAGTAAAACGAGCGCCACAAAGCGTGATAGAACGAATTCGCGAAATTCCCAGAATTGCACAAGTTGACACACGAATTATAAGGGAAGTGAATATCGATATGCCCGGAATGTCTGAACCTGTAGTGGGTAAATTTTTAAGCATTCCCAAATTTGGCGATCAACAATTAAATCAATTATATTTGCGAGAAGGACGTTGGCTAGATATTCGTAATAATCATGAAATCTTGGTCGGTGAAGCCTTTGCCAAAGAACACAAATTACATCCGGGTGGCACTATAAAAGCGGTAGTCAATGGTAAACTGGATATCTTCAATATTGTCGGAATAGTATTGTCGCCTGAGTTTGTTTATAGCATTCGAGGAGCTGATTTATTACCAGATAATCAGCATTTTGGTGTGTTTTGGTTAAATTATGATGCTTTAGCCTTCGCTTTTGATATGGATGGTGCCTTTAATAATGTTGCACTCACATTAGCGCCCAAGGTGGAAACTCAAGCGGTGATAAATCAATTAGATGAAGTTTTAATGCGTTACGGAGCTTTGGGTGCACAAACTCGTGACGAACAAATTTCTAATCGTTTTCTAAGAAATGAATTTCGTCAACTTAAATTCCTTGCCACTATAATTCCTACGATGTTTTTAAGCATTGCTGCTTTTTTACTAAACATGGTTACCGGTCGACTAGTAGCACTTCAGCGCGAACAAATTGCCACACTCCGTGCAATGGGATACAGCAATTGGTCAATAGCATTTTATTATCTGAAATTAGTATTGGTCATTGTTATTTTAGGGAGTATTTTGGGAGTGATTTTTGGTGCTTGGATGGGAAAACAAATGAGTTTGTTATACTCGGAGTATTTTATTTTCCCTCACTTTCCCTATATTTTAAATCCGATATTACCCATTATCGCTTGTACGATAAGTTTGATTTCTAGTGCAGCAGGTGCACTTGGAGCGGTATTTTTAGTAGTGAGATTATCACCCAGTGAAGCGATGAGACCACCAGCACCGGGAATTTATCATCAAAGTTTTGTAGAACGTTATGGATTATTAAGGTGGTTTTCTCCCTCATTCAAAATGATTGCACGAAATATTCTGAGAAAACCTATTCGAAATTTAACCTCAGCACTGGGTGTAGGATTTGGAGTTGCTGTTGTATTGTTAGGCCTATTTTGGAATGATGCTATTAATTTTATGATTGATGCGCAATATCGTGTCTCAGAACGTGGACATGCTATCGTCATTTTAAATGAAGCTACTCATCCGCGCGCGCTCAGTGAATTGAGACATATGCCTGGCGTTTTAAAAGTTGAAGGTTTCAGAAGCGTACCAATTAAATTGCATGCCAAACAGCTAAGTTATCAAACGAGTTTAACAGGTTATGATAATAATTCAGAATTACGATTATTATTAAACCGACAATTAAAGCCAATTTTTGTCAATGATGATCAATTATTTGTCAGTAAAGGTTTGGCCAGCATTTTGAAAATAAAACCCGGAGATTGGGTGTGGATTGATGTGCTTGAGGGCAAACGTAAACACGCTCTAGTGCGTTTGATGGGAGTGGTGGATGATTTTGTGGGTTTAGCTGCCTATACTGAATTTAAGACGATTAATCGTTTACTGGATGAGGATGCTCAAATTAATGCTGCTACTCTCTTATTCGATAAACACTATGAAAAAAGTATTTATCAACAATTAAAAAATCTTCCTCGGGTAGCTACTGTCACGATAAAAGCCAAATTAATTCAATCTTTTGAAAATACTTTTGCCAAACATATTTTGGTGTTCACTGGATTTTTAGCAGGTTTTGCCATCGTGATTGCTATTGGCATCGTGTATAACAGTGCAAGAATAACCTTGTCAGAGAGGTCCTGGGAATTAGCCTCTTTACGAGTCTTAGGTTTCACTCGACGAGAAGTGACGACATTAATTTTCGGTGAGTTAGGTACCCAAATTGTAGTAGGTATTCCCTTAGGGTTTCTCATAGGAACCACTTTGGCATCCTTATCGATCCACTTAATTCCCGCTGACCTCGTGAGAATTCCTTTATTTATTGCTCCCAGAACCTATCTTTTTGCGATGTTTACTATACTAATAGCGGGTATCTTGAGTGCAATTATCGTTCGTCGACAGATACGTGAATTGAATTTAGTGGCCGTTTTGAAATCGTTGGAATAGGGATGTTAGAGAAATTATCCGATAAACAAAGACGTTTATTAGCTTATGTCGCACTTGCTACAGTGGTGATTTTTATTATTTATTTATTTATACCCAGTGCTGTAGAAGTTGAATCTGCGAAAGTGATGAGAGGGCCTTTTGAACAGCGCATTATTGAGGATGGTAAAACAAAGGCCAAAGATATTTATTCGATATATGCTCCAGTGCGTGCGACTATTTTGCGAGTTCCTTATAAAGCTGGAGACCGTGTAGAAGAAGGTGAAAAATTAGTCACTTTAGTCCCTGCAACCTCTGAATTATTAGATGTTCGAGCAGAACAAACCTTGCAAGCCTTATTGGAATCTGCCAAAGCTGGTTTAAAAAGCAAGGAAGTTTTAGCGGAAAGTGCAAAAGCAGCTTATGAGCTAGCAAAATCAGATTTATCTAGAGATGCAGAATTAGGAAAAAAAGGTTTTGTATCTGCGAGTGAATTAGAGCATAAAAGCTCAGAAATGAAAGTGCGCAAAAAAGAATATGAAAGTGCGAGTTATAATGTTGAGGTTGCAAAACATGAGGTAGAACGCGCAGAAATTTCGATGAAACGTTTCAAAAATGAATTATTACCACAAATAAAATCGGGGAATCTTTTAGAAATTTCATCACCCGTGAGTGGACAAGTTGTTCGTGTTATTCGTGAAAGTGCAGGAATGGTCGATGCGGGAACAGAAATCATGCAAGTTGCTGACGCAAAAAATCTCGAGGTTACGGTAGATTTGTTAAGTAGCGATGCTGTTCAAGTCCCTGATCACGCCACCGTATGGTTAACACGATGGGGTGGCCCCAAACCCCTAAAAGGCATCGTGAGACTGGTTGAGCCCGGTGGATATACCAAAACCTCGTCATTAGGTGTGGACGAACAACGCGTCAATGTCATCATCGATTTTGTGAGCCCCTACTCAGAACGACAAACCCTAGCCATCGGATATCAACTAGACACAGAAATCGTCATCCACAGCACCGATAATGCCCTCCAAGTTCCCGTAGGCAGTTTATTTAGAAACGGAAAAAAATGGGCTGTTTTTGTGATTCAAAGGGGTAGGGCAAGACTAAAAAATATCGATATCACCTGGAGAAATTCAAATTATGCCGTGGTTGAAAAAGGATTGACTGAAGGACAACGTGTGATTTTATATCCTGGTGATCGAGTCAGCGACGGAGTTCGAGTCAAATAGGAGGGGTCAAACAAGGCCTGTTCTAAAAATCATCATTTAAATCAGTCAGTTACAGCTGCTTACTTGCGGTGTCAAACAAGGCTTCTTTTTAGTAGGGGGTCAAACCGAGCCTCTTCAAAAATCCTTTCATTAAATCAAATAGTTAAAGCTGATTGCTTGCGGTGTCAAACAAGGCTTCTTATTTACTGAATAATCCAATATAGTCAATCCTAGTATCTAGCAAAGAAGCCTTGTTTGACACCGCAAGTAAGCAGCTGTAACTGATTGATTTAGTTAGAAATATTTATAGGAGGCCTTGTTTGACCCCCTTCTTAGTATCATGTAAGATTTTTGCTGAATTTGATCTCGGGGAGGGGATAAAATGAAAAATATTGATAGACATCAAGAAAGAGCACCTGTTCAAGAAGAGGGTGTTCCATTAGAGTTTTTTGAACTCGATGAGGTTTTTAAAGATGCTACAAGTGTTGCTCGAAGTGAACGATTAGATGATTTTCTCTACTTCTTAAAAGATGATGCTTTATGGTGTTTTAATGCGGAATCAAAAAAGGTTGCCCGTGTTTTACATTCAAAGGAATTAAATATTCCAAACAGCTGTCTAACTCATATTTTATGGGTGAAAAATCAGTATTTACTGTTGGGACTTGATTCAGAATATCCGACTATCGTGCTCATTGAATTAACAAAAATAAATTTTAAATTACATTTATCATTATCATTACCTCTTAACAATTTTAATATATCTGAGTTCCAAAGAATCGCTGTTTCTCCAAGTATGGAACGTATGGCAATGGGGTCACATTCTGGACACATCGTGATTTTAAGTTTGGTTCAAGAATCCCCTGAATTTATCATGGTTAAGGCTTATGAAGATGCTCCGGAAGATCAACCATTATTTGCAATATCCGCATTAAAATTTATCGATAACGATCATTTGGTTTCAGCTCATCTTAGATCAAAAAATATATCGTGTTGGCAGATCAGAAAAAATGCAATAACATTATTATGGTCTTACACACATGACTCTTTTCTTGCACATTTTTATCCAAATGCACTCTGTTTTCTTTCAGACAGAGTCCTTTTTAAATCTCATAAATCGTATAATACGATTAATAGTGTCAATTTAAATACGGGAGATTTCATTGAAAGCATTCCAACTTCTGTTCCTCAAATTACCAGCATCACTAAAATTAACGATGATCGAGTTGCAATTTGTGGTGGCCAAGGTCGATTAAATATGGAGATTATGAATATACGTACAAAAACATCCTTATGGTTATGCCGTTCTACTGAACCATTAATACGCTATATTCCTAGTCAATTATTTGTACTCTCCCCGACTTGCTTACTATCCAGTGATGAGTTGACTTCTCAGGTTTGGCAAGTTGCAGATCAGACTCAACCTTTTCCCATTGCTCGAAATCGTATTAACAACAACAATGAAGATCAGTATTCTGAAGAACTCTTTCCAATGAAAGGTGGTCGTGTTGTCGTGTTACAGAATGATAGAAGCGCATATATCTGTAAACCTCGAGTTTTTTTCAATCCATTTGAAGAAAATGATGAAAGGCGAATAACAGCAGCCCTATGTTTGGCATGCTTAGTGCATAAAAATCTTCTTAAATTAGATAATATTATTCACATCTTAACCTTTATCACTACAGGTTATGAGTCAGAACTCGGACTAAAATTACTAAGGCCTGCAAGTAATAAATTAGCTTCAAATGCCTTTAGCGTGTTGTCAAAATTCTTTATGCCAGCCGAAGTCGTGGACCATGAAAAACTAGTAGAAGATGAGGTCAGTTGCTCTATGTAGAATAGGGGGTCAAACAAGGCCTCTTCAAAAATTCTTCAGTAGAATCAATCAGTTAAAGCTGATCTCTTGCGGTGTCAAACAAGGCTTCTTTTTTTGATAGCAGCGTTGAAACTAATCGCTTTTTCCGAAAAAAAGAAGCCTTGTTTGACACCGCGTGATCTAAGCTTTAAACGATTGATTTAGTTAGAAATCTTTTAAAGAGGCCTTGTTTGACCCCCTCCTGGCATTGTATATTCTTTTTTATGGATCAGATGATACATAACGTTATTGCTCTAGTAAAAGCCGCTCAGGTGAATATGCTTTTTGTGCTTTGGTTGCTTGGGATTATGTGGGCGATTAATTTGGTGAATTGGATTTTTTTGGGGTCCATATTAAATATTTTTGGGATCTTGCCGCGAAATATATTTGGTCTGTTGGGAATCGTTTTTTCGCCGATTTTACATGCAAATTTTAATCATCTTTTTTTTAATACATTTCCCTTATTTATTTTAGCGAACTTGGTGTTGTTGAGTGGTAAACCATTATTTTTTACGGTGACCTTAATTGTGGTGATAGTGAGCGGCTCATTGGTTTGGTTAGTGGGGCGCCGGGCTATTCATATAGGCGCAAGCGGTTTGCTGATGGGCTATTGGAGTTATTTATTGTTTAATGCCTTTATGACCAAATCTGGAATGGCGATCGTTTTGGGATTTGTAACAATTTACTATTTTGGTGGGATGGTGATGGATTTGTTTCCTGAGGATAGACGAGTGTCGATGGAAGGGCATATTTGTGGGTTTTTGGGTGGTGTTTCGGCGATTTATCTTACACCTATATTGTATCCGGTATTGCTGCCTTATTTTGTGGGATTTTTTAATTAAATCCCCCCCTCCGCCTTCGGCACCTTCCCCCTGAGGGGGGAGGAAGAGAGTTTCAAGCAGGCTAAAATATGTTACAATATTTCTTTTAATTTAAAGTGATTAACCATGTCAGAATTCGCCAAAGAAATAGTACCCGTTACGATAGAATCAGAGCTTAAGTCCTCCTATCTCGACTATGCCATGAGTGTGATCATTGGTCGTGCACTGCCCGACGTTCGGGATGGTTTGAAGCCCGTGCACCGCCGTGTACTATTTGCCATGAACGAGCTCAGTAATGATTACAATAAACCCCACAAAAAATCGGCGCGTATCGTGGGTGACGTTATCGGTAAATACCACCCCCATGGAGACGTCGCGGTTTATGACACTATCGTTCGAATGGCACAACCATTTTCACTTCGCTATTTATTGGTTGATGGGCAGGGTAACTTTGGTTCGGTTGATGGCGATTCACCTGCAGCAATGCGATATACCGAAATCCGTTTAACGAAGCTCGCACATGCCTTAATGGCTGATCTGGATAAAGAAACCGTAGATTTCGCACCCAATTACGATGGCAGCGAACACGCCCCCGTAGTATTTCCTTCAAAAATCCCTAATTTATTAATTAATGGTTCTTCAGGTATCGCTGTGGGTATGGCTACCAACATTCCTCCACATAACCTTGGTGAAATCATCGATGGTTGTCTGGCTTTGATTGAAAACCCAGATATTGGCATTCCGGGTCTCATGGAACATATACCAGGTCCCGATTTCCCAACAGCCGCTATCCTCAATGGTCGTGCAGGTGTTTTAGAAGCCTACAAAACAGGCCGAGGCCGTATTTATTTACGGGGCCGCACCAGTGTTGAAGGCGAACCTGGTGAAAAGCAAGCGGTCATCATCAACGAATTACCTTATCAGGTGAATAAAGCCAAATTAATCGAAAAAATTGCAGAATTGGTCAAAGAAAAAAGACTCGAAGGCATTACCGAATTACGCGACGAATCTGACAAAGATGGCATGAGAGTCGTGATCGAATTACGACGCAATGAAAACCCAGAGGTTATCATAAACAACCTCTACCAACATACTCAGTTGCAAACCGTATTCGGCATTAACATGGTTGCCCTCGATGAGGGTCAGCCTAAAATCTTAAACCTCAAGCAAGTTCTAGAGGCCTTCATTCGCCATCGGCGAGAAGTCGTGACTCGACGTTCTCTTTTTGATTTACGTAAAGCCCGAGAGCGTGTACATATATTGGAAGGTTTGGGTGTTGCACTGGAAAATATTGATGAGGTCATTCAATTAATTAAATCCTCACAATCACCTCAGATTGCTAAGGATAGATTATTAGAGAAGGTATGGAAGGCTACAGAAGTTCGTACCTTAGTATCAACACTAACCGGGGACAACATTTCTAGGCCCGAAAAATTAGAAGAGCAATACGGTTTGAAAGAGGATGGTTATCATTTATCACCCGAACAAGCTCAAGCCATCTTAGATTTGCGACTCCACCGATTAACCGGTCTTGAAAAAGACAAAATTACTAATGAATACAAGGAATTACTAAACTTTATTCGTGAATTGCTTGAGATTTTGAGTGACCCAGAAAAGTTAATGGAAGTCATCAAAAAAGAATTGAAAGAAGTCAAAGAAGAATTCGGTGATAAGCGTCGCACTGAAATTATTGATAGTGAAGATATTTTAAGTGCCGCCGACTTAATTCCTGAAGAAAGCATCGTCATCACTATCTCCAATTCTGGCTACGCAAAATCACAATCTTTAGATACTTATCAAGCCCAGCATCGAGGTGGTCGAGGTAAAAGTGCCACAAAAGTGAAAAACGAAGATTATATTGAGCATCTCTTAATTACTCATTCACACGATACCTTATTATGTTTTTCAAACTTAGGTAAAGTGTACTGGATCAAAGGTTACCAAGTTCCCCAAGCCAGTCGTGAATCCAAAGGTCGTCCCTTAGTCAATTTATTGCCTTTTGCACCAGAAGAAAAAATCTCTGCGATGTTGCCCATTAAATCCTTCGAAGAAGACCGTTTTGTCTTTATGGCAACCTTAAAGGGAACCGTGAAAAAGGTTGCACTGAGTGAATTTTCACGTCCTCGATCCAGCGGTATTATTGCTGTTGATTTGCGAGAGGGTGACGAGCTGATTGGCGTGCAATTAACCACTGCAGAACAAGACATCATGCTCTTCTCCACCGCCGGAAAAGTGATGCGTTTTGCTGAAACTGAAGTGAGGGCAACGGGCAGAACGGCTACCGGTGTGCGTGGAATGAAGCTTAAAGAGGATCAGCAAGTGGTAGCAATGTTGGTGGCCAAAGATGATGCCACCGTGTTAACGGCTACCAAAAATGGTTATGGTAAACGCACTTCTGTGAGTGAGTTCAGACGTACAGGTCGTGGTGGTCAGGGTGTGATTGGAATACAAGTGAGTGAACGTAATGGCCCCTGTGTAGCTGCCTGCGTGGTTTATGACGGCGATGAGGCCATATTAATTAGTGATGGTGGTACCTTGGTTAGAATTCCTGTGAATGAAATATCAGTTCTAGGTCGAAATACGCAAGGTGTACGGCTGATCAGCCTATCTGAAGGGGAGTCATTGGTAGATGCTCAACGTGTCGTCGAAAACATCTAGAGTTTATAATTTTTCACCCGGTCCTGCGATGTTACCAACGGAGGTGTTGGAACAAATGCAGGCAGAGCTCTTGGATTGGCAGGGAACCAATTCCTCCGTCATGGAATTAAGTCATCGTGGGAAATATTTTCCAAAGGTGATGCATGAATCCGAAGCGGATCTTCGAGAACTTCTCAATATTCCGGACAACTATCATGTGCTTTTTTTGCATGGAGGAGGGCGTTTACAATTTGCCATGGTCCCCATGAATTTTGTCGCTAATGATCAAGTGCCTGATTATGTGACCACGGGTCTTTGGTCTAAGCTGGCTCTTAAAGAAGCCAGTAACATTTGTATGGTAAATCAAATAGTTAACACAGAAGACTCTGGTTATACTTTAATACCAAATCTTAGTGATTGGCCACTCAATCCTGAGGCACCTTATGTGCATTTTGTGGATAATGAAACCGTCGATGGTGTGGAATTTGCGACGACACCAGAAGTAGGAAAGGTTCCTCTAATTTCAGATATGTCCTCTAATATTTTGTCTCGTCCCATCGATATTGAAAAATATGGCATGATATATGCCTGTGCGCAAAAAAACGCGGGGGTTGCAGGTATTACTATTGTGATTATTCGGGATGATATGCTCACCGATCAGAAAAAAGGTATGCCTGGCATGTTATGTTACAAAAATCATGCCAAAGAGCATTCTTATTTTAATACACCTCCCACCTTGGCCTGGTATGTAACAGGCCTCGTGTTGAAATGGCTTAAACACCAGGGTGGTGTTAAAAAGATCGCAGAAATTAATCAACGTAAGGCTAAAAAACTCTATGATTTCATAGACTCCAGTGATTTATTTTACAACCAGGTTCATAAGCCAGACCGTTCAAGAATGAATGTGGTTTTTAATATTCGAGATGAATCAAAAACTGAACGCTTTCTCATCGAATCTGAAAAACGCGGATTAACCAATCTCAAAGGTCATCACCTCAAAGGCGGGTTTCGCGCGAGTATTTATAATGCTATGCCTGAAGAAGGTGTGGATGCACTCATTGATTTTATGCGAGAATTTAAATAAAAAATGCAAGTTGATATTTATTACCCAGAAGAAGGTAAGAGTTTTGTTCCATTATTTGGGGTCAGACAACCTGAGTATTTATGGTATTGTGCAAATCCATTTACCATCCAACCTCGATTAGAAAAAAAGTCATTAGCTGAGATAAATGCGATTGTATCTGCCAAACGTGGTGTGAATTTTAATTTTCTGGAAGGTTTTTTGATTCCAGATACTCTCAAAAATGATGTTGTTGACAGGCAATTTGATTTTACTGAAGCGCTTGATAAGCTTTATCTCGCAGATATGGGAACCTATGGTATTGGTTTGTTTGTGAGAGAACCTCTGGAGGCAGGCACCGAAATTGGTTTCTTAGGTGGTAAAGTCATCACAGCGCAATATCAGCAAAAACCCACTAAAGGATGTGTTTTTCATACGGTATTTGCAGAGTACGATCAACAAAACCTGCTTTACACCAGTGAAGAATATTCTGGAATGCTGGGTTTTGCACAATCTGCTCCTAAAACTTCAATTCCAGGATATTGCTTAGAACATGCCCTCGAAAGTCTAGAACGTGTCCCTGTACGTTTAGGTAAATTTGTATTACATATCTTAAGACTTAAAAGTAACCAGTTACCAGGATCACTATTAACTTTTTATTATGGAAAAGAATTCTGGATGAAGATTCCCGATGATCTTCGTTGTGAGGAAGTTATTTGATGAGTTTGGTCTAAGTCTCGATACCTGCGACAATGCTGAACTATTTACTCGAGAATTAAATGTTTTAAAAAGTCAATTAGATGCAATAGGACTAAAAACGTCTAAAAATCTGGATCCTTTAATTTTTATAACATTAGTCTTGGAAGAATCTTCTGAAAGTTTACATTTAGTTACTCAAGCATTATCAAAGATACCTAAACACTATTTGATGAAACTGGATCGGAATCAATTAGACATTTTAAAACTCTTGCGACACTTTTTAGAGCAATATCCACGTCAAGGAAAATTAACCGATAAAAATATTGCACTGAATAATCTTGATTGCTCAGTTCCTACAGTGAATTATATTCAATCGGGCGATCAATTCGCTTTAAAAGCTAGTAGTTTTTATCGGTGCGGACAGTTTCATCTTGCTATAAGGTTTTGGAGAGAAGCTTATCATCTCCACTTAAAGTGGTTAAAGCCTAATGTGAAGTCATTAATGTCATCTTCAGTGACGGTCTATCTTCACCCGATATGTGGTAAGTTTTATTGGAATCTTGGTAATGGATTTTTTAAGTTGGGTATGATAACTGAGGCCTTATTTAATTTACAGTTATGCTTGTTTATACAAGAGAATATGCAAACACCTATCTTGGGTGATAAAACAGAAGTTGATATTCGTGTACGAATTTCGCAAGTTGAAGATCTAGGGAAATCGAAGGCTAAAGACACTATGATCGAGCCCATCACTCATGAAAAGTGATTGGAATCTGCTAAATATAAGCGGCTTTATATGGCATAGCAGTATTATTACGAAAATCGTTCTCAATTCTAATGTTTGTACATATAATAGCGCACCATATCATCGCCGAAGTATTCAAGGAATTTGGAAAAATGTTTAGATTTATTTTATTTTTTTATGTCTCATTGTTGGTCTGGACTTCAGCCTGCTTTGCTGAAGATCCTATTGTGAGACCTGTGAATGAAGAAAAAATACAAAAGATATTAAATAAATGGCGGTCCAGTTCAGGAATTTCTGCGGCATCCTTGAGTGTTTATATGCCGGGACATTCGGGTCCTTTGACATTTACCAGTGGAACTAGCCAAAATCGAGGTGGATTTAAAGTCGATAAAAACACGCTTTTTCAGGCAGGAAGTATTACCAAATCTTTTACCTCAATCATTATATTGAAATTGGAAGCGGAAGGACGATTAAGCATCAATGATCCGATTACACATTATTTACCGCAGTATCCTCAATGGAATAATGTCACGATTCGCCAACTTCTTAATCACACCAGCGGCATTCCAAATTATACCAACACCGGACGTTTTAATTTAATTCGTAAAAAAACACCCACTTCGGGATTTTCACCAGCACAGCTTGTCAATTTAGCCGGGAAAAGGCGGCTTTTTGCGCCTGGAAAAGGTTGGAAATATTCAAACACAAATTATGTATTGGCGGGGATGATTATTGAAAAAGTCACTGGCAATTCTGTTCAAAATATTATGAAAAATTTTATTAGCTCCAGTTCCAAAGCTGAATTGCCGAATACATTTTATATTTCGGGAAAATATCCAGACACTACCATTTCACGGATGGCGCATGGTTATACATCGGATGGAAAAGATGTCATTAACCATGATATGTCTTGGGCCTCTACTGCGGGTGCAGTGGTTTCCACTTCCGAAGATTTATTAATGTTATGGTACGATTTGTTGCAGGGAAAAATATTGCCTCCTAAGCAATTGAAAAAAATGATGAGCTTAGTGTGTGAAGGACGTACTTCTAATTGCCTCAGTGGTGAGCGTATTCCTAATATCAAAGCCGGTGAAGTTGGTTATGGTTATGGGCTTGGTATTATACAAATGTGTTCTGGTTCTAGCAGTGTAGGGCCTGTGTGGTGGCACAATGGGACAACAGCGGGCTATCGCGCAATCGTTATGTGGTTTCCAAAGAGTGATATATATATGTCTCTCATGGTTAACCGAGGTGCCGGATATTTATTAAAGCCAACAGTACCGATTATTCGTAATATTATGTCGGTATTAGATCCACATGTTCATCCCACTTTTGCCTACATGGTGAGCACTAAAGTGGATTCAGTTTCCACTAAGGTCAAACATTTAGCGCATCGTAGCCATAAAAAAACTTCAAAATCAAAGCATGTCTCAAAAACAAAAAAAGCCAAAAAAAAACATCGCACCAAAAAACCCGCCAAAGTAACCTATAAAAATGAAAACGAAGATTTTTATAGGGGTCAAACCGCGCCTGATTAAAAAATTACCCTAAAAATCAATCAACTAGCAATCACAACTTGCGGTGTCAAACTAGGCTTCTTTATCAGATACTAAAGAAGCCTTGTTTGACACCGCCTGAGGAAAGCGATAATTGATTGATTTAAAAAAGAATATTTTTAAGAGGCTCGGTTTGACCCCTCTTATTTGGGTGGGTATGTGTTTGCAGAATCTTGTACAAGGGACGCAGCATCTTTTTTTTGCCTTTCTTGAAGGACATGTAGTACTCGCAAAACACTGGGTTCAACTTTCTCTGAGCTTTCAACGGCATATACATCTTTTTTTACTTGTTCATAGGGAACCCTATTGGGCAAAATATCTCGTAGAGAATCTAAATTGATATTGACACGATAAGCTCCTGGAACGCTACGAGATACCACAATACCAATGATGGTCTGATTAATAACAGTATCACCTACCAAAGGTTTTAGTTTAGCAATAATCTCATCACACAAACCATTTGCTTCTTGTTCGTTTAAATTAACATAGCTCGTTAGTTGAGTGTTTGATATGGACCTTGAAAATCTCCAATCAGGTTTTTTACTCAATGATAAATCCAAAATAAATTTTCTAGTCATCAACACACCAAGAATATCGAGATTAACGACTACTTTTTCGCCTGTATCAAAAGCTAAGCGATTATCTGCACCATCTTTATCATAGGTAATTAAACTTTTTTGTGTTCGTATTTTATAATCTTCTACAAAGTCCATTTCACTTTTCCATGTAGGATCTATACACTCGTGTGTTAAAAATCCTTCTTCGATGAGTTGAAAATAAGTATGAATCCATGAACGCCAAGCGTCATAGTGAATATCCACTTCCTCAACATCTTGAGTAATTATTAAATGAGTAATTGCGGATTTGTCCTCGGTTTCAATCACAGCTACTCGAGCATCTTTATCCCAACTTGAAATTCTCGCAGAAAGCGCACCAAATAGTTCCACGTTTCGCTGATGTTTATGCATAATATCACCTCTTAATTTTAGATAATTTTACTAGGAGGGGTCAAACCGCGCAAGATAAAAAAATTACCATAAAAATCAATTAATTAGCGATTATATCTTGCGGTGTCAAACAAGGCTTCTTTATCCGATTTATCCGATCCTATAAGAAGCCTTGTTTGACACCGCAAGATGAAAGCTTTAACTAATTGAAATTAAAGGGAATTTTTATAGGAGGCCTTGTTTGACCCCTGGTGTTTGACCCTTGGGTGATGTGGCGTGATATACTTCGCCGATTAATTTATATTGGGATTAATGTGACATGAGTCAACTTTATGAGATTATGCCGGGTCGAAAATTGCTGGGTACGGTGAGTGTTCCGGGGGATAAGTCTATTTCGCATCGTGCGGTGATTTTGGGGGCCTTGGCGAAGGGTGATACTGAAATTGAAGGGTTTTTAGAGGCGAGTGATACGCTGGCTACTTTGAATGCATTTCATCAAATGGGTGTGCAATATCAACGATCTGCAGAAGGGCTTTTGGTGATTCATGGAGTGGGTTTACATGGACTAAAAGCACCCCAACAACCACTGGATTGTGAAAATTCTGGAACGGCTCTTCGCTTATTAACGGGCGTGCTTGCAGCCCAAGCATTTGATTCTACCATTACTGGTGATGATTCTTTACGTCGACGTCCTATGGCGCGAGTAGTCGAACCGCTGCGTGAAATGGGTGCAAAAATAGACATGACGGATTCGGGAACAGCACCAATTATTATTCATGGCGGACAACAACTAAAAGCACTCGAGCATTCAATGTTAATACCCAGTGCGCAAGTAAAATCATGCTTACTACTTGCAGGAATGTATGCAGAAGGTATGACAATCATTGAAGAGCCTCTGGTGACGCGTGATCATACTGAACATTTATTAGAACAATTTGGATATGACATTGACCGTCAAAGACCTTTTGTAAAAATTCAAGGCGGTGGGTCATTATCTGGTACACGTGTCGTCGTTCCTGGCGACATATCATCAGCCGCATTTTTTATGGTAGGCGCTGCCATTGCAGAAGGTTCAGATATAACGATTAAACGCGTTGGAATAAATCCTACTCGAATCGGTGTAATTAATATTTTACGAATTATGGGCGCAAGAATATCACTAGAAAATGAACGCTGGATTGATGGTGAGCAAATGGCTGATATTCGAATTCGCTCATCACAGCTACAAGGAATTGATATTCCAATCGAACAAGTTCCCTTGGCCATCGATGAGTTTCCCATTTTATTTATTGCAGCGGCATGTGCCAACGGCGTAACAACCTTGCGTGAAGCCGAAGAATTACGACATAAAGAAGGTGACCGCATACAATTAATGACTCGAGGATTAAGAATTCTCGGCGTCAATGTTGAACCTCAAGAAGATGGCATCATCATTCAAGGTGGAAATCCCATCAAAGGTGGACGAGTGCACAGCGGTGGAGATCACCGAGTAGCGATGGCATTTGCTATTGCAGGATTAGTTGCTCAAGATAAAATAATGATTGAAGATTGTGATCGTATAGCCACCAGCTTTCCCGATTTTTGTGAGGTGGCAGGACAATTAGGCATGCAAATAAAAGTAGAGGTATCATGACAAAGGATATACCCGTTGTAACTATTGATGGGCCCAGTGGCTCTGGAAAAGGAACCATCGGACGATTATTAGCCCAACATTTAGGCTGGCATTATTTAGACAGTGGTGCGATTTATCGAGTATTGGCACATGCCGCCGAACTAGAAAATATCAGTCTTTCCAGTATTCCAAAATTATGTCAGCTAGCACGACGATTAGCCGTTAATTTCAGTGTGCACGATGATGAACATCGTGTGATCTTAAACAATATCGATGTTACCGATGCTTTAGTCACAGAATCATGCGGTAATGCAGCCTCAGTGATCGCTGCAAACGCCGATATTCGAGCAGCTCTGCTCGAGCGACAACGTGAATTTAGACGTCTGCCGGGTTTGGTGACGGATGGTCGTGATATGGGGACCATCGTATTTCCGAGCGCAGAATTGAAGATTTTTTTGGAAGCGCAGGGTGATGAACGCGCGATTCGTCGTTATAACCAATTGAAAAATATGGGAATTCCTGCTAATCTTGAGGAGGTCAAATTAGAGGTCAATGCGCGTGATAAGCGTGATCGTGAACGCACAGTGGCTCCCTTAATTCCCGCTGACGATGCCATCATTATTGATACAACGCATTTGACAGTGGAGGGTGTTTTGGCGAAAATACTTAATCTGGTTGGAGCCAGAGTATAAGATAATTTTTTGGGGTTCAGCCTTTGCTGGACAAATTTAAATTAACCGACACACTTTTTTCTCCTACCTGGGGTGTGTTGTAAATAAAGGTAATCAAATGAAAGAAAATTTTGCAGATCTATTAGCTCAAAGTATTGGTGAAAGTGAACTCGAAATCGGAGCTGTCGTTAGAGGAAAAGTCGTAGCCATCAGTTCGGATGCCGTATTAGTTTCCGGTCCCTTCAAAACCGATGGTGTTATTGCTATTGAAGAATTCAAAAACAGTTCAGGTGAGGTCGATTGTGAAATCGGCGATGAAATCGATGTGGTCATTGAAGCATTCGAAGATGGTTATGGAAGTACACGACTTTCTCGTGATAAAGCACGACGAGTAGAAGCGTGGACTGATTTACAAAAAGCCTATGACAAAGGCGATACGATTAAAGGTTTAGTCCTTGAACGCGTAAAAGGCGGGTTTACCGTTGCCGTTCAAAATATACGTGCATTTTTACCGGGTTCTTTGGTTGATGTCAGACCCATACGTGATCCAGGCAGTTTAGAAGGCCAAGAGCTCGATTTTAAAATTATTAAAATGGACAAACGACGTGGAAATATCAATATTGTTGTTTCACGACGTGCTGTGGTTGAAGAAGAAACGGGTGCAGAACGAGAAGCTTTACTGGAGAATTTAGAAGAAGGTCAAGAAGTTAAAGGTGTGGTTAAAAATATTACCGATTACGGTGCCTTCGTTGACTTGGGTGGTATTGATGGCTTACTCCATATTACCGATATGTCATGGAAGCGAATCAAACATCCTAGTGAAGTATTACACGTGGGTGATGAAGTCGATGTTAAAATTCTTAAATTCGACAAAGATAAAAAACGCGTTTCCTTGGGAATTAAGCAATTGGGCGGTGATCCTTGGCATGATATCGCATCGCGTTATCCCGTCGGTTCCGTTTTAAGTGGTGAAGTCACCAATATTGCTGATTATGGCTGTTTTGTTGAATTGGAAGATGGCATTGAAGGTTTAGTTCACATGTCTGAAATGGATTGGACGAATAAAAATGTTCATCCTGCAAAAGTCGTTCAGTTAGGTCAAGAAGTAGAAGTAAAAGTACTTGAAATTGACCAAGATCGTCGACGAATTTCATTAGGTATTAAACAAACCCAAGATAATCCTTGGTTAAAATTTGCCGGTGAACATGAAATTGGACAGATCATTAAAGGCCCTATTAAATCCATTACCGATTTTGGTATTTTCGTGGGTTTAACGGGTGAGATTGATGGTTTAATTCATTTATCCGATATTTCATGGAGTGAATCGGGTGAAGAAGCAGTTCGCAAGTACAAAAAAGGCGATGAAGTCGAAGCGAAAATTTTAGCGATGGATTCTGATCGTGAACGAATTTCCTTAGGCATTAAGCAATTATCATCAGATCCTTTATCCATTTATTTTGATAGCCATGAAAAGAACAGTATGGTAAGTGGAAAAGTCGTTGATGTTGATGCAAAACGTGCCATCGTTGAGTTGGAAGAAAACGTGCAAGGTAGTATCCGTGCGGGTGAAGTTTCTAACGAACAAGTGAAAGACGTTCGAGAATTTTTGAATGTGGGTGATGAAGTGAATGCTCGTTTATTAGGCATTGATCGAAAAGCGCGCATCATTAATCTTAGCTTGAAAGAGCCACGTAAGAAACGTGAAGGCGAAGATCTATCCTCTGATATGCCTAGCAATACCTTGGGCGATATCATGAAAGAGAAACTGGAAAGTAGTGACTCTGATGAGGGTGATGAATAGTTAGATCTAATGACAAGGTGGGAAGAAGGTAAATGATTTATCAACTTCCCCCCTCAATCGCTTCGCCACAGCTCCCCCCGGAGGGGGGAGCATATTATTATTAGGGAGGTTATGATATGCGAATATTTTCAACACTATTAATTGCAGCAATTATTCTAGTCGGTATTACTTTCGCCATCTTAAATTCCTCACCAGTCGTATTAAATTATTATTTTGGTTCACATAAAATTTCATTATCACTTTTACTCGCCTTAACCTTGGGTGTTGGAGTTTTATGTGGCTTAATTTTATTTATCCCCACTTTTTTCAGATTGAAAAAAGGAAATTACAAACTCAAACACCAAGTTAAACAATTGGAAAAAGACCTCTTAATGGAATCTCGTTAATATGATGTGGGCTTGGCTTTTTGCGTTATTACCGATTGCATCTTTAACTGGCTGGTATTTTGGTCGGAAAGGCCGAAATTTTGAATTACCCAGTCTCTCAAACACTCTCCACTCAGATTATTTCTTAGGTTTGAATTATTTAATTAATGAGCAACCGGATAAAGCGGTGGATATTTTTATTCGCTTGGTGGAAGTGGATAATGATACTGTTGAAACACATCTGGCTCTGGGTAGTTTATTTAGACGACGAGGAGAAGTCGATCGAGCGATTCGAATTCATCAAAATATTATTGCCAGACCTGGGTTAGATAACCAACAGCGAATTGAGGCCTTACATTCTTTGGGCTTGGATTATTTAAAAGCAGGTGTTTTAGATCGTGCCGAAGCGGTATTTCAGGAATTAATTTCCGTGGGGGCTACGCCTGAGCTTAATTTAGCTCATCTTTTAAATATTTATCAGCAACAAAAAGACTGGGAAAAAGCCGCGAATGCAGCCCAAAAACTGGAATCCCTCACGGGTAAATCTCAAAGTGAAAATATTGCACAATATTATTGTGAACTTGCGGAAATTGCCTTTCAAAAAAATAATCTTGAAAATGCGAGGAAAAATCTGAAATATGCTTTGAATACCAATAAAAACTGTGCCAGAGCCAGTATTTTACTGGGTAAATATGCCATGCTCGAGAAAGATTATCGATCCGCCATAAAATATCTTCAAAATGTCAAATCTCAAGATCCCGATTTTTTATCGGAAACCATTCCTTTGTTAAGTGATTGTTATGTTGCTATCAATAGTGAATCTGAATTAGTGGATTTTCTTCGACAATGTTTAAATGAATTTCCACGTATATCAGTCGTTTTAGCGCTGACGGAACGCATTCAACGAACCGAAGGAACAAAAAACGCCATTGAATTTATTGCTGAGCAAATTCGTACAAATTCATCGCTCCGCGGTTTAGAGCGCTTAATCGATTTATATTTAACGCATGCGGTGGGGGATACGCATGAAAAATTAATGTTGTTATACGATTTGGTCAAGAAGTTATTAAGTAAAAAACCTATTTATCTTTGTAAATCTTGTGGTTTTACAGGGAATACATTATATTGGTCCTGCCCTGGATGCAGGCAATGGAATTCAGTTCGACCTATTCATGGATTGGAAGGCGATTAAATAATAATCATGGAGTTTATATGAATAAAAGATCTCGAGATCTTGATAATCTTGTACCTATAGATTCATCTCATGAGTCTGATGATGTGACCAGAGAAGTTAGTGCAGCTGTCCCTGAACCTGTGGGCGCTCCCTGTCAATATTTTCGTCTTCGAGGGGGATTTCATAAAAAAAGTTGCATAACCTTATTGCGTGAGCATTTACAAGAAGAAGAAAATAATGATCGCAATTTTGGAAATATTTAAGGTATCATTCCATCACAGTTGACTCCGTTATTTTGAATTTCCTCTAAATTACTTTTTATGACTTTCAAAGAGGAAAGATACCCTAAAATATCGATTAGATTTTCATGAAGATTTTCAAAAAGGTAAGCGTGATCTTTATTAAAGTTGAGAGTAGACATGTGTGCTAAAAACGCTTCTAAGGTATTTGCATAAGTCTCCATTTCACTGATTAATTCCTCAAGATAGCTGAGTTTTGTTGCTATAACGTCTAAGGATTCTGGTTCTGGAGGGTTATTGTGATATTCTTCATAGAGATCAGTGAGATCTTCAATTGTACTAACAACAGCATTTAAATCGAATAAAATGCTGATATTTTCTAAAAGTTGGGTCGTATTATCAATGAGTGCTTCATTATTTCTCATTTCTTCAGTTAAAGAAGAGATGATATGAAATGCAGAAGATACAGCGTTTGTTGCCGTAGTTATACTTTCTTCGAATTTATTATTTTCTTCGTTTTGCTCAAAGGTGTTAGCGGGGAATGATTTTTTTGTTTTATTCTTAAATTCATTGATTTGACCGAGGAAATGGAGATGGTAGCTTAATTCTCGAGTCAAGGTGTTGGTAATAAATGGATTATTAATTCCTTTAAGTAGTGATACAAATGCCAACATATCGTAATTGAAATAGCTGATCCATAGGGTGCATAATCTTCGTAATTCTTTTAATTCAACCAGTGATAAATTGTCATTAACGTCTTTGAGTCGGAGAGATAAACGCAGTGAGTTGGTGGTCTGCATGGTTTCTTCAAATTTGCTGAGGAATTCTTGAATAAGAGCGGTATCTTGATTATCTTCTGTAGGATTCTTGAGATGTGATGTCAGTAAATTAATATGATCTTGTAAAAACTCGACTTCAGTTTGAATATCATTAAGGCTGAGTTCATTATTCATTAGACGTGACATTAATTCTAAGGTTTCGTCGGGATAATTAGCCCGATAAAGATTAATAGATTTGTTATAATCTTTAGTTATTGTTCGTTGGAATAGTATACGACGACCAGAACAAACCGCCTTTGGGGGACCTTGTTTTGGATTATTGGGTGATTCTGTGTCTGTATCACCAGGATTCTTTTGAACTCTTTCTCTTTCTCTTTTCATGTTGCACCTTTATGGTCAATAAAAGTAAATTATTTCTGATAATTTGCTAATTTTAGCTATTATTCATGGCTATGTCAATCATTCTTACACGGAACTTTGAAGAGAGCAATACCGTGATTATCGCGGGTTGACTTTAGCATTCGATACAGTTAAAAAGTGGGGTTATGCATTTATAAGGAATCTCAATGAAAATCAAAAAGGCGATATTTCCTGTGGCGGGTCTGGGGACTCGATTCTTGCCTGCGACGAAGGCCAATCCAAAAGAGATGTTGCCTATCGTTGATAAACCTCTAATTCAATATGCAGTGGAAGAGGCGATTGATGCAGGGATTACTGAATTGATTTTTGTTACCAGCTGGAGTAAACGTTCTATTGAAGATCACTTTGATTCTAGCTATGAGCTGGAATCTCGTTTAGAAGAAAGTGGGCGTTATAAATTACTCTCTATTGTTCAAAACATCCTACCGCAAGGCATTAGCTGCGCTTATGTACGTCAGCCTAAACAGCTTGGTTTGGGGCATGCGGTCTTATGTGCTAAGCCTTTGATTGCTAATGAGCCTGTGGCTATTTTACTGGCGGATGACTTAATTGGTGGGGGGCATAGCTCCTGTTTGAAACAAATGATGGATGTGTACAACTATACCAAATCTAGTGTCATTGCTGCCCAAGAAGTTGAGCTCAGTGAAACTGAAAAATACGGGATTATGGAGCTTGATGCTCTCGAACCCAATCGGCTTAGAAGTATTGTTGAAAAACCCAAAGCTGAAGAGGCTCCTTCGAATTTGGCTGCTGTTGGACGATATATTTTAACCCCAAGGATATTTCCTTTATTAGAAACTGTCAGTTTTGGGGCAGGAGGGGAGATTCAGTTAACGGATGCAATATCCAGGCTCTTGGTTGAAGAGCCTGTGTATGCTCACAAATTTTCGGGTACGCGCTATGACTGTGGTAGTAAATTAGGCTACTTAGAAGCCACTATTGCTTATGCCCTAGAGCATCCTGAAGTGGGTGAGCGTTTTAGAGCGCTGATCAATCGTTATGCCTTATGTGAGTAATTTCTCATAACTCCTTAATAATACCTTAAGGTTTATTCACTAAAATTTTATGAAAAATTGGTGTATGAACTTAAGAGGGGTATTATGGCACAGGTACTGGATTCAGAGATTGATAATGGTTACGCGCTAAAGGCGAACAGTGATTGCTTAAAGGGGAATGCCACATCAGCAAGCTATGTAGATTATGTGAAAGAGTCTAAGCACGAATTACCATTCATGCCACAAATTAATAACAAATTTACTATTTACAGACCCCTTGCGAAGGGATGTAATGGGCAAGTAAGCCTTGGGAATTATAATGGTGAACTGGTCGCTATCAAGGAGGCCCTATGCTATCAAACGATTTCGAGTTTAGGGAAGGAAGTTCAAGCACTGAAAGATTTACAAAAACACTCTGATCAATATGACCGCTATGTGGGTGCTTTGTTAGCTGTGGATGTACACTATTGTCCAACGGTCACGGTATATCGTTTTTATGCGAATGGTAATTTAGAAAATTATCTTAGTCAGCATCCTGAAATCGATTTTTCTAAGCGATTGTCCTTAATGATTGACCTTAGTTGCGCATTGAAGTTTATTCATGGTGCTGACATTTTACATAAAGATTTAAAGGCAGAAAATATTTTAATAAGTGATGATGGAACACTTAGGATTAGTGATTTTGGTTGTGCTACGCATTCCAGTTCAAAAGATGTTGATTTTGGAGGAGATTTGTTCACTCGTTCACCTAAAATGCTGAGCAATACTCGCACATTTTATTATAGAAAAAAATCATCGGATTCAAATCCAGCAAAAGATTTAGAGAATTTTTCTAAAGCTGATGACATTTATTCACTTGGATTGGTGCTATATCACATTATGACTAGTCAACTACCTTTAAAAGATTTTAGATCTAACACTAGTTTGTTGTCTTTATACCAATATGTTGTGGTTGAAAAACAACGTCCCGATATCTCAATAATTCCAAAGGGCAATGCCGCACTGTTGACTCTCTTACGACATTCTTGGCACGACAACGAAAAACTTCGCCCCTCAATCGAAAACCTAAACCAAACCCTTATACTTTGTAGGGGTCAAACCGAGCCTCTTAAAAATATTTCTAAATTAATCAATTAGTTAAAGCGGACATCTTGCGGTGTCAAACAAGGCTTCTTCGAAAACTGGGGAACACAGAGGGTCAAAACACAGGGGGTCAATCCGAGCCTCTTTATAATATTTCCAATTTAATCAATTAGTTAAAGATGGCATCTTGCGGTGTCAAACAAGGCTTCTTATAAATTTCGAAAAATTAAATTCAATGTTTCTATCTTGATAAGAAGCCTTGTTTGACACCGCAAGATGTCAGCCTTAACCAGTTGATTTGATTAGGGATTTTTTGAGGAGGCTCGGTTTGACCCCATTCTGAGTTCACTGTTATCTTCTGAAGTAGAGGCATTTTTTAGAGCAATTTGGGTTTCAATTAGGAGTTGCTCGGTCGTTGATCTTGACCATCGATTATTCAATTCTTTATTTTTGAATCCACTATGAAAAAATTTGTAAAATCCAAATTTTGTATTTTTGACGAGAACCTTATTTTTTAAGGCTTTTACAATAATATTTTCTGCGTCTTCAGGATTCTTACTGAGATTATTGAGTAGAGCAAGCAACGCTGTTTTCTTTTTAGAATTTTTTACTTTGGAAGAATAAAAAGCTAAATTAAATAGAGCACGTTTAAGATCTTCATTTTCACTCAGGGTAGAAAAACTAAGATTTTTGACTTTTGATTTGCTTGCTTTAAAACTATCAATATCACTGGTTTTAATTTTTGGAGAAGCTGTCCATTTCATGTAATCGAGTATTTCTGCAGAACTGGTTTTCAGTATGTCATTAAAATCATTTTTAGGAGCTTTTTTTACGGTTTTTTTAGGCTTTCCTGAAGCTTCAAGAGAAGGTGTTAGAGGATCATAAAAACCATCGAGTGTATTTAGTTCGCCTTGATAGACCTGATTATACGGTGAATCTTCAATCTCAGGTTTATTATTTTCCGTAAGATTAAAATCACCACACACCATCTCGCCTGCATCAACTTTATCTTTAATAAATTGTTTAACAGCAGCTTGTTCTGCATAATCACCGTGCACATTGTTGATATGGCATTTCTGTACAGACGTGTTTCCTACAGTTTGTAATTCATAACGAGCGAATCTTTGGTACATGGGGTCATTTTTTTGAACAGCAGGTGTTTTATCTTTAGCCAGTAATTTTTGAGTATTAACAAGTGCACAAGTGCCACTGTTCATATTTTTCGTTTTTCGTATGCAACGAAATTCTAAATTTATCTTTTTATTTTTTGCGCATAGCTTTTGAAGTTCATCATTTAAGAAATCAAAATTTCCATCCCCAGTTTCAGCCAAAGGAATTTCTTGCAACATAAAGCCTGAAACACCGGCTTTTGCTAAATCAAATATATATTTAGCCAATAATTTCAATTGAACGCGTTGTTGTTTTACATCTGTAACACGAAATTGGCCTTTTAAGTTTTGCGGATTCTTAGATGGAGCTAAGCGTGAACCAGGACACCATATATTCAAGGTCACTAGCACACCTATTGCGGTATTTGCCACCAAGATTTCATGATCTGATATGGGTAAATTGAGTGTAACTTTTTGCTGACCATCAACAAGAGTCGCCTCAAATTCAGGCATCTGAATAGCTTTTACCTTCTTTAGAATTTTATCTTGATCTTTTAGCTGCATATTTCCCCCGCATTTAATAAATATATCATATTTTAATGCAAAAGTTGGGGTCAAACTAGGCATCTTACAAAAAAATCTTTCTAAATCAATCGATTAGCGTTATCAATAGGCGGTGTCAAACCGGGCATCTTAGTTTGAAAAGAAGCCTTGTTTGACACCGCGTGATGTCAGCTCTAACTATTTGATTTATTTAGATTATTTTATAAGAGGCCTGGTTTGACCCCTTATTGTGCGGGTACTGCTTGGGTGTATACCTCGTAAATGGCGTCTGCATCACTCGTTGATTTTCCGTTCATGACATCTGTGAGCGTTCTGATGACGGGTTTCTTAAGGAAGTTGTAGAAGCCGTTATCAACGTGCAAACGTCCATTAGAAATGCCAACCACGATCGTACCTGGGTCCCCGAATTCACCGGTAATCACTCCTGGGCTTGGTATACTGCTGTCATATTCAAGGCGGATTCTACCATCGGGGAATAGGGTGCATTGTACATTAATACCAGGTAAATTGGGGAACTCATAGGATAATACTTGGTACCACGTAATTTGTAATCGTTGAGGTGTATTGGATACCCATACTTGTCCAGTTCCTGGAGCCCCAAAAAAGTTGCTGGCCAGGTCGCTACCAAAGGCAGCGATAGACCAAGTACCTCTATCGCCAAACCATCCTTGCAGTCGTTTAGCTGCAAACACTCCATCACTGTTGTACATACTACTTTCAGGGAGAATATATCCGTTAGTGGATATAGCGATACTTTTAGTACTTGTAATAGTACCATTTAATATTGGAAAGCTACCGAAAGCTGGGGTGATTTGAGGACCGATGGCATCATCCCAAGCATTTCCAAAAATTGATATAACTCCTGGTATGGTTGAAGGATCAGGGATCAGACCAGATCTCGAGGTGATCGTGGTTTTATAGTGATTAGTTCCAGGTATGGGGGTGAAGTCAATTTGCTTGTTTTGCAAGTTGAAATTATTTGCTGCTATTCCTGGCACTGAGTTAACATAGATGTTGTCTAAAAGGCCAGGGAACACTGGTAGCCTAGATAATAACGCAGCAATGGGATCTCCTTTCAATATCCAATTTAAGAAATTTACTGTGTAATAGTCTGACATAAAGTTGGACACACTTTGATCATCGATGATAGATACACCTAATGGGATATGTGGCAATAAGCTCGACAAAGTGCCCGATAAATCCACATTGCTGGGCAACGACTCAAAGCCTGTTAAATATTGAGGAGAACATCCTTCAAGGGCCCAAGGTACTACTGGATCTCTTAAAAATGTGACATCCGTTTCACCATTTCCAACCAGACCATCATGATAAATACGAATATATTCGCTCATAAACTGACACAAGGTGTCAGCTCCCATATAGCCTATGTTGTGATTGGCAATGCTGAGATCATAGAATACTCGTTTGGCAGCATTGCTATAATTCGCAAAATCTCGTGGCCAATTCTGAAACACTCCACTCGCATAAATCCCAACAGCTGCCGTGAGGTGAGCAGCGTTAAAGTTTGAATCGGTAAGTGGGTATTCATCACCAGCAAAAACTGCTCTAAAGCGTGGATCTGTCGCATTTTCGTTAGGTATAGAGTTTGAGTTTAATGTGGAAGTTCCAGCTGCTATTCTAAGGCAGTTAAAGGAGCCAGCTGATCCACCTACACAACCTGCAATGCTAAGACCGTTTGCATCTTTTTTGATTTTATTTGCAGGGAAGCCTAATTGACCGTTCTCTGCAGCCGTGAGTAATATTCGTCCATCTCGAAGTGCAGTTCGGGATATTGCGGTAGGACAAATTGAGAGTGGGCATGAATCTCTATCCGTACCGTAAGCTTGAGACACAATAACAATATATCCTGCAGAAGCAATGGTTTCTGCTTGTTTGAAATTGGAAAAATTACCACCAGCACCGCCACGCATTATGATAATAGGATAAGATCCAGGTTTTGGTACATTATCACTCCAGGAGCGAGACAATTGAAAACCCCTATCACTAATAATGTGGGGTTGATTGGCATAAGTACCGTTAAATACCTTAGGTATCATGGAAATCCTTATGGGAGGACCACTTCCTTGAGTGACAGCCGGTTGATAGACCCGTACATCAAGTTGACGGGGTCCATTCACATTATCTGGGTCAGTAGCTGCAGAACCATTCCTAGTTCGGCTACTATCTGTGTATACAGTTTCAGAATAATTTACGGGTGAAAGGATTCCAAAGTTTGCGATAGCTGCAGTCGAAGAAAGTAGAAGAAAGAAACTGCATAAGCATTTGTTTATTGTTTTCATAGTTATATCTCCTGGAGAGTCATTTATACAATTATTGTTATATTTATGACCTAATTTAATTATAGTATATGTAGGGGTCAAACCGAGCCTCTTTAAAAATAATCCAATTAAATCAAAGTGTTACGTCATTCACTTTGCGGTGTCAAACAAGGCTTCTTAGTTTGAAAAGAAGCCTTGTTTGACACCGCAGGTTGTCAGCTCTAACCAGTTGATTTAATTGAACTATTTTTAAAGAGGCTCGGTTTGACCCCTATCTAAAGGGCTTGACCCCTATCTATTGACAAATTTAAATAAATATCATAATATAAGCAAAATTATTTAATAAATATGGGGTTAATAAAATGTTAGAATCAACTGGACTTTTCGTGTTTATCATTATGCTTACCGGGGTTGCACTGATGTTTACTGGTGTGCCGCCTTTAATGATTGCTGGTGCAGTATTATTTTTTGGGCCCATATTAATTGGCCTTGGAATTTTAGTTGCTATGGGAATACACGAGTTGTACAGTCATTATTCAAACAGATGTACTCATGCATCAACTTGCACTAGTGATGTTGCTCTTGAGCCAACAATCGTTCATCAACATTCGACTGTTCTGGATCTAGGTAATAGAGCAAGTTATGAACCCGTTTTCACTGCACCTCAAGCTGAAGATAGAGTGCAAACCGATTCTCTCCAAATTAATTTTAATTAAAATAATCAGTCAGCTTTAATTATAAAAATAATCTATTAAATATATGGTGCTTTATGATATTAATAGAAGAGCCAGAAAGTGCGAGTAATAAAACATTACCAAAAGACACACCATGGAATAAGCTCATTAAGCTTAATAAAACTCGGCTGGTTGGTGATGAGTTAATTATTGATGTGCCAGGTGATAACAGCTGTTTATTTTGGGCAGCAGCATTAGCTTACCTATTACCAGTTAAAAATGATCCTATGGTATTTCAAGGTAATTTTCTGCGCTTATTTGGTATTGAAGAAATCAATCATCTCGATTTTATAAAACTTCATATTCAAAACTATCACCCTGATTCGAACACTTCCTTGTTTAGAGATGATACTTTTAATCGATTAATAAGAAATGTATTTCGTGAGCGTGTCATAAATTTTATGAGAGAACACCGCGATATATTTGAAGAATTTTACGGTGTTGATATCGATCAAACGAGAAGCTTTGACAATTATCTTGAAATAATGTCACAAGATTCCTCATGGGGGGGTGATTTGGAAATTCGTTCCATCGGAATGTTATTGAATTGCAATGTTAATTTAAGGGGCCACGATTTTCCAATTCATTACCCCGAGATTCTTAATCACGAGATACCAACATTAACATTAATTCATACTAATGCTGCTGGAAAAGATAGTGGAGTAAAAAATCATTATTGTTATCAGCTCAATTCGAATCTCGTAAAAGAAGATGAAAGTAACTGTAAAGAAATGGAAGATTTTAATTATAATCATCTGACGAGTAAAAGAATAAATTTCCATGATGAGGATTGCTGTACATTCAGTTCTAACAATGTTAGCCTCCAAGGCTCAAGTGAAAAACCTTTTGCAGAATTACATTGTGGAGAAAATGAAACAAAGACATTGCGAGGTTGGAAATTTCATATTATTTTGAATCAAGATGTGGTTGGGAATGTTGAGAAAGCTTGGAATTGTATCGTTAAATTATTAATGAGATATGATATTGGTTTGACAAAAGTCATACATCCCAATAACAAAGTCCCAGAAGATAAAGCAGTCACAATTTTTGCTTGTATTGAAAAAACACAACGCTCAAAGATTGAATGGCAAGGAATAATTAATCAGATTGTTTATGCTCTCGTTGAAAATAATGTATTGCCAGGCCAAATTCCAAATGAGTATAAAATATTGGATTGTTATTATGTTTCTTATAGAAATGATCTAAGTTTAACGGGAGGATATAGTCCTATAAATAATGAAACGAAGCAGCCAGATCCCTATAAAGGTATGGTAGTCAACGTTGATGGACAAGAGCATTTATTTGAACTTGGCCTTCGAAGAAGCAAAGCTTTAAGTCAAAGTGCTCCTTATCCAAAAAAGCAAGTAATGGATGATGAACCTTCATTTACAGAAATTAGCACCGAGGAGATCGGTAGACAATTTGAATCTTTTTCTGGTATGATTGAGGAAAATTCATTGAATAATAGTAATAAAAAAAATCCTGGAGATGACGAGGAAGATTTTTCTGGGTGTTGTCCAAAATGAGCAGGAGGAAAACATGAGTAAAGAGTTTACGATAGATAAAACTGGGGGAGATACTGTTACTGCAGATATCGCTAATAAAGTTATTATTGATCCTAGAGCTGAAGAAATTATATTCAGTGGGAATACAGAAAGTAATTACAAAAAATTAATTCGATTTTTTGAACAAGCATTGGGACAGGCTGATGATGAAAAAGGTATCAAGCCAAACTTTACAATAATTAAAAACGATGAGACAAAGGAGTTATCTTTACAAGGTGATAGTGAATATGTTGTTAAAATGTGTAAACGATTAGGTTTGATTGATGAAAAAACGGCAACTGAGATGCTTAGCTATTTAAATAATCCTGATCGAAGTGGAAAATGTATTGCGTTGTAAATGAGAGGCGTCAAAGTACCTTTCATATTTTGATTGGTGTATTTTACTGAGTGTTTTAATTTTTAAAGGGAAGGTTTTATGTTCACTTATATCAATCTGCTTGCAGTTGCAGTATGTGTATTATCATCTTTTTTATTAGGGGGTCTTTGGTATAACAAATTATTTATCAAATTCTATGGTGAAGATTGTAAGGATAAACAAAAGTCACATCCTGGATTGGTATTTCTTAGTGCTTTTGTATTATGGATCATTTCAGCATTTGCGTTTACATTCTTTTTAGGTAAATCACCAGAATTATGGTCAGCTATAAGATTAGGTTTGCTTACTGGTGTTTGCTTCGTTGCAACTTCTTTTGGTGTAAACTACGCTTTTTCAGGCAAAAAATTGAGCATTTTTTTTATCGATGCAGGTTATCATATTGTACAATTCGTACTATATGGAGTGATTTTAGGGCTTATCAGATAGGGGTCAAACCGAGCCTCTTTTAAAAAATTCCAATTAATTCAATCAGTTAGCCTTCTGATCTTGCGGTGTCAAACAAGGCTTCTTTTCTAGAAAGTAGCAAAGATTTTCGTTGCAAAAATTCAAATTCTAAGAGTCTTATGAATTTTATTGATTCATGTTCCTGAACTTGTTTGTGTAAGTTCCGACTAACACTGGAAGGTAATTGAGCGAAATAATAGGATATTTCTGTGAGAGTATAATGTGCATGATAATGGCAAAAATAGGCTGCTAGACCTCTTGCGCGAACAATGTTTGATGTAAACAAGGCATTGTTTATCGAATCTGGATCAACTTCTAAAAATTTACAGACGATTTGTATAATTTCTTTAATTGAAAACATCGTCAGATCAATTTCAACTCGGAAATTTTTTTGCTCATTAATTGAATTCACAATAATAAGATCATCATTTTCATCCAACTGGCAAAATTCAGGTTTGGCGTTTTCATTATCTTTTTTACTCATAAATTTTGTGTAGGCCGATTTTTTTTGTGATAGATAATTTTGTAATAGTTTCTCTATATGTTGTGTCGTTATCCAAGGAAAAAATTTTTTAAATTTGTAAGAGTGATGACTAGACCATGGATAATCATCAAGGTCACTGACAATCGTAGCTTTTTTAGGATTGTTATGGATGTAATAACATAACTCCATTAAATAATTATCGTTAGAAATCAAGATTGCTTTATATCTTCCTTGAAAAACATGACCCATTTGTTTTATATCATCATTCAATTTTCGAGCATAAATCGAATTAATGTTTTGCATTATTTTTGATAGTGGAATATTGCCTACTTGAATAACTAAGTGGACATGATTCGTCATCAAACAAAACAGATGGATTTTACAATGGTATTGCTGAACGATTGTGTCCAGATGTTTGCAAAATAATTCGAAATGATCATCTGTGAAAAATATGTTTTGCTTGCGATTTCCTCTGATCATTACATGATAAAAAGCGCCTTGATCGTGATATCTTTTTTTTCGTGCCATAGTGTTTGCTCCTTAACTATTGATTGACTTTTATGTTACCTAAGGCAAATAAAAGAGTCATACCGTGTTCGGCTGTTTATTTTTCTGTGTTAAAAAGAAGCCTTGTTTGACACCGCGTGATGCAAGCTGTAAGTGATTGATTTGATTGAAAATATTTTAAGGAGGCTCGGTTTGACCCCATCCCTATGATGGTGTCAAATCTTGACTGTAGACACACTTTTGCTATTTGGAGTCTGCAAGATGTCTATACTCAAGATTTGACACCATCTCTTAAAATAGGTATTAAACAGAATAATGATTAGAATCTGAATATCCTACTTCAATACCTGCCCCATGAGGGCCAATGTCAGCGGCGCATCCACTTACTAATACAATTGTTAATACGCTTAAGACAAGCACGATTAATTTACGCATGATAGATTTTCCTTTTATTATATCGTTGTTTACAATCCCTAACCCAAATGGCTTCCCTAGCCACTTTACTAGTCCTTAAGCAAAAAATTATTATTACTCCTTAACTTATATTATAGCATCAGGAGGGGGTCAAACCGGGCAACTTAAAAAAAATTCTAAATAAATCAATGGCTTAGGATTTACTTAATGCGGTGTCAAACCATGCATCTTGTTTATGGAAGATGTATGGTTTGACACCGCAAGATATCAGCTGTAATTGATTGATTTATATGAAAATATTTTTTTGAGGCTCGGTTTGACCCCTTATTGTAAATATAAGTCGTTGCTGTTGAGGTTGAAGAATATATTTTTCAGCTGCAACTGAAGCTTGGCTGTAGCGGAATTACTTGTTCTAATGCCATTTACGATTGAGTTTGTCCCAAAGATTTGATCCCCAAGAGATAGGGCATTATTGCTTCCAAGGAAGGTATTTCCAAGTATCGTTGTGGGGATAGTATTATCAAAATACAGGGCTCCACCATTTGATGCAGTGTTTGACCCAAATAGGGAACTCATTAGGTTAATCGAGGGTTTCGTAATCGGAACGGGTATCGGAGCGGGCGGATATCCGCTCGGAACATTGAGAACTGAAACAATGGCCCCACCATTACCAGTAGCGTTATTTCCATTGAATGCACTATTGCCCACTACCAGATTTCCACCAGTGATATCCAGGCCATATCCGAAGAGGATAATACTTCCGCCACCATTCAAAATAGCTCCTCCATGACTGTTAATTGCTTGATTATTATTGAAGCTGCACTTATCTACCGTTAAATTGCCATTAGCGAAATTGGCAATTGCTGCACCACCAAGTGTTAAATACATGTCGGGACGAAAAGAAGGGTCAGCTGAAAAAATCGTGTCGAAATGTGCGGCAGTGTATTGATCACCGCTCGATGTGTTCCCCGAAAATTCAGAATTCGTTACTACCACATGACCAACAGATACCGGTGAGGGTGGTGGAAATATTTGTGCAATCATTGTACGAAGAACGTTTGAAGAACTAAGCGCTCCACCAAAGCCGCCAGTAGTATTGTTCGTAAATATAGATTTATCGATGACTAGATTATAACTGTCCGCAAAAACGCAACCACCAATGTGAGATTCGTTACCATCGAAGATCGAATTGGTGACAGTAACCTTAGAGTTAGGGTTAGATCCTGTGGGGAATGCTTCTAAAATCTCTAAAGCTCCACCAAGATGGTCGACGTGGCCATTTATGAATGCAGAGGCATCTATTGTTAAGGTATGGGCCGAAGTCTCACCTTCTGATTGAACATTTATAGCTCCACCGGATAGTCCCCGATTTGCTAAAAATAGTGTCTGAGAAATTTTTCCGCTTGAATTAATTAGTATGATTGCCCCACCATCATGTCCCCGGGTATTGGCGTGAGCTGGTGAGACGGGTAATGCGTAATCTACCTCATCATTAGTATGACCAACTCCCGCAGTATTGCCCTGGAAGATTGAGGTGCTGATTTGAGCGTAAGCGTCGTTAAGGACGGCTAATCCTCCTCCTCCTTGATCAAAAGAAATTTGCAGCCATGGAGCTAACTGATTATTACCCGTAAATAGTGAGTTGGTCACAAGGAGCTTAGAACCAGGATCGCTTATGAATACTCCGCCGCCATCTCTGTAGGCCGAATTTTCGGAAAAGACGCAAAGGTTCAACGTAATTTTTGAACCGTTAGTAGCATACAATCCACCACCTACATCAAAGGGGTCAGCAAGTCGAGGCGGGGTTTTGCTGCTAAAAGCATATCCTCCAACGACATAGAGCCCATCGAGCGTGGCAGTTACTCCATTAGCGGTGATGATGTGTCGAGAATTATCAGTATGGCTTGCGTCATATCCATAAGCCAGGGGGTCAATGAGATCGTTGTTGAGAAGGTCACCACTTAATATCGTTTTATTAATCAGGGGATTACGCTGAGCAACAGAAGATTCAGTTCCTAAGAAACCGCCGTATATTTTTACATTGTTTGGTAAATTGAATGTGTCTTGCGGTGTGCTACCGGGTAGATATATGCCTTTGGCAATCCAGATTTGTACAGCGCTGCTTGTGCTACGAGCCTTGGTCAACGCATTTTGCAATGTTGTGTAAGCCGTTTTCCAACTTGTTCCGTCCTGGGTGCTGTTCGCATTGTTGATGTTTACATAGATTATGGGTGCTGAACCTGAGGTATTGCCAGCAGAAGATGTTATGGAGGTATCAGCGATAACATCGGAAATACACCCAAATAACAATGAGGCAATTAGCACAGCTGTAAATAAGACTTTGCTGTTATTCATCACTATCTCCCCCAGCTACAATGCCTATAGATCATTCGTTAGAAAGCGCCAGTTTTCATCTATTATTAATTCTATAATAGCATATTTTAATAATTATAGGGGTCAAACCGAGCCTGTTTTAAATAAATCTCATTAATTCAAGCGATTAGCCGTCTCAACTTGCGGTGTCAAACAAGGCTTTTATTTATTGCCACTACTACAAAATAAGAAGCCTTGTTGAAGACGGCCTGTTAAACGCTTTAACTTGTTGATTTAATTAGCATCTTTTTAAAGAGGCTCGGTTTGACCCCCTTGTAATTCATGACCCCCTTGTAATTCACTAGTATAATATGTTTTTAATAAATGGCTGGGGGGATATTATGAATAATAGTGAGAAGACAGAATTTCTTAATCAGCACAAATCTTTGTTAGTTAACATGCATTGCTCTAAAAATCATTTAGCGCTCAAGGCTCATGTTGCAGTTCTAAAAAAATATGGAGAAAGATATTTTCAATTATTTCCAGAGTCTGATAATCTAAATATGTCATTATTTAAGGGAATATTCAGTACGGCTATTCTTAATGCTGAGATAAATCTTGCCATGCCTGTACCGCCTTCTGAACCCGAGAATGATGACGACTTTTATTTCGATTATGATGCTAATTGGAAACACTTGTATTCACTATTTGAGCAGTATCTTGATATCCTTCAAGCGCTATTAGATCTCACAAATTCTTTAATATCAGATACTCCTTTATATCCTAAGAGGCGATGGGAAGGGAGCACGGCTTCAAAGCAAACATCCATTGCTTCTGCTTATTCTCTGTATAGATATGTACGTATTCAACAGTTGTATGAATATCTACAAGATCATAATCTTGGAATAGAATACATTCTTGATAACAATTTTTTCTGTAGAGAACACATTCAAAGGTCAAGTTCAGAAGATTTAGCCCTAGATGATGAACATATTGTAGATAACTTTATGAACTTAGGTGCTCGTCTATAAATGTAAAGAGGGGTCAAACCGAGCCTGTTTTAAAAAATTCTTATTAATTCAAGCGATTAGCTCTCTCATCTTGCGGTGTCAAACAAGGCTTCTAAGTATTGGCACTACGGCATAAAAAGAAGCCTTGTTGAAGACGGCCTGTTAAACGCTTTAACTTGTTGATTTAATTAGCATCTTTTTAAAGAAGCTCGGTTTGACCCCCTCTTGTGGGGCTGTTAAAATTGCTGTTTTAACAATGACTTATAGAGCCTTATGACCCCACTTATTGTCGCGACTGATCTTTGTTTTTGCCGTAATGATTTGCCTGTGTTTTCTGGGATTCACCTTTCTGTGGAGTCTGGGCAGGTATTGCATGTTCTTGGGGCTAATGGGGTTGGGAAATCGACCTTGTTGCGATTGTTGGCGGGGTTGTTAGTTCAGGTTGAGGGGACCGTTGAGCGTCATTATGAGCCTTTTGAGATGATTTATCTTGGGCATCGATTGGGGGTTAAGGAATTGTTGACGGTTTGGGAGAATATTGTTGAAGGGTTTAGCACTTTCCCCCCTCAGTCCCTTCGGGACAGCTCCCCCCGGAGAGGGGAGCAAAATATTCCTCACCCCACTAAGGGAGAGTATTTAGGTTTATCCCTTCACTTTGATACCTTGGCCAAAGACCTCTCTGCGGGGCAGCGCCAACGATTAGCGCTGACAAAATTATTAACACGTTCTGCAAAACTATGGATATTAGACGAACCATTTACGGCACTCGACAGAGAAGGTGTTGAATTATTTTCTGAAATGTTGGAAAAACATTGCTTGCAAGGTGGTGCAGCGATCATTGCTTCACACCAAGCACTCAGCACTAAAAATATCCCAGTAAAAAACTTAGTTTTAGGAGAGCAGGAGAAAATTTTATGAGCGCTCTTTTGGCAAAAATTTTTAAACGTGAATGCACACTTGTTTTACGTTCTCCAGCGGAATATTTAAATCCACTCGCATTTTTTATTTTAGTCGTAATGTTATTTCCCCTAACAGTTAACAGTCCTTCTCAATCCTGGGGAGTGGGTGTGGTGTGGGTGTCCGCATTTTTATCGTGCTTGATGTCATTTGATAGCTTATTTTCTAGTGATTTTCGTGATGGGATTATTGACCAGTGGTTATTGTCGGAGCATTCAATTTATTTAATTGCATTGTTACGAGTGTGTGTGCATTGGTTATTTACGGGTTTTGTATTGATTATAATTTCTCCGCTCTTAGGGATAATGATTGGTTTAAGCTATTCAGAAATTTTATATTTAATGTTGGGACTTTTACTGGGAACACCGGTCTTGAGTTTATTGGGTGCAATAATGGCTGCCTTAACTTTGGGTTGTAGACAGGGTGGGGTTTTATTGAGTTTATTGGTGTTGCCTTTGATTATTCCTGTGTTGATATTTGGTGCTGGGCTGGTCAGTATTGCTAATAGTGGATTACCTATCTTGGGTTATGTGGCGATTTTGGGGGCTATGTTGATGTTGTCGGTGAGTGTTGTGCCTTTTGCGATTGGTGCTGCGCTTTGGTTGAGTGTGGAGTAATCAATATGAAAGTTCTATTAACACCCCCCCTCCGCCCTTCGGGCACCTCCCCCCTGAGGGGGGGAGGACTCATGAGTTTATTATCTACTCGTGGGTTTTTTGAAAAAATGGGAAAATTGATTCCTTGGCTATGGGGTTTTTGTTTAATTACTTTAAGCTATGGTGTAGTGGGCGCTTTATTATTGGCACCGCCCGATTATCAGCAAGGTGAAGCGTATCGAATTATTTTTTTACACGTGCCTTGTGCCATTTTATCGATGGGAATTTATGCCTTTGTTGCTTTGATGAGCGTGGTTTATTTAATTTGGCGCGTTAAAATGATGGATATTCTTGCAAAAACGGCAGTTCCTTTAGGTGCATTATTTACTGTGCTAGCACTGTTGACGGGCTCTTTTTGGGGAAAACCGATGTGGGGAACCTGGTGGATTTGGGATGCACGTTTAACTTCAGAATTAGTGCTTTTATTTTTATATATAGGGTTGATTGCACTTCGCTCATCCATTCCAAATCGAGAAAAAGCAGCAATGGCTTGCGCATTAATTGCTCTTGTTGGAATTATTGATCTGCCTATTATTCATTATTCAGTCAATTGGTGGTTTACCTTGCATCAGAAATCGACAATTTTAGGTCTGCATAAACCGATGATTGCAAATGCTATGTTATTTCCCTTGTTAAGTATGATTTTAGCCTTTGCTTTTTATTTTTTAGTGATATTAATTTCACGAGCTCGTACAGAAATTTTAGAACGTGAACAACATTCAGAATGGGTTAAACAATTTATTTCGAAGGTGAGTCCCCGTGGCCTTTCATAATTTACATGATTTTTTTTATATGGGTGGATTTGCACTTTATGTGTGGCCAGCCTATCTGATTTGTGCTGGCAGCATGATCGTGTATGCCTTGAACTCTAGAAGAAAATATTTAAATATAATCAATAGGTTAAATATAAAACATGAACCAAAATCGTAAAAAAAGACTGCTCATTATTTTGCTCGTTTTGATGGGGGTGGGTGTCTCAGCAGGTCTCACTTTGTACGCATTACGCCAGAATATTAATTTGTATTTTACACCGAGTCAGATTCATTTCACTGAGCATCAGCATCTTAAATCACTTCGATTAGGTGGGATGGTAAAACCCAATAGTGTGGTGAAAAATGCGAATAATTTAAATATGCAATTTGTGATGACGGATTTTAATGCTGAAATTACGGTAAAATATTCTGGTGTGTTGCCAGCCTTGTTTAAAGAAGGGCAGGGTGTGATTGCTGATGGGCATTTTGAGGAGAATGGAAATTTTTTAGCGACGACTATTTTGGCGAAGCATGATGAGAAATATATGCCACCTAAATTGAAACGTTCCATTTCGCTCCCCCCTACGGGGGGAGCTGTCCCGAAGGGACTGAGGGGGGGATATTAAAATGAAGTGTATATCACTCTTCCCCCTCCGCCTTCGGCACCTCCCCCCTGGGGGGGGAGGAAAAGAAGTATGATTCCTGAAATTGGGCATTTTTCCTTGATTCTGGTTTTTTGTTGGGTTGGAGTTCAGGCGATCATACCATTACTCGGTGTGTATTTTAAAAAATCTTCTTGGATGCTAATTGCTAATCATAGCGCCATCGCTCAATTTATTTTTGCAAGCATCAGTTTTTTAACATTGGCTTATGCATTTGTCGTCAATGATTTTAGTGTGGCTTATGTGGCACAAAATTCGCATTCTGAATTACCCTTAATTTATCGGTTTTGTGCAGTCTGGGGTGCGCACGAAGGTTCATTATTATTATGGGCCTGGATCTTAAGTTTGTGGACCCTTTGTGTGTCGATTTTTTCTAAAGCGCTTTCACTGGAAACACGCGCAACCGTATTATCTGTGTTGGGAATGATTGCCTTTGGATTTTTATTATTTTTGCTCAGCACCTCTAATCCTTTTCTAAGACTCTTAGCGAACACACCTCTAGAAGGGCGAGATCTAAATCCTTTATTACAAGATCCGGGATTAGTTTCACATCCACCGATGTTATACATGGGATATGTGGGTTTTGCAGTGGCTTTTGCATTTGCGATCACAGCTTTGCTGCAAAAAAGATTCGACGGTCAGTGGGCACGATGGGCCCAACCGTGGACCTTATTAGCCTGGAGTTTTTTAAGTTTAGGTATCGTTTTGGGGAGCTGGTGGGCTTATCGTGAGCTTGGTTGGGGAGGATGGTGGTTTTGGGATCCCGTAGAAAATGCCTCATTTTTACCGTGGTTGGCAGGAACGGCATTAATTCATTCCTTAGCCGTCGTTGCTAAACGTGATACTTTCAAAGCATGGGCCGTGTTATTAGCGATCTGTACATTTTCATTAAGTTTAGTGGGAACATTTTTAGTGCGTTCCGGAGTTTTGGTTTCAGTCCATGCCTTTGCTGTGGATTCTTCACGAGGAAGTTTTATTTTAGCTTTTTTAGCCTTTGTGATTGGTGGATCTTTATTATTATACGCAACTCGTGGCGCACGATTAACGAGTCCAGTTGAATTTGAACTTTCTTCTCGAGAAACACTGTTGCTGTCTAATAATGTGCTCTTAATTGTGGCCATGTTAACCGTACTACTAGGTACAATTTATCCCTTATTTTTAGATGCTTTGCAGTTGGAAAAAATATCCATCGGTCCTGCATATTTTAATACCATGATGGTTCCTATCATGACCCCGATATTATTTTTATTAGGCATGGCTCCGATTTTAAATTGGAAATCAATGCCTTTTACTCAGGTGATCAAAAAATTGAGATGGAGTTTTTTTCTGGCGATTTTCTTAGGAATCATTTTACCGTGGGGGATCACAGGACATACGCAGTGGGGTGTAATTTTAGGTGTGAGTCTCTCTTTTTGGATAATTTTTGCCAGTGTCGCTTACATCCTACCTCGTGCCACAAGAATTTCATTGAGAAGTGTAGGAATGTATTTGGCACATGTTGGTGTGGCAATTGTCGTTTTGGGAATTGTTTTATCCAAAGCTTATAGCATCCAAGAAGAAGTAAAAATGTCTGTTGGTGAGTTCATAGAGATCGGAAAATACCAGGTTCAATTAATAACTGTAAAAGAGACTGAAGGCCCGAATTATTTTGCAACTCAAGCACAGGTTGAGATTAAGAAAAATGGAAAATTAATCAATGTATTATTTCCTCAACAACGCATTTATAATGCGCAGCGAATGTTATTAGCAAAAACTGCAATCGATGTAGGATTTACCTATGATTTATATGTTGCTTTGGGACAGGAGCTGGACAAGAATACTTGGGCGATGCGTATTTATTATAAGCCATTTGTAAGATGGATTTGGTTTGGAGGATTAATGATTGTATTAGGTGGGTTGTTAGCAGCGCTATCCAAAGGTCTGAGGAGGGGATTAAATGCCTAATTTACTCAAAATTACACGATACTCAATACCGCTTATCGTTTTCGCTTTGCTCTTAATTTTTTTCTGGAAAGGTCTGGGAAATGATCCCACTAAAATTCCCTCACCCTTGGTTGGAAAATCTATTCCTCATTTTTCTTTAAATGATCTGGATTTATCAGCACCTGATGTCAGTGAAAAATTATTCCATGGTCAGATCTCCATTTTAAATGTGTGGGCAACTTGGTGTACTGTGTGCCAACAAGAACATGAGGTGTTGATGAATATCAGTCATAAAACGGGAATTCGAGTGTATGGATTAAATTATAAAGATTCCCGACCTGCGGCATTAGAGTGGCTCAATAAATTGGGGAATCCTTTTATAGCGTGTATTTATGATCCAGAAGGTAAATTAGCGATGCAGTTAGGTGTTTATGGTACTCCTGAAACTTTTTTAATCGATAAGAAGGGGATGATTCGCTATAAACATTTGGGACCTGTGAGTGAGGTTGTTTGGAAATATACTTTGCTGCCTATGATTGTAAAGATTCAGGGGGAAAGATGATGAAATGGCTATTAACACCCCCCCTCCGCCCTATGGGCACCTCCCCCCTGGAAGGGGGAGGAAAATATTTTGCTCCCCCTTCCGGGGGGAGCTGTCACGAAGTGACTGAGGGGGGGATATTAAAAAAAATACCTATTATCCTATGTTTGTTCATATTTACCACCTTTTGTTACGCAAAAGCAGACCTATATCCCTTTCAAAACAACACTCAAGCATGTCGTTTCCAATCCCTCACTCAAAATTTCCGCTGCTTAGTGTGTCAAAATCAAAGCATTGCAGACTCTGATGCCCCATTGGCAACTGATTTAAGAAAAGTGGTTTATGAGCAAATTCTAGCGGGCAAATCTGATAAAGAAATCGAGAATTATTTAATTCAACGATATGGAAATTATGTAGTATTTACTCCACCGCTTAATTTACATACCTTAGCATTGTGGGGTTTACCAGTTGTAATTTTGCTCTTCGGAATGATTATCGCCATCAATATCATTAGAAAAGCCCGGAGACCCTCGTGAAAATTATTCTGTGGCTAAGTGTTTTATTAGTTTCCGCTATTTTATATTGGTACTGGGGTGCGAGCGATCAACTGCTAAAGGCCTATAAAGTAAATACTGAAGTACAAAAAATAAAAACAGAAATTTCTAAAACTGGTTCAATAGATGTATTAATCCATAAAATGGAAAAACGAGTTGCAGAGTCTCCCAATGATGCTCAGGGCCAATTTTTATTGGCCAAACTATATATGAGTGATCAAAAAATGGATCGAGCAATTTCTTGTTTTGAAAAAGCGAATTCACTCAAGGCCAATGACCCTGATATCATGGTTAATTATGCCCAAGCTTTATATTTTAAAAATAACCGAAATTTAGATGCCAAATCAAAAGTATTAATTGATAAGGTACTTAAACTGGATATGCAGAATGTAAATGCCTTAAATTTATTGGCTATTGATGCCTATAATCACCAAGATTATGAAAAAGCAATTCAGTACTGGGAGCGAGTGTTAATCCAATTGCCTTTAAATAGTGATGATGCAAAGCAAATTGAAATGATGATCAGTAAAGCAAAAAATCAGCGTTAATCCTGAGGAAGCACTTATTTAACAAAGTCTGATCCAAGACCAATACTCGGTGTTTTTTCATAGTTAATATCTTTGGCATTGAGATGTTCATTAAACTTTTTTGCTTTTTCATAGGCATCAATTAAATGGTTATGGGTATCAGATTTTGTACGATGTCCATGAACATCTTCTTTAGCTCGAAATGCACTGAAAAATTTAGGAGATCTGTATGCTTGTCCTCCGATGACATTAAATCCTTTAGGACGATGTGCAGTGAGATCTTTATTGTTCATCGCCTCTTTCAATAACTCTTGTACTTCACTGGGTGTACTTGCTTGCTGTAGTTTTAGAATAAGATCATTAATTGCTCTGGCTTTGCTTAGCGACATTTCCACTCGTTTTTGATCTTTTATTGGAATTTCATATCGTGGCTTAAAATAGGGACGATAAATATTGACTTCATCTAATAATCGTTTTTGATCTTCACGAAGAACGTTGATCGCCTTTTGTAGGTCCGAAGAGACACGAAGCACATTATTTTTATCAGAGGCTTTAGGAAGTTTTTGAGCTAAGCTTTCCCCACCTAATAGTATTCTTTTTTCATGGTGTTTTTCAAAAGTTTTGATGTTAGAAGTTGCAATTTTGAGTAAAAATTGAATTTTGTCCTTTCCATCGAGTTTTGCAATGCTTTCTAAGAGCTTTGCACCATTTTTAGATTCTTCTAAATGTTTGTTGCTGGAAATGTTTTGTGCAATTCTGGCAATAACATCTGTTGGTAAATTATTATTGTCGAGCACTGGGATAATATGTTTTTGCATAATATGCACAAGACTATAATTTTGCGTACGATCACGGCGGTATTTTTCCTCGAACAAAATTTGACGTCTTAAAATATAGAAATTATCATAAGCTTCACAAAATGCATCCCAGTTTTTCGTTTTAACGGCCTCATCAATCTTATCAGCCATTCTTTTTACAGTTTTAGTTAATTCACTATCTGCGGCCCTCATGACTTGTTTCTCCTCTCAACACATTCATCTGTAATTATAGCTTATAGCTCAGAGGAGAATGAGAGTGATTAGAGCGGCACAGCTCACATAGATACCTGCAGAGGAGCCTAAATATGAGGCTACGAGAGGTGCAGTACCTCCGAAGATGGCAACGCTGAGGCTCCAAGCAAAGGTGATGCCTGAGTAGCGTAAATGAGTGGGAAAAAGATCGTATAAATATTTAAAGATGACGGAGGAAAAGAGTCCATTAGCGAGCGCATAAAGTAATTGAGCAGTAATAACGAGAAATAATGAGTGTTGATTGGCTAAGTAAATATTTAAGGGTCCTACGATGGCTGATACGATCAACCCTTGTTTTAAAAGTCGATTTCCTCCTTTTTTATCGGCGTATAATGCAAAGAGTGGCATCAATAGGGTAGCAGCACCTTGTCCAATAGCGGCTAACCAGGTGGCTTGTGAAACAGAATAATTTGAATAATGAATTAAATAAGAGGTGAAAAAAATATTACCGGTATAAACATAAATGCCCACAAAGGCAGCAATTGCCATCGTTTTTAAAATGCTAAGTGGTTTTTCTTTTATCACTTCAAATAGTGGAAAATTGAGGTTGACATTATTTTTTTTGAAAGACATAAATTCAGGGGATTCAGCGGCATTTTTCCGGATAATATGGCCAATCAAGCAACTGATTGCCCCCATAAAAAAGGGAATTCTCCAGCTCCATTCTGGCATCCAGGAGAGGGAAGTGAATGAAACGATTCCAGCACCAAAGAGCATGCCCGCTGAGGCAGCACTAGGGATCCAACTTCCTGCGAGATACTGATGCTCATGATCTGCATGTTCAATTAAATAAATTCCTGCGCCATTAAATTCACCAGCCACAGCGATACCTTGTATTAATCTTGCGCTAATTAAAAAGAGAGGTGCTAATATTCCTGCTTGTGAATAGGTTGGTAGTAATGCGATGGCTAAGGTGGCTATACCCATCAGCAAAATCGCGCTACTTAAGGCTTTTTTACGTCCATAAATATCGCCTATATAACCAAATAATACCGCTCCGAGGGGACGCGCTACATAACCCAAGGCAAATACTGCAAATGCCGCTAATATTCCAGCTCGTTTATCTAATTGAGGGAAAAATAAAGCGCCAATTTTTGTGGCAGAATATCCATAAAAGCAATATTCTGCCCACTCCAGCAGAGTACCAATAATTGCTGCGAAAGTAATTTTGCGTTTATTTAGCATTTTTTATCATGACTATAAATGTTGAATGAGAAGTTTACTCCCTATTCGCTAAGTTGTCATATCACTAACCGTTGTCATCCCGGCGAAGGCCGGGATCCATTCTTATTATATTAAGACTGGATCCCGGCCTTCGCCGGGATGACAACAATGCAAGCAGATTGATAATAAAACGCTATAATTAGTATTGTGAAAGATTTCCTTTTCATTGATGAGCACTTTTCACCAGAAGAGATTCTGGTACGTGATTCTATTCGTCGTTTTGTGAACGAAAAAGCCTTGAAATTAATGCCAGAAGCCAACGAAAAGGCCTTGTTCCCTAAAGAATTAATTCCTGAACTGGCTGCATTAGGTGTCTTAGGTATGACGATACCTTCTGAATTTGGTGGGGCAGGGGCGAGTGCTCTTGCTTATGGATTAGCCTGTCAAGAATTAGAACGAGGCGACAGTGCTTTAAGAAGTTTTGTGTCTGTACAAAGTTCCTTATGCATGTATCCTATTTTTGCCTTTGGCACTGAGGAACAAAAAAAACGATTTTTACCCAAGATGTCCTCAGGTGAAATTATTGGATGTTTTGGATTAACAGAACCTGATTCAGGTTCAGACCCTTCGAGTATGAAAACCACCGCAAAAAAGAAGGGTAATGATTGGATAATCAATGGTTCAAAAATGTGGATTACGAATGCACCTTTTGCCGATATCGCCATTATTTGGGCAAAAACCGAATCAGGTATTCAAGGATTTATTGTTGAAAGAGAATTTAAAGGATTCGAAACCCATGAAACCAAACATAAATTTTCCTTACGCGCATCAGCAACCGGGGAAATTATTTTAAAAGATGTCCTCGTCCCTGAAAAAAATCGGCTTCCCGGTACTGAAAAAGGACTCGGTGCAGCCTTAAGCTGTTTAAATCAAGCACGATTTGGAATAGCTTGGGGTGTTATAGGCGCAGCGATGGCATGCTATGAATGTGCTTTAAATTATGTCATTCAACGACAACAATTTTCCCACCCCGTAGGTAGTTATCAACTCGTGCAGAAAGATTTGGTCGATATGTTAAATGAAATTGTCAAAGCACAATGTTTGAATTTGCAATTGGCTCGATTAAAACAAGCGCATAAAATTACTCCAGAAATGATTTCCTTAGGCAAAATGAATAATTGCAGAGAAGCTTTAAAAATAGCGAGAATGTCTCGAAATTTATTGGGTGCGAGTGGGATTAGCTTGGAGTATCCTGTGATTCGACATATGGTAAATCTCGAATCGGTGTTTACCTATGAGGGTACAGATAATATTCATCATCTGATTATTGGAAAAGCGATAACCGGTTTAAGTGCTTTTTAATATCCTCCCCCCTTCGGGGGGAGGTGCCCGTAGGGCGGAGGGGGGCTGTAGACTTTTCCTATTAGGAAGAGTCTATCAATCCCTCCCCTCAGTACCTTCGGGACAGCTCCCCCCGGAGGGGGGAGCAAATATTTAATATGGTCGCACAATTACTGTAGTTCCAATATCCATAAATTCTTGAGACAACCATTTCGCATCACTAGGTTCAATTCTGATACATCCATGACTCGCATTATAATTACGCACTTCATAGGAACCGTGAATTGCAAATCCGCCGTGGAAATACATACACCAGGGCATGGGCGCTCCACCTTCACCGACGGGGAATTTACTTGATACGCAACCAGGACCACCTTTTCCTGTGACATGGAATGTACCCACAGGTGTATGACAACGTCGTCCAATATCAGGACAGTAATTGCGTCCACCAGAAGCTCGGCCGGAAGCGACTAAATTTCCACTGGGACCATAGGCAAACCAACGTAACTGGGTTGGATCGAAGATAAATAATTTTTTTCCTGAATTAGAGGCGAGTTGTGTAAAGTGAATCGGATTTTGGTCTGTATATTGCTCATCGTCCGAGGTATATTGATCATCATTGGAGTCTTCATCATCGTAAGCAACTTGATTGTCTTCATGATAATAATATCCTTTAACAACATCTGTGTGACTCAATAATGGAAATACGAATAATGACAAGGCAGCGACTATTGTTTTTTTCATGGCTCACACTCCAAATCAATTCAACTCAGGTCAAATCCATTTGTGTATACTTTTGCCAATATTCCTTAATAATTAGTATAGTACAATTTATGTATTATTAATAATTGCTCTCAGTGGCTGAAGGCCCAGATTTGAGCTATATTGTTAGGGTGAATTCAAAGAGGAGTTGATTCATGAATATTATCAAGCCGAAAGATATGGAAGCGCCATTTAGAATAGGTATTGCAATCAGTCGAGAAAATGACATTGTTGATCAGCGAATTTATGAGAATGCTGTTAAACGTCTTAATGAACTAAAAATTACTTCAAATTTAATTACCGTTGCTTGGGTCCCAACTCCCACTCAAATTCCTATTGCTGTAGAACGATTAATTAACACTTCTGAAATTCATGTGGTTGCTGCCTTAGGCTCGATCATTAGTGATGGGACACCTAATTTTGAACTTCAATCCAGACAAGTGAGTGATGGTTGTTTAATGATTTCGATGGATTTTGTGGTACCGGTTATTTTTGGCGTGATCACTGCCTTAGATGAGCAGAGTGCCTTAGATCGTGTGGGTGGTGCTAAAGGAAATATTGGTCGTAAAGCGATTGATGATGCTTATGAAACCCTTTCCATTGTTCGACAAATTGATCAATTAATTTTTGAATAATTATGGGTGAGCTCATCAAAGATTGGTTTAAACGACAATTTTCGGATCCTGAAGCCATCGGTTTAGTTCTTGTCATACTCACCACTTTTATTTTATTTAAATTGGTAGGTGGTATTTTATCACCGCTTATTATTAGTATTGTTGTTGCCTATCTACTGGACGATATTGTTGAATGGTTAAATCGACATAAATGTCCGCATACACTGTCAGTTATCATCACTTGTGTCTGTTTTGTCGGTATTTTATATTCTGCCATTTTCTTATTATTGCCCTTACTCTGGGAACAACTGAGTCATTTATTTAATGAAATTCCGAGAATTATTACTGTCACTAATGATTTATTAACGCAGCTTAATCAACGATTTCCTGACCTTGTGCCCATTGATTATATCAAACAATCCATCCTTTCATTTAAATCTGAATTAGGCATGTTTGGGCATGTTATTGTGTCTTATTCCTTATCTTCTTTGACCAGTATTATTTCTATTATCGTTTATTTATTCTTAGTTCCTATCATGGTGTTTTTTTTACTCAAGGATAGTACCCTCATTATTCAATGGTTTTCTCAGTTTATACCAAAGCGCAGACGATTAATTCAACAGGTATGGACTGAGGTGGATGATCAAATCGGAAAATATATTCGAGCCAAAGTCATTGAAATTTTCATTGTAGCCTTTGCTTGTACATTGACCTTTGTTTTATTCGGATTGAAATACGCAATTTTATTAGGTGTAATTTCTGGATTATCGGTTTTAATTCCTTATGTAGGTGTAATCGTTGTCACCGTTCCAGTCTTTGTAGTCGCTTTTTTACAGTGGGGTTTTGCTGCGCAATTTGGCTATTTAATGCTCGTCTTTCTTCTAATTATGGTTTTGGATGGTCACGTGCTTGCCACGCTATTATTTTCAGAAGCAGTTAAACTTCATCCGATTGCAGTGATTGTCTCTATTTTATTTTTTGGAAGTTTATGGGGATTTTGGGGTGTATTTTTTGCGATTCCCTTGGCAACTTTGGTGAAAGCCATCATTAATGCCTTTTCTTCCTTGTCTCCTCAGCATTAAGTATCACGAACAGCTTTAAGCACCTCTTCAACATGCCCACAAACCTTCACCTTGCGCCATTCGCGAATCACTTTTCCTTTTTCATCAATTAAAAAGGTACTGCGGATTAAACCATTAAAAATTTTCCCAAATAGCGTTTTTTTACCTAAGACACTGAAATGCTCGCACAATTTTTCATCCGCATCCGAAATCAATTCAAAGGGAAGTTGAAATTTTTCTTTGAATTTTAAATGAGATTTTAAACTATCACGAGAAACACCAAAAATGATGGTGTTATTTTTTTTAAATTCCTCAACATGATCTCTAAATGATTTGGATTCTGAAGTACATCCGGGTGTGTTATCTTTGGGATAAAAATACAGGACAATTTTTTGTCCTTTAAAATCTGACAACTTGATATCGCCGCCAGTGGTTGAAACAAGTTCTTTCATATTTCTTCCTTAGGGTTTTTCAGGTTCAATAACACCATCAAAATTCATATCATCACAAAAAATTAGAAATTGCTCGCGTAAATCCGACATATTATTATCATCAGGGACGTTGACCTGACAGAATATCATACACAGGGGCGTTTCATTGTTCGCCACAGTATAGGTGAATGATCGCCAAGACACGATAAGCAGGTTGAGACCTTTGAAGAATCTTACGACCTCACCGGCGATACCTGGTCGGTCACGAGAAAAAATCTGAGCACTAAAAGGAATCGTATTTTTTTCAAATTTTGCAGGTTCAGTGCGTTTAGAAATGATGGTAAATTGATTTTCAGCTTGTAGACTTTGAAGTGCAGTTTCCAGTTTAGCAATTCCATCCCAATTACCAGCGATCAGGCCATAGAAAATAATTTCATTGCCTAGTTGAAGCATATGACTATTCACGATATTACACTCATATTTCATACTGATATCCGTGAAAACCTCAAGAGGTTTGCTAGTCGATTGGCATAATGCGGATATTACGATATCAACCATAGTTATCTCCCCAAAAAGAGGTGAAGTATACGACATTTATTGAGCTAGTGTAATATCTGATAAAAAGGTATCATTCTTACTTTTACTTGTTGAGGAATGACTCATGATTCATGGTTGTATGGTCGCTATCGTTACCCCAATGCATCCTAATGGGGAAGTGGACATGACCCGGCTGATGGCTTTAATTGACTGGCAAATAGACTCAGGTTCTGATGGGATTATTGTATTGGGCACGACAGGCGAATCTGCCACGATTACGCAGACTGAGCGCAGGCAAATCATCAAGAAGGCTGTTGAGCATGTAAAGGGTAGGGTACCTCTGATCGCTGGCACTGGCGCCAATTCAACCCGCACTGCCATTGAATTAACGGCTGCTGCCAAAGAAGATGGGGCAGATGTGTGCTTATTAGTTACCCCTTATTACAATAAGCCAACTCAAGAAGGCTTGTACCTCCATTATAAGGCTGTGGCTGAAGCTGTAGACATCCCTCAGATCATGTATAATGTGCCTGGACGTACTGGGGTAGATTTATTACCTGAAACCGTGGTCAGACTGGCTGATGTTCCAAATATTGTTTGTGTGAAAGAAGCAACGGGCGATGTGAGTCGGGTTGAGAAAATTCTTTCTCAGGTGGGTGATAAGATTAGCATGGTTAGTGGTGATGATGGGACAGCGATGGAATTCATGTTGGCAGGTGGTCATGGTGTTATTTCAGTCACTGCAAATATCGCACCACGTCAAATGAAAGAACTGTGCAAAGCCTGTGAAGAGGGTGATGTTGAGAAAGCTCAACAAATAAATAATCTATTAATGCCTTTGCATAAGGGATTATTTGTAGAATCCAATCCGATTCCTGCAAAATGGGCGCTAGAACAAATGGGTAAAATTGAAAGCGGTATTCGTTTACCCCTGACCACTTTGTCTACCAAAGCACAAATAACCGTCAAAAATGCATTAACACAATCAGGCGTATTAAAGTGAGGTTTGAAGTGAAAAAAGTCATCATAATAATGTTGTCATTATTAATTGTGGGCTGTACTACGGTACATGAAAAATATCGTTCCGCTGTGAATAAATATGGGAAATTAGATCATGATCGTGATTATTTGCACACGGAAAATTATGTGGCAGAACGCGTCACTGTGCCAAATGGATTAAGCGACACCCGATTTGAAGACAAATTTACGGTTCCCTTGAGTGCTTCATCATCAACAGGCAATATTCCCTCCGAGACGCCTCCTGTCGTTTCCGACAAAAGTTAATTTCACCTGGAGAGGTGCCAGAGTGGCCTAATGGCTCCGATTCGAAATCGGCTGGGGCGAAAGCCCACGTGGGTTCGACTCCCACCCTCTCCGTTTTTTCTTCATCTTGAACACCTTAATGGCCAAGTATGTTGTTGTCATCCCGGCCTTCGCCGGGATGACAACGGAGTGAGTGATCATCATTTTTTGATAGATATTCTCAATGCGTGAATTTCAGTGTTGATCATATCGCCCAGTGCTTGGTAAATCAGTTGATGTTGTTGCACTAAGCTTTTTCCCGCAAATTCGGGGGAATTTATTACGACGGTGTAGTGTCCCATTCCTGATGCTGCGCCGGCGTGTCCTTTGTGGAGATCACCATCGTCGATAATGTCGAGATAGCTAGGCTTCAGCGTCGAGAGTCTTGATTTCATTTCTTCGATTCGACTCATGATTTATTTCCTTCGCGCAAGACTCTGTGTTCTTCGGGTTGATCGGTTTCTTTGGTGTGACGAGCCATATAAATGCTTTGTAAGACCACGAAAAGAATCATCAAAATTAAGGTACCGAAGAGTTTGAAATTTACCCAAGCATCGGTGCTGAAGTTGTAAACTACGTAGAGATTAATAAAGCCTAGGAAAACAAAAAATAGGGACCATGCCATATTTAAGCGGTTCCACACGAATTTGGGGAGGTGAAGTTTGTTGTCCATCAGTCTTTCAATTAAATTACGTTTGCCAAAAAAATGGCTGAGTGTGAAAGCAATACCAAAGGCCCAATAAATAACGGTGGGTTTCCATTTGATAAATAATACATCTTTTAATACTAGGGTTGCTCCACCCAGAAATACGACGACGGCAAGGGTTATGAGCTGCATCGTTTCTGTTTTACGGAACTTTAACCAAAATCCGCCGACTTGTAGGATAGATGCAGCGATGGCAACGCCAGTGGCTACGTAAATTCCCCATACTTTATAAGAGATGAAAAACAAAACGATCGGTAAAAAGTCATAAAAGATTTTCATGTAAAGTCCACCTGTCTCAAATATTACATTGCTACTATAATAACATAGAATATAACTTTATAGTGAGTCTTATGACACAACGAATTGTAATACATCCTGAGAATCCGCAGCTTCGTCTCATTCGGCAAGCGGCTGATATGATTCGACAGGGACATGTGCTCGTTTATCCCACAGATTCGGCTTATGCTTTAGGGTGTCAGTTGGGTAATAAGGAAGCGATGGAGCGTATTCGTTCTTTGCGTCAATTGGATAAAACACATAATTTCACCTTGGTCTGTCGTGATTTGTCTGAAATTGCTACTTACGCGCGAGTGGATAATAAGGCCTTTCGATTAATTAAGGCGAATACTCCGGGTGCTTATACTTTTATTTTGCCAGCAACTTCTGAAGTTCCAAAGCGCTTACAACATCCAAAACGAAAAACGATTGGTATTCGAATTCCGAATAATGCTATCACTCAAGCCTTATTGACTGAGTTGAATGAGCCACTCATGAGTGTGACTTTAATTTTGCCAGGGGATGAGCTGCCTTTAAATGATCCCGATGTGATTTATGATCGATTGCAAAATCAGGTTGATATGATTGTGGATGGTGGTTTTTGTGATTTAGAGCCGACTTCGGTGATTGATATGACGAGTGATGTGCCAGAGATAGTTCGCGTGGGGAAAGGAGATGTTTTTCCATTTTAATCTTGTCATCCTGGCGGAGGCTGGGACCCAGTCTTTTTATTTAGATTTTATGCGACAAATTAAGTGCCACATGGAAAGAAGCCAGCGGCAGCGGGATCGGGTATCAGGACACGCCATCCCGCTGCCGCTGTCTTGGTGCTAGGTTTTGGTTTTTTAGTTATTGCACCAGTGTCCATTCATTGTTTGAAGTTTTGGTCTCTACTGCACTTGTCGGGGCCATTGAAAAATGTGGCAAAAATTTCTGTTGTAAAAAAGCAAAAACCTCATCATGAGATTTTCCTTCTAAGCTTTCAAATTCTTGGTAGTTGATAATTACTGGATCACCAATGATCACATTATGTAAGTGCTCTTTTGTCATCAATGTCAATGACTGATCATTTGAATGGAAAAAGTGTCCTGTACCATGAATTTGTATGGGGATAAGAACGGAGGGACGTTTATTTCTGATCTTCGGAAGTTTTATCACCAAATCAACCGGTAAACCATTAATCACATGTTCTTTTAAAAATTTTGCACCTTTTAAATAGGGCTTTACTGTTTTTATGATTAAAGTAGTGGTTTTTGATTGTAAACTTGATTCTGTGGTGTTTGTGGCTATAGGAAATCTTCGGAAATGTTGATCGAAAAATCCCTTAAATTTTTGAAGTATTTCGTCTTTAATTTCGGGAATTTTTTTGATCTGACGAATATAGTGAATTAATAAAATCCCCTGATGCACAGTTTCATGACGATCGAATTCTGGATTTGCGGTGAGTAGAGATGCTAATTTGCTGAATTCTGAAGTCACTACGGTGAATACTGCATTTGCTGCATCTTCTTGTTGAGCTCTAACTAAACCAGCGTGTAATTTTGCTAATGGATAAAGAAGATTGATCACATCCTCAGGTTCTGCTGAGCTCAAGGCCATTTGAGCGCAATTCAATATAAAAGGAAGATTATTTAACACACAGATATTTGGCATTTCAAGTCTAGAAATGCTGTGAAATAAGTCACATAAATAGGGTGTAAATGTTAAACAGCGAGGGAGCTGTTGGTAGGGTTCTTGGGGTGCCAAAAGGCCTTGTAATACTGTTTCAACACAATTGCTATAGATTTTATTATTGGATATTGCTATACGTGAAAGACCACAGAAAATATTATGGTATTCTCTGGGGCCAAAATTTTTGCTTCGACGACTAATAAGATTGAAAAATTTATCCAAAAGCTGAGCGTTTTGAATGTAGAGCGCAGTGTCAAAACTATTTTTTAAAAATATTTTTCCAATGATCGTTGTAATCGTTGCGATGTTAATCTCGTCGGTTGCATTAACAACATCCGATGAGAGAAAAGTTTCCAGTAAATCGGAAACCATTCTTGGAGGTGCCACGTTTGGGGTTCGTGAAGCATCTAAAATTTGAGTATTGATATCGACTTGAATAGCACGGATTTGCTGTTGGCGTTTTGCCAAGGCATCTTCAGTGTCTTCGTTGCTCCATTGATCTTGTAAGTCTTCGATTTGTTGGAGTACTACTTCATTTCTTGTGACACTTTGGACATCCATTTCTAAAGATTCAGAACGAGTTTGAAGGTGAAGTCGATAGAATTTTAAATGTTCACGAAGATTATTATCTGCATAAGCGAGGTAAGCCGCTTGTAGATAAGCGCAGGCTAACACTAGACTGACTGCTCCGGTAGAGTCAGGTAATGCTAATTTCATACGATAAATGGCTGAGCCAACTAAGCGTTGTCTCAATTGTAGATCACTAATATCGGAGCTCAGTGGATTTGAGTTTTTTGAATTATAAATGCTTATAACTTGTTCTTTAGTGAGTTTTTTCTCTAGATATAAAGCATCACATTTAAATAAAACAGAACCTATATTAAAGTGAGTATATTTATTTTCAGTAGCTTCACATTTACTTTGCCACTCTAAGGCTTGTGTGAGACCTCTGAAGATTTTTACTTTTTTAGGCGGTTTTGTTTTGATTTGAGACGGAATTATTCCGTGTAAAAAAGTATTTGCATAAGCTAATATCGCAACAGAATTGTTCGTGCCATTAGCAAAGATTCCCATCAGTGTTTTTCCCAGCTGAAATGCTTCATTGCGAGGATCATACAAAAGCGTTTTAGCCATTTCTACTAACATATCGACAACACGCGGATTAGCCAACTGAGTTTGAGCAAATATTAATAACTCATTTTTAAACAGGAGAAGATCAAAATCAGAAAGATTGCAAATAATAATTTTAGCACAATGTAAAGTATATAATTGAATAAGTGCAAAGAAGCCTGAAGCAGTGTGATTTTTGGAAGTTGCTTTTATTGCTAGTATAAATTTGTTCGCCGCTTTTTCAAAATCTGAGGTGTTGAGAACATTGTTTAAGTAGAGTAATCCCAGGCAAAAATAGAGTACAGGCAAAGTATCTTGTGTTTGCGGATTTATAGTGGTTGTACAGTATGTAATTGCTTTTTCATATAAGCTAATGGCTATCATATGATTAGCTTTGATAGAGCCTAATCCATGGTGATAAATATGAGCAATCATAAAATCTTGAACAAATTGGGCATTTTGTTTATTGGATTTAACGCTATTGATTGCATTTTTAAGTGTAAAGTCCACATCATTGGTATAGAGAGGTCCAACAGGAATGGCGTAAACACCGACATCTGATTTTTTTGCAGATTCCATGTATTTCCTGATAAGATCTTTTGAAGGTGGTTTTTTGTATTTATAGATATCGGCAAGTGTGAAATTCAAAGCATGTCGAAAGTTTTCAATAAAAGTATCTTTTAGATAAATTCTAAAACCCCATTTAACATTCTCATATTTTTTATTCATTTCATTTAATTGCGATTCACAAGTACTAAAGTCTTTAATCGCTTGATTAATTAAACGTTGATCAATTGGATTATTCTTAATGGCTAGCTCAAAAAGACCTTGGGCAGCTTGGTAGAGCTGGAGAAGCTGTTTAGCTTCTAGCTCAAATTGTTCTTGTTCATTGGGATTTTCCATCGGTATTTCTCATGTGTCATCATAAAACTTATTAGTAAATATTACCAAATGATGCGGTGTAAATCAATTGATATTAACATAAAAAAGTCTAATCTTTATCATTTCACCTGTTTTTTGATATTGTTCTCATTTAATAATGCAACCTTAATGAGTTTTTGAGAAAATATCCATCAAACGATGGTTAATACTGGAGAAAATGATGCGTCGTAGCTATGAAGAAGATGTAGAAAGTTATTATAAAGAAATAGGGCAGTGTACGGCTTCGTTTGTATCTGAAGGAGAGAGCAACAATAAAGAAAAAGACGTATTAGTCGAGGCTTTAAAAAATGATGTTTTTGACACTGTATTCAGCTTTTTTAAACCAAGTGAACTCCAAGCATTTAGGCTGGTCAGACGTTCTTGGAATGCTTATATACAGCCTATACAGCTTAGGAATTTAGCTCTAGAACTTCAATGGTATGTCTCGAATAAATTGCTCACCTTACATGTTGCAGTACAGATCGATGCGTTGTGGAGAGTTAAGCTTGAAGATCGATGGGCATTGATTCCTAAGCCTATAAGAGAAGCTATTGAGCGCTTGAATATGTCAAAACCCTATAAAGAATTTTTAGTAACTGATTATCCCTTATTAGCACTTATGGGCCGTTTTATATCTGTTGATGAATGTGATGCTATGCATAAAGATGTACTTGATCGCTTAGCTCGTTTATTTGAACAATTTCCCCTATTTGAACAACTTCCCCATGTGAGACCCGTTTCAGAATATCTTAAAACCTTACTAGAGAAACCTTGGGGTGTAAGAATGTTAGCTAAAAAAATGATGTCTCCTTCTCAGGCTGCTAATTTTAACAGTCATTTCGTACTTGATTATTTTATCAGTGAATCCGGGTTAATTTTATTAGATGAATCGTTTTTTACTATAGATCAATTAATAACCTTATCCAGTTTTGAAGATGAGACTAGATTGAAACATCTTTGCTCTCAAGAAGGCATTGCCGCTACAAAATTAGAAAATATTTCTTTTGATGATATTCTTAAGATGGATGTGCTTGCTTTTATAGGCTTACATAAACTTACTCAAGATCGATTAAGGGCTTCGGTTGACCCTACAGTGAATAGGGATTACTATTCCGTCAATCCCCCTAAATCCACGTAGAGGCTTTTGAAGGTCCCTTAGATCTGCTTTTATACCTTATTAAACGCCAAAATCTTGATATCTTAGATATACCAGTAGCAGCCTGGTAGAGCTGGAAATGAATTGTTAGTAAATTCATATTAGAATACCCACTAAGTAATGCTTTATACTGGAGAAAAAGATGCGTAGAAGCTTTGAAGATGAAAAGGATCGAATCAGTGATAATAAAATAGAAGATGTCTTAGTCGAGGGTTTAAAAAACGATGTTTTTGACACAATATTCAGCTTTTTTAAACCTAGTCAACTCCAAGTATTTAGGCTAGTCAGACGTTCTTGGAATGCTTACATTCCGGAAATTCAACGCAGGAATATGCATCCAGAACTGCAATGGTATGTATCGAATTCCTTGCTCTCATTAGGTACAGCAATATTCATTGATGAATTGTGGCAAACCAAGGTTGAAGAACGATGGGCCTTGATTCCTAGCTCTATCAGAGAAGCTATTGAGCGCTTGAATATGTCAAACCCCTATAGGGAATTTTTAGTAAAGGATTATCCCTTATTAGCACTGATAGGTCGATTTATCTCTGTTGATGAATGTAAAGCTATGCCTATAATTACAGATGATCCAAGTGATTATATTTATGAATTATTCCCCCACATTAGACCCGTATCAGGACATCTTAAAGAGTTAGTAGATGATCCCTGGGGTGTAAGAATGTTGGCTAAAAAACTCATATCGCCAACGCAGGCCGCGATCTTTGAGAGTAGTGATGTACTTCATTATTTTATCAGTGAATCCGGATTAATCTTATTAGAAGAGAGATTTTTTACTATTGATCAACTAATGGCTTTATCCACTGATGAGGATGCGGTTAGGTTGAAACATCTTTGCTCCACCTTTGGAATTGCAACAGTAAAACAAGAAAATCTTTCTTTTGAAGATATAATTCATATGGATCTGCCTGCCTTCATACTCTTACGTCAACTTACTTTAGAACAATCAAGAGCTTCAGTTGACCCTACAGTGAATACGGATTACTATTCAATCAATCCCTCCTAATCCACGTAGAGGCTACGCGATGACCGTTGAAATCACTGAGGAAACTAAGCCATTTGCTCGCTTTAAAGGCGAGCTTATTACCAGTTTACCCCAGGACTTGTATATCCCTCCTGAAGCTTTGGAAGTCTTTTTAGAGGCTTTTGAAGGGCCCTTAGATCTGCTTTTATATCTTATTAAGCGTCAAAATCTTGATATCTTGGATATTCCTGTGGCTAAGATCACGGCTCAATATATGCAATATGTGGAATTGATGAGAGAGTTGAACTTTGAATTAGCGGCTGAGTATTTACTCATGGCAGCTATGTTAGCCGAGATCAAATCAAGAATGTTATTGCCCAGACCTGAAAGTATGGCGGAGGATGAAGATGATCCAAGGGCTGAATTGGTGCGACGATTACAAGAATATGAGCGTTTCAAAAAAGTTGCTGAGGAAATTGATTTATTGCCCAGAATGGATCGAGATACATTCTCTGTTTATGCGGACAGTTCACACATCAAAGCACCACGGCCTTTACCACAAGTGGATTTAAAAGAATTACTCGGTGCTTTGGTTCAAGTCTTAGAACGCGCAAAGTTGAACACGCATCATCATGTTAAAAAAGATACCCTGACCTTGCGTGAGAAAATGAGTTATGTGTTGAATAAAGTCAGAAGTTGTGAGTTTACGCAGTTTTCCGAACTATTTACGATTGAGGAAGGCAGGGTGGGTGTGGTCTTAACCTTTATTGCCGTCTTGGAATTATTACGTCAGGCCATGATTGAGATGGTCCAGGCAGAAGCTTTTGGTCCTATTCATGTTAAGTCAGTGTGAGGTATAAAGTGACAATTACTATTGAACAAATGAAACGCATTGTTGAAGCAGCGCTGATGACCTCATCAGACCCCATCAATCACAAAGGTTTATGTGAGTTATTTGCTGAAGAAGAAAATATCAATAAAGAAGCGATTAACGCTATTATTAAATTGCTTCAAGAAGATTATTCTGATCGTGGCGTTGAATTGGTCGAAGTCGCTAGTGGTTTTCGCTTTCAAGCTTGTGCCGATTTAGCACCTTGGTTACATAGAATGCGTGAAGAAAAACCGGGGAAATATTCTCGTGCATTACTCGAAACACTTTCTTTGATTGCGTATAAACAACCGATTACACGCGGTGATATTGAAGATATTCGTGGTGTTGCTGTGAGTACTGATATTATTCACAAACTGGAACTTCGAGAGTGGATACGTGTTATTGGTCATAAAGAAATTCCTGGGAGACCTGCGCTTTACGCAACGACTGCAAAATTTTTAGATGATTTAAATTTAAAAAGTATTGCAGATCTTCCAACCTTGGCGGATCTTAAAGATTTGGATCAAGCTGGAGAGGTGTTAAGTGAACAGTTAAATTTAGAGATTCACCCAGAAGTAGAGCCAGAACTTTTTCAACCATCAATTCAAGCAGAACCAGAAGATTTAAATCAAGCTGATCAATCTGAAGTTGAAGAATTTGTAGAAAAAACAGAAATCGTAGTGCAAGAAAATTATACTTTTGAACAAGAAGAGTATGACATCGATGAGCTCGAACTGATCACTGAAACCGTTTAAATTTATGTCTGAATTTGAAAAAATACAAAAAGTCTTAGCGAATGCCGGCGTTGCCTCTCGACGAAAAGTGGAAATGATGATTAAAGAAGGTCGAATTAGGGTCAATGGAAATGTAGCAAAGATCGGTGATCGCATTACTTATCATTCGACTGTTTTAGTGGATGGAAAGCCCGTTAAATTTGCAAAAACCAAAAATTTTCGTCAAATCATTTTATATCATAAACCTGAGGGTGAAATTTGTTCAAGAGTTACAGAACCAGGGAAGCCTTCTGTTTATGATAATTTGCCGGAACTTGAAGAGGGGCGATGGATTTCTGTGGGGCGCTTGGACGTTAACACATCAGGTTTATTGTTATTTACGAACGATGGTGAATTGGCTAATAAATTAATGCATCCTAGCAGTAATATTGAACGTGAATATAAAGTTAGAATTTATGGTGAAGTTAGTCATGACATGTTGGATAGATTATCTCGCGGTGTTCAGTTGGAAGATGGAATGGCACATTTTGATGATATTAAGCCAGGGATGAGAACTGGGAAAAATCAGTGGTTTAATGTGGTTTTGAAAGAAGGTCGGAATCGTGAAGTGAGACGACTTTGGGAGTCTCAAGGCTTGCAAGTTAATCGATTAATTCGAATTCGATTTGGTGAATATACCTTGCCACGGTCTTTGAAGGCGGGGGAATATTTGGAAGTAGAATCCTGAGACATTTTTTTATTGCCACTTGGGAAGAAGCCAGCGGCAGCGGGATCGGGTATCAGGACACGCCGTGAACCCGTCCCTGGGGGCTCGGTAAAAAACATCCCTGTTTTTTACGGTCCTGATACCCGATCCCGCTGCCGCTGGCTTGGTGCTAATTATAAAAAGCTTTAGATTTTTTCAAGCTCTTTTAATTTTTCTTTTGCGGTTTTAATGACTGCTTGAGGAACCCCAGCTAACTGGGCTACTTGAATTCCATAACTTTGACTTGCAGGGCCTGGTTTTACTTGATGCATAAAAATAATATTATCCTGATGCTCTAGAGCAGATAAATGCACATTTGCAATCATCGGTAATTTTTCAGGAATTGAGGTTAGTTCAAAATAGTGAGTGGCAAATAAGGTGTAAGCATTGATATGCAATGCAAGATGTTCAACACAGGCCCACGCGAGTGCCAATCCATCAAAGGTGCTGGTGCCTCGACCAATTTCATCCATCAAGACCAAACTATTTGGGGTGGCATTGTGTAAAATATTTGCCGTTTCGGTCATTTCTACCATAAAAGTCGAACGACCACTGGCAAGATCATCGGATGCACCGATTCTGGTAAAAATTCTATCGATGGGACCCATCGTTGCACGGGTGGCAGGAACGAAACTTCCGATGTGCGCGAGTAAAACAATGAGTGCAATTTGACGCATATAAGTTGATTTACCACCCATATTAGGACCTGTGATAATTAACATGCGTAGCTGATCATCTAAATGAATATCATTGGGTGTAAAAGGTTGGTTAATGCTTTTTTCAATCACGGGATGACGACCAGCTTCGATGTGAATTCCAGGTGTATCGCTTAAATTAGGCATTACATAATTCAGTGTTTTGGCTCGTTCTGCAAAATTTGCTAAAACATCCAGCTCAGCGATGACAGCAGCAGTTCGTTGAATATCTAAAAGTTCGGCGATCAGCTTATCCAGTAATTCATCATATAAATATTTTTCACGAGCCAGTGATTTTGATTTAGCACTTAACACTTTTTCTTCGTAATTTTTTAATTCAGGGGTAATATAACGTTCGGCGTTTTTTAAAGTTTGCCGGCGCATATATTCCAGTGGTACCTGATTGGATTGTGCTCGACTGACTTCAATAAAATACCCATGAATGCGATTATAACCCACTTTTAAGGTTGAAATTTTGGTTCTTTCTTTTTCTTGGTTTTCTAAATTGACTAAAAAATCACCGCCTTCTTCCGTGAGTGATCGGTATTCATCCAGTTCAGTGTCATAACCAGGTGCTATGACGCCACCGTCACGAATAACTACCGGTGGATTATCAATAATTGCTCTTTGTAATAATTCAGCAATATCATTTTTTTGAATGATTTTTTCGTTTAATTTTAAAAATCGTGGGGTATTGAGAGCGTTTAAAATTATTTTGATCTCAGGTAATCGAATTAAAGCATTTTTTAATTGCACTAAATCACGTGGTCTGGCTGATTTTAAAGCAATACGCGCACAAATACGTTCTATATCACCAATCCCACGAAATATCTCATGAAATGCACTGTAGGATTGTTTTTCTAACAATTCACTCACTGCAGATTGTCGATTTTTTAAAGTACCATGATGTCGAATAGGGCGGTTAAGCCAGCGTTGTAATAAACGTGAACCCATTGAAGTGGCAGTGTTATCAATGACAGAAACCAGAGTGTTATCACGAGTGCCTTGTAAATTCACGGTTAATTCTAAATTTCGACGAGTGGCACTGTCTAAAATAACGGTATCGGATTGTTGTTGGGTTTGTAATCCAATAATGTGAGGTAAGGCGGCGCGTTGAGTATATTTAACATAATTTAATAAAGCACCCGCGGCGGATATGGCGAGTGTCAATTGATCACAACCAAATCCGGATAAATCCTTGGTTTTAAATTGTTCGCACAATAATCGTTTCGAAGTCTCTAAATCGAAATCCCAAGGTGGTCGTATTTTTACGGTGTAAAGTGGTTTGAATTCATTCATAAAGGAAGAAGCTTCATCGATCAATAGTTCAGCGGGTGCAAGACGAGATAGTTCTGTATGCAGATCATTCAATGATTCAAGATGTTGTACCCAAAAGCGTCCGCTACTGAGATCAAGTGAGGCTAAGCCAATTATTTGCTGTTCTTGGTATATAGCACTTAATAAGTTATCTTGTTTTTCTTCAAGCAAAGCTTCATCAGTGATGGTGCCTGGAGTAATAATTCGGGTGACCTCACGTTCTACAGGTCCTTTACTGGTATTTACATCACCTATTTGTTCACAAATAGCAACTGAAACTCCCAGTTTAACGAGTTTCACTAAATAATTTTCCACAGAATGAAATGGAACGCCTGCCATCGGAATCGGATTTCCTCCTGAGTGTCCGCGTGCGGTTAAAGTAATGTTTAATAATGCAGCAGCACGGGTAGCATCTTCATAAAATAATTCATAAAAATCTCCCATACGATAAAATAATAATAAATCAGGGTGTTGCGCTTTAATTCGCAAATACTGACGCATCATTGGCGTATGTTGATCAAAATTGTGTGTTATTACATCCATATTTAGTATTGTAATGAATAACTTCGCTTTGGTATACTGCAGGGCGTTTTATGGGTGTATAAGCTATTTAACGTAGGGGGAAGAATCATGATGAAAGCCGTTGATCTCGACAGTGATGAAGGAAGTACAGAGGAAGGTGAAAGTATAGCGTGGCGAATTTTTTCAAATTCAAAAAAATCAAGAACAATAACAGAAGATTCAGTTTTATATCCAATTCTCAAAAATTTAAATCAAGATAATATCGTTTTAACAGATTTAAAGTCAGATCAAGTCAAAATTATTTTCAAAGGTATCTATGATACCGATATCGTTCAAGGATTTTATACCGCATTTAGAACGGTAGCATGGCCGATGTGGTGGTTTGGTACCGGATTTATTTCTCCGGGTGCGATTATGTTTTTGGGCTTATTTCTTTTGAAATTAGCGATTTTTGCGACGGCTGCTGTATCAACTGCATTTTTAGTCTTGAGTACTGCCTTTGGAATTTTAAATATTGCGTCTAACTTGTTTTTAAAAGCTAAAACTGCTGTTTATGATCAGGTTGCAAAAGATGCTGATATGCTACAAAAAATGCTTAAAGAGCTGGAACTTTATTTAGAAAGACGTGAGCTTGCCGAGCACTGGATGAATGAACATGTCGGAGAAAATGCAGTAAAATTAATGGAGCTGGGTGGTGATTTAAATGATGCAGATCGTAAAGAATTTGAGAATAAACTTTATGTGGCTATGAAATCTTCGCTTTATTCTATCGACAAAAATATCAAAACAAATTGGTTTTTGAATAGTGCACTATTGAGAGTTCTTAATGTGATCAATAATGTTTTTAATGCCATTAATAGTAGAGTACTTTTTGGTTTTGGCTGTTTTATATTTGTTATGATGACCATTAACATTTTCTTTCCATTGTCGATGCCGGTCATTCTTACCGTTATTGCTCTGGCTTCTGTCTCTGCGATTATTCATACCGGTTTAGTTGCTAGCGAAATGATTGATGCAGAAAGAAAACATGCTGAGAATTTAAGTGTAGTAAAAGCAAGAATTAATGAATTAGATACTGCGCTGGATACCTTTCAAGAAAAGCTTCCTAGTGTACTTCCTTTAGATCGATATAAAGGTCCTGATGATCTCGAAGAAGATGAGGTTGATAACTCAGTAGATGAGCTATTAGCACCTACCAATAAAGAGAAAAGTTTGAAAGCGACAGCCTTAGAACCCAGTGCTTATGAAACTAAGGGTTATTATCAACCTCGTTTTATTGGAAGTTTGAGTGAAGTGGCTCAACGGTCAAATCTTGAACCTAAGATGTTTGATGACTTCATAAATTATGCGACTACTGCTCCTTCAGCATGAAGAAGCTCTTATTGCTCAGAGAGTTACTACTATCAAAGCAGTGGAAAATAGCCACTGCTGAATCTTGTACCGGTGGAGGTGTTTCAGAAATGATTACCTCCATTCCCGGCAGTTCAGAATGGTTTGACAGAGGTTTCGTCAGCTACAGCAATAATTCTAAAATTGAGATGTTAGGTGTTAAAGCATCTACCTTAGAACAATTTGGTGCTGTCAGTGAACAAACGGCAAGAGAAATGGCCGAAGGTGCCCTCAAATATAGTCAAGCACAGGTGAGTGTCGCTATCACAGGCATCGCAGGTCCAGACGGCGGGACTCCCGATAAACCCGTGGGTACCGTATGGTTTGCTTGGGCTGCTCATCACATGGATACCCGAACAGAAATTCAACACTTTAAAGGTGATCGGCTCACCATAAGAGCGCTCTCAGTGAACTTTGCCCTAAACAAATTAGTAGATATCCTACTTCCCTAAACCCTGTCAGGCTTAACTTAAGAGAGTGTATTGTTCTATAATAGTAGTGTTGAACAAAAAAAGGCTTAACTCATGAAATGGACTTTTTCTTTATTGCCACTTGTCTCTCTAATTTTATTCAGCCTCAATGCGCACTCTGAAGTCGAGCGACGTTTTTTACCAGGTTGTACTGAAGTCGGTCATGTGTTTCAAGATGGACGCTTAGCACTCAAACCACTTTTTAAAACTTCAGAAAATCAAGGAATATTTTTTCTTCACAATCGTTCTGAGATCGAATTAACGATTAAATTAGCACCGACAAAGACGACCAATTTATACCCTGCATGGGAAAGAACATTAGAAGCAGACCACTGGGCTGCCTTCGCAACGAATAAACAAAATATAAACTTTTCTTGTTTTCACAAAGATAATCTAGATGCCAATGTGGAAATTGATTGCAAGGAAGCACTTGAGATTTGTCAGTACGTTCACGCTGAATTTGGTCGTCAAAATCAAGGTAATTATTGGGTATCTGAAAATTTATCGAAAATTGAAACGCGTGATCATGTTATACATAATGGAATTTTGTTACGTTGGTAAAGGAAATAAAAATGCAAAAGAATAAGTTATTAGTGATAGCTTTTGGTTTTATAACCATATTGAATTCACCGCTGAGTTACTGCCAAGCTTTGGAATCATCTAAAGTACAATTAGCTGGCTTAATGCAGTTATTTAATGATGAGGAACCCAGAAGCTATGAAAGAGCGCGGCGTGAAGATCATCATCGTTCTGCCAGATATCGTGAATACAACCGAGGTAGAAACCGCGTCACTTCTTTTTATGGTGAGGAAAATACGGAGTCTAACTACCGACAAAACTCATATATTGATGATGAAAATACAGAATCGAATGTTCAAAATCCTGATAATGAACGAGTGATTGTAAAACGGATCGTTGTTCCTCAAAAAAAGATTCGTTATAGCGAAATATTATGTGAGAGTGAGGAGTATGATTGTATCGTTGTGAAGCGAAGACAAAGTTGGGAAAAATTATTTCCAGACCCTGACCAACGAGATCTCGTTCGCCGTTTAAATCGAACAAATCAACCACTGATTCCCGGCAAAAAAATTGCAGTGCCCAAAAATTTGGACTCTGTTACTTTGCTGGATCTAGCACCTTTTGAGAGAACCATAGATACTCAAGGCAAAAAATTAATTCTGGTCGATTTAAAAAAATTAGCATGGGCTGCCTATGATCAGTCAGGAAATATGCTTCACTGGGGTCCCGTTTCCGGAGGTCGAGGTGATTGTCCAGATACACCAGAGCCCTGTGTCACCATTGAAGGTGTATTCTCTGTCTTTGAGAAAAAAGACAAATCCTGTCTCTCCAAATCCTTCCCCGTTGACAGAGGGGGCGGAGCGCCTATGCCATTTTGTATGTTCTTTTCAGACGGTTTTGCCTTACATGGCGCTGCTGAAGTTCCTGGGTATAACGCAAGCCATGGTTGTGTTCGGATGTATAAAGAAGATGCAGAGTGGCTGAACCATGAGTTTGTTGAATTGCCGCAAGGGGATTTTGATAGAGGTACTGAAGTAATAGTTAGAACTTAAGTGTATTGTATGCCATTTGCTATTGATTTGCCCTAGCAGGTATTTCGCTCATATTTTTCCTACTACTTGTGCTTAACAGATTATTCTTAAAAACTGTTCTCTAGAGTGTACTATAATTGCTTATATCAATTAACAATATTATTAGGTTTAAAGCATCAGAAACATTGATTTAAATTAAAATATAGATGGGGACGTTGTGAAACTTGCAGAGGTTCAGACTGATGAAAATCAACCCGCACCTAAAATTTTGCACTTTATATGGGCGGGAGGTAGAGGTCGAATGCGTCAAAAAAGTTTGGAGGTTGTAATAGCTTGGGTAAAGCATAATCCTGATTTTATGGTATATCTTTGGATTGATGAAAGAACATGTGGTGACATCGCTAAATGTAGATCTTATTATAAAGATCGCTTAGTAATATTAGCTGATGAGCCAATGGAAGCAGTAAAAAAAACAGAAGCATTATTATCAACTCAAGAACCATTGGTAGTATATGAAGAAGACCTTCCGAATGAATCGATATTTTTACCTGGTAAAATTATTTTAAAAGATATAGAAAAAAATGGGTTAAGAAATAAATGGGTAGCATATTTTATAGATTTAATCAGACCAAATTATGGTGCATCCAGTGACATTCTTCGCAATAAAATTCTCTATCGATATGGTGGAGCATACTTTGATACCGATATTCAAGTTGGTAAAACAACTTTAAGAGAGTTGTCTATTTTTACTCAACCTGGTGGACATAGAATGTTATTGGACGATTTTTCACAACGGCAACACCTCTCAGTTGAAATGATCGAATCACATTTTTCTTTGCTAACAGTAGGTAACGACGCAATTATCTGCACTAAAGCTAATCCTCTCATGCTAGCGATTACTGAATTTCTTGAGAAAAGAATAGAAGACATGCAGAATCACGATGATAGAAAATATGCACTCTGTTATGGTTCGCAAGATATTAAATTTATATCAATATTTATGACTGGACCTAAAGCGCTGCAAGATTGCATAGATTTTTATCCATGTTCATCAAATTTAAACACTCTTCGAGGAGGATATAATCTAACAGTAGATTCAAATGGAAAGCATTTTTTGAGAAATCCTGCTGGTCCAGTAGTTGAGATTTGTCCTTTACGTTATTCTGGTGTCTTTCCTAACCAACCATTACCACCTACTCATAGCTGGCTTAAAGCAAGTAAGTCAGAGTATTCTAATCTTGATGAGCTTAAAATTGCTACGTTAAATACAATTATGATGGAGAAATTACACTTCAAAATAGTCAGAGTGGATGATCATATAGAAGATTTGATATCTTGTTCAGCTGAATTCGAGGAAAAAGACCGATTCACTGAAAAGAGTGCTTTTGATTTTATTCGTAATGCTATCAGAGGTGATGTTCTAGGGATAAGCGATTTTAGAATTAATCCAAAATTTCTACTTAAGATAATAGGTATGTATGAAGTTTCTTCACAACTTTTAAGGGAAGCAATACCCAAAGATCTGGATAAAATAACTAAAATGATTTCTTGCTTAGCTTATTGGGGGGAGTTTAGTGGGTTTTTTACACAAGAAGGACGATTAGATAAAACCTCTAAGTATTTAGAAAAATTGAGGTTATATTATGTAGAAAATCCAGATAATACATTGCCTTCTTCTTTAATTGCCATATTGGGCAATATCAATGCTAGTGTTGATGTTTTTATGGTATACTGCGAACGCGGGTTAGACTATTTTGACCCTAGCGGTAAAAGTGCTGTTGAAAAGCAAATACTTGATTATTGTCAACGATACCTCATATTTTTAAATAGGGTTTTACAGATTGTACCAAACCATGTATTTCGTGATGGAGGATTTAATGAAAATCCTGCAGAGCAATTGATGATAAAAATTGCTAGAATAACTAAAAGTTTTGAGCCAAAAGGAGGTCCACTCTTGAGATCTTCAGAAAAATCACCAAATGTTTAGTTGGTGTATTAGGAGGGTTATTTATGTTAGAAAAGATGAAGAAAGTAATTGAGAGGGCTGACGAAAGTACCACTAAAGTCAGTTTTGTTAATTACGGATTGGATGACGAAGATATGGATGTATTGAGAGACTTACTCAATCAAAAACCTCATATTACTGAAATAGATCTATCTCATAATAATTTAACGGAAAAATCCGGTAAAATACTGTCTGAAATAGTATTTGTTGTGCGCATTACACTTGCCCAAAATAGTCTTGGTGATCAGGGTGCCATAGCACTATTTTCGAAACAAAATCTTAAATTTCTAGATTTATCTGATAATGGACTAACGATTAAAATAGTAGATGCGCTGCTTGAACGAAGAGGTCAGGGCGTACAAATAATTACTATTGGAAATCCTAAACTCAATTCTGAACCTACTGACCCAACGCTTCAACAATCAAGTGTCAATTTTCGACCTGGCATAAAATCTCCAGAAACCAACAAAAAACCTTTTAAAAAATCTCTCGAAAGATATGGTATACAAGAAAAATCAGTTGAAACTTCATCAAAAGAAGAACAAGTTCTAAAGTCAATAAAGGAATTAATGCAAGAATTACCTGAGGAGAAAGCGAGGGCATTTTCCGAACAAGTAGATAGAGTTTTAGTGGAGTCAATAAATCAAAAGCAAGTTAAAGGTTTTTAATATTCTTGCCACCCTGCCCTATGGGCACTTCCTCCCGGATGGGGGGAGGATAATTAGCGGGGTATCGAACATCATTGGTTTGTGATTTAATACTCTCATTAGTCACAACAACGAGGATGGAATCATGGCAACTAACGTTAAAAAACAAGCTTTGGATACTGCATTAAGTCAAATCAAGAAACAATTTGGTGAAGGATCGGTGATGCGAATGGGAGATCCTACCGCCGTTAAAAATATTGATGTTATTTCTACCGGATCTTTGACTTTGGATATTGCCTTAGGCATCGGTGGTTTACCCAAAGGCCGTGTTGTTGAAATTTATGGTCCTGAGTCTTCCGGTAAAACGACCTTAACCTTGCAGGTGGTTGCTGCGGCTCAACGCGCTGGTGGTACGGCGGCTTTTATTGATGCGGAACATGCCTTAGATCCTACTTATGCGGCTAAATTGGGTGTGAACGTTGATGAGTTATTGCTCTCTCAACCAGATACCGGTGAACAAGCCTTGGAAATTACCGATATGTTGGTGCGATCCGGTGCCATCGATGTGGTGGTTGTGGACTCTGTTGCGGCCCTTACACCCAAAGCCGAAATTGAAGGGGAGATGGGTGATTCTCATATGGGCTTGCAAGCACGATTGATGTCCCAAGCTTTACGAAAATTAACAGCGAATATCAAACGTTCAAACACCTTAGTCATTTTTATTAACCAAATTCGAATGAAAATAGGGGTGATGTTTGGAAATCCTGAAACCACGACCGGTGGTAATGCCCTAAAGTTTTATGCCTCTGTTCGTTTGGATATTCGTCGAATCGGTGCCATTAAAAAGGGTGAAGAAATTACGGGTAATGAAACTCGCGTGAAGGTAGTTAAAAATAAAGTGGCACCTCCGTTCAAGCAAGCTGATTTTGATATTCTGTATGGTGAAGGTATTTCACGAGAAGGTGAAATAATTGAATTGGGTGTGAGTTGTGGATTGATTGATAAGTCTGGTGCTTGGTACAGTTATAACAAAGATCGTATTGGTCAAGGTAAAGATAATGTACGCCAGTTCTTAAAAGATAATCCGGCCATTGCTGAGGAAATTGAAGCTAAAGTTCGTGAAAAAATGTTGCCGAAAATTATCAATGCTCCTCAGGAAGAGGAAATTGAAGTCTGAGTAAATTATCAGCAAAAAGATCAGCAATGGATTTGCTCGCTCGTCGTGAGCATTCACGTGTTGAGCTAGAGCGAAAGTTGAGCTTGCGTGACTATGAGGCTGAGGAGATCCAAGAGGCCTTAAATGAATTAGCACAACAAGGCTTGCAATCGGATGCTCGATTTGCTGAAAACTATATTCAATACCGCGCCAACCGAGGTTATGGTCCTCATCATATTCGAGCTGAATTATCGGAGCGCGGTGTGAGTGAGGCTGACATTGATCAGCAGATGCAATATTATGATCGGTCATTTTGGGAAGAATGCTGTCAAAAAGTTTTGCAGAAAAAATTTGCAGCCCAAGCCCCAGAAGATTATCCTGCAAAAATAAAGCGCTTAAAGTTTTTGCAATACCGGGGTTTTAGTGTGGAAATGTCTAACAGGTGTATAGAAAATATCTATGAAAATCAATGAGTTAAGAGATAAATTTCTCAAATATTTTAAGAGCAGGGGGCATGAAATTGTTGCCAGTAGTTCCCTGATTCCTGGAAATGATCCTACCTTATTGTTTACCAACGCGGGGATGGTGCAATTTAAGGATGTTTTTTTAGGTAAAGAACAGCGCCCCTATTCACGAGCCACCAGCAGTCAATGTTGTGTAAGAGCTGGTGGAAAACACAATGATTTAGAAAATGTTGGTTACACGGCACGACATCACACCTTTTTTGAAATGCTGGGGAACTTCAGTTTTGGCGATTACTTTAAGAAGGAAGCCATTGAATTTGCGTGGGAATTATTAACCAAAGAATTGGGCCTTCCTGCTGAAAAACTTTGGGTCACCGTATTTAAAGATGATAAAGAAGCCGAAGATATTTGGTTTAACCACATTAAAATTGACCAGAAACGATTTTCACGCTGCGGTGAAAAAGATAATTTTTGGTCGATGGGTGACACAGGACCTTGTGGACCTTGCACTGAAATTTTTTATGATCATGGCGATTCTATTCCTGGTGGGCCTCCAGGTTCTCCGGAAGAAGATGGTGATCGTTATATCGAAATTTGGAATTTAGTGTTTATGCAGTACGATCGTTCTGCAGATGGTACGCTCACCAACTTACCTAAACCTTCCGTGGATACTGGAATGGGTCTGGAAAGAATTGCTGCGGTATTACAAGGCGTGCATAATAACTATGAAATTGATTTATTTCGTAATTTAATCAAAGACATACTTCGAATTACGGGTGTAAAAGATGAAGATCATACGAGCATTCGTGTGATTGCCGATCATATTCGTTCCACATCATTTTTATTATTAGATGGCGTAGTTCCCTCTAATGAAGGACGTGGTTATGTGTTGCGCAGAATTATTCGACGCGCTATTCGTCACGGATACAAACTCGGTGTTCATGAACCCTTTTTCCACAAAATAGTATCCTCATTGTGCGGGGTTATGGGTGAGGCTTATCCTAAATTAATCCAATCTAAAGACAGAATTGAAAAAGCGATTTTACGAGAAGAGATACAATTCGCGGTGACTTTAGAATCTGGGATGAAAATCTTTGAACATGCCATCGAGCAGCTGGCGAGCAATCATATACCCGGGGATGTGGTTTTTAAATTATATGATACCTATGGTTTTCCTATTGATTTAACGGCCGATATCGCCCGAGAACGAAAGCTGACGGTTGATTACGCTGGTTTTGAAAATGCCATGGCTGAACAACGTGAACGCTCTCAAGCACTCAGTAAATTTTCTGTGGATTACACTAATAAGTTAGAGATTCGAGGTGAAACTGAATTTACGGGTTATGAATCCACGACAGACCACGGTGAAGTGACTGCACTTTTTAATGAACAAGGTGAAGCTTCTGAATTTTTGTCGGAAGGAGAAAAGGGAATCGTAGTACTGGATAGAACTCCATTTTATGCAGAATCAGGTGGCCAGATTGGTGATAAAGGTTTCATTATATTCGAAGGTGGAAAATTTGAAGTCCTAGACACTCAGAAACAAGCGTTGGTTTATTTGCATCACGGAAAAATGGCTCAGGGCCAATTAAAAGTTGGAACTAAAGTCAATTCAGAAGTCGATTCTGCGCGACAAGCCATTATGTTAAATCATACCGCTACCCATTTGGTGCATGCTGCATTAAGAAGAATTTTAGGGGAGCATGTTATGCAAAAGGGTTCATTAGTTGAAGCCGCGAGATTACGATTCGATTTTGCACATGATTCCGCATTAACACCTGAAGAAATTTATCGGGTAGAAGATCTTGTAAATCAACAAATTAGAGCGAATTTATCAGGTCATATCGATCATCTTACACCTGAGGAGGCGATGAAACGTGGAGCCTTAGCTTTATTTGGTGAAAAATACGGCGCTGAGGTTCGAATGCTGAGTCTAGGTGAGTTTTCTAAAGAACTTTGTGGTGGAACGCATGTGAGTCACACCGGTGAAATTGGATTCTTTAAGATCATTGGTCAGTCCAGTGTAGCAGCTGGTATTCGTCGTATAGAAGCACTGACAGGTAAAGAAGCCCTTGAATGGGTTGTGAAGAATGAAAATTTATTACATCAGCTCATGGATAAAATAAAAGCGGGCCCAGAAAATCTCTTAGATAAAGTGGATCAGCTGCTGAATAACCAACGTGATTTGGAAAAGCAAATTGTAAAATTGAAAAAACAATCTTCACAAATGAGCACTGGGAACATTGAAGATCAGATAACAAAAATTAATAATATCAATGTGTTATCTTATCAAGTTGATAATTTAGATGCAGCTGCGTTGCGAGAGTTGGTAGATCAATTAAAGCAAAAATTTGCTCCGGCAGTGGTCCTTTTAGCCAGTGTGGAGGATTCTAAAGTGAGAGTCGTTGGTGGTGTTACTAAAGATTTAGTGGGCAAAATTCATGCGGGTGAACTTGTCAGTTTCGTAGCAGAACAAATTGGTGGAAAAGGTGGTGGACGACCCGATATGGCACAAGGTGGTGGTGAAAATGTGACTGCCTTAGATGGAGCCTTGAAATCTGTGCTAAAATTTATGGAAGCTAAGTTAGGATTATAAACAACTATGGCACTTATTATACAAAAATTTGGAGGCACCTCAGTTGGTAACCTCGAAAGAATTCAAGCCGTTGCTGAACGTGTGATACAAACTCGTAAAGAAGGTCATGATGTTGTCGTTGTTTTATCGGCAATGAATGGCGATACTGATAAATTAATTCAACTGGCCAAATCGGTTCATGATGAGCCCAGTGCTCGAGAATATGATGCACTGGTTTCAACCGGTGAGATAATCACGGTAACTTTATTAAGTATGGCCTTATTAAGCATGGGTTGCCCTGCGCGGTCTTTTACAGCGACTCAGGCTGGTATTAAAACCACCAGTGATCATAAAAAAGCCAGAATTTTGGGAATTGATTCAGAGCGTATTAGGCTTGATCTTTCTGAAGGACGAGTGCCGGTTGTTACTGGCTTTCAGGGAATTGATGAATTTGGAAATGTCACTACCCTAGGTCGGGGAGGATCGGATACTACTGCAGTAGCACTGGCAGCTGCTTTGAAAGCAGACGAATGTCAAATCTATACGGATGTGGATGGGGTTTATACGACTGACCCTCGCGTTGTTCCTGAGGCGCGCAAATTAGACCGTATCACTTTTGAAGAAATGTTAGAACTGGCCAGTTTGGGTGCCAAGGTGCTGCAAATTCGTTCAGTTGAATTCGCTGGTAAATATAACGTGCCCCTTCGCGTGCTCTCGAGTTTTGTTGAAGGTTCAGGCACATTGATCACATATGAGGACAATCACATGGAACAACCTATCGTTTCTGGTATCGCTTTTGATAGAAACCAGGCACAAATTACACTGGTCAGCGTACCTGATAAACCTGGCGTTGCTAAACAAATCTTAGAAGCCATCAGTAGCAAGGGTATTGAAATTGATATGATTGTGCAAAATGTTCCTAATATCAGCGGTACAATTGACTTTAGCTTTACTGTGCAACGTGATGATTTTAAAAACACTTTAACTATTATGAATGACTTGGCTAAGGTGTTGCAAGCTAAGGAAGTACGGGGAGATGGGAAGATTGCAAAGCTGTCGATTGTGGGCGTGGGTATGCGTTCTCATTCAGGTGTGGCGACTACAATGTTTACGGCCTTAGCCGAAGAGGGAATTAATATTCATTTGATCTCGACCTCTGAGATTAAAATTTCTGTGGTGATTAATGAGAAGTATCTTGAGTTAGGCGCTAGAACGCTTCATTCAGCTTTTGGTTTGGAAAATGCACCTAAAGAAGAACGTTCTATTGTGAAGTAATTTACGAGCCATAATAATCTTAAGGACTTGTTACTTATAAGATATTTTGGCAAAATACTTAAAATTTTAATTTAAATTACTTAGCCTGGAGTCTATCATGAAATCAATAAATTTAAACAAATTCATTGCCCTAAGCTCATTAATTCTGTCTGTATTCTGTTCTGGTGCAAATGCCGCAATCTACGCAGATTATGTAGGTACTGAAATCTGTCCTAACATAGAACAGATGCGCAGTGGATCAGTTCCTGGATGGTCTATCATGGCAACGAATGGTATATCGAATGACCTACTATTTATAGCTGCCAGTATCACGAATTCTAGTTTTGCTCATCAACCTTATGTACGTTGCATTTATGAGCAAAAAGGCGGGACTGTTGAAGCTAAAAAACAATACTCGGGTTCGATGCTAAGATATGATCAGTCAAAATTTCAGAGTGATCCCCAGCATCAGATCTATGATTATATCTGTAAATTAGCATTAGCATCTTGTACCTGGGATGTTCTAACCGTAACCTATGATAGTGGACCTTTCCATTAATATTCGAAGTTAAGCGATATGCTGATAGCTATTACTTCTAAACCAGAACTATAAAATTTACCTAAAAACAAAAATGACAAGAAAAATTTGCAATTTTAAGCTTCACTTAAGGATTTTGTTCTATACTTACCTCTGAATTAGCACGATTTTCTTGTGAATTACAATAATTTGGTGTAATATTCTACTCAAGCAATTTATTTTAGGAAGAGATAGGAGAAACAGTAATGTTAATATTGACGCGGCGAGTAGGTGAGTCGATTATTATTGGCGATGACATTACATTGACAGTTTTAGGAGTCAAGGGTAATCAAGTACGTATTGGGATCAATGCACCCAAAGATGTATCCGTACATCGTGAAGAAATATATCAACGCATACTGAATGAAAAAACACCAGATGATGAATCACAAACTATTATCGTTCAATCGGAAAAATCTAAAGACGATGAGGATGATAATCGCGGTAACGCATAGTTAGTTTTTATCTTATTAAAAAAAATGAGTCCACAGAGGCTCATTTTTTTTGCTCCCCCCTCGGGGGGGAGCTGTCCCGAAGGGACTGAGGGGGGATAAATAGTAAAGCTCTCTCGAGCCCCCCACCGCCT